>VSPE01000003.1 GCA_009775225.1 Muribaculaceae bacterium | reverse complement strand
CCGGAGAGGGGGGGGCAGGGGTGGGGGCTTTTGGGGCCGCTTGGGGAGACTTGGGAGTGGGCTTGGGAGCCTGCGGCTGTGCCCTGGGGGCTTCGGGGGCTGCTTTTGGAGCCTGCGGCTGTGCCTTTGGGGTTATCGGCTCTGCTTCGGGTTCTTCCTGCACGAAGTTTCCGATTGGGGCCATGCCAAATTCTTTGCCTCCTTTGGTGGCACCTTCTTTGCCTGTGAGGTCTATTATTTCTTCTATGGTGAGGGGAGCGGGCTTTTCGGGTGCTTTCGCTTCGGGGTCGGCTTTTGGCTGTACTTGAGGCTCGGGCACTACGCGCTTCTCCACGGGCTTCACGGCATCGTATTTTTTCCAGGGGTTACGCATGAAGTCGATGAAGTCGCGGTTGGCGTCGTCGATGAAGTTGTCGAAGTCGCCGAGTGCTCCGCTCATAAAGCTGTCGAAGTCACCGAAGCCGTCGTCGTGTGCGGCATGGGCAGGCTCCGAAAGCAAAGCCGGCGGCGCTATCAACGCCGCCGACACTAAGATTAGAGAGAGTCGTTTCATTATTCGTCGGCTTCAACGGGCTCGCCGATAAACTCGTCGACCATTTCGGAGAGGGTGCCCAGATGCGACTTTTCTTTAGCTTCGCGTGCTGCATCTTCGCGTGCCTTGCGAGCTTTGGCTTCGTCGATGCTCATGAATACGTTGAATTCCTTTGAGCCGTCTTTAGCGGTGCGAACAAGTGCGAAGTGCTCTTTTACGAGGCCCGACATCTTGGTGTTTACGCCTGCTTCGTAGGCAGCTCCGAACTTGTCGATTTCTTCTTGCGAAACATTGTGCGAGTCGCTCGACATGACCGATTTCACCTTACCTACCACCTGCGCTTTTGCGCGCTGTGCGTAGCTTGCCACGCCGCTGTGGATAGCGTTCTCGCGGCCTATCTTGTTGCTGCGGCCGATAGCGATGCCAGTGATAGGCACACGGTTGTCTTCGTCGCTTTCGATGTAGGTGCGGTATTTTATCATGGCGTACTCAAGGGTGGTTGTACTTGCCAGGGGTTCCCAGCCGGCTTTCTTGAGTTCTTTGCTGCGTTTCTTGGCGTCTTTCTCGATGGCTTTGGTCTGCGCTTTGCTCAGCGGTTCTGCATCGGGAGTTGCCATGGCGACGGGAGCTGCGGCGAAGGCAAACAGAAGAGTGAAAACTGTAAGTAGCTTTTTCATGTTCATGGTTTATTATAATGATTAATTTGTTGGCAAATATAGCATGTTCCTTCGGAAATTAAAAATTAATAATTTAATGAGCTGTGCCCTAATTCTTAATTTTTACTTAATTCTTCGAATGCCAGTTCGAAGAAAACGGCAGCGTTATCTTGACCCGCTCTACGGCTTGTGTGGCGGGGTTTATGAGGGTGACGGTGCCTTTTGCCATTGCTATGCGTGAGGCGGGAGCGTCGGCGATGCCTACGGTACCTTCGTAGTGTACGGCAAGCTGAACTATGCCTTTGGTGGTGTATACGGCGTCGATGTTGTCTATTACTATCGGGGTGGCCAGACCTGGCACTTCAAGCTCGAGGCTCTTTACGCCGAAGGGGCTGCCGCCGCGGTTGTTGAGCGAAAGGCGTATGTTCAGGCCTGATATTGTGGACTCGTCGACCGAGGCGGTGTCGGCGGCGAGGAGTATCTTGCCGGTGGGCACTACCGAGAAGCGCGGTGAGGCTTCTGCGGCGCTGTTGAGCGAATATTTTTCGTTGAGCTTGCGGCCTTCGAAGCGGGTGTTCACTTCGATGTAGTTCTCTTCGTCGTCGAGGCAGTCGTCGGTGCCGAAGGTAATGGTGTAGGCGCCCTGCGAGGGCTTTACGCTGATAGCCGAGGCGCAGTTGGAGGTGGCTTTGAGGGGGCCGTAGACCTTGAAGGCGTGGTCGTTCAGCGAGAAGCTCACCACCAGGGTGCGGGGGCCTGTGAAGGCTCCGCTCATCACCACGCTCTTGGGTAGGACGCGGTAGCGGTCGGCTAGGGCCTTGACGCGGGCCTTGCGCACTTTGTCGAAGAAGTATCCGTCGAGGCTTTCGAGTGTGCCGAGTGCGCTCTTGATGCCGTCGAGGTTGTCTACGTTGTCGATGTCGGCCTCAAGCGCTGCCAGCTCGGCTTCTTTGGCGGAGTCGTATTCCTCGAACTCTTTCTCGAGTGCTGCCTGCTCTACGTGGAAGAAGGGGTAGCGCACGTAGTATTGGTAGTACTCGGCCTTGGTGTCTTTGTCGCGTACCTTGGCCCAGTATACGGCGTCGGCCTTGCTGAGGCTTATGCCTTTGAGGAAGGGGAGGTTGGCGGCCTGCACGGCGACGGTGGAGCTGTAGGTGTCGCGGCTGTCGACGCCGGCGTTGCCTGCGGTCTCCATACTTTGGTTTGAGTACGATGCTTCGACGTTGCGGGCCACCGCCATAGCCATCTGTGAGGCTATATCCTGCTCGGCGCGTGTGCGGGCTTCAGCGATTGATGGAGCCTCTACCGCCGACACTATGTAGCCTTCGGCGGCGCCGGTTATCCACTCTGGTGTTTTCTTGTCGCTGCGCTCGAGGACTTTCACTTCGGCGTGTGCGGCCACTGTGACTGCGGCGCAGGCCAACAGTATGGTAAAACGGTTCATATCAAGAATTTTACTCCCAGACTACGGGCAGGTTGCGGATTTCGATGTTGTAGCGGTCAAAGTCGATGTAGATGTAGCTCAGCGACGACACCGAGGAGGGGTCGGCGTTATAGATAGTGAAGGGAATCTTCACGGCTACCGACTTGGGCGTGTTGATGTTGGAGTAGATGTAGTCGCGGATGTGGATGTTGCTGCGCTCCCACTCGTTGCCGTCCTGGTCGAAGGCTTTTTTCATGGCCATGTACTGCACGTCGTAGTTGCAATTCTTGTTCATGAACTCGCCTACAATCTTTATCTGGTTGCCGCTGCGGAGGCCCTTGCACGATACTATTTTGAAGTCGAACGCGTCGGGGTGGCTGAGCTTTATGGAGTAGGCGGGCGCAGCCGGTTCGGCGGGTGCGACGGGTGTCGGCGCGGGCTGTACTTCGGGCGCAGGCTCTGGCTCGACTTCGATGTATACTGGCACTTCCACGGTGTTTTCTATTACTACGGTGTCGGGCTTTACTGGTGAACCGCCGATTTGCGCAGATAGCCGGAGGGCAAGCTCGTAGCATTCCAGCTCGGGGGATATGGCTCCGAGCAGCTCGAGAGCCTGCGCACCCTTGCCTGAGTCGGCGAGCACCTGTGCACGCTCTATAATGGCGGCGCAGTTCTCGGCGTAGTAGTCGGCAATTTTCTCGCGCGACTTGCGCACGAAGCGCACGAATACCGGGTCGGTGGCTTTGACCGATGTGGCAAGCTTCTTGAGGGCCTGCTCCCGCGAGCCTGTCGCGGTGGCGCTTACGGGCACAGTGACGGAGTGAAATACGTTGCCGTCGGCGGTGTTGAAAGCTTCGAGCACAAGGTCGCCTTTCACTCGGCTTAAATCCATAACCATGCCTTCGGTGCCGTCGTCGGTGGCGAAGGATAGAGTGGGGCGTACGGCGAAGATACCGTCGGTGCCGTCGAGGAGTGCGCCGGTGCGGTTGAGTGCCTGTTGCAGCTTGGTGCCGAGGGCAGTGGCTGTTGCCTCCGGCACTTCCTCTCCGGCTATGCCAAGGAGCGAGAAGCGGATGTTGTCGGCAGTGCCCTGCGCATGCAGCAGTACTATTGCGGACAGCGCGAATAGGCTTGTGAGAAATCGGTTCATGAGGAATGGCGTTATTTATATATTGTTATACTGTAGATGATGCCAAGGCGCAGATTGTTTGCTGTTGTGGCCGGGGTAGACTCACCATTCCAGTCCTGGCGGAGTAGAGAGGTGTAGTAGTCGTTGATTTCGTAGTCGTTAGCTGTGCCGCCGTAGAGGTCGTCGCCGCAGTCGGAACAAACTGCGAAGCCGAGGCAGACGGCTGTGAGCAGGGAGAGAAAAAGTATGTGAAGTGTTTTGTTCATGCGTGACGAGGTATTGGTTTTGTATGGTTACAGTATTGAGCCGGTGGCGTTTACTCTATGGTGATGAGCATTTTCTGTCCCATGGAGGCGATTTTGGGCTTGTAGTCTTCACCGAGGTGTGACTTGAGGAACTTGCGGAAGTTCGAACCGAAGTTGCTGAGTGTGAATGAACGGTTTTTCTCCTGGTCCCAAAGGGGTACGTTTACGCTAAGTGCTATGTACTTGTCGGTGCTCGAGTTCATGCTGTAGTTGCTTTGGAACGAGTTTTCGCGTAGCCATTCTTCGAGAGCGTCTTTGAAAAATTCGCCGGAAGCGGGAGCGTCGCTGTCGAAGTCCCAGTCGACGTTTTCGGCGAGCGCGAGTTCCATGCTCACCTCACGTCCTTTCTTGACCATTGCGTCGAAAGAGTCCTGAAGCTGAGAGAAGAAGTCTTTCGATATTTTCTTGACGGCGTAGTCGGCCAGGCGGTTGTGCTCGGTGGTGTGGTATTGGCCCGATTCGAATGTTTTTGTGGCAAGGCGTCCGGCGGTCTGCTTCTCTACTGCGCTGATATTGAGCATTGCTGCAGATATTCCGCTGTTGAGAGTCTCTACGACGCAGTCTACGGTGACTACGATGTCGCCGGGGAGCTGCGATACGAGCATTGAGGCGTCGTCGGTCTGGGTTCCTTCGCGGAGGAAATTGCTTGTCTTGGCGTTCTGAAGCTGAGTAACGAAGTCGCGGGTCTTGAAGCCGTTTTTCTGAAATTCCTCGGCCACGCGGTCTATGGCGTATCGCTGCACGGGGTCGTTTTCGATTATAGTGCGCATGGCTTCGAAGCTGTAACCTGTCTCGGCTGTGGTGTTGGGTACTACCACTATAGTGGGGTTCAGCGAAGCTGTTGCGTTTACGGCTTTGGCATCGGCCCATGCCGGCGATAGAGGCAGCTTGTTACGGAGCAATTCGGCTTTGAGACCTTTTGTGTTTATGTATACGACAACAGTGGTGAGATTGTTGCCTTTTATTTTGTCGTTGTTGAGCTTTCGCGGCTCTTGCGACATGTATTGTATGTATCTGTTTTCGTGGAAGAAGCGGTAGTCGTACTGTTTACAGTCTCCCACAATCATGGGTTGTCCGTTGTGGAGGCCTTCGACTCCGGAGTGGAGGAGGGCATTGAAAGCCGATTTCATAGCGAGGATTTCGGCTTCTTTTTTCTTTTCGTGTGTGGCGCTTGCCTTTATTGCTACCACGTCGCCTTCTTGACTTTCGAGGCTTACATTATCAGAAAAGTTCTGAGCGTCCGCAGGGATGCACAAAATGAGTCCGATTAGAAACAGTATCAAGTGTTTCTTCATAGCATAAAAACTTTTTAATGAAGAGGTAGGATTAAACAACGACCTCTAAAATACGAGAGGGCGGAGGCGCTTTTTCCGCGCCCCCGTCCAGTTGAGGTATAATGATTAGATAGAGAAGCCAGCTCGCTCTTTCTTGGGTACGGACTTTAAGACGATAGTCTGTCCGGCATCCATAGCGGCTTTGAGTTCTTTGCCGCCCTTTTTGATTTTCACGAGCGAGATATCGTCGCCTTCAACGGTTTCGATTTCGGCTTCGCCGATTACGCTATGCGAGGTGCGGCCTGCTATCTGACGTTCTACACAGATGTTGAATTTATTGCCTTTCTTCACGCCTGCGGTGTTGCCCACGCTGACGTATGCGGTTTTGATTTCGTCTTTCTTGACTTCACCGGCTTCGAGGATAATGCCGGTAACGGGGAATGCTTCTTCGATGAATGAAGCCACGCCGCGTTTGGCGTCCTTAGCTACGCCCATAGCAGCTTCGTCGGCTGTCTGGTATGTTTTTAGGTTGAGGATTTCGTCGCCGACCTTGATAGTCTTGGAGGCAATGAGTTTGCCATCGTTGGGATTGATGGCCTTGAGGGTGTAGTTGATTGTAGCGGTGTAATATATAGAACCGTCCTTGCTGGTGTTTTTCTTGATAACGAGCGAAGTAATGCGGCCCTGGATGAGGGCGTTGGCTCCTTCCTCCTTCATGACGGAGATACGGCTCATGTCGTCGTCGGCAGCGAGCTGGCCCGAGTCGCGGCGGTCTTTCTCGATAGCGAGAGCCGAGCGGCTGTCTACGTCGATGAGTTCAACGCGGTTGGTGGCGTTTATAGCTTCGATGACGTTGTTGCGCACTTGTTCTGCGATGTTGCTGTTGAGGTCGCTGGGGCGCCAGAAGTAGTCGATGAATACGTTGGGTTTCGATGCGGTCTCCTGAGCAGCGGCGGGGCCGAAGAACGCGGCGCAGAATGCCACGGCGAGACCAAGTTTTGCAAATGTTTTCATGTTAACCTGGTATGATTGATATGTGATTATTGTTGCGAAATATTACGTTTTGTTACCAATTATAACGGTTCCTGTTTATTATTAATAATGGTAGGTGGTGATAATGAGTTGATTTCAGCGCAAAATTACAAATTTGACTTGACTTTTACCCCCCCCCATTGTTAAATTTTGTTAACACTGTGTAAATATTGCAATTATGGGGTGCGAGATAAATATCGCTTGCGGGCTTTTTTTCTGGTGGGGTGGCGGGGCAAATCCCGGCCGCCGGGATTTTGGGGGATAGTGGGGCGGTGCCGGCGGTAATTTTGCGGAAAAAACTTTTGATGCTATGAAAACGAATATGATTACCGACTGTGTGGCGGTGCCTCTTATGCCCCGTCGCGATGCCGACGCATCTGTGCGTGTGGCATGTTCTTCTCTTATTAATCTTCGTCCCGGTGGCTCGGGTGTGTTCGGTGGCCAGCTTGGGACTGTGGGGGTGCCGGAGGTGTATGCGGGCACTTCGGGCTGTATGCCTCTTTGCCGTATGGTTCGCAACGGGCGTCCGGCCCTGATGAGCGCCCGTGGCCGCGATATTGTATTTTCGGATATAAAGGTGGCGGCGCTCGCGCCTTCGGTGTTTGCGGGTGTTCTGCCCGCTTCGGCTCTCTGTGCGGCGCCCCGGAGCGACTCGGAGGCGCTGGTAATGACCTCGGAAGGGCCTGTGAAGGTGTGCGCCGAGGGTGGCTCTGTGGCTGTGTCGGCTCTGGAGTCGGAGTTTCCGGCGGTGAGTCTTCTTGCCGAGGATGTGGCGGGTGCGGTGACGGCGGATGTGCAGAGCCGCAAGCTGAGCCGTGTGTACTCTGGAGCCGAGGCTCTCGACGAGCGGGATGCCGATACTCTGGCGTCGGATATGCTGGCGGCGTATCGCCGTATATGTGTGAAGGCGGCAGCGGCAGGGCGTATGGTGCAGCCTGTGCTTGCACGCTATCGTCTTGTGAACAAGGACGGTAAGGTGCTATTTGTGTCGGCGCCGGTGCTTCTTGCCCATTCGGGCGGTGTGCAGTGTGCCTCGGGTGTGGGTGTGACGAGCGCCGACCGTCAGACACTCGGAGGATATACCCTCTCGGCCTCGGTGTGGACTCCGGCGGTGTTTTTCCATGAGGCTACGGGTGCGCGAGCTGCGGAAGTGGCAGCCTGCGAGGTGTATATGAGTCCGATGTTTCATCCCTTTGTGCCCGGGGCGCGTGCGGCATACAACACGGGTCGAGGCAGCGATGCGTCGCAACCCTTTGTGACGGTGAGTCTGCCGGGACATGAGGCGTCGTTGTCGAACGGCACTCCCGGAGCGACGCGGCGTGTGCTCGCTGCTGCGCTCGCCCGTCTCGACGGGCTGGAGAGCCGTGTGGCGGTGATAAACAATCCTTTCGGAGCTTCGGCACGCAAGGTGACATTCGACGTCACGCCGTCGGACGAGCCTGAAGCCGAAGCCGCGGCCTTACGTGCGGCTATGGGCCGGCCTGCGCCCCGATATACGCACCGACAGACGCTGCTGTCGTTGCCTCACGGCTTTACGGCGGCGTGCACGGCGGCCGATGCGTCGTCGCGGGCGTGGGGCGACATCAGCGTGCGGCGTTTTGCGGGCTATTCTGCGGCGAATTTCGCGGCGGCGGTGTCGCCGTCGGCATGGCAGGCTGTGAGCACCGTGATTTTCAGCGACGGCAGCAGTGTGGTGAGGCACGAGTCGCATGCCACGGGTGCGCCGCTGTCGCTGTCGCCTGTGCTGACGTATCCGGCATCCGATGCCGTGACGATAATGGTGGATGTGAGTGTCGGCAACAGCGTACTGCACGGGGTGTATACCCTCGAGCCTGAGGAGAGCGGCCGCAGCGCCGTCTTTGTGGCCGAAAAGGTGGGGCGGCTGTCGCTCGGGTCGGCCGGAGCTGTGGCGCCCACGGTGCGCGCACCGTCTGACCGCTATGCCGGCACAGTGATAATTGCCGACGATAGGAACCCTTTGGCGCCTGTGCTGCTTGCCGATACAGGAGAGTGTGCCGTGAAGACACTGGTGGCCCGGCGTAGCAGCGACCAGTCGTGGGAGTTCGGCCGTTCTCGCTTTGTGGCGGCGGGTGGAGGCGGTATCTTCTCGATAGGCGTTGGAGCGGGCCTCAAGAACCTGTCGGTGCGCAGGCTGTCGGAGCTGCCGGTATCGGGCGGCGGAGCTATATGCAGCGGCGAGAGCGCGGAGCTTTATGTTCTCGCCGGAGCCGACACGCTCGACGGGCCTTCGCTGTACAGCCTTGACGGCAAAGGCTCCATGACGCAGCTGTCGGAGGGACGGGCATATTCGTCGGTGGCCTACGACGCGGCCCGGCGGGAGCTTATGGCGTGCCGCCTCGACGGCTCGGCTGATGTGTTCTGCCTCGAGCGCGGCTATGGCCGCTACCGCCGTCGCAGTGTGGGGGTGACTGCCGTTACCGAGGTGTGCGGCACGGCCTACGGAACAGGTGGCGCCGGCATAGTGCAGCTCGGCACGGTCGGCACGGCATCGGAGATTGATGCCGAGGCGGAGTTCTATGTGCGGCACGAGGGTAACGAGCTATTTGTACCCAAGTTGCTTGAGCTTGGCATAGAGGCGTCGGAAGTTGACATTAGCGTGACGGTAGAGGGTATTGGCACGTGCGCCTCGGGTTCATGGCCTCTTGCCGTGTTTACGGTGCGCGGAGCGTGCCGCAGCGCCATTGCGACGGCACTGCGCGGCAGGCCTGTGCGTGCAGTGCGCATACATCTCCGCGGCGATGTGTCGCCCGACTTTGTTTTTGACTCACTCAAAATAAGAAGTACTTTATGGAAATGACTACAGAGACACTTTGCGACATAGACTTTCTGCGCAGGCTGCTTCGCGACGCACCTTACGACCCCCGCCGCGGCGTGGGGTGCCTGGGACGGCGCGTACGGGTGTCGACGCCGGTGGAGGGCCTTCCGTCGGCCTTAGTTCCCGACGAGATGCGAGCCGACAAGGAATACCGTGCGGCGCGCTCCGACAGTGTGGCGTGGCGGCGTCTGCGCTGCCGCTACGACTTCGAGTATTGGGCGTGCGAGTGCGTGACGGTGAAGGACAAGCAGTCGTACCGCGACATACCGTTCAGGCTCAACGCACCCCAGCGCAGAGTGCTCGAGGTACTTGAGGGCGACCGCCGCGCCGGTCTGCCCGTGAGGATAATACTTCTGAAGGCACGCCAGTGGGGCGGCTCGACGCTCGTGCAGATGTATATGGCGTGGATACAGTGCGTGCACCGCCGTAACTGGAACTCGGTTATTTGCGCCCATGTTAAGGATACGTCGCTGAACATCAGGGGTATGTACACGAAAATGCTTGAGCGCTATCCAGCCGAGCTGTGGGAGGGCGATGAGGAAGCCGCGTTCCGGCCATACGAGCGTAGCGGCGGGGTGCGTGTGATAGCGGGGCGCGACTGCCGAGTGACGATAGGCAGCAGCGAGTGCCCCGACAGCGTGCGTGGCGGCGATTATGCCATGGCTCACCTCAGCGAGACGGCGTTCTGGCGAAGCTCGCCCACGCGTTCGCCCCGGGCTGTGATACAGGCAGTGTGCGGCAGTATCGCCCTTGTGCCTTACTCTTTTGTGGCGATAGAGTCGACGGCCTGCGGCACGGGTGACTATTTCCATACCGAATGGGTTCGCTCCAAGAGCGGTGAGGGCGACAAGCATGCGGTCTTTGTTCCGTGGCAGGAGATAGATTTCTACCGGCTTGAGGGCGACGATGCGACGGCTATACTCGGTACGATGTCGGCCCATGAGCGGTGGCTGTGGGCGCACGGCTGCACGTCGGATAATCTGCGGTGGTACAGGCGTAAGCGCAGAGAGTTCGAGAGCGACGAGCAGTTCTATGCCGAATTTCCACCCGACGACATCCTTGCGTTTACGTCGGCCCAAAACGTGGTGTTCCCCGCGGATGCTGTGGAGCGCCTGCGTGCGGGTTGCCACGCGGCGGCGCGTACAGGCGAGGTTTCGGCCGACGGGAGCCGCTTTACTGACGACGCTTCGGGGCGCATGAAGGTGTGGGAGGAGCCGAGCCGCACGGGCCGCTATGTGGTTGCGGTGGATGTGGGCGGGCGCTCGGCGTCGGCCGACTGGTCGGTTATAGCGGTGTTCGACATCAGCGGCGACATGCCGAGGGTGGCGGCGCAGTGGCGCGGGCATATCGACCACGACCTTCTTGCCGCCAAGAGTGTGGCTGTGGCACGGTATTACCGTGACGCTTTCCTTGTGATAGAGAGCAATACCTTCGAGACGGCTCAGTACGGCGGTGGAGCCGACAGCAATCTCTTTGTGCTGAACCGTATAAGCGAGCAGTATGCCAATCTGTATACGCGCAGGACGTTCGACAGCCTGACGCGCACCTACAGCAGCCGCATAGGTTTTCATACCAACGTGAGCACCAAGGCCATGGTGATAGCTGGTCTTGTGGAGGCCGTGCGCGACGGGCTGTATGTGGAGCGCGACGCCGAGGCCTGCCATGAGCTTTCGGTGTACGAGCAGTTGCCTAACGGCGCTTATGCCGCCAAGCAGGGTCATCACGACGATATACTGATGACTCGCGCGATAGCCCTTCATGTGATACGTGCGGGCGATGTGCCGGCAGCCCGACTCGACGCTTATCCGCAGCGTCCGGCATGGTGACGGCTCTTCCCCGAATTGTGCAAGACACAAAGGTGCGCTATATGCTAATTTTGTGGAGAAATTAAAAACCTCTAAGATACTCTAAGAAATGTCTCGTTCACATATTTTTCTTTTAGCAGCAATACCTTTTTTTGCCGCATGCAGCCATGGTCACAGCCACGAAGAGGCGGCTGTGCATGACGACCATGAGCATGCTCCCGGCGTGATAGTTCTGGACGGCGAAGCCGCCGAGCGCTTCGGCGTGGTGACGGATACACTCTCGGCAGGCGACTTCCACTCGGTGGTGCGTGCCGCCGGCCGCGTTATGCAGGGCGGCTCGCAGGATGCCCTGGTGGTGTCGCCTGTGGCCGGAACAGTCCGCTATGCCAGGGGTATAGAGCCCGGCACAGCCGTGAGCAAGGGCGCCGTGGTGGCAAGCATAGAGACAAGTACGGTGAGCGGCGGCGATGCCAACGCAGTCGCTGCTGCTACTCTGGCCAATGCCGAGAAGGAGCTTGCCCGTGTGAAGGAGCTGTACGGCATACAGATGGCTACGCGAGGCGAGCTTAACGCGGCGCAGAGCGCATACGATGCCGCGCGTGCAGCCTATAGCCCTGCTGCGGGTTCGCGCCGCGCCACCGCCCCGACGAGCGGCACGGTGATACAGCTGCTTGCAAAAGAGGGTCAGTATGTACAGGCGGGCGAGGCTATAGCCCTTACCGGCAGCGCTTCGGCTTCGCTTCTGCGAGTGGATTTGCCGATGCGCCATGCAGCAGATGCGGCCACGTATGCCGACATGACAGTGGATATTCCCGGCGTGGCGAAGTACAGGGTGAGTGAGCGCGGAGGCCGTCGCAGCGGCTCGCAGGGCGCTGGCGCTTCGGATGCCGCCGGGGGGTATATACCTATTTACTTCAGCGTGAACGGCAGCGGAGCTGCTGCGGGAACGCCTTTTACGGCCTATTTGATAGGCAGCCCTCGTAGCAATGTGCTTACGGTGCCCGTAGAGGCTATTTCGGAGCAGCAGGGCAGCTACTATGTGTATGTAAACACCGAGGGGCACCACTTTGCCAAGCGCCTTGTGAAGCCGGGCGCCAGCGACGGCGAGCGCGTGGAAATCAGCGGTGTTGAGCCGGGCGAACGCGTTGTGGTGCGGGGAGTATCGGCTGTTCGTCTTGCCGAGACATCGGCAGTAGCTCCTCAGGGTCATTCTCATAACCATTGATGCCATGCTGAACAAGATAATATCGCTCTCGCTTGGAAACCGCCTTGCCGTCATGATTGTGACGGCTCTTATCCTTGTGGCCGGTACCGTGACTCTGATGAAAATGGAGGTGGATATTTTCCCTGACCTGAATGCCCCGACGGTGGTGCTGATGACCGAGGCTCCCGGCCTTGCCGCCGAGGAGGTGGAGCAGGTGGTGACTTACCCTGTGGAGACGGCCATGAACGGAGCCACGGGCGTGCGCCGAGTGCGTTCGACCTCGACTACGGGCTTTTCGGTGGTATGGGTGGAATTTGACTGGGGAACAGATATATACAAGGCCCGTCAGATAGTGTCGGAGCGCCTCGACGAAGCCACCGAACGCTTGCCCGAGAGTGTCGGCAAGCCTGTAATGGGGCCTCAGTCGTCGATACTCGGCGAGATGATGATAATAGGTCTGCGCTCCGACAGCACTTCGATGATAGAGCTGCGCGGCCTTGCCGAGCGCACGATACGACCGCGGCTGCTCGGGCTTCCGGGCGTATCGCAGGTGTCGGTGATAGGCGGCGACGCTCCCGAGTACCAGATAAAGCTCCAGCCAGAGCGTCTGCTTGCCTACGGTGTGGGCGTGAACGATGTTGTCGATGCTGCCGAGGGCATGAATGTGAATGCCGCGGGCGGCGTGGTGTATGACTTCGGCAACGAATATATAGTTAAAACCGACATCAATACTGCCGAGCCAGAGGAGCTTGCGGCCACTGTGGTGCGCTCCGACGCCCGCGGCACCGTGACGATAGGCGATGTGGCGACGGTGGAGCAGTCGTCGTCGCAGCCCCGCATAGGCGTGGCTTCGGTAGAGGCCGAGCCTGCCGTTCTCATCACAGTGACCAAGCAGCCCGGGGCCGGCACCAAGCAGCTTACCGACGAGATAGACCGTGTGCTATATACGATGAAGGCGGGTCTGCCTGCCGATGTAAGGGTGTCGACCGACATCTTCCGCCAGAGCGACTTCATAGACAGCGCAATAGGTAATCTGCAAAGCTCGCTCGCCGAGGGCGCGTTCTTTGTGATAATAGTGCTGTTCGTGTTCCTGATGAACGTGCGCACGACTGTGATATCGGTGATAGCGCTTCCGCTCTCCATAATAGTGTCGGTGCTGATACTCAATGCCATGGGTATGACTATCAATACCATGAGCCTCGGCGGCATAGCGATAGCGATTGGCTGCCTTGTGGATGACGCGATAGTGGATGTGGAGAATGTGTACAAGCGGCTGCGCGAGAACCGCCGTTTGCCCGAAGGGGAGCGCGAGAGCACTCTCAGGGTGATATACCATGCGTCGGCCGAGGTGCGTATGCCTATTTTCAACTCGACGCTGATTATAGCTGCGGCTTTCGTGCCTCTGTTCTTCCTTCAGGGCATGGAAGGGCGTATGCTCAAGCCTCTTGGCATAGCGTTCCTTGTATCGCTTGCGGCCTCTACGATAGTGGCTCTTACGGTGACGCCGGTGCTGTGCTCCTTCCTGCTGGGCAATGGCCGTGATGAGCGCGAGCTTAGCCGTGAGCCTCGCCTGACGCGTGCCGTGAAGAGCGCTTATTCGCGCAGTCTGTGCGGGGCACTCAGGCACAGCCGTGCGGTTCTTGCATGCACAGGTGTGCTCTTTGTGGTAGCCTGCTGTGTTTTCTTCACGCTTGGCAGCGGCTTCCTTCCGCCTTTCAACGAGGGTTCGTTTACGATTAACGTGAGCACGCTGCCGGGGATTTCGCTTGAGGAGAGCGACCGCATAGGCCGTGAGGCGGAGCGTATTATACTTGATACTCCCGAGGTGCTTACGGTGGCCCGCAAGACGGGCCGTGCCGAGCTTGACGAACATTCGCTCGGGGTGAACGTATCAGAGATTGAGGCTCCCTATCGCCTTGAGGGACGTTCGCGCGCCGAGCTTGGCGCAGACCTCCGTCACCGCCTGAGTCATATCCCGGGCGCCGTGATAGAGATAGGTCAGCCTATATCGCACCGCATCGACGCGATGCTTTCGGGGGCACAGGCTCAGATTGCGGTGAAGATTTTCGGGCCAGACCTCAACACTCTTTTCGCACTCGGCCGCAAGGTAAAGGAGGCCGTGGACGGCGTGGAGGGTGCTGTGGATGTGAGCATAGAGCAGCAGGTGGAGCGTCCGCAGCTTGTGATAAAGCCCCGGCGCGAGCTGTTGGCCCGTTATGGCGTGACTACGGGCGAGTTTGGCCGTACTGTGGGTGCGGCTCTCGGAGGAGCCAAGGTGGGCGAGGTGTATGCGGGCAACTATGCCTACGACATCACTGTGATACTTGATGACGAGCACCGTGCGTCGATAGCCGACATAGGTCTTCTGCCTGTGAGCACACCCGAGGGCGCGGTGCCCCTGGAGGCTCTTGCCGACATAAGTGTTGCCTCGGGGCCGAACAGCGTGAACCGCGAGAACGCTCAGCGGCGTATGCTGGTGACTGCTAATGTTGAGGGTCGCGACCTTGTAGGTACTGTGGACGAAATCAGGAGCCGGGTGGCGGAGTCGGTATCGCTCCCCGAGGGCTACTCGGTGGTCTACGGCGGTCAGTTCGAGAATACGCAGGCGGCGTCGCGCACGCTTCTGCTGACTTCGCTGGGTGCGCTTCTGGTGATATTCCTTCTTCTTTACGGCGAGTTCCGCAGCACGGCTCAGTCGCTTATCATTCTTGTGAATATGCCTCTTGCCATTATCGGCGGTGTGTTTATGCTTGCGGCTTGCGGCGGCGAGCTTAATATTCCGGCTATTATAGGCTTTATCTCACTTATGGGTATAAGCACGCGCAACGGTATGCTTCTTGTGAGTCGCTATAACGCGCTGAAAGATGAGGGTGTGGCGCTTGGCGAGCGTATAGCCCGCGGTTCGGCCGACCGTCTTCTTCCGATAATCATGACTGCTCTTACGTCGGCTTTCGCCCTTATTCCTCTGGCGATTAAGGCTCAGGCTCCGGGTAATGAAATTCAGGCTCCTATGGCGCTGGTAATTCTCGGCGGTCTGATTAGCTCGACGGCGCTGAATATTTATCTTGTGCCTATTCTTGTTTCCAGAAGGGATGCGCTTAGGGAAAATAAAATATAAGAAATAAAATTTAAGCGGGGGGAGGTGTTTGTCTCTCTCCGCTGCTTTTTTTCGCCCTTTGCTGTCGCGGTGCGAGACTTCGCGCGCTCCGCGACTCGTCTCGTGTTGTTGATGTGCGAATTGGCTCTCCCACAGGTTGTAGAGAGGTCGCGCCTCCGGCGCTTTTCCTATCGTGAAATAAAAAAATACGAAATCTTTTATTGCGCCCCTGGAATGGAGTTTTTGTTGCAGAAACGTTTATATATCAGAAAGAATAGTTATCTTTGCGATTGTAAATATTACTGTATATGAAGTTGATTGAATTGAATTTGCAACAAATCTTCGCCTTGTGCCGCAAGTACAAGGTCAAGACTTTGTCGGTCTTTGGTTCTATTCTTACCGACAGGTTCAATGATAACAGCGATGTAGACCTGTTGGTAGACTTCGAGCCGATAGACCATGCGAAGTTCGATTATGTAAGCAACTATTTCGGGCTGCGTGATGCCCTCGAAGTCCTATTCAACCGCAAAGTGGACTTGATTGAGGAAAAAGGGCTGCGCAACAAATATTTTATAGCCAATATAAACCGTACAAAGCAGCTGATTTATGGGTAATGAGGTAATTCTGACATATCTACAGGACGTGTTGGATGCAATCAACGACATGCAAAGCTGCTTTGTGGGCTATCCCAACAGATACGACCTTTTTGAAAAAGATATAATGCGTAAATGCGTTGTAGAACGTAAGGTCGAGATTATGGGTGAGGCCATAAATAGAATTAAAAAAGTAGCCCCGTCCATAGTAATTCCTAATGCGCGAGCCATTATCGATACGCGTAATCGCATTATACACGCTTACGATAATGTGCAGCCCGAATTTTTATGGAGCTTGGTTCTTCGTCATATTCCAGAGCTGAAAAAAGATATTGAGCGGATACTCTACGAATATGAAGCTCTTCTAACAGGGAATACGAAATAAAATTTAAGCGGGGGGAGGTGTTTGTCTCTCCCCGTTGCTTTTTGCGGTTCAGAGTGCTACGGTGGCGGAGGGTTGTCCGTCGGCGTAGACTGTGGTGCCTGCTACCCATGTGCGTTCTACACGGTGGTGTATGAGGCGGTTCTCGAATGGTGTCCATGCACATCGCGACAGTACGAGGTCGGCGGTGATGCGGTATTCGGGTACTTCGCGCAGGAGTGTCAAGTCGGCGGGGTCTCCGGGGCTGAGGCGGCACGCTGTTATGCCGAATATGTCGGCGGGGCCGAGTGTCATCTTCCGCACTATTGTCCACATGTCGAGGTAGGTGAGCATTAGTGGCAGGGCAAACTGCACTGACGGTGCTCCGGATGCGGCTTTCATGCCAGGCTGTGTCTTTTCGTGCAGGAGGTGCGGTGCGTGGTCGGTGGCTATGGTGTCGATAGCGCCGGTGGCGAGTGCTTCGCGGAGTGCCTGCGCGTCGGCCGGGGTCTTAATGGCGGGATTTACTTTGTGGAGCGCTGTGCGCATGTTTTCGTCGGCGAGCGCGGGGTCGAGGTAGAGTGGTGTTGTCTCGGCAGTGATTAGTTTGCCTTTGGTTGGGCCTTCGCAGAGGAGCTGATGTACTTCGTCGGCTGTTGTGACGTGTGCGAGGTGGAGGCGCGTTCCGAATCGCTCTGCCAGTTCTACGGCAGCGGCTGATGCACGGAGGCATGCTTCGCGGCTGCGGATGTGGTGGTGCTGCGATACGGGTATTGCTTCGGGTGTGCCGTAGCGTGCGAGTGCGGCGTCCATGTTGCGCGCTATTATGGCGTTGTCTTCGGCATGGACTATTATGGGGAGTGCGAGTGCGGCGCAGATGCGGAACAGCTCTTCGAGTTCGCGTCCTTCGGGGCTGCGCATGTTTCCGGTGGATGTGCCGAGGAATAGTTTTACCGCGGGGAGCGCTCCTGGCGCGAGTGATGCGAGCTGTGCGGTGCCTCCCGGTACGATGCCCATAAGGGGTGTGTAGCGCACGTAAGCTCCTTTTTCGCGTGCTGCCTGTGTCTTGGCTGCGAGGGCGCTGAGGTCGGTGGTGGCGGGTACGGTGTTGGGCATGTCGAATACCTGTGTGACTCCGCCTGCGGCAGCGGCGAGGCTTTCGGTTCGGATGTCGCCTTTATGCTCGAGTCCGGGTTCGCGGAAGTGTACGTGGGTGTCGACGAGTCCGGGGAGGAGGAATGCTTCGCGAGCGTCGATTGCTTCGGAGGTGCTGTCGATAAGAGACTGTGGCGCGGGGCCTGATGCCTTAAGCGCTATCCGGGTGTCTTCGACGAGTATGTATCCGAGTCGTGGCGCGGGGCCGTCGACGATGCGAGCGTTGTGTATGAGTGTGCGGTTCATCGGCGCGAGTAGTCGGGGTATCGGGTGAAGAAACTGTTCCACTTGAGTCGTATTACTCCGAATACGGCTTCTCCGAATATGCCTGAGCTCATCTTGCTTGTTCCGAGTACGCGGTTCACGAATATGATAGGCACTTCCACGACTTTGAAGCCGTATTTGTGGGCGGTGAACTTCATTTCTATCTGGAATGCGTAGCCTTTGAATTTGATGCTGTCGAGAGGCAAGGCTTCGAGTACACGGCGTCGGTAGCAAACAAATCCGGCGGTGGTGTCGTGTATGGGGAGTCCGGTGACGAGGCGGACGTACTTGGATGCGTAGTACGACATGAGGATGCGTCCCATTGGCCAGTTTACTACGTTTACGCCCGATACGTACCGTGAGCCGACTGCCACGTCGGCGTTGCCGTCAAGCGCGGCCTCACGGAGCTTAACGAGGTCGGCTGGGTTGTGAGAGAAGTCGGCGTCCATCTCGCAGATGAACTCGTAGCCTTTCTCGAGGCAGTATTTGAAGCCGGTGATGTATGCTGTGCCGAGGCCGAGTTTTCCGGCCCTTTCGATAAGGTGTATTCTACCGGGGTATCCGTCGATTTTTTTTCTTACGATTTCCGCGGTTCCGTCGGGCGAGTTGTCGTCGATGACGAGGACGTCGAATGGCTTCGGGAGGGCCATTACGGCATCAATGATAGCTGCCGCGTTCTCACATTCGTTGTACATCGGGATGATGACGCAGGCATCGGCTCTGTTTGGTGTAGTTGTCATTCGTCGATAGAGTAGTTAAGGAAATCGTTCATGGGTTTGAGGAGGGAGTATAGTTGAGCTGTACGCGACTGCCAGTCGGGGCTGTCGAAGAAGTCGGGTGTCAGCCGACATTCTTTGCCGAACTCAGTGAGGCGCAGTAGGTCTATGTCGGGGTGGTTGCGGTCGTATCCTTTCGGTGCTGTCTTGAGCTTGGGGCCGTACCAGCCGGGGAAGTGTCGCTCTATGTCGGGCGTCTGTGTTATCTGCCGGAACTCGTCGATGTTGTCGACGATTGCTTTTCTGAGTTTGCGCAGCATCTTCGGCTCGGGGCACCATACTCCGCTGTATATGGCCGACTCCGTGGCTCCCTGGTGGAAGTAGTAGCAAGCCCTGTCGCAGTGACGGCCTGTGGGCGATATGAGTGCGGAGAAGTATGTTTTGTACGGTGTCTTGTCGGGCGAGAATCGAGTGTCGCGGTATATGCGGTAGAGGCAGTCTTTTGCCTGTACGTGTGCGAGTGAGTGGTCGAAGAGCGCCATTTTGTCAATGAGGATTTGGAGCTGACCTATCCACCAGGCGCGCAGCCGGTCGTACCGTTCCTTGTTCTGAGCGAACCACACGCGGTTGTTGTTCTGAGCGAGTTCACCGAGGAAGGTGTACAGCTCTTGCATGTTCGGGGTTGCGGAGTCGGTCATTTGATGTCTACCCATTTTATGTCGGAAATCTGCTCTTCTGTTTTTATGCGTGGTGATGATGCAGTGCGGTTTTCGGCTGCTGTACGCTCTTCGGCCGACAGCTCGACTTCAGTGAAGTCGACGTACTCGCCTACGTCGCGGTTGATTTTCTTTTTTCTGGGGGCGCGTGGCGGAGGCGGCGCGCTATGGCCTGCGCGTGCGGCCCGTCGTCGTATCTCGCCTTCCGGGTCGGCCATGAAGCGGCGCATGGAGCGTATTTGCGACCATATTCGCCAGGCGTTGCGTATGAGCGGCCAGAGGATAAAGACGATGAGGAGTATTAATAATATAGATAGCATTGTAGATAATACGATATTGGGTTGAGCTGCCTGCGGTATGGTGCGAGGCCCGGAAGTTCAACGCACAAGGCGTGGTAGTTGTTCGGAGGGGGAGAGGTGTGTCAGATGCGGCTCTGGCGGAGCATGGAGAGGAGGAAGTACAGGATAATAGTCCACGCGAGGCCTGCGAGGCCGTATATTGCCACGAATACTATTGCGGCCACGATGATGATGTAGCGGATGAAGTTTTCGTGGAAGTCGAAGTTCTTGAACTTGAGAGAGAACATCTTGAAGCGGCCGACCATTGCCGCGCACATGAGTGCAATGAGCGCCCATAATACTATCCAGCCGGGGTATCCGTAGGTGTCAATCCAGCCGTAGACTCCAATCCAGAATATTGCGTTTGCGGGAATGGGGAGGCCGCGGAACACGGATGTCTGTTCTGTGTCGTTGTTGAACTTGGCGAGGCGGAGAGCACCGAAGGCTGGAATTAGGAGTGTTGCAAAGGCAGGCCACTGGTAAAAACCGAACTGTAGCATGGTGTTGAGCATGAGCATTGCGGGCGCCACGCCGAAGCTTACGAGGTCGGACAGCGAGTCGAGGTCTTTTCCGAGGGGCGAGAATGCTTTGAGGAGGCGTGCGAGCGCACCGTCGGCGAAGTCGAATACGGCTGCTGCCGCTATGGAAATCATGGCCCAAGAGGCGCCGTCGAGGGAGCCGAATGTCTTGTCTAAGTTGAAAGACATGAATATCGCCACGCACCCCGATATGAGGTTGAGGCATGTGACCGTATTGGGAATGGCTTTAACTATGCGGTCAAGCATTTTCAGGAGACGGATGTAGGCGCGCGACTTCGGTGATGCCGCCGGTTGTCTTGTCGCCGATTTTGACTAAAGGCTCAGTGCCGAGAGGGAGGTACAGGTCGACTCTTGAGCCGAGTTTAATGAAGCCCATGTGGTCTTCGACAGAAGCTTCGTCGCCGGGGCGTGCGTATGTGACGATGCGCCTTGCCATGGCTCCGGCAATCTGCCTCAGGAGTATTTTCTGGCCGTTCGGAGTGCATATGACGACAGTTGAGCGCTCGTTTTCGGTGCTTGACTTGGGGAGGTATGCAGCTATGAAGCGCCCGGGATGATGCTTTACGTAGACTACTTCACCGTCGACGGGGAACCAGTTTGCGTGTACGTTGAATATGCTCATGAATACCGACAGTTGCAGGCATCGGCAGTGCAGGTATTCGTCTTCGAATGTTTCTTCGAGAGCGACGACTGTGCCGTCGGCCGAAGATACTACGACGTCGCGCCTGTCGCCGGTGAAGTGGCGGCGCGGTGAGCGGAAGAAGTTGACCAGAAGGAGGTATATAACCGCGCTTACAACTGTGGCTGCGATAGCCCATGCCAAAGGCCGTACCCACACCCAAAGGGGTGCGTTTACCACAATCAGTATGCCGAGTGCGGCTACCAATACCGATGTGCCTTCGTGATGTATTTTTACTCTCATTGCAGTTGTAGGCTTAGCAATGTCGCAAAATTAATAAAAAAAATTCAAAGAATGTGCGTCAAAGTCGGACAAATAGTAATTCCGCGCTGAAGCGCATCCGTCATAATGTGGGTAAGGGGCTATTTTATAGCCCCTTACCATTTTTCCGCCGAATTTCGGTGCGGTATTAATATTGTTCGTTTTCGTTGGGGAAGTCGCCTGATTTTACATCGTCGATGTAGTGTCCTACAGCTTCGTTGATTACAGACGAGAGGTCGGCGTAGCGACGGAGGAACTTGGGCGAGAAGCCTTTGTTGATGCCGAGCATGTCGTGCATTACGAGTACCTGGCCGTCGACACCACCGCCAGCACCGATGCCTATGACGGGGATATGAACTTCGGATGCGACTCTGGCTGCGAGAGCGGCGGGTATTTTTTCGAGAACGAGGGCGAAGCATCCTATTTCTTCGAGCATGTGAGCGTCGTCAATGAGTTTCTGCGCTTCCTGCTCCTCTTTTGCGCGTACGGCGTATGTGCCGAACTTGTTGATAGACTGCGGTGTGAGGCCGAGGTGTCCCATTACGGGTATGCCTGCGCAGAGAATACGCTCGATAGATTCGCGAATTTCGGCGCCGCCTTCCATTTTTACTGCTTCGGCATGGCTTTCCTTCATGATGCGGATAGCCGATGCGAGAGCTTCTTTGGAGTTGCCCTGGTATGTGCCGAATGGCATGTCGCATACAACGAGCGCGCGCTCGGTGCCTTTGATTACGCTTTTGGCGTGGTAAATCATCTGGTCGAGAGTAATGGGGAGTGTGGTTACGTTGCCGGCCATTACGTTTGACGCCGAGTCACCGACGAGGATAACGTCGATGCCTGCTTCGTCAATGAGTTTTGCGCTTGAGTAGTCGTATGCTGTGAGCATGGCGATTTTCTCGCCGCGTTGTTTCATTTCTATGAGGCGCGCGGTAGTTACTTTGCGCTTGTTGTCTACTGTGTTTGTTGACATGATGTTAGCTATTCTTTTGAAGAAGTTTCCAAGTAGTCGCGCCGGGGGTATGTGCGCTCCGACGCGATAAAGGCTGTCAAAAAAAATCGGGATGCGATGCTTTTTATCTCAGGCCGAGTGAGGAGAGTAGCTCTATCGCTTCGCGGGCCGACATGGTGCGTCGGGCAGACAGCTCGTCGGCGAAGGCTGCGGCAACCTGATGTACGGTGCTGTGCCTGAATATGCGGTCTACGGTGGAGAGGCAGCGCTCGAACAGAGCATCGGCTTCGTCCTGCTCGAGCGAGCAGTGGGTGAGACCTTCGCTGCGGACGGCTTCGCGGATAGGAGTTGTGTCGGCAGGCGTGAGGCCTCGCCGCGCCATTACGTAGCGTCGGCATACGATGTTGCCGAGCGCCATCGAAGTGGTGGTGCGGAGCTCGTCGAGGGCCTGAGTCCATATTATTTTGGCGGACATGCGCGGGTTTGCGCGCATGCCGTAGTCGTGCGTCATAACCATTGTTTCGCCGGGTTCGGCATCAAGCCTTATCTCAGCGAGAAGTTCTTCGTCGCGGCAAGCGACGAGGGTTATCGTCATGCCGGCGATACCAAAGGTTTTGTCGCGCTCGTCGGCGTAGCGCAGTACGGAGTCTTCGCTCATCTTGATTAGATTAACGCAGAATGGGTTAAATCAGTTCACAACCATAATTTTAGTGACAACGCCGGAGTTGCTGCCTGTAGCGTTCTGCGAGGCGAACACGAGGTATACACCGCTGCGCACGCGGTTTCCGGCGGCGTCGCAGCCGTCCCAAGAAATCATGCCGCCTTCGGAGCGGCCGGAGAAGAATACGTTGCCGGCCATGTCGGCGATTTTGACGAGAGAATCGTCCATTAGCCCTGTGATTGTAATCCAGCCGGTGTATTCGGGGCGTACGGGGTTGGGATATGCGTACACATCGGAGTAAGAGTCGGCTGCGGGAGCGGAGTCGCTGTCGAAGCAGGCGAGGCCGCCGGGAGTGCCGAAGTACACTTTATTGCTGAGGGGGTCGCAGGAGATAGCGAAAATGGAGTTGGAAGGCAGGGGGGAGTTCAGCATGTCGTAATGTGCGAGTATGCGTGTGCCGTCGGCGCTTACGAGGTATACGCCTGAGGAGTATGTTCCGAGCCATTTGCGGTTAGAGTGGTCCACGGCGATGCTGTACACGCTTTCGGACTCGAGCAGGTAGTCGCCGAAGTTTGTGCCGTCGTTGCGCGGAACGATGGGACGCTTTACACGCAGCGTGGCCGAGTTTACGGCCTCTTTGGGGTTGGCGATATAGTATACACCTCGGTCGCAACCGAACCACACGGCACCATTTTGGTCTTCGTCCATGCAGTAGCTGAAGTTGAGCTTTATAGTGTTTCCTTCAGTGTCGGTTACTGACTGGTAGTGTGCGCACTTGTCGTCGTTGATGTTGAGGGGAGTGCCGTTGTCGTCGTAAGCTGCAAAGCCGGCTTCCTGATTTCCGATGTTCCAGAACTTCATGTTGGAGTGCTTGCAGAACAGCGAGCGGGCCTCGCGGCTGAAACTAATCTCGGGGTTGTTGATAAATTTATTGTGAGTAATAGCAATCCAGTCGTCGGCCGTGCATTCTTCGAGTTTGCGGCGCTTGGCTGCGGGAAGAATACCTATGGTAGGGGTATTGAGGTCGGCATTGTATCCGACTACCATCCATAAGTTGCCCTCGGAGTCGATGTTTACGTCGAGAGTACGGTTCATCCACCAGTATTCGGGAGTGGGGTTGTTGTATTTGTTTGATATGCCGATTATGTCGTTTCCTTTTGTCATTAAGACACCCATACCGTTGCTTGCGAAGTATAGGATGTCGTCGTCTTCGGGGTCAATGGCAAAGCCGAGGCTTGAGCTTAGACGACCAGTGGCGGCGTTGTGCATAAATCCGTCGTATTTATTGTATCGCTTTGCATCTTTTACGCCACGGTCGTAGAAGTTGCCGCCTTCAAACAGGTCGACATAGCTTGCGTCGTACCAGTTGTCTCCTGGGTTTTCGTAGTATGAGTTCATGGTGTGGTTGGACAGGTACAGTTTTGTACCGGCCTTGTTCCAGTGCATGAATACGGGGATGTCTACAGTAGTGCCTTCGGGAGTGTCGAGGGTCATCAGTTTCTTGGGGGAGTCGCCCGAGATGTCGTATTTGGCGAGTTCGCCGTCCAGCTCGGCCCAAATTCCTTTTATGCTGTTTCCACCGAGGAAGGTGGCTCCTTTGAGTGCGGCGGGTATGGGAGTGTATGTGGAGGTTCCGTCGGCGTCGATAAACCATACGTATACGTCGGAGTACGCGAGTAGGCCTCCTGCAGTGGGAATAGCCTCTGCTGCTACGTTGTAGGTCTTTGTGTCGATGCCCGAGTATTCGAATTTGGAAATGTCGGTGAACTTCCAGCAGGAAATGCCGTTGGAGTTGTTTCGGAATGCGATTTTATCGGGAGCGAGCTGTATTATTTTGCCGTTTTTCCATATCTGCGTCCCTGTCTTGAATTTGTCGAGAGTGCTGTGGCGCACGTCGTCGGGGGCGTAGTGAGTGTACGGAGTGTTTCCTTTATAGTACTGTATGACGAGGTGGTCGGCGATGTGGAGGGCGTTAAGCACGTTGGTGTCGAATATGCCCGATTCTTTCACGGAGTGGGTGTCGTCGTTGAAAATCACGAAGCCGAAGCCGGTGGCTACGTATATCTTGCCCTCGCTGAACACAACATTGTTGATAGAGCGGTTGCCGGTTATTACGGCGTCGCGGATGTCAGGCATATTCACCACTTTACCGTTGTCGTACAGTATGTCAATGTTTGCCGACTCGTATGCGATAAGGAGGTAGTTCCGGTCGAAGTTATAGTACAGGCCTGCGATTTTGCCGTTCTCGGACAGACCGTTCGAGGTGTTGTATACAATGCTCTCGTTGTCGTCGAGGCTGTATGCCGACAGGGCGTTGCCGGCGAGGGTGTACACCTTGTGCGGGGTCTCGATGAGCTGCGAGAAGCGGTCGGATGATACCGGAAATATAGTCCAGCGACCGTTAATCTGCTGAGCTTGCGCGGTGATACCGAGAAATGCGATTATGAGAAGGAGAAGGGGTTTCTTTATCATTATCAATAGAGTTTTTCGAGATATTTCACGAGTTCGCTAACCGCTTTTCCGCGGTGGCTGACTGCGTTTTTGCGTTCGGGTGCGGCTTGCGCGAATGTGCAGTCCCAGCCGTCGGGGCGGAAGAGTGGGTCGTATCCGAAGCCTTGAGAGCCGTCGGGGTGCTCTATGATAGAGCCTTCGACGGTGCCGTTGAAGAAGCGAGGCTCGTCGTCTCCGGCCAGAAGAGCTATAGTGCAGCGGAAGCGTGCCGTGCGGTCGGTATATCCTTCGAGTTCGCGGAGCAGGAGGGCGTTGTTTGCGTCGCTGTCGCCGTGCTCGCCGGCGTATCGCGCGCTGTGTATGCCGGGGCGTCCGCCGAGAGCGTCGACTTCGAGGCCGGAGTCGTCGGCGAAGCAGTCGTATCCGTAGCGGTCTTTTACCCAGCGTGCTTTGAGTAGGGCGTTTTCCTCGAAGGTAGAGCCGGTCTCGGGGATGTCGTCGTGGCAGTCAATGTCGCTGAGCGAGAGCACCTCGAAGCGTTGGCCGAGCATCTGTCGTAGCTCGGCCAGCTTGTGGGTGTTGTTTGTTGCGAATACTATAGGCTTCATCGTTACTTGTTAACGTGAAATGTGGCTATTTATTGCGCGGTGTCAGCCGATTACGATATTGATAATCTTGCCGGGGACAACGATTACCTTGCGCACTGTCTTTCCGTCGAGCCACTTCTCTGCGGCGGGGTCGGCCATTGCGGTCTGCTGTATGGAGTCGGCATCGGCGTCGGCGGGAACGGTGATGTTGAAGCGAGCCTTGCCGTTGAACGACACAGCCATAGTTACGGAGCTTTCCTTGAGGTATTCCTCGCAGAAATCGGGCCATACGGCGTCGCACACGGTGGTGTCGTGGCCGAGTGCGTTGTGCCATAGCTCTTCGGCCACGTGGGGCGCGAAGGGGGCGAGCACAATGAGGAGCTGCTCGAGTACGGCGCGCGAGCGGCATTTCTGCTGTGCGAGCTCGTTGACGCATATCATGAAGGCTGCTACCGAGGTATTGAAGGAGAAAGTCTCGATGTCGGAGCCTACTTTCCTGATGAGCTTGTGCAGGCTCTTGAGGTTTTCGGCGGTAGGCTCGGAGTCGTCGACAAGGAGGGTGTCGCCTTTCCAATAGAGAGCCCATAGCTTGCGCACGAAGCGGTGTACGCCGTCGATGCCGTGAGTATCCCATGGTTTGCTCTGCTCCACGGGGCCGAGGAACATCTCGTAGAGGCGGAGGGTGTCGGCGCCGTAGCGTTCAATCATGTCGTCGGGGTTGACAACGTTGAACATCGACTTGGACATTTTCTCGACGGCGTTGCCGCACACGTATTTGCCGTCTTCGAGTATGAACTGTGCGTCGGCAAATTCGGGACGCCAGCTGCGGAAGGCTTCGGTGTCGAGGATGTCGTCTGTCACGATGTTGATGTCGACGTGTATGGGGGTGGTGTCGTACTCATCCTTGAGGCCTGCGCTCACAAAGGTGTTGGTATCCTTGATGCGGTACACAAAGTTGCTGCGGCCCTGAATCATGCCTTGGTTGATGAGCTTGCGGAAGGGTTCGTCTTCCACTACTTCGCCGAGGTCGAAGAGGAATTTGTTCCAGAAGCGGCTGTATATGAGGTGGCCGGTGGCGTGCTCGGAGCCGCCTACATAGAGGTCGACGGAGCGCCAGTATTCGTTTGCCTCCTTCGACACGAGCGCCTCGGAGTTGTGCGGGTCCATGTAGCGGAGGTAGTATGCCGACGAGCCTGCGAAGCCGGGCATGGTGTTGAGCTCGAGGGGATAGCCTTCGGGTGTCTGCCAGTTTTTGGCGCGGCCCAGGGGTGGCTCGCCGGTCTCGGTGGGGAGGTATTTGTCGATTTCGGGCAGCTCGAGGGGCAGGGCGTCGTAGGCTTCGGGAATACCGTCGACATAGCATACGGGTATGGGTTCGCCCCAGTAGCGCTGGCGGCTGAAGATAGCGTCGCGGAGGCGGTAGTTCACCTTCACGCGTCCTATGCCTGCTTCTTCGACGTAGCGCTTGGCGGCTGCAATGGCTTCTTTGACGGTGAGGCCGTTGAGGTTGAGCGAGGGGCCTTCGGAGTTAATCATGCGGCCTTCCTTGGCTTCGAAAGAGGCCTCGCTCACGTCGGCGCCTTCGATGAGGGGAACGACGGGGAGGTCGAAGTGGCGGGCGAAGGCGTAATCGCGGCTGTCATGTGCGGGCACGGCCATGATAGCGCCTGTGCCGTAGCCGGCGAGCACGTAGTCGCTAATCCACACGGGCACTTTCTTCCCCGAGAGGGGGTTGATAGCGTATGAGCCTGAGAATACGCCTGTCACGCGCTTGTCTATCATACGCTCGCGCTCGGTGCGGTTGCGGATAGAAGCGAGGTAGGCGTCGACGTCGGCGCGGCGGTCGGGAGTGGTTACGGCGTCGACGTACTTGCTTTCGGGTGCGAGCACCATGAATGTCACACCGAAGACGGTGTCGGCACGGGTGGTGAAAATCTCCAGTTCGAGGTCGTCGCGCCCGTCGATTTTAAAGCGCATCTCGGCGCCTTCGGAGCGGCCAATCCAGTTGCGCTGTGTCTCCTTGATAGAGTCCGACCAGTCGATAGTGTCGAGGCCGCGGAGGAGACGCTCTGCGTATGCCGATACACGGAGGCACCACTGCCACATCTCTTTCTGCTCCACGGGGTGGCCGCCGCGCACGGAGAGGCCTTCGCTCACTTCGTCGTTGGCGAGCACGGTGCCGAGCTTGGGGCACCAGTTCACCATAGTGTTGCCGAGGTAGGCTATGCGGTAGTTCATAAGGATGTCGCTGCGGCGCTTGCGGTCGGCTGCATTCCACTCTTGGGCGGTGAATGTCAGCTCTTTCGAGCAGGCAGCGTCGAGGCCCTGAGTGCCCTGGCGCTCGAAGTGCTCCACGAGTTTCTCTATGGGCATGGCTTTGTCGGCCTTGCGGTCGTAGTACGAGCCGAACATCTTGAGGAAGGCCCACTGCGTCCACTTGTAGAACTCGGGGTCGCAGGTGCGTATCTGTCGGCTCCAGTCGAACGAGAAGCCGATATTGTCGAGCTGGCTGCGGTAGCGGGCGATGTTCTCGCGGGTAGTCACCTCGGGGTGCTGGCCTGTCTGTATGGCGTACTGCTCGGCGGGGAGGCCGTAGGCGTCGAAGCCCATGGGGTGGAGTACGTTGAAGCCCTGAAGGCGTTTGTAGCGCGAGTATATGTCGCTGGCGATATATCCTAAGGGATGACCCACATGCAGGCCCGCGCCCGAGGGGTAGGGGAACATGTCGAGGACGTAGAACTTGGGGCGGGAGCTGTCGATGCTTACGCGGTATATATCTTTGTCGGCCCAGTAGCGGTGTATGCGGCCTTCGATGTCTTTATGATTGTATTCCATTGCGGGAGGGGTTTATCGGCTTAGTTCGAGCATGCGGTTTATGGGGCGGAGAGCTTTCTGTGCTAGTTCGGGGTCGAGCGACACCTCGGGAGCTTCGTCGGCGAGGCAGTCGCGCAGCTTGGCGAGGGTATTGAGCTTCATGTATGCGCAGTCGTTGCAGGCGCAAGTGCTGTCGGCTGGCGGCGCGGGTATGAATGTCTTGTTCGGGGCGGCCTTGCGCATTTGGTGCAGTATGCCGCTCTCGGTGGCTACGATGAATTCTTTGGCGTCGCTGGCGAGGGCGTAGTCGAGGAGTGCCGCCGTGGAGCCAACCTTGTCGGCCAGGAGTACCACGGGGCGCTTGCACTCGGGGTGTACGAGCACGGGAGCATCGGGGTGCCCGGCCTTGAGGCGCGCTATGCTTTCGGCCGAGAAGCGCTCATGCACATGGCACGCACCGTCCCACAGTACCATTTCGCGGCCTGTCACGGCGTTGAGATAGGCTCCGAGGTTGCGGTCGGGGCCGAAGATTATTTTGGCGTCGGCGGGGAAGCTCTCCACAATGCGGCGGGCGTTGCCTGAGGTGACCAGCACGTCGGAGAGAGCCTTTACCTCGGCGGTGGTGTTTACGTATGATATTACGGTGTGGCCGGGGTGTTCGGCTATGAAGCGGGCGAAGTCGTCGGCGGGGCAGCTGTCGGCGAGAGAGCATCCGGCAGCGGTGTCGGGCACGAGTACTTTTTTATCGGGGCATAGGGCCTTTACGGTCTCGCCCATGAAGTTTACTCCGCACATCACTACTATGCGGGCGCCTTCTGAGGCTGCTGCTGCTTTCTGAGCCAGCGCGAGTGAGTCGCCTACGAAATCGGCTATATCCTGTATGTCGCCGTCTACGTAGTAGTGTGCCAGGATTATGGCTTGTTTATCTTTTTTTAGACGCAAAATCTGCTCCTTAAGGCTTTCGCCCGAAGCGTCTTTGCACTGTGTGCTGCAATCCATATATGGGTTCAAAAATTTTTGATAGTGCAAAATTACGGTTTTCCCGCGGAAATTAAAAATAAAATTATTTTTTGACAGGGGCTGGTGTAGGCTAATTGGATGCCGGAGCTATGTTTTTTTGCCGCCTGTTGTCCTGGTTTTCATAAAAAAACCCGGGCTTGCTTGATGCAGGCCCGGGCCGGAAATGCGGTTACGTATTATTTATTTCACGTATACTTTGGTAACGTTGTTGCCCTGACGGCGGATGTAGAGGCCAGCTTCGGGGTTGGCTACGCGTACGCCCTGGAGGTTATAGTACTCGGCGGGTGCGTTGCTGTCGGCTGTGATGTTGTCGATGCCGCTTTCGTCGAGGCCTGATACATACTGTGTGTTCTTAACGCCGGGAGCGCTGAAGTATGCTTCGAGAGAGCCGGAGATAACGATAGTCTTGCCTGCAACGGAGGGGTTGTCGACGATGTTGAGCATGTCGCGGGTCTCACCGACGGGGAGTGCAACGCCAATCATCTTGTCGCCTTCCTTGAGGATGATGTTGCTCTTGACGTTCTTGGTGGCGTCGGCAACCTCGGTTACCATGCCGTCTTTGGCGTTGGCGGCGCAGAACTTGCCTACGGTGCCTTTTATATAGAAGGTTCCGTCATTGGCGTTGTTCATTGCGAGGACGTCGGAAACGGTGAGGGGGTCGCTCTCGGTGCCTGCGTGAGCTACGGCAAAACCTTCTACATCAATCTCGGCGCTTGTACCGTTGGCCGATACGGTAACGGAGCCTTCGAGGATTTCGGTGGAAGTGCCCTTGAATAGAATTTCGATGCCTTCGGCTGCTTCATCGGCGGTAACGGATGCTTTCACGGGAGTGAAGGCGGGGTTGCTCGAAGTTACGGTGATGGCATCGGTGATGTTGCTGCAGTTCACCTTGAAGGAGAGTGTCTGCTCGCCATTGAGGCCGGTCGCGAAGCTGAGGAGCTTGTCGTCGATTGAGAGCGAGGGTTCGTCGGTGACGGGGTAGAATGTGAGCTTGGCCATCTGCGAGTTTTTCTTGCCGGTGGCTACGAACTTGTAGACAGTGCCCGCGGCGGTGTTTTCGCCGAGGTCGAAGGTGAAGTCGGAGTTGGCTTTGTTGATTGACTGCTCGAGTACTGCCACATCGTTAGCATAGAGTGTCACTTTGTTGTCTGCGCTTGTGGAAGGCGAGGCGGTGGTGGTGACTACAATCTTGGAGCAGTCGAAGGGGAGCGAGAACTGGAAAGCACCGCGGGGTTCGGCGTATTTCATCATCAGATAGTTGGGGGCATTGTTGTAGCCGGTGCTGATGTATGCGTTTGCGGTCAGGAAGGTGAACTCTACGCCGTCGATAGTCTGCGTTGTGTTCTCTGCTCCTTTAAAAGAAGTTCCGTTGGCGAAGTCTACCACGGTCGTCTCAGCGGCACTGGCGCTGAAAGCGAGTGCAACAGCACTTGCGAGAGTGAGTAAAAGTTTTTTCATACAAATTTATTTTGGTGGTTAAAGAATATCGGGGGGGGATAAAAACTCGGGAGAGCCTCTGACTTTAATGTCGGCCACTCCCGAATATATCGTTTCTGCGGCTTATTTGCCGACGTATCGCCTGAGGAATACTTCGGTGGGGAAGTGGTCGGAATATCCGCCGAGGTATGAGCCTGCCGAGTATGTTCGTTTGGGGTATCCCTGACGGTTTCCTTCTGTGTCTTTGAGGAAGTCGAAGTTGAGCACTTTGGCTTCAAAGAACTTCCATTGGTTGTCGGAGTCGGTGTTTACGAGGTTGCCTGAGAGAATAATCTGGTCGAAGAGGTTCCACGAGCTTTTGTATGCGAGAGTACCGACGCCGCTGTCGAGCTTGCTCCAGAAGGGGTTGAAGAAGCCGTGAGCCTCGACCCCTTTGGGGCTTTTGCGGGCACCTAATACTTCGGCGCACGATTTATCCATGGGGTCGTCGTTAAGGTCGCCCATTATGATTACGCCTATTTCGGGGTCAACGTTCCAGAGCGAGTCGGCAATGCTTTTGCTGAGGGCGGCCGCTGCCATGCGGTTGGGTTCCGATTTCTGCTGGCCGCCGATGCGTGAGGGCCAGTGGTTTACTATCACTGCTATGCGCTGGCCCAGGAGCGAGCCTACTACACACATCTGGTCGCGGGTGCGGAAAGGCACGGCGGTGAGGCGGTGGTTGGTCACGTTCTCGAGCTTGAAGTAGCGTGGGTTGTACAGGAGCCCCACGTCGACGCCGCGTGCGTCGGGGCTGTCGTGGTGCACTACCTGTAGGTTCCATTTGCGGATGTCGGGGTGGTTTGCCACGTCTTCCATCACGGAGCGGTTCTCAATTTCCGATACGCCGATAATGGCGGGGCCTATGGGTGTGGTCTTTGTGGCAAACTGCGAAATGGCGTATGCGAGGTTGCCCACCTTTTCCCAATATTTGCGGCCGTCCCACTGGCGCGGTCCCTGGGGAGTGAACTCAAGGTCGCGGCCTTCGGGGTTGTTGGGGATAGTGTCGAAGAGGTTTTCCCAGTTGTAGAAGGCTATGCCTGCAACCTGCACTTTGCGGTTAGACTGGGCTGATGCGAGCGGCGCAGCAAGCGTCACCAGCATAAATGCCATCAAGGCGAGAATGAATGTCTTTTTCATGTAACGAACCTTTGGTTCTCTAACGGGTTATTGAGTTTGGCAAAGTTACATATTATTTCCGATATGGCAAGCGGCTATATGTTAAATTGTTGAGAAATAAGGAATGGGCCTGTGAACCTGCGGCACTTTCGGGGTGTTCATCTTTTATAAGCTCCGCTGTATTAGTTTTATAACTTCCTCTAAAAAGGTACAATCGATGAAAAGGACTCTGATATATATTCTCGCATTAATGCTGCTGATGCCCGTGGCTGTGGCTCAGAAGGTGGAGATGCTGCCCTACGGCGACTTCAACTCGTGGGTAACGCGCAATATCAAGGAGAGCCGCGTACTCGGCGGCAATGAGAAGCAGTGCTATGCTATTGGCCCAAACACTACTGTCGACGGCGACAAGGCCTATACCAATGCCGGAGGCTCACCCTGGGCTTCGTCGAACGTTATGGCCAAGGTGTGCGGCATAACTAAAGTGAGTAATGCCGTGTTCCCCGACGTGCGCTCCGGCGGAAATCGCTGTGCGCGCCTTACCACGATGATGGAGAACTGCAAGGCCCTTGGTATTGTCGATATCGATGTGCTTGTGGCAGGCACGGTATTTTTGGGCCGTATGCTGGAGCCGGTGAAGTCGACCTCCAACCCTTACTCCAAAATGGAAATGGGTATTCCCTACACCAAGCGCCCGAAAGCTCTCCGCTACGACTATAAGCTCTCTATTCCTGCCGGCAATATGGTGTATTCGAGCGGTTTCGGCAAGAAGCGAACCATTGCCGGGAGCGACAGGGCAGAGGTATTCATATATCTGCAACGCCGCTGGGAGGATGCCGACGGCAACATATACGCCAAGCGTGTTGGTACAGGCCGCGAGCTGCTCGGACGCTCCACCAAGACGTGGGTCAACGACCATTGCCTTGCCGTTCGCTACGGCGACATCTCCGGCGAGAAGGGCTACACCGTTTCTATGGGCCTAATTCCCGAGAAGAAGAGCTATTACGCGGCAAACTCCAAAGGCAAAATGGTGCCTGTGCGCGAGGTGGGCTGGGATAGTGCCGAGGCCACACCTACGCATCTTATGGTGATGTTCTCGTCGGGGAGCGGCGAGCCGTATACCGGCACGCCCGGCGCCACTTTCTGGGTTGACAACGTGGAACTTGTCTTCTGATTTTTTCCTTTTTGGAAAAAATCAGAAGAGTTAAGGCCGGGCTTTTCTTTATCAGTATGTGAAGGTGGTGAGTATGGGGAAGTGGTCGGAGTTCCAGCGTACGCCGAAGTCTGGCTTGTCGAGAGTGGTGAATACGAGGGGGCGTGCGTTGCGGTAGAATATGTGGTCGAGGATTTTGCCTTTTGTGCCCGGAGCTACGCGCCCGAAGCCGTTGAAGCTTGAGAGGTCGTCGGTGAGCACTGAGGTGTCGCGAGCCGCTTTCATCCAGTCGAAGAATGGCGCGAGGCTGCGCGAGCCGGGGGCATCGGGTTCTCCTGCCACGGGGCTTGCATTCATGTCGCCGGTTATGAATATTGTGGCGTCGGGGCCTGCTGTCTCTTTCATGCGCTCTACGATTAGTGCCGCGCACCGTGCTCTCACTTCGGTGTCGACGGGCGCTTTCTTGTAGGGGAAGTGTGTGGTGAGTGCGAAGAAGTCTTTTCCACTATCGCGGTCGCGCAGGTGCACCCATATAGCCACGCGGTAGTGGCGGTCGGTAGAGTCCCAGGGCTGCGACTGTCGGCATGGCGTGGCGCTGAGCCAGAAGAAGCCCCTGTCGAGTAGGTCGTAGCGGTCTTTGCGGTATAGCAGCAGTCCGTGTCCGGTGTGTTTCTCCGGGAGGGTGTCGGAGGGTGCTATGGTGTGGCTTGCGTACTCGGGGAGCATCTGCATGAGGTATTCTTTCTGAATTTCGCGAGGCTCCTGTATGCCTACCACGTCAGGCCCGGTGAGGCGTATGAGGCGGGCGCAACTCTCGCGGCGTGCCTCCCACGCGGTGTCGAGGGTGTCGAGGGGATTGTTGAAGCGGATGTTGAACGACATGACGGCGATGCCTGCCGTGTGGCCGCTCGCTGCCGAGTCGGTGACTAAAGAGCTTGCCTGCGCGGTGTGCGCGGCTGCCGCCAGGAGGAGTGCTGATACGATTTTTATTTTCATTTGCAGTATGATTGTTTATTACGTACTTTTGGGGCTCAATAGCGTCTAATATAGAATTTGCAACCGTCATACCCGTGAAAAACTGTCTATGAAACATCATTCTGACACTGACCGCTCCCTGACAAGGGGCATTTGCAACGGAAGCATCAAGGCTTTCGAGCAGATGTTTATGCGCTATTATCCGCGATTTTACGGCCTTGCACTCGGTCTGGTGAAAGATGAGTGGGTTGCCGAGGATGTGGTTCAGAATGTGATGATGAAGGTGTGGCTGCGCCGGGCTACCCTGAAGGAAGACGAGTCGCTGTATGTATATATTTATGTGCTTGTGAAGTACGAGGTGCTGAATTACTTCCGCTCTAAGCGTACGCGCCTCGCGGAGCGCCTTAGCGCCCAGAACCTGCCTGACATAGCCGATGCCGGTATAGAGGAGGCTTTCCGTCAGGCCGAGTTGCAGAAGGCTCTTGATGATGCCATCGAGGAGCTGCCTCCGCGGCGCCGCGACATATTCCGCATGAGCCGTTTCGAGTATATGACAGCAAAGGAGATAGCCGGACGCACCGGCCTGTCGGTACGCACAGTGGAGAAGCACATTGAGCTTGCGCTGCGCGATTTGCGCTCGCGGCTGTCTCCCTTCCTGTTCTTTCTGACGGTTTTCTTCAATATCTGATTTTTGCCGCTCCGCCGCGCCAGCACAGTATGTATATGCCGGGCTGCAGGCCGGAGTATGCCATAGCCTCGGTGCGGCTTACCGTGCCGAGGACGGCTATGGTGCGGCCGGCCAGGTCGACTATGCGGCAGTCTTCAAGTAGCTCGGCGGGAGCTGCGGGGATGTCGGCCGCGCCGGTGGCGGAGTACTCACAGGCGCCGCGGGTAGCGGTGCCGTCGGCGGGGCGCTCCGTGCCGAGCTGGTCGGTGAGAAGATAGGTGAAGGTGGTGGTGCGGAAGTCGCCGTCGAGGTCGGTGGTGATGGCATACTCGTTGAGTTCTCGGTAGGGTAGGGCGTTTACGGCATTGCCGTCGAACACGGGCGAGATTAGCGGAAGGCAGCAGGTGGTGCCCGCCTCAGTGAGGTCGCCGAGCATGGCTGCGGCGGCATCAAAGCCTGCGGCGTGGGTCGTGGCGGTGATGTCGCCCTTGGCTGCGGCAAATGATATGTCGGAGGCCGAGGTGTAGACGTTGTATGCCGAGGTTGTCTTGCCCGTGCCTGTGTTGGAGGCGTCGAGGGCGCTGTTGGCCACTATGATATTGTTGTGGAGGTTGAGGGCGCCTCCGGTGGCCTCGATGGCTGCGGCGGCCTCGTTGCGAGCTACGGTGCAGTTGACTATGTTGAGGCGCCCGTTGTCGGGCAGCGAGGAGCGTATGCCGCCGGTGTTGCCGCATACGGTGGTGTTCACCATCGTGGCCAGAGAGCCCGAGGCCGTGGAGGCGAAGGCGATGGCCGATGTGCCGCTGTTGCCGCTGAAGGAGCATGCGCTGATGAATGTGCGGTCGCCGCCGGCCGACATTATGGCGGCGCCGTCGGCAGCCGCGGTGTTGGATGCGAAGCCGCAGCGCTCCAGGCGCATATCGGCGCCGGTGGCTATGGCAGCGCCGGCACGTGCCGTGTTGCCTCGGAATGTGCAGTCGGCAAGGTCGAGCATGCCGCCGTGTGCGAGGATGGCCCCGCCGTCGCCGTCGGTTGCACCGCCGGTGAGGTCGCATCCGCTCATCACGAGCCAGTTGGAGCCGGTAAACTCAAAAAGTCGGGCAGTGCCGTCGCCTGCGATTATCGAGCGGCCCGTGGCAGCCGAGAAGGAGGCATCGTAGCCGCCGCGTATGGTGAGCGATTTATGCAGCACGCAGCCGCCTGCCGGCACGGTGTAGTTGCCTGCGGCAAGGTGCAGCTCGGCGCCTTTGGGAGCGGCGTCGAGCGCCTCGGCCAGAGAGGCGAAGGGCTTGCCTACGGAGCCGTCGCCGCCTGCTGCGCTGCATTCGGCGACGAAGATGTCGGAGCGCTTACGCGAAGCGGCATCCTTTATGGAGCAGGTGATGCTGAAGGGGATGTGGTCGCTCGGGGTGAGGTCGCGGCCATAAGTCTCGTTTACGGTGCGGCACGACTCTACGTCGAAGTCGCGCACGTATGCGTAGTCGAACTGGTATTTGTTGGCCGGGTCATCGGACCAGAAGTTGAGAGTGATGAGCGGTTCCTGCGGCTGTATGCGCGCTATATCCTGGGCGCAGTCCATGACCGTGCCGAGCATGCCGGCCACCTGCGGCTCGCCTGGCAGTGAGTTGAGGTCGCCCACGAACACGCAGGGCACGTCGCCGGCTATGGAGCGTATCTGCTGCGCTATCACGCGGCAGCCCTCTTTCTGAGCCACGGCGTGCTCGTGGCGGTTGAGGTGGCAGCAGAAGAAGTAGAATACCTCGTCGGAAGAGGTGTCGCGCAGCTTGACCCACACAGTAGCGCGCGACTGGCTGGCGCCGGGGAACTTGATGGACGATGAGGTGACGTCGGGCGAGAGGTAGAACATGCCTCTGTCGAGCGCCTCGAAGCGGTCGGCGCGCCACATCACGCCGTTCATCTGATTTTTGCCGCCGCCCGAGTAGACGAGGTGGAACTCGGAAGCGTAGGCCGGCAGCAGAGCTTCGAGGTCGGTGCGCTGTGTGCCGTCGAGCACTTCGGTGAGGCCCACGACGTCGAAGTCGGCGTCGGTGACGGTGCGTGCCACATACTCCTTGCGGTCGTTCCAGGCCTTGCCCGGCTCGGTGTCGGTGGCTATGCGCACGTTGTAGGTGCCAAGCACGTAGGGCGTGGAGGTGACGGCGCGCTCGCCGTACTCGTAGGCGCCGAGCGACGAAGTGCCGTCGGTGTGGCGTTTGATGCCGCGCTGGTCGTATTCGAGACGGTCGGAGAAGTCAGCGTTGCCGTCTACGTCGATGTTGGTGTAGCTTTCGCTGAAGATGGCGAAGGGCATGCTGCCGAGCGTGCTGCCGCAGTAGGTATTGGAAACCATAGGGAGCACGGGGAAGGTGTAGCCCTCGTCGGCAAGCGGGGCGAGTATGCGTCCGTCGGCCACGGTGGCGCCGTAGACGGCGGCGAGGCCCTGGAGGGCTGCCTCGCGGCTCGATGCGGTGATGTCGGTGGGATTGGGCTGGAAGTCGATGTCGCCGGTGAAGGCGTAGGCGTTGTAGCGGGTGGTTACTTTCGAGCCGTCGGTGACTATGTCGGCGATGCCGTCGGCGGCGTTTGTGGTGTTGCCACCTATGATGTTGCCGTAGAAGGTGGCCGTGCCACTGAAGATGTTGACCGCGCCGCCTCTGAAATCATCGGGCACCGAAGAGGCGTCGCCGCAAACAGAGCTGTTGCCTACGATGGTATTGCCCATGAAGCATACAGATGAGGAGGAGAGGAGTTTGGCGAAGACCGCCGAGCCGCCCTTGACGGCATTGATTGCGCCCGGTGTAGCCGTGACGGTGTTGCCGTAGAAAGTATTGTTTACCAATGAGGTGTGAGACTCGTATGTGGCGCCTGCGAGGGCTAAGGTGCCGTTTTGGCGTGCTTTGTTGCCCGAGAAAGTGTTGTGGCCAACGAAAGCCTTTGAGAAGCCGCCTATGAATGCCGCCGAGCCTTGTGCGGCCTCGTTGTCGGCGAAGTGGCATCCGCTGATGCAGAAGCGCCACCACAGCTTATCGCCGGAGTAGTGGGTGTAGAAGCCGCCGCCATATCCGTCGGAGGTGTTGCGTTCGAAGCGGCAGCCGGTGCACAGGAGCTGTCCTGCGGCATATACGCCGGCGCCGTTGCCCTTGGCGTAGTTGTCGCGGACGGTGACGTTGCGCAGGTCGAGGCGCGCGCCGAGCGCGGCTATGCCTGCACCTGTACTTGCCGAAGCAGAGCCGTCGGCCTTGCCGCCGGCAATCTCAAAGTCGCTCAGCTCGAGCGCGGCGCCTTTCTGCACCGTCATCACGTGTGGTACGTTGCCCTTGCCGTCGATGCGCGAGAGGCCTTCGACCTGGTTGAAGCTGCTGTCGTAGCCGCCCAGTATGGTGAGACTGTGGGGTATGTCGAGGCCGGCGTCGGTGGCCGAGTAGTCGCCTGCGGCCACGTAGACGGTGTCGCCGCGGCCTGTGCGCTCCACGGCTTCGCGCAGCGAGCCGAAGGGGCTTGAGGCTGAGCCGTCGCCGCCCTTGCCTGCGGTGGCGGAGACATAGAATTTATGGTCGGGATTATAGGCCTCCAGAGTGATGTTGGCCATGATGGGAAAGTGGTCGGAGGGGGTGACGCCGCGGCCGAAAGTCTCGTTGATGTGGATGTAGGTGTTTACCGAAGCGCCCTGTACCCATATGTAGTCGAGGCGAGTGGTGTCTTTGTTCTCGGGGTCCCATTTGCAGAGAGTGCCGTCCTTGGTCCAGGGGAATGGCGTGGCCGATACCTTTCGGGCATCGTCCATGTATGCGGTGAAGAGGTCGTAGAAGGGATAGCGTATGGCCGATGAATTGTGGTCGCCGGTGATGATGGCGGGGTAGTGGCCGGCAATCTCGCGGATTTTCTCGAGGTTAATGCGTGCGCCCTCGTTTCGGGCGTCGCTGCCCGAGTGGTCGAGGTGGGTGAGGAAGTAGAAAAGGATTTCGCCCGTCTCCCTGACGCGGAGCTTGGACCATACGGTGAGGCGCTTGTTGGTGCTGCAGTCCCAGCATGTCTTGGGCCGGGATGTGTCTTTCGAGAGGAAGAAGTGCCCTTCGTCGAGCAGGTCGAAGAGGTCGGTGCGGAACAGCACCGCATAGAAAGTGCCGGTGTAGGGGTCGGTGGCCGACTCGCTTCCCCAGCCTGAGAATGTGTAGCCCGGAAGCATCGCTTTCATGTCGGGTAGCTGCTGCGCCACGCGCATCTCGTTGATGCCTACGATGTCGTAGCCATATTCGGTGATGGTGCGTGCCACATATTCCTTGCGGTTGTTCCAGTCGAGGTCGCCCTGGTCGGAGGCAGTCTGGAAACGGATGTTGAAGCATCCGACGTTCAGCGAGGCGGCCTGTGCCGCGCAGGCCAGGGCGAGGGCTGAGAGTGTGAGCGATATTCTTTTCATGAGAGGGATTGATAATGAGTGGTATTACGGGGCCGGGGACAGGCGACCGACCGGTCTCGGGTCTATGACCCGGGTACAGTGCGCACAGTCCCCGGCCACGCAGGATTATCGGATTGCTTTTACAGTGTTGGTGCCGTCGGTGATGACGTAGATACCGCGGTCGAGGTCGCTGATGTCGACAGATGCTGCCGTTACTGCCTTGACGAGGGAGCCGGCCATGTTGTAGACCGCGAAGGCGGCATTGCGGCCATCGGCGGTCTTCCATGCGAGGCGGCCTGCGGGCACGATGCCTTCGGCTGCGCCGGCGGCAATGTCGGCGATGCCCGACGAACCGTGTGCGATGAAGTAGTCATAGGCACCGGGAGCGGTCTCACCCGTTTCTGTCATGTCGCGTTTCTCGCCGGTCTGGTCGGCGTCGATAGTAATGTCGTAGGGGAGCTTGTGGCCGGCGTTTACGAGGCCGTCGACGAAGTCCTTGATTTCAAAGCCGTAGAGCGGATAGGTGCCGATTTCGTCGAGAATTTCCTTGCGGGGGATGAGTGTCTTGGTGAAGCCTCCGTTGAAGTCGGGCACGGCCGTGCCGAATACCTTGGCGTAGGTGTAGGGATTGGCCTCGTCCATGTTGTCGGCGAGCCAGCTTATGCGGATAGTGGGGGCTGCCATGGTTGTGGCGAAGGTGCCGAGGATGCTGCCGCCATAGGAGTTGAGGTAGGCCTTGTCGGGTACTTTCTCGTCGTCCTTGAGCACGATGGCTGCCTTGGCGATGGTGCCGTCGTCTTCAGCGCCAACTATGATGGAGTTGCAGATTTCGACAGCGGGGTCGGCGGCCAGACGTATCTGCGAGCCGAGCCACGAGCCGGGATTGGAGCCTTCCTTGTAGAGGTCTGCGGGGTCGGCGGTGCAGACGTTGCCCGCGATGGTGCAGTTGATGATGCGGAGCGGACGCTCGTCGACAGCACCTGCCTTGTTGGTGCCGTCGAAGACACTGCCGTTTAGAGCCACGCCTGCGCCTTCGGCCTGGGCCTTGTTGCCTACGATGGTGGTGTTGATGAGCCAGTGGCTGTCGCCGGCTGAGTAGGAGATTGCGCCGCCGTATTTGCCGCTCACTTCATTGTCGCCGAAATAGCAGCGCTCCACTATACCTCGGCCTATGCTCTTGTCGCGGCTCGTGACGCGGAGGCCTGCGCCTGTCTGGATTGCCTTATTGCCGTAGATGTTGCAGTCCATGATGTGGTATCGGCCTCCGCGTATGCCTATGCCGGCGGCGATGCCGTCGCCCGAGCCTTCGCCTTCGCTGACGTTACCGTAGATATTGCAGTATTGAAGCGCTATGCGTCCCTGGGTGCAGTGCACGGCACCTGCGGCATCTTTTGTGCCTACGGGCGAGTAGGAGTTGGTGAAGTCGATGCCGATGAAAGTGGTGGCGGGTTCGGGGTTTTCGGGGTGGCTTATATCCATGCCGTCGAGACTGCCAGAGCGCACGCAGATGAGGTTGCACATGTCGCCTTCGTCGGCTATGCCGTTCTCGTTGAGGTCGCCCGAGAATATGGTGGGAGTGGCCGATGGATATGAGGGCCATTCCGTAACCTCGCCCTTGGAGGGGTCGCAGCCGCCTACAAAGGTGTAGCCGTGGCAGATGCGCACGTCATCGCCGCCGGTATTGCCGCCTAAGAGCGAGTTGATGTATGTGCCGCCGGCGAGGAAGAATACGTCGCCGTGCTTGTATTTGCTTTTCGTCTCGTTCTTCTTGTAGAGGGCGTCGTTGGCGAAGATGTCGTACATGGTGAGGGCGTTCTCCCACGAGGAGCCGTCTTTGCCTGAGGCTTTCAGGCCGGGTACCACATAGTAGTTCGCGGCCATGAGCATGGCCGGCATTGCCATGCACACAAGAGAGGTAAGATGTTTTTTCATGATTTTTGTTGTTTAGGGTTTTTGAAATAGGTCATTTGTTTCTGATTTTGCGATAAGCTGAGTGCGAGCAGTGCCTGTGCAGGTTATCGTAGTTCTGTTTTAGCTCACGGAATGATGCTGCCTCGGAGCTTTTGATTTCGTAAAGGAAAGGGCCGTTGTATCCGGCGCGGTCAAGGGCTGCGAGAATCGCGTCCCAGTCGTTTTCTCCGCGTCCGGGCAGAGCGTGGCACTCGGCCTGCCCGTTGCCGTCGGCTATGTGCACGCTCTTTATGCGGGAGCCGAGGGCGTCGATGAGCAGCTCGGGGTGTGCGATGTGGTTCATGTCGACGGCGGCGTATATGTCGGCGGGAAGGGCGTCCATGATAGCCGTCATCTCCTCTACGGTACGGCCCAGCGGCCGCTCCACGCCCGGCTTGCGCAGCAGTTGCGGGCCCAGCAGGTTCTCCACCACCATGCTTGCGCCTATGGCTTTGACGTCGGGGTTGAGAGCCGTGAGGGTGCGCACCAGTGCGTCGATGCGTTGCGGGCGCTCGTTTAGGCCGAGGCGCCAGCTCGGGTGGAAGAGTATGATTTCGGGTTTGAGTACGCTTGCCGCATCGATATACGAGCGGTAGGCGGCTTCGGAAGCCGAGCGTATGGTCTCGTCGGTGTGCGAGGGGTCGCAGTCAGGGCCGTAGGGCATGTGGATAGACCATATATTCACACCGGCGCTGTCGGCCGAGGCTTTCAGCTGTGCGAAGCGCTCGGCCAACACATTGGGCGCAAGCGGCGAGTCGCCGTTGACGAGTCCTGTGAGCGATACTTCGATGTGGTCTATGCCTTCGGCTTTGGCCTTGCGGAGCGCTTCGGCAGTGAGGCCGTCGAAGCCCCCGAACACGCTGTAGGTTGTGCCCACCTCAAGGCGGCGCGGTATGGTCGGCAGCGTGTAGCTGAAACTTACGGAGAGACCCTTGCGGATAGAGCGCGCGGGGATGTCGACGCAGTAGCGGCCGTCGCGGAGCACTGCTTTGGCCTTACGGCCGTCGACGCGCACATCCGATACCGTGGCGTAGCCGCACAGCTCGAGGGTGTATGCGCGGCTGGTGAGCTGGCCCTCGTATTCGCCAGCGGTCGGGGCGACCGCCACGGTGGCTTTGCCGTCCTGCTGCGAGTAGGTGAGCGCGGTCTTGGCGAAACGGCCCTCGCGGTAGTCGAGCGATATGCCGTCGTCTTCATAGAGCGTGAAGGTGTTGGAGTCGCCGTCCTTGCCGGGATACACGCGCAGGATGAGATTGGAGAGCGCTACCGAGGCGGGGCGGTGGCTGAAGGGCTGCAGTGGAAGTACGTGGCCGCCTTTCACGAAGAGAGGGAAGGAGGCGAGGTCTTTCGATACGGTGGCTGTGGTGCCGGCGCAGTATGGCTCGTCGGTGAAGTAGTCGTACCAGTCGGCGTCGGCCGGGAACCATACCTCGGTGGAGGCTATCTTGCGCTCGCCCTTGCCGGGAGTGACAAGAGGTGCGGCGAGCAGGATGTCGCCGAAGAGATACTGGCCGTAGCGGTTGTAGGCGTCCGTGTCGGTGGGATAGTCCACGAACATGCAGCGGTTGAGCGGCAGCATGGTCTCGTGTGTGCGCCTCACACAGCTGTAGATATAGGGCATGGCCTGCGAGCGGAAGGTGTAGGCTGCGTGCATGCCTTCGGTGGCGAGGTCGCCCCATAGCCACGGGCGCCGGTCGAGTCCTTTGCCTCTTGAGGCGTGTACGCGGAGCGCTGCCGACAGTGCTCCGAACTGGCTCCAGCGGGTGTGCAGCTCGGGGTCGTATATGCCGTGGAAGCCGCCGGTGTCGTGTACCCAGAAGTAGCATCCGCCGTTGCCGCCTGTCTGCGACAGTTTTACCTCGAAGGCAAGCACGTCCCAATTGCCGGTGGCGTCGCCCGAGAAGTTGATAGGGTAGCGGTGGTCGCCCCAGCCGCCCCAGCGGCTATAGCTTATGCCGCGGGTGTTGTCGCGCTCGAGGTCTTGGTAGAAGAGCCTGTTGAGCCACTTCACATGGCGCATGTTCGTGCCGGGCACATAGGGGTACAGGTAGTCCTGCTGCCAGTCGAGCCAGTAGAAATCAACCCCCAGTTCGCTGTTTTCCTTGCGCGTGTGGTGCAGGAAGCGGTCGATATACTTGGGCGAGGATGCGTCGAAGAGTAGCGATATGCTGTCGGCGGGGTTGTAGCCCATGTCGTGCATGAAGTCGGCGTAGCAGTCTTCGTGGGGGCGTATGCCGTCGTGCGGATGCTCGTTCACGCTCACGGTGATGCTGTCGGCGTGCAGGCGGTCGATAAGGGCCTTGGGGTCGGGTATCAGCTTGCGGTTCCATGAGTATCCTGTCCAGCCTTTGGTGAAGTTGTGGCCTATGCCTGTGGCTACGCCTTCTACCTTGTGCCAGTCCATATCCATGACCACGTTGTCGAGGGGGAAGCCTTCGCGGCGGTACTCGGCCACGAGGGTATCGACATAGCCCGAGGTGTACGGGTACCAGCGCGAGTACCAGATGCCGTGCACATACTTGCGGGTCATGGGTACGCGGCCCGATATCACGCCGAGGTCGCTGAAGGGAGCGTGGAAGTCGTCGCCGTACACAAAGCAGTACTGGTCTTGTACATGCGAGGGGTCGCGCTGCGCGAACCAGCCGTCGCGGAGCACTTCCGTGCCGGTGTCGATGAGGAAGTACCAGCCGTCCTCGCTCAAGAGTCCGTCGTCGAGGGGCACCTCGCCGTGTACGGCGTCGAGAGTGGCGATGCTGCCGCCGAGGTTGAGGTTACGCTTTTTTGAATGGAGGTTACGTGCCGATATTTTCTGTTCCCTGCCCATGCGGCTGAGGTGTATTTCGGTGTTTATCTGGCCGAAGGGGAGGTTGTCGTTGTCGAGAATGATGCGCACCTTGCCTGTGTCGATTTTGTAGCGACGGCCACCGTCGAGGGCTTCTATCGAGTAGCCCGACTGCATCATCGAGTCGCGGTTTGCGGCGAACATGGTGGGGAGGTCGAGGAAGCGGCCTTCGCGTGCGTACTCCAGGCGGAAGAGAGTGGGAGTGATGAGCGTCACCCTCTTGTTGCCCAGCACCAAGGGATTGCCAGGGTGCGTGGGCACGGGGAGGGTTTCCGCCGGGGCCATGACCGATGTCATGACCGCCACCACAAATCCTATTACCTTAATAAAAAAGTTCTTATGAGTCATGTCCGGTTTAGAGTTTCAGTCCGTCGTTCCAGCCGGGGTTCTGAGTGAGAGCGCCGCCGGTGAGAGTGCGTTCGTTGGTGGGAATGGGGTAGAGGTAGTCGCGTTCTTCGTTGAATTTACGTTCGAGGTGGTTGTGAGCCACGATGTACCCCTTGTCGCCCTCGGAGAGGAATATTTCCTCGCCTATTTTTAGCGGCGTTACGCCCGGCGACGGGTTTCGGCGGTTGATGTACACGCAGAAGTCGATTTTGCCATCGCCGTCCATGTCGTAGCGCCCCTCGCCGGGTACGTAGGGGCCGTAGAACGGCTGCGACAGCAGTCGTCCTTCGCGCCAGCGGCACAGGTCGGAGTATCGCAGGCCCTCGTTTACCAGCTCTATGGCGCGCTCACGTCGTATCTCGAGGATGACGCCCATGTCGGGGCCGCGGTCTACGTTGACATATCCGTAAAGCTCGGATGTGAGGAAGGGGTCGGGAGCGGCGTTGGCGTCTTTAAGGATAAGGTCGGGCATGCCTGCGCGGTTGCGAAGGAGGTTGACCGAGATGTCGAGGTCTTCCTGTTTGAGGGTGCCCGCCTCGGCCTTGGCTTCGGCATAGTTGAGGTATGCTTCGGCGAGGCGGTAGAGAGGCATGTCGACGGTGGATGCGTTGGTGTACGAGGGGCCGGCAACGAATTTCAGCATGGGGTAACCGGTGATTGTCGTGGCGAAATTGAATGTGGCGGATGAGCCGTCGGCATATATGGCGCCCTGCGTGGCGATGGTCTGAGCCATGCGCGGGTCGCGTCCGGCACACTCTTCGGTGAATGTCATGGTCTCGTAGCCCGGGCGGTCGGTAAAGCGAGAGCCGTCGGCCATGAGGTAGGAGAAGGCGAGGGCTTTTGTGTATCCGGCCTGTCCTTTGGATGTGACAAGGGCGTAGGCGTCGGAGTTGTGGGTGAAGTTGCCGCCGTAGCAGCGGGCGAGGATAGTCTCTTCTGTCACGGCGTTCTGCGACGCGAATAGAGAGTAGTAGGGCGTATTACCGGTTTTCGAGAGCTTGTACTTGGGCGACGACATTACTTTTCCGGCGGCGTCGGCGGCTATGTCGAGCAGCTCTTTGTAGGGAAGTCCGTCGGGGTTGAAGGTGTGGCCGGAGTGGTACTTGCGGAAGGTGCCTTCGAAGAGGCAGGCGCGCGCTTTGAGGAACAGTGCCGCCTCGCGCGATATTTTGTACACGCTCTTCACGCGTTCCACTTCGAGGAGGCGTGCGGCTTCATCGCAGTCGCTGATAATGTGGCGGATTACAGTCTCGCGGCTGTCTCGCGGCTTGGCCAGCAGTTCGTCCCGGTCGGACGAGAGCACCTCGTCGTACCAGGGCACTTCGCCGAACTGCTTAAGCTTCTCGAAGTAGAAGTATGCGCGCCAGAATAGTGCCACCCCGTCGTAGTAGTTGCGGGCGCCCTCGTTGGAGCAGCGGTGCGAGTTCTGCAGGTAATAGTTGATGTGGCGCAGGTTGCCCCACGACCAGCCTCCGCCGCTGGCGGGAACGGTGCGGTTCAGGCCTACCAGTACGGCCGGCTGTGCCAGGCCGTCGACGATGAGGTTGGACGGCTCGTCGTATAGTGAGGCGGCATCCGGCTCCATGAGGTAGAACTGGTTGGTGTACTGCTCGAGGTCGGCCTCGGTGCGGAAGAACGAATCGGGGCTGATAGAGTCCTGCGGCATCTCGTCGAGGTCGCACGATGCGGCTGCCAGGCCTACGCCTATTATTGTAAGGTATTTATAGAGGTTCATTGTGCTGATGCTGTTAGAGATAGTGTTAGAAAGTGATGTCGATGCCGAAGGTGAATACCTTGCTGAAGTTGTACACTTCGCCGGAATTGTCCTTATACGAAGAGCCTGATACGGCTGCTTCGGGGTCGATGTATTTGTTGTGCTTCTTCATCGGCGACCAGTAGGCGAGGTTCTCGCCCGAGAAGTAGATGCGAATTTGCTCGAGGTACTTCTTAAGGCACGGCAGAGTATAGCCTACGGTTATGTTTTTGAGGCGCAGGTAGGCCACGTTCTGAAGGTAGCGGTCGTTGGCCACGGTGAGCGTGCGGTCTTGCGACTGGTTGCCGGTGTATGCCTCGTAGCCGCGCGGGAAGGGGAAGTATGCGTCGGGGTTGTCTTCGCTCCATATCTGGTCTACGAGCTGTTGGCTCAGGAAGGTGTTGTGCGGGCGGCAGTAGGGACCCCAGAAGAGGTTTGCCTCGCCGGTGCCGGGATACCAGTGGCGGCGGCCGACGCCCTGGAAGAGTATGGCGAAGTCTACGCCGTACCAGTTGAAGTCGGCTCCGAAGCTGTAGGAGTAGCGGGGCAGCGAGTTGCCTATTACGGTGCGGTCGCCGGGGTCGTCTACGGTGTTTTTGCCCGTGGTGATTTTGTTGTCGCCGTCGATGTCGAGGAATTTCATGTCGCCGGCGTGGAGGCCCTTGCGGGTAGAGGTGGCGTCGATGCGCTTTGTGAGCAGCGAGCAGTCTACTTCATTGGCGTAAGCGGCGGCTTCCTCGTCGGTGCGGAACAGTCCGCCCACGCGGTAGCCCCATATTTCGCCGAGGCGCTGGCCCACATAGTGCTGCGATATGAGCCGGGTGTCGTTGTCGAAGCGAGTCACTTCGGTCACGTAGTCGCCCAGGCCGCCGTGCACCGAGTAGTTGAAAGTGCGTCCGAGCAGAGAGAAGCTGTCGCGCCATGCAAGGCTTATTTCCCAGCCGTTGGTGCGCATGTCGGCGGCGTTTGTGCGAGGCTCGGCAGCGCCGTATACACCCGGAAGCGATGCGCCGGGCATCATCATGTCGGTGGTGTTGCGGATGTAGTAGTCGCCGGTGAAGTTGAGGCGGTTGTTGAGGAAGGCGAGGTCTACGCCCCAGTCGTAGGTGGTGACGGTCTCCCATGTGAGGTCGCCCGATACGGGGGCGTCTTCACGGGCGTACAGGAGGTCATCGGAGCCGTTGAAAGTGAAATTGCCGTTTGTGAGGCCCGTGTTTATTTCTTCTATGAAGAGGTAGTCGGATACCTGCTGGTTGCCGAGGCTGCCCACAGAGAAGCGTACTTTGGCGTTGTTCCACCATTTGCGCACCGGCTCCCAGAATTTTTCCTGACTCATGCGCCAGCCTAAAGAGCCGGAGGGGAAGTAGCCCCAGCGGTTTTTCTTCCAGAAGCGCGAAGAGCCGTCGGCGCGTCCCGATATTTCGACAAGGTACTTGCCGTCGTAGTCGTAGTTCAGGCGGGCGAATATGCCGAGGGTCTTGTAGCGCGACTGCCCTCCGCTCACGGCGTACGAGTCGCCGGTGGAGAGGTTGAAGTCGTTGAGGTCTTCCGACAGGTTGCCCTCTACGCCCACCTCGTTCTTGCGATAGTAGCGGGTGTCGTACTGTACGCCGGCCATTGCCTTGAAGTTGTGGCCTCCGCTCCACGAGCGGATATAGTCGGCGTATGCCTCGAAGTTATGCTTGTAGAGCGTGTAGTTGCTCTCTATCAGCTCGTTTCGGAACTTGGATGTCGTTTCCCACGATATTACACCTTCTTTCGATGAGTACGGAGCGTTGTTGTAGCGGTATTGGGCGAAGGTGTGCGAATAGCGGTATGCGTGGCTCAGGTGCACGGTAAGGCCTTTGCAGAGGTCTATCTCGAGGGTATTCTTGATAGTGGCCTCGTCGACGACTTCCTGGTTCGAGGTCTTGTCGTAGGTGAGCATGAGGTTCATGCCGCCGAGCAATGTTGCGCCCTGGTTTACCACGTTGGTGAGGTGCACTATGGTGCCGTCGGGGTTGCGGGGCACGAACACGGGCGAGCCTCCCATTGCGGCGTTGGAGAAGGTGGTCTGCTGGTTCTTCATGCCGGGCCACCACATCTTGGTGTGGAGGTAGCCCACGTTTGTGCGGAAGCGGAGCCACTTGGTGATGTCGAGGTCGATTTTGGCGCGCATGTTGAAGCTGTCGAAAGGGTCGTTGTGTATTTTCATGACGCCTTCGGTACCGTAGTAGCGGCCCGATATGTAATACTTGGCCTTGTCGTTGCCGCCGTTTACCGATACGTTGTGCTCCTGTTGGTAGCGTGTGCGCTTGTATATGTAGTCGTACCAGTCGAAGTTGCCGTAGTAGCGGTAGGAGCCGTCTTCAGAGGTCACCACCCAGGGGCGGTCGGGGTGCTCGGTCTTGTCGAAGCGGCGCTGGTAAAGCTGCTCGTAGTCTTCTTCGGTGTATTTGAAGTAGTCCTGCCCCTGGCCCGTGTTAGAGTAGTACCAGAATTTGTTGATAGTCTGTGCCCAGTCGTAGCCGGTGGTGATGTAGTCGGTGCTTGTGGTGTTGCGCAGGATGCCGAAGCGCCCGTTGTACGACACCTTTACGCGCTGCTTGCCGCCGCTTTTTGTGGTTACGAGCACTACGCCGGCCGAGGCCTTTGCGCCGTAGACGGCTGCCGCCGCGGCATCTTTGAGTATAGATACCGACTCTATGTCGTTGGGGTTCACGCGGCTCAGCTCCATTTCTATGCCGTCGACCAGAATGAGGGGGGCGCCCCCGTTGAGCGACGATGCTCCGCGGATGTCTATGCTGTAGCCCGAGTCGGCCTTGCCCGAGTTGATGCCTATGTTCATCGAGGGGTCGAGGCCCTGGAGTGCCTGCGCAGCCGATACCACGGGGCGCCCGTTGATTTCGTCGCTGTCGATAACGCCTACAGCGCCGGTGAGGTTCACCTTCTTCTGGCTGCCGAAGCCCACTACCACAACATCGTTGAGGGCCTGCCGGCTCTCGGTCATGGTCACGTCCAGCGAGCCTGTCGCAGGCACTTTGCGCGAGGTCGGCTCGAAGCCCACATACGAGAACTGTATGCGCTGCCCCGGGGCGGCCTCTATGGCGAAGTTGCCGTCGATGTCGGTAGTAACGGCGCGACCGTTGTCGAGGTTCTTGATGCTTACGCCGATGAGCGGCTCGCTGTCGGAGCCTCCTGTTACAGAGCCTTTCAGCGTACGCGCCGGCGTGGCTGCTTTGGACGAGGACGTGTTGTTTTGTCGGCCATTACTGACAATGATGCGCTTTCCGTCGACCTTGCAGGTCACGTTCTGGCCGGAGAAGATTGTGCCGATGACTTTCTCTACGGGTACGTCGGAGAGCGCTACGCTCACTTTTCGTTCCATATCCACCTTGTCGCTCTCTACTATGATTGAGAAGTCGTGCAGGCGCTGCAGTCGCAGCACCGCTTCGCGTACGGTGGCGTCCTTGATGTGGAAGTCGATGCCGTCGGCCGAAGCTATGGCGGGCCATAGCATACACAGGCCCGTGAGCATCATGGCGCAAATGCACCGGCGGAGGGAATTGAGTTGCATGATATGATTATGGTTGGTTTATAGTTTCGTGATGTAGGGTTCTTTTCAGCGGATAGCTATTGTGTGCTTGTCGAAGCGCCGTATATCCATAGAGCCGGCCCAGTTCAGCCCGTCGAGTATCTCGTCGAGACTCTCGTTGTTGGCGAATATCGCGTAGAATTTCTTTTGGCCGAGTTCGGCGTTCTCTATCACGATATTTATGTCGAAATGGCGTTCAAGCTCGTTTACGATGTCGGAGAGCGGCCTGTCGATGAAAAGGAAATCGCTTGTGGGGTGTCCGTCGAGACCATGAATGTCGATAATGCTCCGAGTGCCGGTGCGCTTGTCGTACTTCACTGCTTCGCCAGGTGTGAGGCTTGTCGAGTCGCAGTGTCCGGCGAATGTCGACTCCACCTTCACGGCACCTTCGTAGAGCATCACTTCCATTTCGCTGTCGTCGGCATAGTTGCATATGTCGAAGCGCGTGCCGAGCACGGTTACGGTAGCGTTGTCGCTGCGTATGGCGAACGGGTGCGTCGGGTCGGATGTCACTTCGGCGTATGCGCCACCGTAGATATACACATTGCGGCAGTCGGCATATCCGGCAGCGTCGTAGATGAGTACGCTGGCGGGGCTGAGCCGCAGAACCGAAGAGTCGGGGAGCTCCACAGTGCGGTTTTCGCCCGCACGGGCATATACCTCCACCCACTGTGGAGAGGGATGTGAATTCCCTAAGCCGAGGGCGAACGATATGCCCATAACTACACCCGCTACAAGAGCCGCGGCTGCTGTGAGCATCGCCGTGACAGTGCTGCCGAAAGAGCGTCGGCGGGGAGGGGTGAGGCCCAGTCGGTGGCAGGCATCGTCGAAGGCGCGCAAGGTGTGTTCGCGGTCGGCCTTGTCGCAGCGTTGCAGTATCTCTTCAAGAGCCTTGTCGAGCACGGGGCTGTCGAAGTGCTCTATAAACCACTGCTCCATTACTGCCTGCTTTTCGGGTGAGAACTCACCGTCGAACCAGCTTTTTATGTCGTCGCTTGTCATGTGTTTTTCATGGTGTTTGCCTAATAGACGCGACGCCGACGCCGGATTACGTAAGACTCCTTATACAATTTTTACAGATTTTTCATTAAAAACCGTCGGCAGGGACTTCAATTACACAAGAAAAAAATTCAAACTTGAGCGATATAACTTCACTTATATTTTCTCATGTCAGAAATGTGCCTAAATTAAAGAATTTTTTGTAACTTTGCATTATATCGCAATATGCGCTGACAAAGACCTCCCAAGTGTAATCAATACAATCACTATATTTTTAGACACTCTTTCATAGTTGCAAACGGTATGGTCGCCGGTCAGCCTATGAAGAGTGTTCTTGCTTTTAGGATGCAAAGAATAAAAGAAGCTTTAGCCTCAAATACTATTACGACAATATCACTTTTCTCGGGGGCCGGTGGTTTGGATATAGGTGCAATTTATGCAGGAGCCAAAATCATCTGGGCTAACGATATGAAAAAAGAGGCGGTTGCATCGTATAAGAAAAATATTGGCGAACATATCCATTATGGGGATATAAACGATTTTATTCCTTCGTTGGAGAATTACCGCGGTAAAGTAGATTTAGTAATAGGAGGGCCACCGTGTCAGGGCTTTTCTGTGGCAGGGAAAATGGATGAAAACGATGAGCGTAGCAAGCTTATTTGGAGTTATGCCAGGGTCATCGAAACAGTGAGACCGAAAGCATTTATAATGGAGAATGTCAAAGCGTTGGGAGTTCTCGAACGTTGGAGTTCGATAAGAACTGCTTTGATGGAGAAATTCATACAGCTCGGATATTCCGTTAATTTTATGGTGTTGAACGCGTCTGATTTCGATGTTCCCCAAGCTAGAGAAAGAGTATTCTTTGTTGGGTTTATTGGTAAATCTTTTGCCAGTCCTGATTTGTTGACGATGATAAGCCCTTATAGACAAAAATCACAAACTGTACGTGAGGCGTTATCAGTACTTGACCGGGCCGGAGAGGGGAATAACACTTCGGTATGTAATGCCCGTATCACTCTCACTCCTAATCCTGTCATGCGTAAATCTCCATATGCCGGAATGCTTTTCAACGGATTGGGACGCCCACTTAAACTTGACGGATATAGTGCAACTCTTCCTGCGTCGATGGGCGGTAATAAAACGCCAATAATTGACGAGTCCGCATTATACGATAACGAGCGACCTTGGGTAGAGGATTATCACGAAAGGGTTATGTCAAATCCTGAGATTGCTAAAACAGAGACCGTGCCTTCAAAAATGCGACGCCTGACAATTGATGAAGCGAGGGTTTTGCAGACCTTTCCGTTGGAATATGAATTTTGTGGGAGTCAATGTGCTCAATATACACAAATTGGCAATGCCGTTCCATGCAATCTTGCAAGGGCGGTATGCTCAATGGTTATTGATGTGTTAAAATCTAAAATGCCAATCCTATATTCGGGATTATTCTCTTGATATGCCTAATATTGATTTCAAAACCGCGTCATTAATACTTGAACGTGCTTGGGTTGAAGCAAAGGAGTATAACGATTCAATTGCAGAATTGATTACTAGTGTCCTTAGAGGCTCTCATAAGACATATCGTTATATACTTGTTACGGGATTGCTCGCCAAGGCTTCTAATGAGTCTGTCAATGCCTTGAGTTTACAAAAAGGAGACGGATTGGAAGGCAAATATGATGCACGTTCTTTATGCCATAATGTTGTAGTTCCATTTGAAACAATGAAACTACAAGGATGCCTCGGAAATTCTAATGAGCCATTTTTGAATAAGCCGGCACGTTTTGTAATGCTTTCTTTGGATAATGCAGTACGAAGAGGAAAGGATTACCAAACTTTATCAGACTTAATTGAGATTCTTTCTAATATTTCCGACAGTAAGAGTGCCTACCGTTATCTAAAACATGCGATGTCGGTTTTGATAACTAATCACGAAAACTATATAGCCAAATATTCGGTAGGTGATGCCCTTATTGATGTCAGTGAGTTTGCACAGTTGGTACTTGACTACATCTATAAAATCACTGAACAATCATTTGAAGGTGAGATTTGTCCGTTGGTCATAGCTCAACTTGAACAAATGTACCTCGGTAAAGATTATAGAGTTGAGGCTCATAAGGTAAATCAAAGCGGTTCGTCTTCTAAAGAAGTCGGTGATATTGACGTTTATGACAAAGACAACAACCTTGTTAATGCAATTGAGGTCAAGGATAAAGATTTTAACGAACAGGATGTTGTTCATGCGATAGATAAATTTAGAGCCGCACACCTTAGTTCAAGTATGTTCATATATGGCAAGAATGTTGTATATGATAAGGATGCAGTATTCCTTACGTTAAAAACTATCGGGAGAGACGGACATTATTGTTGTCTTATATCAATACTTAATTATGCCAAGTTGAGAATTGTCGACCTTAAAACAATTACAATCAGACAGTTTGTGGATGGGTTGCTTGTGTTCGCAAAGGCAATAAATGCAAAAGATGATACTATTGATGCTGTGAAAGAAATTGCAAAACAAATATTCGTTGTTGACAAGAACGAATAGTCTGATACAAATTATATTCGCTTGTGCTTGGTTTGGGCGCGCATCATAATCATGGAGTGAGCAATTCGACTATCCTATGTCTCATTGCGATGAGGCGATAACGCGCGTGAAGAAATTGCAGTGGCCTGCAAATCCGTCGTCGAATATTTACGCTTTTATTGAAGCTCTCGAAAACGAGAAAAAAAGCTGAAACGGCCCAAAAAAGTCTGTCTCGCGAAAAATCGTGTTTTTGGGAGCCTATCGTTTTTCGGGGTAGGTGAGCGACTCTTTAGATACCACCGGAAGGCGTCGGCCTGAGCCTTTCCGTCCTGTGAGGTCGTCGCCGAGAATGGCACGCATACGCTCGGCCTCGGCTTCGAGTGCGGCCTGCTCATAGGGGCGGCTGCCGGCTATGTTGTAGCGTTCGCCGGGGTCGGTGCGCAGGTCGTAGAGTTCGGTTGTCTCGACACGCCCTTCGCGGATGTCGCCGGGCTGCCCGTCGCGTCCCTGCAGGCAGCCCTCGTTGGAGTTGTAGGTGTGCGGGAAGATGAGCTTGAAGCGGCCGTCGGTCACGGCCTCGAGGTCGTTCTTTCGGTAATAGTACGTGAAGAAGCGCCGTGGCGACTCGGTGTCGGGATTTTCGAGCAATGGCACTATGCTCACACCGTCGATGTCGTGCATCGGCAGAGGAGCGTCGGCAAGCTCGGCGAGAGTGGGGAAGATGTCGATGTTGGACGCCAGCCTGCTGCACACCGCCGCCGGAACTTTGGCCGGGCAATATACTATACAAGGCACGCGGCTGCCGCCTTCGAAGGTGGCTTGCTTGGCCTCGCGCAAGCCGCCGGTAGAGCCGGCATGGTTGCCGTAGCGCAGCCACGGGCCGTTGTCCGACATTATTATGATGTATGTATTATCCGAGATGCCGAGGGCCGCGGCGGCCGATGCGATTTCGCCAACACTCCAGTCCAGTTCCATCATCACGTCGCCGTACAGCCCTGCGTCGCTTTTGCCTTTGAACCTGTCAGATACGGCAAGGGGCACATGCGGCATGGAGTGTGCCACATAAAGCAGGAAGGGGCGCCCGGCATTGGCGCGCATGAAGCTCACGGCGCGCTCGGTGTAGTCGGTCGTGAGTCGCGACTGGTCGGTGTTGAAGCCTACAATACTGTTGCCCTCGATAGTGGGTAGGTCGGGGTAGGGTTTCTGAGGGTGGAAGGGCCACATATCGTTGGAGTATGGCAGCCCGTAAAATTCATCGAAGCCGTTTTGCAGAGGCAGGTAGCGGATAGCGTCTCCGAGATGCCATTTGCCGAATACGGCGGTTCGGTAGCCGGCGTCTCGCAGCATCTCGGCCAAGGTCACTTCCGAATCGGCAATGCCGCGGATGTCGTGGTGGCCGGGCGCGCCCGAGAGGCCTATGCGGTTTGGGTAGCAGCCTGTGAGCAGCCCAGCCCGCGAGGCTCCGCTCACAGGCTGTGCCGCCAGGAAATTGGTGAAGCGCATGCCGTGCGCCGCCAGACTGTCGATGGCCGGAGTGCGGTAGCCGCGGGCGCCGTTGCACGAGAAATCGCCGTATCCCGAATCGTCGAGGTTGATTATTACGAAGTTAGGTTTTTCTACGGCCGCGCTTCCCGAAGGGAAGAGTGCCGGAAGTGCGAGGGGAAGCAGTCTAAGCAATTTCATTTTGTAAGGGTGTGGGGCTTATTTCTTCCGATTTTGTTTTACGTCCGAAGAAGCGGTCGATGACGAGAGCTATTGCGGCGTCGCCTGTCACATTGCAGGCGGGGCCGTAGCCGTCGAGGGCCAGGTATATGGTCATGAGCAGTGCGCTCTGCTCGGGCGAGAAGCCGAGTACCGTTTCCAGCAGGCCTACCGATGCCATGAGCACGCCACCCATGACACCCGGTGCCGCTACCGAGGATATACCCTGCAGCAGTACGAAGTTTGCGAATAGGGCGAAGTCAGGTTCGATGCCGCAGATATACATCACGGCCACTGCTGTGGTGGCGAGCTTGATAGTGCTACCGCACATGTGCACGGTGGAGCACAGCGGCACGGCAAATTCGGCGATGTCTTTGCGCACGCCGTTGCGTAGTGTCCCGGCGAGTGTGACGGGTATCACCACCGACGACGAGCACACCGAGAAGCCCGTGAGATAGGCCGGGAGCATGTTCCACAGGCAACGGGCCGGATTGCGGCCCGACACGGCGCCGGCTATGATGTACTGTATGAAGAGGTAGGCAATGGAGATGCCTATGCCGGTGAGGATTACTTTGACGCCCGTGCCCATAATAAGCCCGAGACTTCCGCCCGCGCTCATATCGCATATCATGGTGAAGATATACACGGGCAGCAGAGGTATCACGGCGCGCTCTATGGTGAGTTTTATGATTTCGCCGAACTGGTCGAAGCCTTTTTTGATAATGTCGGCCTTGGTGAAGATTATGCCTATACCTGTCATAAACGACAGCACCAGAGCCGTGAGTATGTCGCATACCGGCGGGATTGACAGCCTGAAATATGGTTCTATGGAGGTTTCGGCCGAGCGGGCGGCGTCTATCTCGCCAGCATGGAGGTAATGTGGCAGAAGCGACGAGGCACATTCATAGGCGAAGAAGCCCGCACACACGGTCGACAGATACGATAGTGTCACTATTGTGAGCAGCATCTTGCCGGCTCCTCGGCCAAGCTGTGCTATGGCGGGTGTGACAAGCCCAAGTACCAGCAGGGGCACAACAAACTTGAGCAGCTGTGCGAAAAGCAGATTGAATGTCTTGAGTCCGCGCAGCAGGAACTCGGGCATAATAAGCCCTAAAAGAGCGCCGAGAGCTATGGCTATCACCACTCGCGGAAATAGTCCGGGCTTTTTCTTGGCAGGAGCCTTTGCGGCTTGCCCGGCGACCTGGTTTTTCATGGCAGTCATGCTCTAATGACTGCGCCTCGCGGCTCGAATACGTAATCGATAATACGTATTCGGGTATGATTTTAAAATTTTAAAGATGTGTGCCTTCGTTGTACTTCTGGCTGTAGGGCATAGGGCCGCGTGCCACTCCCTCTTTCATAAGTTCTTTAAGCTCGGGCAGGTGGCTGTGGTAGATGTCGCGGGGCGTGGCTCCGTGGAGGCGGCACAGTGCGGCAGCCATGCCTACGACCTCGCCCATCATGCCGGTGGTGCGCATCACGCGCACAGTGCCGAGAGCCACGTGCGTGCAGCTTATGTCGCGCCCGGCCATGAAGAGGTTGGGTACGTTGCGCGAGTAGAGGCAGCGGTAGGGCACGGCGTAGGGGTGGATGAATACGTGGCTGTTCGAGGCTATGAAGGGGCCGTCGGGGAAGTGTGCCGCGTTCACCGGGTCGGGGAAGTGGAGGTCTATGCTCCACGATGCGGCGAAGGTGCCGTCTTCGTGGTGCACGCGTTTCACAAGGTCGTCTTCTTTGAGGATGTAGTCGCCCAGCAGTCGTCGTGACTCGCGTTTGCCGCCCACGTGTGCCACCCAGTCGAGGCGGCGGTCGGCGAACATGCCGAGGCGGTTTACGAGGTAGCTCCAGTTGGAGTATGCTACGAGCATACCGTAGTCGCGCACGCGCTCGAAGTCGTGCAGCTGGTCGCTGTACATGCCTGTCTCCCACGTCCATTCGCCCACGGGAGTGCGGTGGCATGTAGTTTCGGAGAATACGAGGCCGTAGTTAAATTCGGGGAATGATGCTTTCTCGCCTTCGGGGAGCTGTATGCTGCGCCACTGTACCGAGGCTCCCATTGTCATGGAGTCGGCTGTGTAGGGTGCGGAGGGTTCGCCGAAGTCGAGGCGGCTCTCGCGGCCTATCAGGTAATGCGCTCCTGCGAGGTAGCCTACGGTGCCGTCGCCGGTGCAGTCGGCGAAGAGAGGTGCGCTGAAGGTGTAGCGGCGTCCTGTCGTGTTGTCGACGGCTCCCACGGCGCTTATTGCTCCTGTCTGGTCGGTGTGCACCTTGTCGACGTGCATGTTGAGGAAGAGACTCACATTCTGCTCCGCCAGTACCCATGCCGTTTTGCGGTCGTCTTCGTAGTTGGCGGCGTCCTGTGCGTTTCCTTCGATGGTCGGGCCGAACTCTTTCTGCATAGCTCCGAGGCGCGGATAGGGGCCTACGTCGAGTGCTCCCCCGAGGTGTACGCGAACCTCCGAGCTGTTGTTGCCTCCGAGCACAGGCCTGTTTTGCAGCAGAGCCACGGAGCATCCGAGCCTTGCGGCGGCAACTGCCGCGCTCATTCCTGCGATGCCGCCGCCTACCACTACAAGGTCGTAGCGGCCGGCGTCTTCAGGCTCCATACTTCCTGAAATTCCGTGGCGGAAGTCGGCGAGTGCGGGGCCACCCGATGGCGGGATATCGTTTCGGTCGGTGGTGAGATAAAGCGCGTCGCAGCGTCCGTCGAAGCCTGTCATGTCCTGCAGCGCGAGCGTGATACCGGTGTCGGCGGCATAGGTCTCGCCCGCATACTGCCACTGCCAGCCTTCGCCCGAGGTGCCGAGTACTGTGGGAAGCGGAGTGCCGTCGACTGCCACGCGGAAGGCTCCCGGGCCGGGGCCGCTGTGCCACGGCGCAGTCCAGTTGCTCGTGCGCACATATATGTGATACTTTCCGGGGGCCGGGAGCTTCACCTCTGCCACGGCATCGGCTACGGGAGTGCCGAGTCCGTGGGCTAGGAGGTAGGGCGAACCCATTTCATCGACAAACTGTGCGTCGGGAGTCCAGCCGCCGTGTGTGCCGAAGGCTTCGGCCTCTATGAGTACGGACTCTGTGGCGGCTGACGCGAGCGCCCCGGCGGCGAGTATGGCGGTGGTGAGGGTTCGAAGGACGGTGTGCATGAGTGTCAGCGTATGAATTTTACCGATGCTCCTTCAGCTGCGGCTATGTAGAGGCCTGCGGGAAGTGCCGACAGGTCGATAGAGGCGGCGGAAGTGCGCAGCAGTGTGGCGCCCTGTGCCGAGAATATGCTTACGGTGCCGAGGGCGGGGTTAAGGAGCGTGTCGCCGCTCACCGACAGCGTGAGGGAAGTGAGGGAAGCGGCGGGGGAAGTGCCGGAAGTGTCGCGGCGCAGCGCCACGAGCATCTGCGGGCCTTTGCCGGGATTGGCGGTCGACTCCGACGAGGTGAAGCGACTCAGCGCACGCCACTGATAGGGTGTTGTGACGCGGAAGGTGACTTTTGTGGCGCCCTCGGCGGCCTTGGCTTTTACGAAGTCGGTCACGTCCCAGCCCACATACGAGTTGAGCATGTTCTGGGTGAGAATGGTGGTGGCCACCGGCTCGAACACGTGCGAGTGGTGGTTGTCCCATGTGAGGTTGGCCGAGTAGGTCGAGGTGTTTCCGCCCAGCTCAAGAAGCTCTATGCCGTCGAGCGGACGGTTCTCGCTGCCGAGCTTGCCGGGCACCACGCTCTCAAAGTACAGGCGCACGCCTACGCGCTCGGCATCGGCGGGGATGTCTTCGATAGGGAAAGTGATGTATATGCGTCGGCTCCAGCCGTCGCCGTTCTTAAGGTCGAGAGTCTGAGCGTCGGCATGGCCTTTGCTCTGCTCGGCCTGATGCACGAAGCTGTCGTAGCTGCAGGGAATAGTCTCGTCGGCTACAAGGATAGAGGCGGAAGTGCTTCCGGAAGCGGCAGCCGTGCCGTCTTTGTCGGTTATGCCTGCAACGGCGAACTCGGTGTCGGACTGCACGTCGGGCATTTCCATGAAGTATGGCGAAGCCGTCACTTCATCGTTTTCCATGGCGAAGGGATAGTGACCTCCGCGGAAGGTGAGCATCATACGTGCGGTCTCGCCTGTGCACACCAGTGGCGAGCAGGGCGCGAGGGTGTAGTCGAAGGGTATGTCGAGGCCGAGGTAGTCGGTGGCCGCCGCCACGAAAATCTGTGCCATGCGGCGCTGTATGTAGCTGTTGCTGCCGCGGAGGGGATGCCAGCCGTATTTCACGCCGCCGATAGTCTCGGAGTCGTGAGCGTAGGCTATGCTGGGCTGTGTTTCGCCTGCGGCGGCGTCGAGGCGCGAGAAGCCGATGTTTTCGTCGAATTTCACCAGCGGGAAGCCCCAGCGCTCGGCGAGCTTGCGTACGGCGGGGTTATAGGTAGTGCGCGAGTCGTGCCAGTGAGTGCAGAACATTATCCTGGCGGGCTTGCCGTCGGGCGTGCCGTAGTACCGCGAGTCGGGATTGTCTTTTAGTGCGCGGCAGTCGGCTATGTAACGCTTGATTACATAGTCGTATGTCACGGCATAGTCGGTGGTGGTGGCTATGGAAGTGTAGTCTTCCCAGTTCTCCTTGAGCCACTGCTCGTTTGCCACATTCTGGTTGTGCACGTGCCCGAGCACCAGCACGTCGGTGCGGTCGAGTTCCTCGGTGGTATAGAAGGTGCCGGCGTGCATGCGGCGTGCGGTGTGATATATGGCTTCGCCGCTCACCGCCTTGTTAATGGCTTCGGCGCCCATATCCTCGCATGCCATTTCGAACCAGCCATTCTCGGGAATGGCGAATGATGCGCCAGTGAGGAGGAAGGAGAGTCGCTTACCGCTGTCGTCGGTGTCGTCGGCAAAGCACGGGGCGGCGGAGGCAATAGCTGCCGCCCCTAATATTATCTTGGCAAAGGTATTCATTGTATATCTGTGTTTAATGCCATGCCCGGAGCCACGCGGAAGCTTACTTTGCCGCGGATGTCTGCGCTCGAGGCACCTACATGAATAGTAAATTCGTCTTCATCGAGCACCCAGCGCCGCAGGGAGTCGTCGTAATAGGCTAGGTCGGCCACGGGTATGCGCACTTCTATCACTCGGCTTTCGCCGGCCTTGAGCCGTGTCTTGCAGAATGATTTCAGCTCTTTTGCGGGGCGTGGCAGGCGCGGTTTCTTCTGCGAGGTATAGAACTGCACCGTCTCGGAACCTTCGCGGCTGCCTTTGTTGGAGAGCGTGAGCGAAACGGTAATGGTGTCGGAGGGCATATACACCTTGCGGTCGAGGCGCGGAGCCGAGTAGCCGAATGTGGTGTAACTGAGGCCGTGACCGAAGGGATAGCGGGCTGCTATTCGGCGAGTGTCGTGCCAGCGGTAGCCTACGAGCAGTCCCTCGTCGTAGTGCACGTTGCCGTTCACGCCGGGGTATGCCCGCTCGCCGAAGGCGTGTGCGGCGCAGTCTTCGAGGCGTGCGGGAATGGAGAAGGGCAGCTTGCCCGAGGGGTTTACGTCGCCCGAAACAATGTCGGCGAGGGCCGCGCCTCCCATGCTGCCGAGATACCAGCTCTGAATAATGGCCGGCACTTTTGCTTGCCAGGGCATATCCACGGCGTTGCCGCTAACTATCACCACTGCCATACGCGGATTTACGGCCAGGAGGTCGGCAATGAGTGCATCCTGCCCGAAGGGAAGAGAGAAGGAAGTGCGGTCATCGCCTTCGCAGTCCTGACTGAAATTTTTGTTCAGGCCGCCCACGAAGAGCACCGCATCGGCCATACGTGCGGTGGCGATTGCAGCCTCGCGGAGCGAGTCGGCGTCGTAGGGCGAGGGCAGCTCGCGCGAGTAGTCGGGGGCGCCCGAGGCGTAGCCGAGCGAGAAGAGTACGTTTTCGTCGCCGAAGCGGTCGCGGATGCCCTGCAGGGGCGATATTTCGGTTTTGGGCTTCAGCTCGGAGCTGCCTCCTCCAATGCTGAGCACCTTCACGGCGTTCTCGCCGATTACTGCAATCTTCCCGCCGGACTTCAGGGGAAGGAAGTCTTTGTCGTTCTTGAGAAGCACTATGCCCTCGCGAGCCACCTCGCGAGCTGCGGCTAGGTGTGAGTCGGTGTGCATGGCGCCCCAGGGGCGGTTGCGGTTCATGTTGGTGCGGAGGCATAGGCGGAGTATGCGGCGCACTTTGTCATCTACGAGTTTTTCGTCAAGCTCTCCGGCTGCGATAAGGTTGCGCAGGGGGCGTGCCATATAGTAGTTGTCGTATGCGTTGCTTTCACCCCAGGTAAGGCCGTTAGTCCACGAACCCATTTCGATGTCGAGACCGTTGAGAGCCGCCTCTCGGGTGTCGTGTGCCGAGCCCCAGTCTGTGATGAAAACGCCGTCGAAGCCCCACTGCTTCTTGAGGATGTCGTTTACGAGGGTATCGTTGTGCGAGCAGTAGGTGCCGCGGTATTTGTTGTATGAACCCATTACGGCCCATACCTTGCCGCGAGTCACGCCGGCCTTGAAGGCGGGGAGATACAGCTCGTTGAGCGCGCGCTCGTCCACCACCACGTTCACGCGGTCGCGGTCGTGCTCCTGATTGTTGAGCACATAGTGCTTGAGGCATGCGGCGACGCCGTTGGACTGCAGCCCCTTGATGTAGGGCACAACCATTGTCGATGCGAGGTGCGGGTCTTCGCCCATGTATTCGAAGTTGCGGCCGCTAAGAGGCGTGCGGTATATGTTTACGCCCGGGCCGAGTATGATGTCTTTCTTCCTGAAGCGGGCTTCGCTGCCCACCACCTCGCCGTAGCGTTCGGCGAGGTCGGGGTTGAATGTAGCGGCGAGGCATGTAAGTGCCGGCATAGCCGTGCACGAGTCGTTGGTCCAGCCGGCCCACATCCAGTCGTCCCATGTAAATTCCACCCTTACACCGTGGGGGCCGTCGCTCATCCATATCTCGGGAATACCGAGCCGAGGGCATCCCGGGGTGCTGAATTTCGACTGGGCGTGTATCATGGCTATTTTCTCGTCGAGAGTCATGCGCCCTATGGCGTCCTCTATGCGCACATCGGCGGGAAGCGACTCGTCGAGGTAGGGTGCGGGAGCCTGGGCAGTAGCCGCGAGGGCTGCGCAGGCAAGCACGGCTGTGTATAGAGTTTTTCGTGTAAATATCATCTTCGTTGGAAAAATGTCGGTCAAAGGAAGTATTGTCCGCGCTCGCGGAGGCGTGTGCGGAGTTCGGATACATCTACGGCGTGGCTGTCGGGTGTGGCCGAGAGGGACGCTATGCGCGCGGCCACACCTGCGGCTTCGCCTGTCACGAGGCATGGAGGCATCACGCGCAGCGAGCCGTAGGCCTCGTCGTCGGCAGATATGCAGCGACCTGCGGAGATTACGTTTCGCAGCCCTGCGGGAGTGAGGCAGCGGTACGGTATGCCGTGGCTCTCGCCTCTGTTGTAGTGTACGTGCGGCACGCCGGTCTTATGAATGTCGATGAAGTAACAGTTTCGGCCTATCTCGTCGTCGAACGACTTGCGGGCGCGCCAGTCGTCGCCGGTGAAAAGGTAGTCGCCGATTATGCGCCGGCTGTCGCGTATGCCTGGTATTACGGCAGTCTTTACCACGAAAGCGTCGCGGAAAGCGTCGGGCCTGAACTCCCTGAGCATTTCGAGGTGCTGTTCGGCTGTACGACGGCCTGAAAGCATTGCCTCGGAAAGTTGTGCGGGGTCGGTAGTGTCTTTTATTTCGATGTGGTTTGCATTGAACTGCACCACGCCCGGGCCTACAAGGTTGTGGCAGCAGTGAGTGTCGAGGAGAGGATAGCGGCCTGTGCGGGCGGCCTGAGCCGAGGCGCTGTCGGGGTTGTGGCTCGTGTGCAGTTCGGGGCCTGTGAGGTATGCCTGGGTGTTTACGTTTGCCACGGAGAAGCAGAGCGTGCTCTTCTGCAGCACACCGTCGGCATCGCCCTTGAGGTAGCGAGCGCCTGCCCATGCGCATATATCGCCGTCGCCGGTGGCGTCGACAATCACGCGGGGGCGGTAGGCCGTTAGACCCGACTTGTCGGCCACGATGATAGCGTCGACGGTGTCGTCGGAAGCCATTTCAACGGCCGCCACGCGGGCGAAGAAGAGGATGTCGGCACCGGCACCGGTAACGAGCCTGTCGTACACACCGATGAGGTATTCGGGGTTGATAGTCACCCAGTCGTATTTGTCGTCCGGCTCATGTGGAACGCCTTTTTTTGCCTGCCTGAACACTTTCTCGGCGAGTCCCCGGTATATGATTTTCTCCCCGTCGGTAAAAGGGCACCACGCGGGTACCATTCCTGAAGTTCCGAGGCCGCCGAGGGCGCCCGATGCTTCGATAAGGAGCACGCGCGAGCCTTCCGCGGCGGCAGCTGCCGCCGCGGCGCATCCTGCGGGGCCGCCACCGGCCACTATTACATCGTATGTGTCTATTACGGGAATTTTTCGGTCTTTCAACTTCAGTGCGCGTGCATCTTTCCCGCGGCCGCGGGCCATCACCGAGGGTACGGCCGTGGCGGCAGCGAGAAGAGCAGCGGTCTTCAGAAAGCCTCGTCGGCTGAATGTTGACATTTTAATTAACCTATTAACCTTATTCCTAAAAACATTATTCGAGATAGTTGTCGCTTCCTTCCCAGCCGGGGTTCTGTGTGAGCACACCCTCGGAGAGCTGTATTTCGGTGAGGGGAATGGAGAGGAAGCCTCCGGTTTCGGGTCGGAAGGTGATGCTTTTCTTGCGGGGCACCTTGCGGTCGTATACCTGTATGTCGGTCTGGTTCTCGGTTATGAGACGTTCGTCGTGCCAGCGGAGGAGGTCGTAGTATCGCACGCCTTCGAAAGCCAGCTCGAAGCGGCGCTCTTCCTTGATGTTATCGAGTGTCGCGGGGCGCGAAGGCAGACCTGCGCGGTTGCGCACGCGGTCGAAGTATGCCTGCGCGTCGGGGCATCCCAGCTCAGCACCCATGAGGAGAACGTCGGAGAAGCGTATGAGGATGATATCCTGGGTGTTGTTGAGCTGGAAGTTAGTCTCGGTCATGCCGTAGAGGGGCACGCTGTAGTTTACTACGTTCTGCTTGGTCTGGTCGGTGTATACGTTGATAGGGCAGTGTTTCTTGTTTACGTAGAAGGTTTCTTCGCTCGCATTGCCTCCGCCTTTGAGGAAGAGACGCATCTCGCTCTTGTCGGTGCAGTCTATGATAGAGCCTTTTTTGCGGATGTCGGCGTCGTCCCAGTCTTCCCACAGCTTGGGATTGACAGGGCCGAAGCCCCAGCCCTGGCCGAAGGGGAAGGTGTATGCGTAGTTGCTCTGGCCGCGCACGCCGTAGTAAAGGCATATCTGATTGCACTTCTGCTGTACCACATCCCAAGTGCCGAGGGTTGAGTATTTAATGGCGAGCACTTCTTCTATGTTTCCGTCTCCGGCCCAGTCGAGACCGTTCTCGGAGGTGTATTTATAGTCCTGTACGTGGCTGTAAGGCCAGAGGTTGCGGAAGTCGGAGAGAAGGTCGTGCCCGCTGTTTGCGATGCAGTCGGCCACGTAGTCCTGCACCTGTTTGCGTGTGACGGCGCCGCCGTCGGCTGTGGGCAGAGAGTCTTTGTTGTAGTATCCGGTGTAGAAGAGCCATACGCGGGCCAGGAGTGCTTCGGCGGCCCAGCGTGTCATGCGGCCGTTCTCGCTGCGGGGCATGGAGGGAACGTCGACAGCGGGTATCTTCTCAATGGCAGCGAGGAGGTCTGATGCGATGAACGCGTAGGTCTCGTCGGCGGGAGACTTAGGGATGTTCACGGCCTCGGGGGTGGTTACCAGAGGCACTTCGCCGAACATGATAGAGAGGTCGAAGTAGAAGAAGGCGCGGAGGAGACGAGCCTCGCCCTCAATCTTGTCGCGCTGCTCCTGCGAGTCCCATGCTATAGCAGGGAGCTGCTCCATGAGGAAGTTGGAGCGGTATATGCCCATGTAGCGGGCGCGCCAGCTCCAGCGGAACATATCCTCGCTCGATTTCTTGAACTGGTCCATCGCCTTGCAGGAGCGGTCGGCCTGGTCGCCGCCGCCGAAGCAGTTGTCGCTCATCAGTTCTGAAATGAAGTACGTGAAGCCGAGAGGTTCGCAGCGGCCGAGCATTGAGTATACGCCTGTGAGGAGCTGTTCGGCGTCGTCGGGAGTCTGCGGATAGTTTGATGTGTCTTTCTTGGTGAGGTTCTGGCTGTCGAGGAAGTTCTCGCAGCCGGTAAGCCCCAGCACAAGCAATATGGCGGTGAAGATTGAAAAAATCTTTTTCATTATATCAAGATATCAAGGATTTAAGATTGCTAAACGATTAATATTCGATGCTGAGGCCTACGAGGTAGCTGCGCGAGCCGGGATAATATCCGAGGTCGATGCCCGAAGCCCATGCGTCGCCGCCTCCGTATCCGATTTCGGGGTCCATGCCCGAATAGCGGGTGAAAGTGAAGGGGTTCTGCACCGAGCCGTAGACGCGCAGGCGCTGAAGCGGCATGCGGGGGAAGAGCGACTTGAAGTCGTAGCCCAGAGTGATGTTTGTGATGCGGAAGTAGTCGCCGTCTTCGATGTAGAGGTCGGATACGTACTGCCAGTTTATTGCCGAGCCGTTGATAGCGGGCAGACGGTTCGAAGTGCCTTCGCCTGTCCAGCGGCCGAGAATTTCGGTGGTGTAGTTGTCGTATGGCTTGTCGGTGCCGCTTCGGTATGAGCGTGCAATCTGGTTTCCTGCCACGCCGTATCCGTTTACGGCGAGGTCGAAGCCCTTGTATGCGAGGTTGATGTTAATGCCGTATGTGAGGTCGGGATAGGGGTTGCCTATGTCGGTGCGGTCTTCGGTGGTGATAGTGCCGTCGCCATCGGTGTCTACGAATATTACGTCGCCGGGTTTGGCCGCGGGCATGATTGGCAGCCCGGTGGCTTCGGATATATATGAGTCAATCTGCTCCTGGTTCTGGAAGATACCGGCCGTGCGGTAACCGTAGAAGTATCCTAAGGGCTTGCCTTCCTCCGCTCGGTAGAAAGCCCCGGTATTCTGAGCCAGGATGGCGGCGTTTCCTTCGATGAGACCGTTGCCGTTGGCGATACGGAGCACTTTGTTGCGGTTGTGTGTGAGGTTCACGTTTACGCCGTAGGTGAAGTCGCCGACGTTGTCGTTCCACGAGAGCGAGAGTTCCACGCCGGTGTTCTTGATGTCGCCGCCGTTGATGTAGGGCGCACCTGTGCCCCAGATGCCGAGTCCTGTGGGCTGTACGAGCCAGTCGAGTGTTTTCTTCTCATACCAGTCGAAAGTGACGCCGAGACGGTTGCCGAGCATACGGAGGTCGAAGCCGATATCGGTCTGTCGCGAAGTCTCCCATTTGAGGTTGGGGTTGGCGAGGAGGTCGGGGTATGCGCCAATAGTAGGCTGGCTCTTGTCGTCGCCGAAGTAGTACCAGGCGGCGTTTGTGGCGTTGCCGAAGGCGATGGTCGAGAGGTAGCGGAAGGCGGGAATGTTGCAGTTGCCGTTCTCACCCCAGCTTGCGCGGAGCTTGAGCATATCGAGCACGGTGCGCGTGCTTTCCATGAAGTGCTCTTCGGCAATGTTCCAACCGGCCGATACCGAGGGGAAGTAACCCCAGCGGTGTCCGCGGGCGAAGTTGGAAGAGCCGTCGGCGCGCATCACCACAGTAGCCATGTAGCGCATGTCGTAGTCGTAAGTGACGCGACCGAAGAACGAAGCGAGCGAGCCGCGGCCCCAGGGTGCGCCCGAGAGGGTGGTGGAGCCTGCCGCGATAGTCTTGATGTTGCTGAGGTAGCCGAACTCGAACGAAGAGAATTCCGAGCCGCGGTTGCTGCCGTTTATGTCGGCGCCGAGGCCCCATTTCTCGATAGAGTTGCCCACGAGGAAGGTGAAGCGGTTGCGGCCGGGAGCCCAGTCGTAGCTGAGGGTGTTGTCCCAGCTGTACTGAATACCGTTGCCCGAGCCTTGAGTTACCTTGTCGGTTTTGGCATACAGTTTTTCGTTGATTTGGTATTCGGGCACATATTCGCGGCTGCGCCAGCCGTTGTAAGCGAAGCCGAAAGTGGTTTTGAAGCGAAGGTCGCGGATAGGTTCGAGTATGAGGTAGAGGTTGCCGCGTGCGTTGTAGTTCTTGCTTTCGGTGAACGAGCGCAGGTAGTACATCTCAGCCACGGGGTTTGTCTCGTCGGAGTCGAGGAGCACGGGCCATCCGAATTTCTCGGGGTTCTCGTACACGGGGAAGAGAGGCGAGGCGCAGAGAGCGTTGCGGACGTCGTTCCAGTACATGTTTCCTGTGCCCTGTGCCATGCCGGTGCTGTTCACGTAGGCCATTGTGAGGTTTTCGCCGAATTTGAGCACGCTGCGTTTGTTGTGGCGCACGAGGTCTACTTCGGAGTTCGCGCGGATAGTGAAGCGCTCGTAAATCTGCTCCACGTCGCTGCGCTTTACGCCGATAGTGGGCTTCTCGGATGCGTAGGAAAAAGCCACCGAGTATGTGGAGCGTTCGGAGCCGCCGTCCACCGAGAAGTTGTGGCCCTGCTTGAAAGCATTGTCTTTCTTGATTTCGTTGAGCCAGTTGGTGCCGGTGAACTCTCCGCTCTGAATATCATCCCAAGTGTAGATGTTGCGTGCGATGTCTTCGTCGGTAAGGCCTGTTTCGCGCAGAATTTCGATATACTGCTGAGCGTTGAGCGGTGTCACGGTCTTGGGGATAGACTGCCAGCCCACATACATGTTGTAGGCAGAGCGCACGCGGTCTTTTGCTCCCTTCTTCGTTGTTACGAGAATTACGCCGTTTGCGGCGCGAGCACCGTATATGGCAGCCGATGCGGCGTCCTTGAGCACGTCGATGCTTTCGATGTCGGAGGGGCTGAGGAGGTTGAGGTCGCCACCGCTCATGCCGTCAATCACCACCAGGGGAGAAGAGTTGTATATTGTGCCGAGGCCGCGGATGTTCACCTTGAAGCCGTCGCCGGCCTTGCCTGTATTCTTTACAATGTTCACGCCGGGGGCCTGGCTCTGGAGAGCGCCCATAGCGCTTATGGTATTCTTGCTTGCGATGTCGTCGCCTTTCACCTGTAGAGTGGCGCCGGTGATGAGGCGTTTCTGCTGCACGCCGTATCCGATAGCGACCACTTCGTCGAGCACGGTGGCATCGGGCATGAGTTCCACGTCGATGCGGAAGCGACCGTCGAGTTTCACGGTACGCGACTTGTAGCCCACATATGAGAAGGTGAGGGAAGCGCCCTCGGGCACCTTGAGAGAGTAGTTTCCGTCGATGTCGGTTACAACAGCGTTTGCGGTCTTGTCGGCCTGGAATACCGAGGCTCCGATTAGCGGTTCGCCGTCGCCGCTGACATTGCCCGACACTGTGATGTCGGCAGCCGATATGGCCGGGGCTGCACACAGCAGTAGAACTGCGGCTGCATGGCGTAGCTTTTCACGGTCAAGAAATTTAAGTTTCATAGCGATATGTTGGTTTTAGTATTTTTCGCGGTACGATTGCAGAGAAGGACTCTGATGCAAAATTACATCGGCGGGCGGCCTTGCGTATGCCTGATATGCGCATTATCCTTCGCATATTGTCGGGTCGCTTTCGTAAATGACGGCAAATATTGCGTAAATGTAGACAACTAAGTTTTTCAATATGTAGAATGGCGTAAGTTTCGCGGATGTATACTAATTTTGACGCGTTTTTTAACATACACATTTATTTATCACACGCATCTGTCCCCAAATGAAACAACACACCGTAAGGAGTCTTGTGTCTGGCGTGCTGCTGGCATTATGTACTTTTTTGCCCGAGGCGCGCGGCAACACAGGTTTTCATGACCTCGCCGGGCGGCTCTACGCTGTCTCCAATTCGCACATCAATAAAATATGCCAAGACCACCTCGGCTATATATGGCTGGCTACCGACTATGGCCTTGCGCGCTTCGACGGCGCCGAGGCAGTGGTGTACACGCGTACGCCCGAAGCGGGCTCGCTGCTGAGCAATACGGTACTCTCGGTAATGGAAGACAGCCGTAACAATCTGTGGGTGGGTACCAGCGACGGTATTCAGAAATTCGACCGCTCTACACAGTCGTTTGTCACGCCCCGACTGAGCTACCCCGATGTGCCGGAGTTCAGCTATGTGTATTCGATAATCGAAGACCGCAAGGGCAATATATGGTTTACCACCTCGCGCTCGGGCGCTATCTGCATGCGACCCGACGAGCCGGAGCCGGTGTGCTATATGACTACCAACTCGCGCATCTGCTCGAACAAAACCACGACCTTGTTCGAGGACTGCTTCGGCAATATATGGATAGGCTCTATGGATGCAGGCATAAGCATCTTCAACAGTTCTACCAACACCATGACCACGCTCTCGCATGACCCCGACGACCCCGGCTCGCTGTCAAGCAACATGATTTTCACCATAGACCAGACCAACGACGGGCGCCTATTCATCGGCTCGCTGGACGGCGGCATCGACGCTTACGACTACCGTACGAACCGAGTGAGCCGCAATGTTGTGAACGTGGACGGAAATGTGTATATCCTACGCAACAGCAAAGAGGAGGATGCCTTATATATAGGTACCGACGGCAACGGCGTGAAGAAACTCGACTTGCAGAGCGGCGAGCTGCACGATGTGGAGGTGGCCGTGAAGGAGTTCAATCTATCGCAGGCCAAGGTGCACGACATCCTTACCGACCGTCAGGGCAATCTGTGGCTCGCGGTGTTCCAGAAGGGCGCTATCATGGTGCCTCGCGACAATCGCGACTCTATGGTTAGTTTTTCGTACAACCCCTTCTATCCCTCGCTCAACATAGGCACCGAACCTGTGCTCTGCGCACTTCAGAGTGCCGACGGGGCTCTGTGGATAGGTACTGACGGAGACGGAATATATCATGCAGAAGCTCCCGGCAAGCCGTTCCGTCACATATCGTATCCGGCCTCGGGCGCGAGCACCATTCTCTCCATATATCAGGATAGCAGCGGCACTATATGGGCCGGGAACTATCTCAACGGCCTCTCGCGCTACGATGCCGCCACGGGTACTTTCAGGCCTGTGGCGCTGCCGCTGCCTGATATGCACGGCGGCCGTGTAAAGGAGGTGAACTGCATTGCCGAAGACTCTTCGGGGCGGCTGTGGATAGGCACCAACGGTAACGGCGTGTGCATATACAACCCTGTGAGCGGCGCCACGCGGTTCTATACGCACGACCCCGCCCAGCCCGAGTCCTCGCAGCTGATAGGCAACTCGATACATGCCATTCTTTTCGGGCCTGACAATAAGGTGTGGATAGGCACCAGCGATGCGGGCATGAGCTGTCTCGACCTTGGCACGGGCAGTTTCGAGCATTTTACATCGTCGAATATGCGCCTGAGCAACAACTGCGTGTTCTCGCTCTGTCTCGATGCCTCGGGTGCCGTGTGGGCCTCTACGCGCATGGGACTCAACCGTATCAAGGACGGGCGCACGCGTATCTTCAACGAGAGCGACGGGCTTCTCGACAATCTTGTGTACGGCATCGCCGCCGACAGCAAGGGCGACTTGTGGTTGAGTACGGCAGGCGGCATTACCTGCATGAATACGACACGGCTCGAGTTCGAGAACGATATCCCCCTCGACAGGCTGAGCTGCAATGAGTTCAAGCGCGGCTCGGTGTGCCGTGGTATCGACGGACGCATATATTTCGGAGGCGTTGGCGGCATGGTGTCGTTTGTGCCGGGTCAGCCGCTTCAGCCTCGTGCTCTGCTGCGCCTTGTGCTGAACGGCCTATCTGTAATCGACCGCGCGGGTGGAGGCGACACGCCTGCCGTGGTTCCTCTCGGCGGCAAAGAGAGCATCACGCTCCCGTACGAGCGCAACAGCTTCACGGCATCGTTCGGCGCCATAGAGTTCTCCAATCCCGAAGGGGTTGGCTATTCGGTGATGCTCGACGGCCATGACAATGGGTGGCTCCGCCTTCCGGCCGGAGTGCGTACAGCCACATGGTCGAGCCTCCCTCCGGGCAACTATACCATGAGGGTAAAGGCTTCGTTAGACGGTTACCGCCCTGTGGAGAAAGAGCTTCGCATCACAATTAATCCGCCTTTCTGGCTGTCGACCTACGCCAAAATCGGGTATGTAGTGGTAATTTTAGTGGGCGTAGCGCTGATATACAGGTTTTTACGCTGGCGGATGCGGCGCCGCGAGGAACGGAGCAGGCAGCTGCTGCATGCGCAGACTGCCGAGCAGAAGCTACAGTTTTTCACCGACATATCGCATGAGATACGCACACCTCTCACCATGATACTGACTCCGCTGGAGTCGCTGCGCGAGAATACACGCGACAAGCAGATGCTGCACACTATCGATGTGATGCGGCAGAACGGCCGACGTATTCTGCGCCTGATAGACCAGATAATGGATTTGCGGCGCCTCGACAACAATAAGATGTCGCTCGCCGTGAAGCCCGTGGCCGTGAGGCCCTTTGTGGAAGAGCTTGCCGGCGCTTTCGCCAATATGGCGCGGAGTAAGGATGTGGACTTCTCGGTAGAGCTTGCGGCAGATGTGCCAGAAACGGTGCCGCTCGATGCCGACAAGGTCGACAAGGTGGTGTTCAACGTTCTTTCGAACGCCTTCAAATTTACGCCGTCGGGCGGCCGCATAGGTCTCCGCGTGGCCGTGGAGGGTGCTTTCCTCGCCATAAGGGTGAGCGACACAGGCCCGGGTATCCCCGCCGACAGTCTCGACAGCGTGTTCAACCGCTTCTATCAGGTCAACGACCATTCGCGGGCGTCGTCGCCCGGCACAGGCATTGGCCTGCACCTCGCCCGCAAGATGATGGATTTGCATCATGGCACCATAAAGGTGGAGGAGAGCGGGCCAGAAGGTTCGGTGTTCCTTGTGCTGCTGCCTCTCGACGCCTCCTGCTACGCGCCGCATGAGCTTGAGAGCGTCGAAGCACCTGCGGAGCCGGCCGTGCGCCACGATGCCGTGGAGGTGCCTGCCACACCGCAGCGTAAGCCTTCCGGCGAGGGTATGCGTCGCCATGCCACCGTGCTTGTGATAGAGGATGACGAGTCGATACTCGATTATCTTTCGGCACAGCTATCCGAGCATTATAACGTGCTTTCCGCCGGCAACGGTACCGAGGGTCTCGAGCTGGCGCTGACCCGCCACCCTGACCTCATTCTCACCGATGTGATGATGGAGGGCATGGACGGCCTCGAGCTTTGCCGCAAAATCCGCGCCAACACGGCCACCTGCGAAATTCCCGTGGTGATGCTCACCGCTAAAGTGACGCAGGCTCACCGCGACGAGGGTATTCTTGCGGGTGCCGACGCCTATATAGCCAAGCCTTTCGATATAGGGCATCTGCTCAACCGCGTGAATATGCTCATACACCAGCGCCGTATACTCAAGGAAAAATACTCGGGCGAGGCCGAGGTGAACGAGGATGTGGTGAAAATAAAGTCGAACGATGAGCGTATGCTCGAGCGAGTGCGCAAGGTGGTGCTCGAGGAACTTGCCAACCCCGACCTCTCGGTGGAGTATATTGCCCGCAAGATAGGCGTGAGCCGCTCGCACCTTCAGCGGAGGCTCAAGGTGGCGGCCAACATGAACCCGAGCGAGTATATCCGCAAGGAGCGCATGCGCCATGCCGCGATGATGCTTTCAGGGAAGGAAGTGTCGGTGTCGGAAGTTGCTTACGCCACGGGTTTCACCACCCTTTCGCATTTCTCCACGTGCTTCCGCGAGCACTTCGGAGTGTCGCCTACGCGCTATGCTGCGCTCCATGCGGGTGCTGCTCCGGGAGGCGACATCGCTGCGGAAAAATAAGTCGAAACGAGTGTCTGACACATTCTCGCAAGGGGTTGTGCCGCATCTGCGCAACTCCTTGCGACATTTATGATATTTGCGGCGCAAGCGCAAGAGTATCGTACCCATATCCAAAAAGGCTGCAGGCACATTATATATAATTTTGCAGCGTAACAAATCTATCCACTGATGAAAAAATCCGCAAAATTGTTTTTCACCGCTGCCGCAGTCGCCGCAATAGGAATTGCCGGTGCTTCGGTTATGGCTTTCGCAAGTCAGGACGACGGCGAAATACCCATTCCCGACGGATACTCCAAGCTTGTTTTCTCCGACGATTTCAGTACTGACGGAGCGCCCGACCCCGAGAAGTGGAACTTCGAGCGCGGCTATGTGCGCAACGGTGAGTTGCAGTATTATACCGACCGTAATGCCGAGTGCCGCGACGGTTTCCTTATTATAGAGGCGCGCGCCGACAGCGCCGAGTTCGACGGCGAGCGCCGTGCCATAACCTCGTCGAGCATCACCACCCAGGGCAAGCATGCCTGGAAATACGGCTATGTGGAAGTGCGCGCCAAGTTGCCGGCATCGAAGGGCACGTGGCCCGCAATCTGGATGATGCCGAACGAGAGCAGCTACGGCAAGTGGCCGCGTTCGGGCGAAATCGACATCCTCGAGCATGTGGGCTATGACCCGGAGAAGATACACTTCTCGTCGCACACGGAGCGCTTCAACCATATGCGCGGCACCCAGCGCACTTTCCAGTTGCAGGCGCCAGAGGCTGTGGGTGAGTTCCACACATACGCCCTCAAATGGACTCCCGACCGCCTGACATGGCTCTACGACGGCAAGGAACAGTATTCCATAGAGCGCGAGAAAGACAGCGACTGGACAACATGGCCTTTCGACATAGACTATTATCTCATCCTTAACTTCGCTTTCGGCGGAGGCTGGGGCGGCAGTGAAGGCGTGGATGTGGCGTCGTTGCCGCAGCAGTACGAGATAGACTATGTGCGTGTGTTTCAATAGATTTCATATAATCCTTTTTAATACCATAAATCCGACAAATATATCAATACGATGAAAAAGATAATAGCTTCCGTGATAGTTCTCGCCGGCCTGCTGTCGGCATCGGCCCAAGGCCCGGTGATGAACTTCGCCCGCACCGTGCAGACATCCGAAGGTCAGCCCAAGGCCAATCTGCCTGTGAAAGTGAAAGTTGTGGTCCGTGCCGGCTCGGCCGACGGCGCAGTGGTGTTCGGCGAAGAGCATCAGGTGACGACCTCTCCCGCCGGCGTGGCATACGTGCCTGTAGGCTCGCAGAATACCGTAGCCACCCTTGATGGCCTTGACTGGGGCAACACCGTGTACTTCATGGAGACGTCGGTAGACTGCGGCGCCGGATTTCAGGATGCCGTGAACCAGCAGATAATGAGTGTTCCCCGCGCCATACACGCCACTACGGCGTCGGCGGTGGTGCTCACATCGCCCTCGGGCAAGCAGTTCAAGGTGCTTATCGCCGACGACGGCACAATCAGCACAACCGAAATAAAATAAGGCTATGACAGTACGTATACTCATTTTACCGGCACTGTCGGCACTGGCCGCCATAGGAGCTTCCGCGCAGGGCTTCCTGCCCGTGGGAGGCTACACCGCCACCTCGCACTATGCGCTCGAGACTCTCACGGCAGGCTACGTCTCGACCGACCAGGCCGTACTCTCGCACGGCTCGCTTCCTGCCGTTTCGACCAACACGAGCGGTGTTGAGAGTGTGGCTGTAAACGGAGGCGACATCAAGGTATATCTCTCTGCCGACGGTCAGAGTGCCGTAGTGGAAGGCGCGCCCGACGGTTGCCGCTATCAGCTCTTCGGCATTAGCGGAATAATGCTTGCCGACGGCCGCCTCGGTGGCAACAGTGTGGCTATGGACGCTTATCCGGCAGGCCACTATCTGCTGCGCATAATGCCCGACTCTCAGACTCCTTGCACCAAACACCTCCTCAAACGACAGTAATGAAACAGTTCTTAGCAACCGCAATACTCTCCCTCTCCGCCGTATGTGCGGCACAGGCCGAGCCTGTGCTCTACGAGGCTACTCTGACCGATACTTTCGGCACCCCCTCGCGCAGCGAGCATGTAGTGCTTACGCTTTCGCTTGTCGACGTCGAGGGCAACACTCTCTACACCGAGACGCACAGCACCGTCACCGACCGGCTCGGGCGTATGTACGCTATGATAGGCACGGGCACTTCCGATGGCAGCCCGTACTCCGACACCATGTGGGACGCCGCCGGCAAGCTTGAGGTGAGCATACTCCGTGCCGACGGTTCGCAAATGACCGATGTCACCGAACTGGGATACACTCCCGTGTCGCTCCATGCCGACACTGCCGGCGGACTCGTTTCCGCCTCCGACGGCAAGGGCCGCTACTCGCTGGCCGTGGACGACAGCGGAGCGCTGAGTACCGTGTACGAGGCCGACAAGTCAATAGAAATTCCGGCCGGATATACCCGTGTGCTCTTTCACGACGAGTTCGACGGCGAGGGACTTCCCAATCCTGAATACTGGGGCTATGAGGAAGGCTATGTGCGCAACGGCGAGCTTCAGTACTATACTCCCGCGCGCCTCGACAACTGCAACATACACGACGGAAAGCTGCATCTCACAATTCTCAACGACCGCAACTATCCCGACCCCGTGAAGGGCGGCGTATGCGAGTACACCTCGGCAAGCATCCACACTCAGAACAAGGTGAAGTTTACATACGGCCGCGTGGATGTGCGCGCCAAGCTTCCCGCAATTAAGGGTACATGGCCAGCTATATGGCTCATGCCCAACGACAGCGAGTACGGCGGCTGGCCCCGCTCGGGCGAAATAGACATTATGGAGCACGTGGGCTACCAGCCCAATGTGGTGCATTTCACGGCCCACACCTGGCAGCACAATAGCGGAAACGGCAACAAGCACAATAACTCGATGACAGTGCAGTATCCGTCGACTCCCTACGACGACTTCCATGTGTACTCGCTCGAATGGACTGAGAAGAAGCTCACATGGTATGTCGACGGCAAACGCGGCTACACTATGGTGCGCAACTCGCCCACCTGGATTGACTGGCCTTTCGACCGCGATTTCTATCTCATCCTCAACCTCGCCTGGGGCGGTGGCTGGGGCGGCCGCGAGGGTATAGAGCCTGAGAAGCTTCCGCAGACCTACGAGATAGACTATGTGCGTATTTTCCAATAATATAGAATATAATAATCCTATAAATAAACCGAAATAACCATGAACAAAAAACAGCTACTCTCTTTCGCGCTGGCAGCCCTTATGGGTGCCGCACCATCGTTCGCCGCAGTTGAATACTGGGTGTCGCCCAACGGTTCCGACGAAAACCCCGGCACCGAGGCCAAACCTTTCGCCACTCCCCTTATGGCCGTGCTGATGGTGAAAGACAATGAAGAGACTGTAATTCACCTTGAGAAGAACGCCACCTTCATGATGGCAGGCCAGCTCGACCTCGGCAATAACAAGATATGCACAATCGAGGGCGACAACACTACCCTCAAGGGAGCAGAGAAGCCCGGCTATCAGGGCGGCGAGGCTGTGCGTATATTCCGCGCCGCCGACAACAGCAAGGTTACTCTCCGCGGCCTCAACTTCGTGAACGGCCGTCAGGTGGAATATGTGCTCGGCGGTGCTATCTATTTCGCCGGCGAGGAGCTGAACGTAGACCGTTGCCGCTTCATCGACAACGAGGCCGGCTCATGCGGTGCTGCTATCGGTAGCCGCGGCCACATTGTACGCGTCACCAACTCATACTTCGAGCATAACTACATTATCGGCGGCGGCGCCCGCGGCGCGGCTATCATGCAGCGCGGCCCCGTAGACCAGACCGGCGAGCTTTATGTGGACAACTGCACATTCTACAAGAACTCTCTCGACCAGGGCGGCCAAGGCTACTGCATAGGTATCTATGACCCCTCGAACCAGCCCGGCGCGAACTTTGCAGGCTGCGCCAAAATGGTTGTTACCAACAGCACTTTCGTAGAAAATTCGTCGAAAGACAACTATCAGGCCTGCATCGATATAACCGACGGCGGCGACTGCGAGACCGTTCTTGCCAACAATACTTTCTACAACAACGACGGCGCTCTCCGCATCTACTTCCAGAACAAGCCTGTGTATATGTTCAACAACTTCGCATACTGCAACCGTGCCTGCGTGCTCTCAGAGCTTTCGATTGCCGAGGTTGAACGTACTGCCATAGTTGCCCGCAACAATATGTTCTACGGTGCCGAACGTGCCGTGAACGAGAACATGGATGACCCAGACTTCAACGCAAACGCCGCTGCCGCAAACAACACTCTCGGTCTGTGCAAGGATGCTTCCATGACAGCTCTCGGTGTGAGCACCACGCTCGGCACCCGCGACGAGGCATTCGTGCCCTTCCTCCCTATTCTGCGTGAGAACTCGCCTCTGGTCAACGCCGGCATCGACAACTCTTCGGAATGGAGCGACGGCGTGAACTTCATCCCCGCATACGACTGCCGCAACCTCCCTGTTGAGGGCACCCGCGACCTTGGCGCTTATGAGCTCGTCTCCGCAGGTGTCAACAGTGTGGTTGTCGACGACCCTAACGCCCCCGTAGAATACTACAACCTCCAGGGCGTACGCGTTGCCAACCCGGCCAACGGTATCTTTATCCGTCGTCAGGGCAGCAAGGCCACAAAGGTAATCCTCTGATAAAATGAATGTGCGGCAGGGGTTTCGGCTCCTGCCGTCTTTAACCTTAAAACATAATTCCATGAAAAAGATATTTTTAGTGGCTGCGGCGACTGCTTCTATGCTGAGCATGAATGCCGAGACTGTCACTATCAACCACGAGACTTCCGGCGCCCTTGCCACAGAGCTGCAGGCCGCTATCGACGCCGACCCCGACGACGCTCTTACCGCGATGTCTGACATCACCGAGCTGATTGTTACGGGCGAGGGTCAGATGATAGATGCCGACTACACAGCTATACGCGCTCTTGCCGCTACTTTGGTAAGGCTTGATGTAAGCGCCGCAAATCTTAACAAAAAAATACCCGGTGGCCAATGGGACGGTGAAAACAGCGGTCGTCTGCGCAGCATGACGGCACTTGAGGAAGTCGTGTTGCCCGATGATATTACCAGCATTGGCGGTGCTACATTTACCGGCTGCAAGAACCTGCGCAAAATCAATCTCAACGACAATATAAAGGTATTCCCCAACCATGTATTCCGTGGTTGCACGGCTCTTGAGCTTGAGGCACTCCCCGCTAATACCACACACATCGAGCAGTATGCGTTCTATCAGTGCGCCAGCCTGAAACTTACCGCACTTCCGTCTACCATACAACAGATACGCGACGATGCTTTCAATGAGTCTAATGTAGCTTTTAGTGAGCTGCCTGCGTCGCTCACTGTTCTTGGCCCGCGAGCCTTCCGCAAGACCAATGTTAAATTTAATACGCTGCCGACAGGCATCACCACGCTGAACACCTCGGTATTCGCAGCGTCGCAGTGCACTTTCAGCACCTTTCCGGCTCATGTCACAAACATAGGAACCTGTGTGCTTCAGAGTGTGAAGACTCTTCCTGAATTTACCATACCCAATGTTGCCGGTCTCTGGACTAAAATCCCCGACGGCTTGTTCTATGTAAACGAGAACATACAGCGCTCGTTTATCTGCCGTGCCTCCTCGGCGCCTGCCGTAGGCAAGGTGACAGGCTCCAACTGGGATGAGACCTTCGGTCGTCCTGCAATGTGCACTAACACTACAATGAAGGTTCTCGCTTCTGCAGTGGAAAGCTATGAGGCTACAGCTCCCTATAACTCTATGAACCTTGTGCCCCTTACCACACCCGTGCAGGCACCTGTGATTGACATTGACGGCGGCGACGCATCGAAGTGCATTGTCTATGTCACTGTTGCAGGTAAAGAGCACCGCGACTTCTCCGAAGAGGTTTATGAGGGCGAAGGCGAATTTATTGTCGAAGTCTCCAGCAATTCGGCCGACAACGAGGCGTTCTATATTGAGCGCATAAGCTATATTGAGCCTGATGTCTATGCCGAGGGTGACGAAACTCAGGAGCCTGCCGACGAGAACTTGCTCTATGCCTCTACCGGCGAGGTGAAAGACCTTGTAGACCAGCCGGTGACTGTGCCCGTTACCGTTGCACCGGGCATGAAGCAGCTCCATGTGAAGGTGGCTAACGCTTACTATGTACTCACAGGCGTAGAGGCTGTAGACGCTCCCGCCAACAGCATACGCCGAGTTGGCGACACTATATACATGACTCTCCCCGGCGCTCAGCTCTACGACATCGCAGGCCGCATGGTGGTGAACACATCCGACAACACTGTAGACCTCTCCATGCTTCCCGCAGGTACATACATACTCCGCGCAGGCCGCGAGACCGTTAAAATCCTGAAGTAAAATAATAGGAGCGCCTCCGGCGCTTCACAGACTATATTGTCTGCAAATTTTGATTAACAGAAAAACGTAAATCTCAGTTTGAAAAAGATTGTAAAAAAGATTGTTACAGCAGTAGCGGTGGCGCTCATACCCTCATGGGGCGGCGCTGCCGCTATTGCTTCGGTTGCGCCGGCCACAATAGAGGCGCGCATCGACTCGCTGCTCTCGCAGATGACTCTGCGTGAAAAAGTGGGGCAGCTCAATCAGCTCAATACCGCCGACTTCGACACGCTCGGAACGGCTGTGGCGCAGGGCCGTGTCGGCTCTATTATCAACGAGGTAAATCCCGAGGTGGTGAACGCATTGCAACGTAAGGCCGTGGAGGAGTCGCGCCTCGGCATTCCGCTGGTGTTCGCGCGCGACGTTATCCACGGCTTCAACACTGTTTTTCCGATACCGCTGGGGCAGGCCGCCACCTGGAACCCCTCGCTTGTGGAGGAGGCCGCCCGCATCGCCGCCGTCGAGGCTTCGGCCACCGGCATACGCTGGACGTTCTCGCCTATGCTCGATGTGTCGCGCGATGCCCGCTGGGGGCGCATTGCCGAGTCGGCGGGCGAAGACCCGCTGCTCAATGAGCGCATGGGCCTTGCCATGATACGCGGCTATCAGACCGACAACCTTGCCGACCCTACTGCAATGGCTGCCTGTGCCAAGCACTTCGCGGGCTATGGCTACAGCGAGGCGGGCAAGGACTATAATACCACGTGGCTACCGCTGCCTCTGCTTGAAGATGTGGTGCTGCCTCCGTTCGAGGCGGCCGCCAAGGCCGGGGCCGCCACGTTTATGACATCGTTCAACGACATAAACGGTGTGCCGTCGTCGGGCAACAAGTGGCTCATGCGCGATGTGCTGCGTGAGCGCTGGGGTTTCGACGGCGTGCTCATTAGCGACTGGAACGCGATTACCGAGATGATAAACCACGGTGTGGCCGCCGACAAGAAGGAAGCGACCCTGCTTGCTGCCGCTGCGGGTGTCGACATAGACATGGAAGGCCACTCCTATCCCGATGTGCTGGAGGCTCTTGTAGCTGAAGGGCGGCTCGACGAGGCTGTGATAGACGGCCTTGTGCGCAATGTGCTGCGTCTTAAATTCCGCCTCGGTCTTTTCGAGAACCCGTATGTGGATACATCGCGCCCGTCGCCGGCGTTCGCGCCCGCGCATCTCGCCGCCGCCACCCGCGCCGCTGAGGAGGGTACCGTCCTGCTGAAGAACACCGGCCTGCTTCCGTTTGGGAAGGGTGTGAAGAAGATTGCTGTGGTAGGGCCTATGGCCGATGCTCCGCACGACCAGTGCGGCACCTGGGCCCCCGATATACGGCGCGAGCGCTCTGTGACACCTCTTGCCGCGCTTCGCAAGCTCTACGGCGACAGAAATGTGCTCTATGCTCCCGGCCTGCGCTATACCCGCGACCGCAGCTGCGAGGGCATTGCCGCGGCTGTCAAGGCGGCCGGTGATGCCGACGCGGTGCTGTGTTTCGTGGGCGAGGAGGCTGTGATGTCGGGCGAGGCCCACTCTATGGCCGACCTCGACCTCAAGGGTGCGCAGACCGAACTTATCGAGGCTGTGGCCGCCACCGGCAAGCCTGTTGTGCTGGTTGTTATGGCCGGACGCCCGCTTACCATTGGCCGCGAGCGCGATATGGCCGACGCCGTGCTCTACAGTTTCCACGGCGGTACTATGGCCGGAGAGGCGCTCGCACGCATAATATCGGGCAAGGCCAATCCTTCGGGCAAACTGCCCGTGACCATGGCTCGTATGACCGGCCAATACCCTATGTACTACGCACATAAGAATACGGGTCGTCCGCCGGAGTGGACTGTCGAGCTTGACAGTATCCCCGTAGAGGCGCCTCAGACGTCGACGGGCTGTACGTCCTACTATCTCGATGCCGGCAAGGAACCTCTCTATCCTTTCGGCTACGGCCTGAGCTACACCACCTTCGAGATTTCGGAGCCTCGTCTGTCGGCCTCTGTGATGCCGATGTCGGGCGCCACGTTTACGGTGGAGTGCACCGTGACCAATACGGGTAAGTGCGCCGGAGCCGAGACCGTGCAGTTCTATGTACGCGATGTTGTAGGCTCGCTCGCACGTCCTGTAAAGGAGCTTAAAGACTTTGCCAAGGTGTGGCTGGAGCCTGGCGAGAGCAGGGTTGTGAGCTTTACCCTCGCTCCCTCGCAGCTTGCTTTCCATGGCCTTGACGGCAAGCCCGTGCTTGAGCCGGGCGAGTTTATGGTATGGACGGCCGGCAGCAGCGCCGAGGGCACTCCCGTGTCGTTTAACCTTGTAGAGAATAAACTCTTATGAAACTACGGACTATAGTGGCCGTGACCCTGTCGGGCGCCTTTGTGGCGGCTTCGGCAGCGGTTACGGGACGCATTGACAAGTCGAACCACCGCTGTTGGGAGGAGGGCGAGACTCCCGCAGTGACGGTGAATATCGCCAACTCCGACGGTGTGTCTGCCGAGGCCGCTGTGGTGTTGTCGCTCAGCACCGATACATGGCAACCTGCGGGCGAATACAGCCGCAAGGCTGTTGTGGCCTCGCGCGACTCTGCTTCGGTGACTTTCGAGATGCCTGCACTCGCGCCGGGCTTCTATCGCGTGAAGGTGACGGTGGACGGTGCCGAGTTGCCGCAGTTCAACATCGGTTACAATCCCACGGCCATAGTATCGCCTGCCGACCGTCAGCCCGACTTCTCGGAGTTCTGGCAGCAGGCTCTCGGCGAGCTTGCTGCGGTGGCGCCTGAATACAAGCTTACGCGCGACCCTTACCGCTCGTCGGCCGACAAGAATGTGTATATGGTAGAGATGAAGTCGCTGCCCGACACTGTCGGTGGTGAGCCTGTGGTAATCCGCGGCTTCTACTCCGAGCCTGTGGCGCCGGGCTGCTACCCAGTACTTATCACCTATCAGGGCTACGACGGGAACGGAACGTCGCAGATATACTACGGCAATCCCGATGACAAGAAGGGCTGGATAGAGTTCTACCTCTCGACGCGCGGGCAGCTGCTGGATAACCGCGACGGCAAGAACCACTACGGCGACTGGCTGGCATGGAACTTCGGCGACAAGGAGAAGTACTACTACCGTGCTGCTTTTATGGATGTGGTGAGAGCTATAGACTTTGTCTGCTCGCGCGAAAAAGCCGACACCACAAATGTGTATGCGCAGGGGCAGAGTCAGGGCGGCGCGTTCACCGTGGCCGCCGCAGCTCTTGGCGGTGGCCGTATTAAAGCTATAGCGCCTGCGGTGACTTTCCTCGGTGACTTCCCTGACTACTTCCGCATAGTGCACTGGCCCGCAAATGTGGCTATGCGCTGCCGCGACGAAAAGGGGTTGAGCGATGAGGAGATGTATCGTTTTCTGTCGTATTTCGATGTCAAGAACTTGGCTTCGTGGGTGAAATGCCCAGTGCTGGCCGCTTTCGCACTGCAAGACCCGGTGTGCCCTCCGCATACCAATTTTGCGTCGTACAACCTCTTCGACACTTCCGACAAAAACTATATCATAATGCCATACAACGGCCACTGGGTCACTCCCGACTGGTACGGCCGCTTTATGGACTTCTTCTACTCCGTAATGGAGCGGGAATGAGTCTTAGTGCGGCCCGGTGTGGAAAATTTATAAGCAAGCAGCGTAGCTGCAGGCAACCGTTTTAGCGGTGTCAATAAATATAGGCTATGGCTGCCGCAGCCATAGTAAAAAAAGCAAAAAAAGTAAAGCAAGCTCCGTTAGGAGCGAGATAAAACCTGTGTAGTCGTAGGTTATCTCGCTCCTAACGGAGTTTAATATAGATGAGAGATATAATTACCTATGGCATTGCGCAGCTGCGCTGCAATACTTCTTAAGTAAACAGCCTTGAAGCGCGTCCCTGCTTGTTTATGAATTTTCTTATTTCATCGCCTGGCAAGCGCTATGAGCCGCTTCCTGCGCCATGCGTGCCTGCTCGGCCGTCATTCCTGCGGGGTGGTAGGGATTGCCGATAACCGACTCGCCGAAAATGGCTTCGAACCATGTGCAGGCGGCTATATAGCGGCCTGTGAGGCGGTCGAGGTGGTAGCCGTCGCGCGTGAGGTCGTAGTTGCCGCTCGCAATGCGCGCTGTCTGCACGGCAGTGCCTGTGGGTATTAGGACTTTGAGAGAGGGATAATCGGTCATGACGCGGCGCGTAGCCGACATTATGGAGTCGTACATCACCTTCTGGTCGGAATTATATGTGGGGAAGGCACCGTGTGTCGATGTAGGCGAATAGGCCCATGTCTGCTGCCACATATATGTCGGTCGGCCCTGAGTGACGTTGTCGGCATAGGCAATAAGCGGCTTGAGGTCGGCGTACGAGCCGTATTTGCCCGAGAGTGGACTCGCCTGCTGGAAGCTTACGTAATCCCAATCGTCGCTTTGCAGTGCCGATGATAGTGTGACGGGATTGGCGGTAATAGTCACGCCGTCGTGGCCTATGCGGCGGAAGCGGTATGCCGCCGAATCGGTGCGGGCGTTGAGAAGATGCCTTTCCAGTGAGCAACCGCCTATATAAAGATTGCCGATAATGACGCGTTTGCCTGCGGCTTCGCATAGTTCATGGAAGTACTGGTCGATAGCGTCTTCCGAGAAGCTGTTGCCCACAGCGAGGATGCGCACGGTGGGTGTCTGAGGCCCGGCATTATTCCCGGAGAATGACGACAGTGGTGCTGCGCAAAGGGCGAGGGCTGCCAATAGGTCCTTGCACACGGTTTTCATAGGACTATTTCAAGAGTATCAGGTATTTATAGTGTAAAAAGTGGAGGCGGATGAAATACGGCATTTTCATCAGCGTGCTGCGGCGCTCTGCAATGGCGCGGCCTTCTTGCTCCTGAAGAACTTGATGCGCGTGCAGATATGGGCAGTTGAGAGGATGAGCATGATGAAGCCGAACTTGCCGTGGATGCCGCCTATGGCTGCGTGAGTGAAGGTGCCGAGCCAGTGGATGCCTGCAACAATTCCCGAGATGAATGTGATGAGCGAAACCGGCCACAGAATACGGGTAAGCCGGCTTTTCTGTCTGTTGAATTTTGAAAACCAGTCGGAATTGCTGAAATGCAGAAATATATGGTACAGCACCATTGCCGAGAATAATATGCCTACAGCGATATGAATCCATACCGAAGTGGTGTCGCTGCTTTGGGTTGCTTCAAGCTGAATACCGGAAATCATGATGGCGATGCTAAGTGGAAGCAGACTCCAATTGCAGATTTTCAGTTTCACAATCTTCTTCATAACGCAAAGTTACGAAAATTTGTGCTTAATTACAAGAGCCTCTGGCACAGTTATTCGTCTGGAAAATTGGCTTTTTTGGTAAGCGATGCGCGGGGAGCCGTCGGCGCAGCGAATTATGCCGCAACGCCTGAAGTCGAGCTTCTCGGCAGCGCGTTGCATGGTGATATTGTCAGCGTGGGTGTCGAGGCGGATATTGTCGATAGCCCCCATGCAGAAGTCCACACATATACGGAGTATGCCGTGATGCCTGCCATTCGAGCCAAGCCTGTGTATAGTGCCGTAGGGTAGGCTGTCGGGCCATTGTCCGTCTTCGATAACGGCATATGTAGGGTCTTGGCCAATAATGAATACGAAGGCCATTGCAACGTCGCCGTGGTCATCCACACCTACGTAGCTGATGCCCGAGGCGATGTCGTCGGTCACAAGTTCGCGCGAGGGGTAGCCGTTTATCCACTGGTTATGGTTCCCGTTCTGGCGCATGTAGCGCTTTGCGGCATCATAGCAGGCCATTATCGCGTCGAGATCGGCGACGGTTCCTTTACGGATGTGTATCATAGCTCAGGAGTTTTGTGGTAGATTCGTTCTATTATCCCAGAACTTTAAGACCTATAATAGAGAGAATAAGAGTGGATAGGAACAATATGCGCCAGAATGTGGCAGGCTCGTGGAAGAAAACAATGCCGACGACAACGGCGCCTACCGCACCGATACCTGTCCATACGGGGTAGACGGTGCCTATGGGGAGCCTTTCAGCAGCCTTCGCCATAAGATACATGCTCAGGGCGAGCGCTGCCATAAAGCCAAACCACCACAAGGTCAGCTCCCGGCCGGTAGCGGTTTTGGTCTTGCCAAGGCAAAAAGTAAAGCTGACCTCCATCAGTCCGGCTAAAATAAGTATAAGCCAGTTCATAGAACTAAGAGGTTGTTTAATAATGCTTGTTAACGACAGGGCCGAAAATTTTGAGGCGGATTTATTCCTGCGGCAAAGGAGC
>VSPE01000029.1 GCA_009775225.1 Muribaculaceae bacterium | reverse complement strand
CCAGCACAAATAGCAAATTGCCATCCAACTCTTGACCTCGAATTTGATTAACACTTTTTAAGAGACACTAGTGAAAAACATTATGAAAAAAGCAATTCTAATCGCCGTACTTATGTGCGTGGCTCTTGCCGGCAAGGCTCAGAGCGCCTTCTTCCGTTCTTGCGAGGATATGGAAAATGTGGAGACAGTGTACATATCCAAAACCATGCTTCACCTTGTGGGGCTGATGAAAGTCGATACCGAGAACTTCGATTTAAACAGCCTTGTACGCAAGCTCGACAGTGTTGAAATTGTCGAAGCAGGTGGTACGCAGGCTGTAACCCTGGGAAAAAAAGCGGCCACAAACTTCCATAATTACGAGAAACTTATGACCGTGAAAGATGACTCCGAAAATGTGGATATACTATATAAAAGAGTAGATAAAGAACACAACACTTTCGTTATCATGACCCGAGAGCCGTCGGAGCTGGTGATTGTAATCCTTACAGGTACGCTTACGCCGGAAGATGTGGTGAAAGCAACCCGAAAGTAGCCCTTGCGCTCAGATACCCATAAGGTCGCGGTAGATGTCTAACGCGGCCTTAATTTTTTCGTCGTCGACAACGCAGTATAGTATGTGCGATTTATATTGTTGTTTTGGTAAAACTGACAACCCAATCTAATAAAATCGGTCATGTACACTGTAAAATCAATGTTTTAGATATATTATTAGTTTATATAAATCTTGCATTTATTGATATTGTGTTGTAAAACATGCTGTTAGATGAGGCAATTCAATCAGATAAGTATTAATTTTACAAATATGAAGAAACTATGGCTACATATTTTCCTTGTTTTGCTATCACATCTATCAGTTGAAGCGCAAAATGTGACAGCAGAGGATTATTACGTTTCTGCTTTTAATGAAATGTCAGATATGCTTGCCGGACGCGACTCTCTATCAATAAAGAGAGCTGTCTTTCTTGCTGAATGGGCTTATTATGAGGGAAATCTGGACTATAGAACTGATTTTTGCGAAGAAATAGACCGAATAGTTAAGTTTCTTAATCTGTTTTATGTCGTAAATGAACTCAGCTCATACAAGACCGGCAAACAGATGGCAATGAACGAGTATTTCTTTAGACCATACTCAGGTAATCAGTATTTGCCATATACTTATGATTTTGATTCGTTTTTTATGGATAAAGTATTATGGGATTATCAATTCGTTTCTAAAGTTCTGAAGACCCATAAAGGGCAGTGTCGTTCTCTTCCATGGATGTATAAGATTCTTGCAAAGGAAATCGGTGCAAAAGTGTCATTGGCACATTCTCCGAGTCATTGTTATATAATGTATAAAGATGAAGATAATCTGACGCCGGAGGATTGGATTAACCTTGAGTTGACCACTCACCAGATGCAACCTGCTTGGTGGATTAAGCAAGATTTTGCAATATCTGATTCTGCTGTACATGTCGGAACTTACATGACGCCTTTGACAGATGTTGAAACAGTTGCTTGTCAGATGGCTGATCTTGCCTTTGGATATTGTGAAAAATTTAATCGGTATGATGAATTTACCTACTACTGCGCAAGTCGCTCATTGGAGTTTTATCCGATGTACCCCAACGCTTGGATAATACGTGGCAAGTCGCTTGAACGAATAATTCATGATTATCTTAGGAAGTCTGGCAATATGGGTGACGATTATGTCTCATATCTGATATATTTAATGGATGATGCAAGACGGAGGCTTGGTAAAACATATATGACTGAAGAAACAGAAGTAATCAGGCAGCATAGAAAACGACAAGTTCTGGAAGCTCGAAAATATACACAAGAAAATTTACTGCCGAAATGAAACATTTTAAAATTGTAATATTTGTCATTTTAATGCTTGTGTTGTGTTCGCCAATATCAAGTGCTTTCTCACATCTGTCTCCATATTCATATTGTGGAGCAAACCCAATAAAGTATAAAGATCCTACAGGTTGTATAATTGAGGGTGTAACCAAGAAGGATGCTGCAATGGCCGTCAAAGATTTTAGGGCTATGTTTCCCGGCGATATATTTGCTAATTTCAGAAATCTGATAGTTCAATTAGGGAAAAAACAGAATGGGAAATTATTTGCTCCCATATCCTCGGCCGCACTTTCAGCAGCATTTCACGGAAGCAAGCTAAATGTAGATCAACAGGCGTTAGTAGAGATGGCAGTTAATACGATAAATTCTAACAGTATACATAAGGTGGAATATTTAGAGGCAACTGGCAATTTATCTTTTTCCGCTGAAAAAGTTTTTACGCCATTATTTGGTACTATTTTACCAATTTCGAGTATTCTTAATGCCAATGGCGGTTTTCCTGTTGTCATTATCAAAAACCAAGGAGGAGGGGGACTTACAACTCCCATTACGAACGGATCATATTCATTAATCTTTAAAGATGAGTCCATTCATCTTAATGGAAGAGCTGTAACTACAGGACATGAAATTATTGGTCATGGGAGGTCATTGTCAGTTGGGCGAGGAGACCTAAATCAGCATGTGGATGCTATTCAGACAGAGAATCTCATATTGCGGGTAATGGGAATTCCTTATATTAATGATGGCTCAAACCATGGTCCTCTCCCTAATGGTGCGTTTCCCGAATGTTCTCTTTTACCAAGTTTTAGATAATGAAAAGTTTGCGAGTTTCCTTCTTGATTGTCTTTTTTGTGTTGGTGCTATTAAGCATGGCGCAATCAACTATTGTTGATTGTATTGCCTCTAATAGGCAATCATGGATGCAGTCTATCTGGGGTAAAGAAGGCAAATCCATAAATAGTAATGATTTTTTATTTTATTATACAGGCCACTATGGAAAAAACTGGTCTTTAATTACATCTGATTCATCGGGGATTTATTTGTATAGTGGAACTACGCGTGACAATATTCCTATTGCCGATAATGGCTCGTTCGATACTCTTTCATTTCTTAAAAACAATATAGGTTCCATTACATGGGGCTTTGATTCTTTAGCAAACGCTGCACAATTATTAATGCCATTAAAGAATAATTGCTATAACCCTGTATACAATGAGCTATACCGTGTAAAAGACTATAAAGTGGTTTTTAGCCTTAATTGTGTGGATTATTTCTGTGGGATAGATAGTGCACGATTTAATTCTAATCTTGTTAAACTGCTATATTTAATGTATTGGTTGGCGGCTCCGTCAAATCGGCCCTATCTCCCGGTACCTTGTGATACATTATTGCTAAAATAAGCACTAATAAAATCCTTAGGTATCATAAAGGGAAATAGGGTTGCATACTTGTCGCTCAGATGCCCATAAGGTCGCGGTAGATGTCTAACGCGGCCTTAATTTTTTCGTCATCGACAACGCAGTCGATGCGCGGACGGCCTACATCTTCGAGAAGTGTAAAGCTTATTTCAGAGGCTTTCATGTTCTTTTTGTCGTGGCGCATGCTGTCGAGCAGAGCAGGGTAGTCGTCGCAGGTGATGTCGAATGCTCCGAAGTTCCTGCTTATGTACCGGGCTATAGGGTGAAGCCGGTCGGAGGGGAACTTAAGCTCCATGTGCGACAGTATCAGCGACACAATCATGCCCCAGGCGATAGCGAAGCCGTGGGCAATCGGCGCCGAGCGCTTGATAGCGAGGCTTTCGAAGGCGTGGCCTACGGTGTGACCGAAGTTGAGAGCCTTGCGGATACCTTTTTCGGGGAGGTCGGTCTCTACAATTCGAGTCTTGACACCTACGCTTGCCTCGATGATAGGGAGCAGGCCGGTAGTGTCGGGCATGGGGCACTCGGGGCTGTATGCGAGCACTTTCTGAAGTGTACCGTCGTCTTCGAGCAGCGCGTGCTTTATAATTTCCGCGTAGCCTGAAAGTACCTGCTGGCGAGGCAGAGTGTTGAAGAATATGGTGGATATGATAGCTGCCTCCGGCTCGGTGAAGGTTCCGAGCTGATTCTTGTAGCCGTTGAAGTTGATGCCGGTCTTTCCTCCTACCGATGCATCGACAGCTGCGAGGACTGTTGTGGGAATGTTGATGCAGTGCATGCCTCGCTGGTATGTGGCGGCAGCGAAACCGCCGAGGTCGCTTACCATGCCGCCGCCGAGGTTCACCACTACTGTGGAGCGTGTGGCCTGCATATCGGAAAGCTGCTTCCAGAGCGAAGTGAGGCTTTCGAGGCTTTTGTTGGCATCGCCTGATTTGACAGTGATTACCTGTGCCGTGGCGGCATACCTGGAATCATTGCGGAGAATAGGAAGAACGAACTGTGCCGTGTTTATGTCGGCTACAATTACTACCTGAGGTGCGTCGAGGCCGTCGATAAGGTCATCGAGAGCCTGGCCTACAAGATTTGTAAAAATCAGTTTCTGTTTCATACGATTAAATTTGGAAACGTGTGATACGGGATGCTATTATGCAAACCTGTGCATCCCTAAGTGTAATTATAACAAACGGCGGAGTATTTCTGCACACTCAACCATAGAATTTATTTCGATGTCGGCTCCTGCGGCGAGGAGTGAGCCTGCGCTGAGCGGGCCGGTGCGTACTCCTATGGTGAATGTTCCGGCGCGCGAAGCGCTTTCCACTCCCAGAGGTGCGTTGTCTATCGCCACCGACTCGAATGGTAACGCTCCGGCGCGCTCCATGCCCATGAGATATGGCTCGGGATGCGGTTTGCCGTGTACTACATCGTGCGCGGTGATGCGAATGGCGAATGCTCCCGGATAGTCGGAGGCGAGGCGTTCGAGTATCGATGCCTGCCCCGAGCCTGTGACGAGCACCGTGGGCACTCCGGCAACCAGTGGCACTCCTACGGCTTCCCGTGCTCCCGGCATGAGCGGCGGAAGACCGAGCGCCTTGAAGTTCTCCGATTTTATGGCATAGAGACGGCGGCAGGTTTCGTCGTCGGCTCCGTGCCCGAACTGGCGCTGATAAAGCAGGTTGATAGTGGAAGCGCCGGTGCGGCCTTCGTAGGCGAAAAACTCATTCTCCTCGCAGTTGATACCGGCGGCGCGGCACATGGCGTACCATGCTTTGGCGTGGCCGGGCATGGAGTCGTAGAGCACGCCGTCCATATCGAATAGCGTTGCTTTTATTGTACCGGGTGTGTGCCCCGTTCGTGTGGAGTATCGTTTGATAGCGAGGTTGAGCGAGTCGGTCATTTGCTGATGTTTTGGTCAAGCCAGTCGGCTATTATGTTGAGCGTTTCGTCGGATATGTCGTGGTCTATGGCGGCATACTCGTTTACCAGACCGGTGGTACATATCTGAAAGAGATGATTGTGTCGGGGTAGGAGTTCAGTCTGTGCTTTGGGGTTGAGTTGCTTTATAGTGTCGAGATTGTCGGGTAGCACCTGCACGTCGAGACTGCCGTTGAGGGCGAGCCATGGAACATCTACCGCAGCTATGTCGGCGGCGGGATTGTAGCGGAGCATATCGCGGTACCAGGGCGATGTCATAACCTTGGCGGCAGCTGCAAACTGAGTCTGCACTTGCGGCATGGCAGCCGCTTCCGCGCCCGTATCTTCGCCGAGGAGCTGAATAATGGCGCTTTGAGCCATAAAGGAGGGCAGCGGGCCTGCGGCGATGTCGAGCAGACGTCTTTGTAAGACTTCTTTTTCCCAAGTGCCTGTCATGGCAGTAGCAATGGCACGTGTCTGCGACATTATGATAGAGTCGCCCTGCCATGCCGGGGCGGCCAGTGTGATTATGAAAGAGCAGAGCGGGTCGGCAACCGCAGTCCTGACGGCGACTGTGCCGCCTTCGGAGTGACCTAACACGCCCTTTGGAACGCCGGGATACAGGGAGTCTGTAAAGGCTACCGCTGCTCTGATGTCGCTTACGAAGTCGGCGTTTACGGCGCCCTCGAATTTACCTCCGGATGCACCGATGCCACGGTCGTCCATGCGCAGCACGGCGTAGCCATGCTCTGCCAGGCTCTCGGCAATGCGCTTGAACGGCTTGTGCCCGAGGATTTCCTCATCGCGGTTCTGCTGTCCGCTTCCCGAAGCAAGCACGAGCACTGCCCGCGGACTTCCGCTGTCGGGAAGCGACAGGGTGCCGCCAAGTTCTATGCCGGCAGCTTTGTTGTGCACTGTGACATCGCGGTCGGCAGCAAAGGCTGATGTTGCTGTCAGAACCGCCACAAGCAGTAGCATATGCCGGAGAGCTTTCATAACTTATAATTCAAATGGTGCGGCGACAGGCTCGTCGAGTATTGCAAGGCGGATAACCTCGTCGACGGTATCGACAAAGTGGAATGTGAGACCGTCGGTGTACTTCTTCTGCATGTCGTCGATGTCGCGGCGGTTTTCGGCCGACATTACAATATCGGTGATGCCTGCGCGCTTTGCTGCAAGTATTTTCTCGCGGATGCCGCCCACAGGCAGCACGCGGCCACGTAGTGTGATTTCACCTGTCATGGCCATACGGGGCGCCACACGGCGCTGCAGGAAGGTAGACACTATAGAGGTGGCTATGGTGATACCGGCCGAAGGCCCGTCTTTAGGTACGGCGCCTTCGGGGAAGTGCACGTGCAGCGAATATTTCTCGAAGAGCGCGGGGTCGATGCCGAGCTGCAAGGCATGGCTGCGCACCCACTGGAATGCAATGGATGCCGACTCTTTCATCACGTCGCCGAGTTTGCCGGTAAGCACCAGCGCGGGAGCTTTGGCGGGAGATAGCGATGATTCGGCGAGGAGTATCTCCCCACCAACTTCTGTCCAGGCTAAACCTGTCACAACACCGGCAATTTCGTTGCCCTCATATTTGTCGTGCTTGCAGGGAGCGAGCCCGAGCAGACTGTAGAGGTCGGACGCTTCTACGGGCGCGGGGAAGTCTTTGCCCTGCATCTTGTAGAGCACTGCCTTGCGCGCAATGGCGGCAAGTTTCTTCTCGAGCGCACGTACGCCGCTCTCGGCGGTATAGTCGCTTATTATGTGGCGGAGGGCTTCGTCGCTAATCTGCAGTTCCGATGCCTCGAGCTTGTCGGCGGTGAGCAGGCGTGGTATGAGGTGCCTGCGCGCGATTTCCATTTTCTCTTCGAGGAGATAGCCGCTGATGTCGATGATTTCCATGCGGTCGAGCAGCGGACGGGCTATCGTGGAGAGCGTGTTTGCCGTGGCGATGAACAGCACATCGCTCAGGTCGAAGTCCACATCTATATAATTGTCGTGGAAGTGGCAGTTCTGTTCGGGGTCGAGCACTTCGAGAAGAGCGGCAGCGGGGTCGCCCTTGTAGTCGTTTCCTATTTTGTCGATTTCGTCGAGCAGGAGCACCGGGTTCTTCACCCCGGCCCGCTTTATGGCGTCGATGATACGGCCGGGCATGGCTCCGATGTAAGTGCGTCGGTGACCGCGTATCTCGGCTTCGTCGTGCAGACCGCCGAAAGATACACGCTCGTATTTGCGTCCCAGTGCTCGGGCCACCGATTTGCCAATCGAAGTCTTGCCAACGCCTGGAGCGCCGACAAGGCAGATGATAGGCGAGTTGCCTTCGGGGTTGTGGAGGAGCATGGCCAGCTGTTCCACTATGCGGTCTTTTACTTTTTCGAGGCCGTAGTGGTCGGCTTCAAGAACCTCCGAAGCCGACTCGAGCGTGGCGCTCGAAGTGGTGTATTTGTTCCAAGGAAGAGTCACCAGTGTGTCGAGGTAGCTGTACAGCACCGAATAGTCGGGCGAGGAGGGATTGAAGCGACGCAGTTTCTCCACTTCCTTGTTGAAAAGTTCGTTTACTTTCTGTGGCATTCCCGAGGCTGCCGCGCGTTCAAGAAGGTCGTCGGCTTCGTCTCCGTCGCCGTACAGAGTCTCGCGGATAGCCTCCATTTGCTGTTGCAGGAAAGCGTTTTTCTGTCCCTCTTCCATGTTTCGCTGTGCGCGCTTCATTATTTTGCGGGTTACTTCCATGCGCTGTTGCAGTACGGTAAGCTCGCTGAGCAGGCCGATTGCACGGTCGGTGAGTCGCGATTTCGACAGAAGCTTGTTTTTTGCTTCGGTCTCGATAGGTAGGTTTGTGCAGAGGAAGTTGACGAGCAACACTTTGTCGTCGATATGCTTGATAGCTTCAGTGAGGCCGTTCGGGTCGGAGTCTTTGAGTGCTTCCGATACGATACTGTGTATTTGCTCCACGGCAAGGTCAAATTCGTATTGGTCGGCCGGTTCTTCGTCGAGAATGACTTTTACACGGGCAACGAGAGGCGCTTCAGCGGTGCGGTTGGCGCTGCGTCCGAGAATACGGAATTTGTCGCGAGCGCGCACCAGAGCCGAGTGTGTTCCGTCGGGGCGCTCGAATACATTGAGCACATCGGCTACAACACCATATTTATACAGGCCTGTAGTTATTGACGGCGCCTCAGTGTCGGGATTGGTCTGGCACACGATGCCGATAGGCATGGAGTGCTCTGACGAGGATTTAGCCAGAGCGAGCGAAGTCTCGCGCCCCAACTCGAAATTGATAGTCAGCCCGGGGAAGAGAACGAGGTTGCGTGTAGGCAGGATAGGCAGAGCCGAAGTATCGGGCTCTTTGTCGAACTTTGTGAGGTCTATTTCTATGCGTTGTACGCCCATGTCGAGAGTGTCGCCCGAGGGGCCTTTTTTATTGTCGTGTCTGTTGTCCATTTAAATGCTTGGTACGGTATACTTGCGTACATAACAAAATTGAGGCCAAAATTACGAAAAAAGCGCCGTATGGCAGTGCTGCAATGCTGAAATAATGTTAAATACAGGTGTTAAGGGCGTAGTTACTAACCTTCAAGCGATTTTTATGTTGTGAAACATATTTGTTGTTTTAAGCTGTGACGGAAATAATTTATAAATTGCAAGCGAAAAACTCACCTAAGAACAACTACAAATACTGATACAATGAAAATCTATCAAACCAAAGAAATCAAAAACATAGCCTTGCTCGGTAGCAAAGGCTCGGGTAAAACCACGCTCGCTGAAGCTATGCTCTACGAGTGTGGAGTTATAAAACGCAGAGGTACTGTCCTTGGCAAAAACACTGTCAGCGACTACTTCCCCGTAGAAAAAGAATACGGCTATTCGGTATTCTCCACCGTGTTCTACGCCGAATTTCTTGGCAAGAAACTCAATGTGATAGACTGCCCCGGCGCCGACGACTTTGTGGGAGCCGCCATTACAGCGCTCAATGTCACTGACACCGGCGTCATTGTGGTAAACGGCCAGTACGGTGTGGAAGTGGGCACACAGAACATCTTCCGCACGGCTTCATCGCTCGACAAACCTATAATATTCGCACTCAATCAGCTCGACGGCGAGAAGGCCGACTACGAGAATGTACTCGAACAGATGCGCGAGGTATTCGGCCCGAAGGTGGTGCCCGTTCAGTATCCGCTCGCCTGCGGCCCCGGTTTCAATGCCATGATTGACGTGCTGCTGATGAAAAAATATTCGTGGGGTCCCGAAGGTGGCGCTCCCACTATCGAAGACATTCCTGCCGAAGAGCACGACCGCGCGCTCGAATATCACCGCGCACTTGTGGAGGCCGCCGCTGAAAACGACGAGACCCTCATGGAGAAGTTCTTCGAAACAGAACACCTCACCGAAGACGAGCTTCGTCTCGGTATCCGCAAAGGTCTTATAGACCGTTCTATATACCCGCTCTTCTGCGTCAGCGCCGAGAAAGATATGGGCGTGCGTCGCATGATGGAGTTCCTGGGCAATGTAGTGCCGTTTGTCGACGATATGCCCGCACCTGTAGATACTGCCGGCGATGAAATCGTTCCTGACAGCAACGGCCCGCTCAGTATATATGTATATAAAACTACCGTAGAACCGCATATCGGCGAAGTAAGCTACTTCAAGGTGATGTCGGGCACTTTGAAAGCAGGTGCCGACCTTGAGAATATCACCCGTGGCGGTAAAGAGCGCTTCGCACAGCTCTTCTGTGTGTGCGGCCAGATAAAGACTCCCGTCGACGAACTGCGTGCCGGCGACCTCGGTGCCTCTGTGAAGCTCAAAGACGTGCGCACAGGCAATACTCTCGACGAGAAAGGCTGCGAGATAGCGTTCGACTTCATTAAATATCCCGCGCCCAAGTATTCGCGTGCTATCCGTCCCGTCACCGAGAGCGATGCCGAGAAACTTGCCGGTATTCTCACCCGTATGCACGAGGAAGACCCCACATGGCAGGTAGAGCAGAGCAAGGAGCTCAAGCAGACTATCGTGTCCGGTCAGGGCGAATTCCACCTCCGCACTCTTAAATGGCGTGTTGAGAACAACGACAAACTGCCTATCGTATTCGAAGAACCCAAAATACCTTATCGCGAGACTATCACCAAGGCAGCCCGTGCCGATTACCGTCATAAGAAGCAGTCGGGCGGTGCTGGTCAGTTTGGCGAAGTTCATCTGATTGTAGAACCCTATACCGAAGGTATGTCCGCTCCCGATTCGTACCGCTTCGGCAATCAGGAGTTCAAGATGAGCGTACGCGACACGCAGGAGATACCTCTGGCATGGGGAGGCAAGCTCGTGGTGTGCAACTGCATCGTGGGCGGCGCTATCGACGCACGTTTCATCCCGGCAATCGTGAAGGGTCTTATGGACCGCATGGAGCAAGGCCCCCTCACCGGCAGCTATGCCCGCGACGTACGCGTATGTATCTACGACGGCAAGATGCACCCGGTAGACTCCAATGAAATCTCGTTCCGCCTCGCCGGCCGAAACGCTTTCAGCCAGGCCTTCCGCGAAGCCAATCCCAAGGTGCTCGAACCTGTGTACGATGTGGAAGTGCTCGTACCCGGCGATGTCATGGGTGATGTGATGAGTGACCTGCAGGGTCGCCGCGCTATCATTATGGGCATGTCAAGCGAAAACGGTTTCGAAAAGATTTCGGCCCGTGTGCCTCTGAAAGAGATGTCGAGCTACTCGACCTCGCTCAGCTCCATTACCGGCGGCCGCTCGTCGTTCACAATGAAGTTCAACGGCTACGAACTCGTGCCCGGCGAAGTTCAGGATAAGCTCCTCAAAGAATACGCCGAGAAGAATACCGAGGAATAATCCCTCATTTTTGCTTCAAACAATCAAAAGCTATCTTATAATTTACTCCGTGTCGGATATATTTTTATCCGGCATGGAGTTTCTTTTATGGGTGGATTTGTAGGCGGGACAAATCCCGCTTTAATTGTTTGTGGTTAAGGCGGCGTAGACGGCGGCCGATATGCGCTCAATGGCTTTGGCCGCCTGTTTTTCGTTGCCTTTGAAGTCTTTGACGAATACGGCCAGAGTGTAGTGGGTGCCGTTTGGCAGGGAGATGTAGGCCACATCGTTGTGCGCGGCAAGTATGCCTTCTTCATTGATGTAGCCGGAGCCTGTTTTGTGGGCGATTGCGATGCCTTCACCCTCTGGCAGTCCGGCGGTAATTCTGTCGCGGCCTGTCATGCACTCTTTGAGAGTATTGCGGATGAAGCACTGTTTTTCGCTGCTTACGAGGCTGTCGGAAAACAGGCGGTTCATGAGAGCGGCAGCCCCGAGTGGCGATGTATAGTTTGCATACGCTCTGCTGTGGTCGGCCGACATCTCCTCTTCCGTGAATGCTATCTGAAAGCTTTGGCGCGGTATAATGGTGGCAATCAGGCTGTCGGTTGCGGATGTTCCGGTTAGCTCTCTGAACATGAGGTTGCTTGCGTTGTTGTCGCTCATTATAAGGGTATAGCGCAACAGCTCTCTGACAGATAAGGAGAACTCGGGCTCCGAGTGCTCTTTCATCATCGGACTCCAGGTAGCCGGGTCGAGACGGCTGCGCGTTATTGTCATCGTAGTGTCGAGAGTGATGCCTTTTCTGTCTAACTCATTGCATACGGCAATAGCCTGGTGCACCTTGAATACGCTCATCATCGGATAGATGCTGCTGTCGTTTACGGCGACGGTGTCGGTGCCGTTTACTATTACCGCCACGCCTATTTCGGCCGGATATTCCGATGCGATTTTGGATATAGTGTCGCTCAGTGCGGCAGTGTACGGCCTTTCGCCATGAGTCTGTGACTTGCAGGATGTAAATAATGACGGCGCTATGCAACAAAGTATGCAGATACTTAAAGACTTGAAATAAGACATGATGAAGGTTTGGGTTTGAAATGTGCCTCAAAGGTAGTAATAATATAAAGAAGGGCAATACTTGTCGAAATTTGGCGTTATGAAATAATGTAAGTAATTTTGCCTACGCAAACGCCAATTAATGAAATTTCTGCGACATTATATTATTGCGTTCTGTCTTGCTCTGCTTGGCCTCACTCTTGCGGCGCAGGACGGCAGCACAGCCTATAATTTTCTGAATGTTACTTCGTCGGCCAAAATCTATGGTCTTGGCGGAGTGAATATATCGCTTGTCGACGACGACATCACTGTCACCGACCAGAACCCGGCGCTCCTTGGTGCCGAAATGAGTGGTATGGCAGCCGTAAACTACATGCGGTATATAGGAGGCTCCAATTTTGCGGGAGCCCGCTATGCACATTCTGCGGGCGAGCATGGTGCCTGGGGCGCGCATATTCAGTATTTCGGTTATGGCTCGATGAAAGAAACTCTTCCCGACGGTTCTGTTGTGGGTACATTCTCGCCCAAGGATGTGAGCTTCGGGGCCACATACTCGCACGACATAACCGAGCGTCTGCGCGGCGGTATCAACCTGAGACTGCTCTATAGCGGTTATGCCGATTATACTGCCTTTGCAGTCGCCACCGACCTCGGTATCAACTACTATGACCCGGAGCGCGACTTGTCGCTGTCGGTTGTGGTGGCAAACCTCGGCGGTCAGCTCAAACGCTTCAACGAGGCATACGACCGCCTTCCTTTCGATGTCCGCCTCGGCTGGTCGCAGTCGTTCGGCACATTTCCCATTCGCTTTTCCGTCACAGCGTGGAACCTCACCAAATGGAGTCTCCCGTACACCGATGCCGGCGACGGTTCCGCGACTGTCGAGCCGGTGGTGAAAGACGGTTTCTGGAGCAATCTTTTCCGTCATCTTGTTTTTGGCGCAGACCTCATTTCGAGTCCCAATTACTACATATCGCTCGGCTACAACTATAAGAGCCGCACCGATATGAGCACCTACTCACGCAGCTTTGTGTCGGGCTTCTCGCTTGGCGCCGGCATCAAGGTGAAGAACTTCGGCGTGAGTGCCGCGTTCGCGCAACCGCATACAGGCGCTACCACCTTTATGTTTAATCTCTCGTATAATCTAAGCGACTTACTACGTTAAGATATGGATAACAATACACACCGCATAATAATTGCTGTCGACGGCTATTCATCGTCAGGCAAGAGTACTATGGCACGCCGCCTGGCTGCCAGAATAGGCTATCGCTATATCGACTCGGGCGCTATGTACCGCGCCGTGACTCTCTACGCTCTCGAGCACGGCCTTATCGACGGGCAGGGCAATCCCGATGCACAGGCTATTGTGGCTGCTCTTCCTGATATACACATCGACTTCAAGGTGATGCCCGACGGCACTCAGCACACCATGCTCAACGGCGAGGACGTGGAACAGGAAATACGCCGTCTGCGTGTGAGCAATGCCGTATCGCCCGTATCTGCGATTGCCGAGGTGCGCCATGCGCTCGTCGCCATGCAGCAGGCTCTCGGCAAAGACCGCGGCATCGTAATGGACGGTCGCGACATTGGCACCGTTGTATTCCCCGACGCCGAGCTGAAAATCTTTGTGGACGCCTCGGCCGAGACCCGTGCGCGCCGTCGCTTCAAGGAGCTTATGGATAAGGGTTCCGCAGTGAGCTACGAGGATGTTCTTGCAAATGTGGTGCACCGCGATAAAATAGACACTACACGAGCCGAAAGCCCTCTGCGCCGTGCCGACAATGCTATCGCTCTTGACAACTCCGACATGACAATTGAGCAACAGGATGCCTGGCTGCTCGAACAATATGAGCTGAGGACGAAATAAAGCAATACCGAGCGAGTACATTTCATATACGTTATGGCCGACATTGAGATAGATAAGGAATCGGGCTTCTGCTTCGGGGTGGTCACCGCCATTCGCAAGGCCGAGGAGGAGCTGGAGTCGGGCGCTGTACTATATTGCCTGGGCGATATAGTACACAATTCCGATGAAGTGGAGCGTCTGCGCCGCAAGGGGCTGCGGACTATCACCCACGAAGAGCTTGGCAGGCTACGCAGTGCCAAGGTGCTTCTGCGTGCCCACGGCGAGCCTCCAAGTACTTACCGACTCGCTCAAGCCAACGATATTGACATTATTGATGCCACATGCCCCGTAGTGCTCAAACTGCAGCAGCGCATTAAGGCCAAGGCCGACGAATACGCTCCAGACGACCCTGCCGCTCCGCAGATTGTGATTTACGGAAAAAACGGTCATGCCGAGGTTAACGGCCTCGTAGGCCAGACCGACGGGCGTGCCATAGTGGTGGAGGATATTGCCGGTCTTGACAAAATAGACTACAGCCGCCCTGTGGCGCTGTATTCGCAGACCACGAAGTCGCTTGAGGGCTTCAATGCTATAATCGCCGAAATCAGTCGCTGCATGGTGTCAGGTGTTGATTTTACTTATTGTGACACTATCTGCCGCCAGGTGGCCAACAGGGTAGAGCATCTGCGTGCTTTTGCCGCGGGAAAAGATGTAATACTGTTTGTTGCCGGCACCAAGAGCAGCAACGGCAAGGTGCTCTATGAGCATTGCCGTGCCGTAAATCCGCGCACACATATTCTTGCCAACGAGGCTGAACTTAAACCGGAGTGGCTCGACGGAGCCGATACAATCGGTATATGCGGAGCTACTTCCACTCCGCGCTGGCTAATGGAGAAAGTGAGAGATACCATACCCGGGTGTCTTGCATCGTCCTCCGAAAACGTATAACCTTCGGCAGGCAATGGACTCCTTTATCGCTATCGATGTAGAGACAGCCAACGGCAACCGTTCGAGCATCTGCTCAATCGGAGCCGTGAAAGTGCTCGACGGGCTTATCGTAGACCGCCGCTATTCGCTGGTGCGCCCCGAGCCTGACTGGTATGCCTATTATTGCACGCAGGTGCACGGCCTTACCGACAGCGATACTTGGAATGCACCGTCGTTCGGCACAGTGTGGAAGCTGTGGGCCGACTGGCTCGGCGACCTTCCGCTGGTAGCCCACAATGCCGTATTCGATTCCGGATGTATACGCGAGGCCTGCCGTGTATACGGTCTTGAGCCTCCTGCCGTACCCTTTCTTTGCACCCTTAAGGCAGCTCGGCAGACAATCCCCAAAGGCATGTGCGCCTCAAAATCTCTTGATTCATTATGCCACTACTTCGGAATACCTCTAAAAAATCATCACAACGCGCTGGACGACGCCGAAGCGGCGGCAAAGCTCGCAATCGTTCTTCTTTGAACCGCCGTGTGCTCACAGCGGTATTTGTAGTGGCTTTGTGTGCCGTTTACGGCCTGCTGAGCTACGAAGGGCACAGGGACGGTCAGACCGTACCGGAGTGTAATCCTGCCGAGCTGGCCGCCGCGCGCCGAAGCGGTGATGCCGCTGCGGCAGCAGTGGCAGTAACCCGGCCTGGTTCAATGAAGCGCCAGTACGCTATCATGGCCATACGTGCGCGGGAGACTGAAATCCGCAGTGCAGGTTTTCCTTCTGCCGCCGACGCGTTCGCGGTTGCCGCCGAGCAACGGCTTATTTCCGACGGCGTGCTGACCGACAGGCTGTAGGCAGGCCGCTTAATACTTTCTCAGTGTTTTTGGAGAAGATTTTCGCCAAACAGGCGATTGTGGAAGCGAAAAATGTTGTAAATTTGCAGCTTGAATAATGCGAATGTCGGATTACATATCGGTTTTGTTGTGCGCAGTAGCCCTTGTGGCTGCCGCCCGTACGGTGTCGGCCAAGGAGCCTGCTATGCCTAAGCCCGATTTCACGCTAGCTATCGATGCCGGCCACGGAGGTCATGACAAGGGTTGCAGCAGTGGCTCAAATTACGAGAAAAACATAACACTGGATGTAGCACGCCGTCTGCGGAGTCTTATCGACAAAGCCTGCGGCGACAGCGTGAAGTTGGTTATGACCCGCAGCACCGATGTGTTTGTGCCTCTCGGCGACCGCGCCAAAATTGCAAATGATGCGCAGGCTGACCTTTTTATCTCTATTCACGTCAACTCGATAGACAAGCGCTCCAAGGGCCGTCATCTCGTGCACGGAGCGTCGGTCTATACCGTAGGTCTGCACAAAAGCGATGCGAACCTCAAAGTGGCAATGCGCGAGAACGCAGTGATAGAGCTTGAGGAGGATTTCTCGGAGACGTATCAGGGTTTCGACCCCAATTCATCGGAGAGCTATATCATCTTCGAGCTTGGACAGAACCGCAATATGCAGCAGAGCATCGACTTTGCCGACCTTGCACAGCAGGAGCTAATCTCTACAGCCGGACGTGCCGACAAAGGAGTGCGTCAGGCCGGTTTCCTTGTGCTGTGGGCTACCAAAATGCCGGCAGTGCTTGTCGAACTTGATTTTATATGCAATGCCGAGGCAGAGCGCTTTCTTGCTTCGGTGAAAGGCCGGCAGAAGTGTGCCGAAGCATTGTTCAATGCTTTTAAAACGTATAGAAAGAATAAAAACAGTGTATTATGAATAAGATATTTCGTAAAGAAGTACTGGTGGGCGTGCTTGTGATTGTGGCTTGCCTTATACTTTTCTTTGGTATAAATTTCCTGAAGGGTATCAATCTCTTCAAAGCCGCCAATTACTTCTACGCAACATACAATAATGTGCAGGGCCTTGCAATATCAGCCCCTGTAACTCTCAACGGCTATAAGGTGGGTGTGGTGCGTGAAATCAACTACGATTACGAGAAACCCGGCAATATAACTGTTGAAATCAGTGTCGACAAGAACCTTCGTATGCCGCAGGGCAGTAAGGCGACCGTGTCGCTCGACATTCTCGGCACCGCTTCTGTGGTACTCCGTCTAGGCAATCCGGCCGACGGCTTCTATGCCGTGGGGGATACTATCGAAAGCTCGGTAGATGCCGGTATGCTCGCTTCCGTATCGGAAAATCTTATGCCTTCGGTCAATGCTATATTCCCTAAGATAGACACTCTGCTGACCAGTCTCAACGCCATTGCCGCCGACCCTGCTCTCACTCGTAGCATAAGCCGCCTCGACGGCATCACCACCGAGCTTGAAGCCTCTCTTGTCTCTCTTCACAAGGTAATGGGAACCCTCCAGCCCATAGCTTCCGACATCAAGAGCATCACTACCAATGTAGACACAATCACCGGCGACCTCACTACCGTGTCGGCACGTCTGCGCGAAGCTCCTGTCGACAGTCTTATCGATGATTTACAGGCTACAGTGGCCAATCTGGAGGCTCTTACTGCCAAACTTAACAATCCCGACGGAACCGTGGGCAAGCTCACCGCCGACCCTGCGCTCTACGATAACCTGAACGCTACAGTAGCTTCGCTCGACTCTTTGTTTGTCGACATCAAGAAAAACCCGAAACGATATATCAATATCAAGCTTCTGTAAGCCACTCAGAGCGGTTGAATATGCTTTATTAAATTTGGCATAAGGCATATTCAACACTCGATATAAGACCTGATGTACGCAAAATGTGTGAAAAGGTTTGTTGTATAGCATAAAATTTGTACCTTTGCATGTTGTACAGCATATTTATGTAGCATATTTGTAAGTCGTATTATTCCCTCCCTATGTTAAAAGCAGCACTTGAAAAGGTAATAAATGAGGATATGGCCGCAATCTGGTCGGTGCTCAATCCCGATGAAAAGCGCATCGTGGCAGATAACCTCCAAATCCATTCCTTCAAGAAAAATCAGTTGATTTACGCCGAAGGCGATGAGCCCGAGTTCTTGTGGTGTCTTTTCAAGGGAAAGGTGAAAAAGACCAAGGAAGGAGTAGGCGGACGTGTGCAGATACTGCGTCTGATTCGTCCTGTGCAATACTTCGGTTATCGTGCCTACTTTGCCGGCGAACCTTATGTGTCGAGTGCTTCGGCTTTTGAGCCTTCTACCCTCGGGGCTATCCCGCTGCACATAGTGCGCGACCTTATCAACAATAACATCAATCTGGCCTGGTTCTTCATACACGAGCTTTCGCGCAACCTCGGCGGCTCCGATACCAAGATTGTAAACCTTACCCAGAAGCATATTCGAGGCCGTCTTGCCGAGGCTCTGATAGTGTTGCTCGACAACTACGGCTATGAGGACGACAACTGCACCCTGCGAATATATATGGCGCGCGAAGACCTCGCCAATCTCTCCAACATGACAACTTCCAACGCTATCCGCACCCTTTCGACATTCGTCGCAGAGAAGATACTCACTGTGGACGGTCGCCGGATAAAAATCATCAACGAGGCACAGCTGCGCAAAATAAGCAAATTCGGCTAATCCGAGTTTTTTTCTTATCTTTGCAAATCAATTGCAATGGATATGATAAAAGGAATAGCTGTGCTTGGGGCCACCGGCTCCATTGGTCGCCAGGCTCTCGATATAATTTACAATCATCCTGATAAATATAAGTCTGTAGTGCTTGCTGCTGGCAGGCGTGTCGACGACCTTATAGAGCTTGCGCGGGTACACAGGCCCGCTCTCGCTGTAATTGCCGACGAAACCCTACTGCCGGCTTTGCGCGAAGCCCTCGCCCCTCTCGGAATTGCAACTGCTGCCGGAGTTTCGGCTCTTGCCGACTGCGTGGATTTGCCGGAGGTAGATATGGTGCTTACCGCTACCGTAGGCTACAGCGGCCTTGCGCCGACAGTGCGCGCCATAAAGGCTCACAAGGATATAGCGCTGGCAAACAAGGAGACTCTTGTGGTTGCCGGTCAGCTCGTAAATACACTTCTGTCGGAAAGCGGCACGCGTCTTTTCCCTGTCGATTCCGAACATTCGGCGATTGCTCAATGTCTCGTCGGCGAAAAACCCGATACAGTCGAGCGTCTGCTCATCACAGCCTCAGGCGGGCCTTTCCGTACATGGCCTGCCGAGCGTATGGCATCGGCAACCGCCGCCGACGCTCTCAAGCATCCGAACTGGAGTATGGGTGCGAAAATCACGATAGACTCCGCTACGATGCTGAACAAGGCTTTCGAGATTATCGAGGCGCACCACCTGTTCGGGATAGCGCCTGAGCGTATCGAGGCAGTGGTGCATCCGCAGAGTATAGTACACTCGATGGTTCAGTTTACCGACGGCGCCGTCAAGGCTCAGCTCGGCCTCCCCGACATGCACCTCCCCATAGCCTATGCCCTCGGCGAGAGCACACGTCTGGCCGGGGCAGAGAAGCATCTGTCGCTCTCCGACTACGCCACACTCACCTTCGAGAAGCCCGACACGGAGCGCTTCCCCTGTCTTTCGCTCGCGCAGTACTGTCTTTCGCGAGGCGGCACGGCTGCCTGCACCGTGAACGCCGCCAACGAAATTGCAGTGGCCGCGTTTCTCGCAGGCCGCATACACTTCGGCGACATATACAATGTAATTGCCGACACGCTTGCCGCTATGCCTTTTGTGTCCACGCCCTCGTACGACGACTATGTGGCCGTAAACAAAGAGGCCCGTGCACGTGCGACAGCTCTTATCAACGCAATAAACGTATAATTCGATAAATGGAAATTCTTATTAAAGCCCTTCAGCTCGTGGTCGCTCTCGTAATTCTGGTGACGGTGCACGAGTTCGGCCATTACATCTTCGCCCGCATCTTCGGAGTGAAGGTCAACCGTTTCTATCTCTTCTTCAATCCTTGGTTCTCAATTCTCCGCTACGACCCCGCCAAAGGGACGCTCGATATTTTTGCCCGCAACGGCAGCAAAGGCGCTCTCTCGCTGAAAGTAGGGAAGGAGCACCTCGCAAGGCCCGACGGCAAGCCTACATGGCGCGACACCGTATACGGCCTCGGCTGGCTGCCTCTCGGCGGCTACTGCGATATTGCCGGCATGGTAGATGAAACCAAGAGTGCCGACGACCTCGCGTCCGAACCTCAGAGCTGGGAGCTGCGTTCCAAGCCGGCATGGCAGCGTCTGTGCGTAATGGTAGCCGGCGTGTGCCTCAATTTCGTGCTTGCCATTGTGATATATGTGGGCATAGCGCTGCACTGGGGCGATGATGTAATTCCCTTCCAGGCAATGACCGAGGGTATGGATTTCAGCAAGGAGATGCAGGATGCCGGTTTCCGCAACGGCGACATGCTCCTCACTCTTGACGGCAAGGAACTGGATGCCACAGATTATTCTATCAACTGGGATATCATACAGCCCGGTGCACGTGTGGGTGTTCGTCGCGACGGTCGCGACACCGTTATTACTGTGTCGGATGAGCTCCTGAGACAGCTTGCGACCAAGGGCAAGGACTACGTGCCTATGGCTATCCGTATACCTGTGGTTGTGGCCAAGACATCGCCCGGAGAGCCTGCCGTACGTGCCGGCATAGCACAGGGCGACAGGATACTGCGAGTGGATGCCGATACGGTGCCGACGATTACCGAGTTTCTGCCCTCGCTCAAGGCGCATGCGGGAAAGACTGTCGACGTGCTTGTGCTTCATGCCGATGGTACGCCCGAGACAAAGAGCGTAGCCATAAGCGAAACAGGCAAGATAGGCATACAGATGCTCAGCCCTATAGACATATTCGAGCGACAGACAGTGAACTATAATCTCTGGCAAGCCATACCGCGCGGCTGGGAAATAGGTACCGACCGCCTCGGCAGCTATGTGTCGTCCATGAAGCTTGTATTTACAAAGGAAGGAGCGCAGAGCCTCGGCGGCTTCGGCACTCTCGGAGACCTCTTCCCCAATCAGTGGAACTGGTATATGTTCTGGCAGATAACAGCGTTCCTGTCCATTATACTTGCCTTTATGAACATTATACCCATACCGGGCCTCGACGGCGGCTACACACTCTTCCTCCTTGTAGAAATGATTACAGGCAAAAAACCGTCTGACCGCTTCCTCGAGATAGTGAATACCTGCGGGTTCGTATTCCTGCTGTTGTTGCTGGTATACGCCAACGGTAACGATATTTACCGCTTCTTCATCAAATGACACACGCAATGAACAAAACAGCATCAGGCATTGCCATACTCAATCTTCGCCGCGGCAAGGAAGAGTCGCTCGACCGCTTCCACCCGTGGGTTTTCTCCGGCGCTCTTACCCGTATGCCGCAGGACGGCGACGGGGTAGAGGAGGGCGACCTTGTGGCTGTTGCCGCTTCCGACGGCCGTATTGTAGGCCTTGGTCATTTCCAGATAGGAAGTATCGCCGTGCGCATGCTCACCTTCGATGCCGAAGAGAGCGTGGACGGCTCTTTCTTCCGTGCGCGTCTGGAGCAGGCCGCCGCAATGCGTCGCGCTCTTGGCCTGCCTTCCGATAATACTACCGCTTACCGCCTTGTACATGGCGAGGGCGATTTTCTGCCCGGACTCGTAGTGGATATATATGGTGCTACGGCTGTAGTACAGGCACACTCGCCTGGCATGCACTTTGCCCGCAATACAGTTGCGGATGCCCTGGTGGCTATCCCTGAGTTGGGCGTGCGCAGCGTGTACTACAAATCGGAGACCACGTTGCCCTATAAGGCACATCTCGATGCCACAAACGGCTATCTTAAAGGCGAGTTTATTAGTGATACCGCCTCCGAGAACGGACTCGACTTCCGTATTGATTGGCTGCGCGGCCAGAAGACAGGCTTTTTCGTTGACCAGCGCGACAACCGCGCCCTTGTCGGGCGCTACAGCCACGGACGTTCTGTTCTTAATATGTTCTGCTATACAGGTGGGTTCTCGGTGTATGCCCTTCAGGGCGGTGCGCGCGAGGTCGTTTCCGTAGACTCGTCGGCCAAGGCTATCACGCTCACCGATGCAAATGTGGCTCTGAACTTCCCCGGCGACACTCGCCATAGTTCGCGTGCCGAAGATGCTTTCAAATATCTTGACGCAATGGATAGCGGTTGCCACGACCTTATAATACTCGACCCGCCGGCGTTTGCCAAGCACAGGAGTGCCCTACGCAACGCTCTTCAGGGCTACCGTCGCCTAAATGCCAAGGCTTTCGAGAAGATTGCTCCGGGCGGTATACTGTTTACCTTCTCGTGTTCACAGGCTGTAAGCAAGGAGCAGTTCCGCCTCGCGGTGTTCTCTGCCGCGGCGCAGAGCCGTCGCCGCGTGCGCATATTGCACCAGCTCACACAGCCTGCCGACCACCCCGTAAACATCTACCACCCCGAAGGCGAATACCTCAAGGGGCTTGTGCTGTATGTGGAGTGACGGTACTCTATGAAAAAAGAACACAATCAAACCTCACATAAATGAAAAAATCACTAATTATCGCAACCATTATGGCAAGTATGCTCTCAACGTCGTGCAGCCGCACTGCGCAGCGCGCCGAGGCCGACGACGATTTCAACTATCATGTAGAGCGTTTTGCCGACATCGAGGTACTTCGCTATAAGGTGCCCGACTTCGACAGTCTTTCGCTCAATCAGAAGATACTTGTGTACTATCTTACCGAGGCAGCACTGTGGGGCCGCGACATCCTCTGGGACCAGAACAACGCCGACAACCTTGCTATGCGTGACCTCCTCGAGGCTGTGTACACCAATTATGACGGCGACCGCGAAAGCGCCGATTACAAGGCTTTCGATACATATATGAAGCAGGTGTGGTTCGGCAACGGTATCCACCACCACTACAGCACCGACAAGTTTGTGCCGACATTCAGCCGCGACTTCCTCGAAAGCCGCATCGCCGCGCTGCCAGAGGGTGCCGCTCCCGCCAACACCGAAGCTCTTGTAGAGCTTATCTTCAACCCCGCCCTCGCCGCTAAGCGTGTGAACCAGGCCGAGGGTGCCGACCTTATCGCCTCAAGCGCCAACAACCTCTATGAGGCAGGCCTCACACAGAGCGAGGTGGAAGCTTACTATAACGGCATAAAGAAACCCGGAGACCTCACTCCTGTAAGCTACGGCCTCAATACCCGTCTGCGCAAGGTCGACGGCAAGATTGTAGAAGAGCCCTACAAGGTAGGCGGTCTCTACTCCAATGCTATCGAGCACATCGTGGCTAACCTCGACAGCGCGTCGGTTTATGCCGAAAACGATGCGCAGCGTCAGACTATCCGCACACTCATCGACTTCTACACAACCGGCGACCTTGCCACATTCGACAAGTACTCAATCGAGTGGGCCGAGGATACAGATTCGCAGGTCGACTTTATCAACGGCTTTATCGAGAGCTACGGCGACCCGCTCGGCATGACCGGTGCATGGGAGTCGATTGTCAATTTCAAGAATATCCCCGCGAGCGAGCGTACCGAGATACTGAGCGGCAATGCTCAGTGGTTCGAGGATAACTCTCCCGTTGATTCGTCGTTCAAGAAAGAGTCTGTGAAGGGTGTGTCGGCAAAGGTCATCACTGCCGCTATACTTGCCGGCGACGCTTATCCCGCCACTCCTATCGGCATCAATCTGCCCAATGCCAACTGGATTCGTGCGGCGCACGGCTCCAAGTCGGTAACACTCGAGAATATTACCCAGGCCTATGACGCCGCATCGCACGGCGACGGCTTCAACGAGGAGTTTGTAATCGATGAAGAGACCGCACGTCTGCTCGACAGCTACCTGTTTATCACCGACAATCTGCACACCGACCTTCACGAGTGCCTCGGACATGGTTCCGGACGTCTGCTTCCCGGAGTAGACCCCGACGCACTCAAGGAGCACGGCTCGACTATCGAGGAAGCCCGCGCCGACCTCTTCGCGCTGTACTACCTCGGCGACCCCAAGCTTATCGAAATCGGATTGCTTGATAGCCCCGAGGCTTATAAGTCGGAGTACTACAAATATATACTCAACGGGATGATGACCCAGCTCATGCGTATAGAACCCGGCAAAGATATCGAGGAGGCTCACATGCGCAACCGTGCCCTCATTGCCCGCTGGGCCTACGAGCATGGCAAGGCCGACAATGTAATCGAACTGGTGGAGCGCGACGGTAAGACTTATATCCGGATCAACGACTATGAGGCGCTTCGCGGTCTCTTCGGTAAGCTCCTTGCCGAGATACAGCGTGTGCGTTCGACAGGCGATTACGCAGCTGCGAAATCGCTCGTAGAGACTTATGCCGTGAAAGTCGACCCGGTTCTTCATAAAGAGGTACTCGACCGCTATGCAGGCCTGAACATCGCTCCTTACAAGGGCTTTGTCAATCCTGTATACACCGCTGTACGCGATGCCGAAGGCCGCATTATCGACGTGACGATAGACTATACAGAAGGCTATCCCGAGCAGATGCTCCGCTATGGTCGTCAGTACAGAAGCCTCTGATAAATATTAAAATAGGTTAAAGTGTATTGCTGTCTGAGAAATTTTAGCTAATTTCGCAGCCGAAAGTGTGCCCGTCACACCATATTATATATTTTATTCACACCAAAAAATTTCTAAGAATGCACTTAAATTCTGAAGAAAAAGTACAGATCTTCGAGAAATACGGTAAGGGTAAGACTGACACTGGCTCGCCTGAAGCACAGATTGCATTATTCTCGGTTCGTATTGCTCACCTGACTCAGCATCTGAAGTCAAACCACAAAGATCATACAACTGAACGCGCCCTTAAGATGCTTGTAGGTAAGCGTCGTCGTCTTCTCGACTACCTGATGCGCAAAGACATCAACCGCTACCGCGCAATCATCGCTCAGAAAGAACTCGGCATCCGCAAGTAAGCAGCCGACTGCGCGAAACAAAATCTACAGAAGCCGCCTTCCCGACACCGGGGAGGCGGCTTTGTTTTCCTATAAGAGGCGGACGCGATGTGTAAATCTTAGCATACTTGGGCATATATTGGTCGGTTTGTCTTATTTTTTGGTGAGCTTGGTAAGTTATTTCTAATTTTGCAAAATCATTGGAATAAAAGACTTATTTATGAGAAGAATTTTTATCTCGCTTGCTACATTGGCTGCTGTACTCGGATTGAGAGCCGAGGGGTATCAGGTCAATACGTTAAGCACCCGCCAGACCGGTATGGGTCACGTAGGCGTGGCTATGAAACTCGGAGCGGAAAGCCAGCTCTTTAATCCCGGCGCTCTTGCTTTTTCGGACAAGACTTTCGACATCTCCGCTTCAGTGGCCGCTATTTCGGCTTATGCGACCGCCACTTATCAGGGTGCTGACTACAAGACCGACAACGACTTGTCTACACCGTTCAATATCAGCTCGTCGTGGCGTATTATCGACGGCTTCTACGGCGGTGTCACGTTCTATACGCCTTATGGCTCGTCTATCAACTGGGGAGAGCACTGGCCCGGTGCTGTGCTCAATCAGAAAGTGGGTATAAAGATGTTTACCGTGCAGCCCACACTTTCTTATCGCTTTCTTCCCAATCTTTCGGTAGGTGCCGGACTGATGCTCTCCTGGGGTTCTGTCGACCTCTATAAAGGTTTGCTTGGCGGAGAGTCGCTCAACCGTCTGATGGGTGCTTTGGGTATGCCTCCCGAAGCCATGTACGCCCCCGGTGCGACACCTGCGTCGGTCAATCTCAAAGGCTCCAGCAAGCTTGCCGTAGGCTACAGCCTCGGTGCCATGTGGGATATAAGCCGTCGCTGGACTGTGGGTGTGTCGTATCGCTCAAAAATGACTATGACGGTAGAGAAGGGTGATGCCGCTGTAAGCTACTCAGGTGCTGCCGAGTCGATGCTCTCTCCCGTGCTCGATAATCTGAACCAGACCAACTTCAAGGCTTCGCTCCCTGCTCCCTATGTGCTTACTGCAGGTGTGTCGTACAAGCCGCTCGACAATCTTATTCTGGCGTTCGACCTTCAGCTCAACGGCTGGGGTACATATAAATACCTTGATATTGAGTTTGCCAATCTGGAGGCCTTCGACCAGCATCTGGAGAAGAACTATCACAACTCGCTCACCTATCACCTTGGTGCGCAGTGGGGTGTGACAAAACGCCTCGATTTGCGCGCTGGTCTGATGATAGACACCAGCCCCTGTGACAAGGATTTCTACAATCCCGAAACTCCAGGACAGACACGCATCGAGCCTTCGTTGGGTCTATCCTTCCGCCCCGTGCGCAACCTGTCTATTGATTTTGCTTTTATGTACGTGCAGGGCTGCGGCATTAAAAACGCTACCGGCCACTACGACGACCTGGTGTACAAGATTGCCGCGCAGCAGAACCCCGCACTTCCCGAAATGCTAGGTCTGACACCTCAAGGCACATTTACGGCCGACTATAAGGTGCATGCCTTTATCCCTTCGTTGGGATTGAGCTATTCGTTCTGAGCCAGTTAGTTGCACACGGCATTGCGGGGCAGAAGACTCCATGAGCGGTAGTCGGGGCCGAGGCCTCGTACCATGCGGTGCCAGTAGGCATCGCCTGCTTCCGACAGAAGCTCTTCCGGGGAAGTACTATTCCCTGCGCTTACCCATTTGTCGTTCTGTATCTCGCGTTCCAGCTGGCCTTCCACCCAGTTGCAGTACCCGAGAAAAAAGCGAATGGCGCCTTCGGTATTGTATCCGTCGTTGACATAGCTTATTGCATCGTCGAAGTTCCCACCCACGTAAAGACCGGGCGCATAGGGCCTGGCATCAGCAATGATGTCGGGTCCTAATGTATGTATAAAAAAGAGTCTGTCCTGCCCTGTAGAGCCTCCGCAGAATACGGGAATAGGCTCGGGAACCGTTATATTGTCGAGCAGGTCGGCCAGTTTGTATTCCGAACGGTTGTTGAGAATTACGCCAGTGGCACCATCTTCGGGCACATAGTCGATTATCGACATTACGCCGTGAGTGTAGAAGGTATCTTTCAGGAACGGTTCGGCTATGAGCACACTTCCTGCAGCCGGCGTCTTTTTTACGCCGCTGATTTTGAATAGTATCGAAGCAATATCTTTCATCTCTCGCAGCATTTTTAGTTGATAAGGATGTAATAAAAACAATCATAGAGCCTTGAGAGTTGGACTCTTGTTGCCGAATTATTAGTACTTTTGTGTACCGATAAAGAAAAATCATATAAAATGGAAAAGGAAAAAGACAACGACACTTCTTCTGCGGCAGCCAAAAGCAAAAGCCGTGCTCCGCGCAGCCGTACGGCAGTTTTTGTGGTTTTAGGACTGATAGCCATGATTGTATATGCCGGTAGTGTGGCTCTCATCTCGCTTACGCTTGTTCCTGTATGGCTACCCTGGACTGTGGCTGCCATTATTGCTGTGGCTACGGGCTTGTGGGGGCGCAAGGCAATGGGGCGAATGTGCGGTATATCTGCAATGTGGCTCAATTATCTCATTTACGTGGTAATTGCGACCGGGCTGTTTGCTTTCGCCCTTCTTCTGGCGAACAGGCTTGGAGCGGGGGAGTGCGAGCCTGTGCAGGCCGAGGTGACGCGCGTATATTCCGAGACCCGCTATCACTCCAAGCGAGTGTCGTCCCGCAGATATATCCGAGGCGACCCTTACAAAGTGTATTATATCGATGTCTGTCTTGAAGGCGGCATTAACAAGCCGGTGTCGGTCAATGTAAACACATTCCGTAAGATGCGCAAAGGCTGTTATGTGGAGCTGGCGCTTCGCTCCGGGGCGCTCGGTTTTAAAGTGATTGACTCGAAAGGTATGCACTTGGTAGAGTCAAAACAGCCTCAAAAGCGCTCTAAACGTTAAATGAAGTTAATTTCATGAAGAATTTTGCTCAAAAACTATGTTGTATAACATAAGAGGTTGTTTAATAATGCTTGTTAACGACAGGGCCGAAAATTTTGAGGCGGATTTATTCCTGCGGCAAAGGAGC
>VSPE01000028.1 GCA_009775225.1 Muribaculaceae bacterium | reverse complement strand
GAGCCAGCACAAATAGCAAATTGCCATCCAACTCTTGACCTCGAATTTGATTAACACTTTTTAAGAGACACTAGTGGAAATAGCTTTTGATTTTTAACAATAATTAGGCATACAAAATTAAGCAATATTTATACATTTGCAAAAATATTGACAATCTTGCTTTAGGCAAATGGCTGAAAACTTTAACACTTACATCGACAATATCGAAGTCGGGTTCTGGCGAGAACTGTGCATTTCGGAAGGCGAGCTTATGTTCTTCGACAAAGGCGCCGAGTTTGTCAAGGCCGGAAACGTCGGACGCTATATCGGATACATCAAGTCCGGCACCATGAAATACGTAGTCCACTCCGACGACGGAACAGAGCATGTAATCGGCCTTGAATTTTCTGGCGAGTTTGTCACCGACTTTCCTTTTTCGCTATATCGACTGCCCTCTCGCGCATCAATCATTGCAGTATCTCCATGCCATGTATACTGCGTCCCGGTAACAAAAGTGGCATCGCTCATGGAGGCAGACCAGAGGGTCAAGGATATAGTGATGCACTCCACCGAAGCCGTCTATTCCACCGTATACGACCGCTATGTCGACATGCATACAAAAACATCACACCGGCGATACAACGAGTTGGTAAACCGCCACCCCGACCTGTTCTCTCTCTTCTCGCTGCGCGACATAGCCTCCTTCCTCAACATCACGCCCACACATCTGAGCCGTCTACGAAAAAACAGCTGATAAATTTTTCCGCAAATCGACAAATGTTGAGTACCGATTGCAACTAAATTGATAATTTTGCATCATAACCGAAACTCCATGAACTAATGGCACGAAAGCTTTTCTTCACATTGTCAGCCTCATGTCTGTTCTTGTTATGCTCTATCTCCTCCTATGGTGCCGGAAAGACCGTACATCCTAAGGCGGAAATCAAAGTGGAATACACCTACCATGAAAAATTCTGGCGTGGCTCCGACGGCGTTATAGAGCGCGCTATCCCAATGCTGCTGCTGGCAAACAACGAAAGCTCAAAATTCTACTGCCCCAATACCGAATATCGCGATTCTCTTGAATCAACCCCTTCAGGGCGCGCAAAAGCAAGAAAAATACTTCATAGTGCACTGCGTCAGTACAGCAGCTCAGGCGACCGCGCCGTGCTCGACGACATTATCGCGTATAAGACTTTCATGTACATATTCAAAGATGTGGCAAAATCTCTCATCACTGTCTACGACAAAGCAGGACTCACTGATTTCGGCTGCTACACCGAGCCGCTAGACTCTCAGCATTGGCAAATCGGCGATTCGGTAAAAACAGTTCTCGGATACAAGTGCCTTGTTGCTGAGGCCGATTATCACGGCCGACACTGGACTGTCTGGTTCGCGCCTGATATACCCGTGCAGGACGGCCCCTGGAAATTACACGGACTACCCGGACTCATTCTCGAAGCTTCCGAGCCGAGCGGCCAGCATTATTTTCTGGCTACAGGCATCGAAACATCACACATGGATATAGTCCCCATATATCCGAACGTAGACTACGAACGCATGACCCGAAAGGAATTGCTTAAAGGCCGGCGCAACTCGCTCGAAAACGGCATGTCGATATTCAGGGCACAGACCGGTGTTGACCTTGGCGTCAAGGACACCCCGTTCTCCGAGGAGGGCCGACAATACGACTTCCTCGAAACAGACTATCGCTGATGACGCGGCTTATCACATATATCCTGTGTATGCTTGTTGCGGCAGCTGCCGCAGCACAGGTCGATGTGTCGGGAACCGTCATCGACAAGGAACGCGGCGAACCCCTCACCGGGGCATCCGTGATTGTAAAAGGCGCCGACGGCAAAATCAAAAAATTCACCACTTCAAAAACGAAGGGCAATTTTACACTTTCTGTGCCCTCTGTCAGAGGGTGCCGCCTTGAAGTGTCGATGATGAGCTTTGCCAAGAAATACATTCCCCTCGACAGCGTATCTATGCCACTGACCGTAGCGCTCGAGCCGGGCAATACTCTGCTCAAAGAAGTAACCGTAAAAGCCGAACGCATACGCGAGCAGGGCGACACCATAAGCTACTCCGTAAGTTCTTTCGCTCAGGAACAAGACCGCTCGATAGGCGACGTCCTCCGGCGCATGCCCGGCATAAACGTCGAAAGCTCCGGCAAGATACAGTATCAAGGAGAAGATATCAACAAATTCTACATCGAAGGCGCCGACCTGCTCGGAGGCAAATACGGCATCGCTACAAACGGCATAAACCACGATGACGTAGGCGCGGTCGAAGTCATGGAAAACCACCAGCCCTTGCAGGTGCTGTCGGGCATATCTTTCTCCGACAAGGCTGCAATAAACCTCAAGCTGAAAAGCAAAGCAAAGGCAACGTGGTCGTTCCACGGCGACGCCGGCGGCGGATACTCCCGGCAGCCCGAAGGTGCAATATGGGACGGCGAGCTATTCGCAATGGCCGTCATGCCGAAATTTCAGAACATCACCACCTTTAAGACCAACAACATCGGCGAAGACATATCAGCACACATCACCGACTTCTTCGCCTCTCGGCGCGGCACCGACCTCAACCCTTATGTCAGCGTGGCACTGCCAGAAGTACCCGGGCTCAGCAACAAACGCACCCTATTCAACCGTTCGGCGCTCGTATCCACCAATGCTCTTTGGAAGCTCGGACGTGGCGAGTTCAAGACTCAGCTCGACTATTCCTTCAATCGCATCACTGCCGACGCCACCAACATAACCACATACTTCCTCAACGACGGCGACCGCGTCATTACCGAGAACCGCAGCGGTGTCGACCGCTCACACTCCTTAGCCGGAAAATTCATCTATGAGCTGAACCAAAAGACTGCCTTCATAAACAACATCCTCAAAACCGACATCGCGTGGGATGATGTGCGTCTCGGAATCACAGGCTCTCTGGCAAACAGCCAGGCGGCGTCGCTTCCCGACTACTATGTCAGCAACGATTTCAAAATCATAAAGCGCTTCAAAGAAAAGCACCTTGTCACATTCGTCAGCAAGAACGAGTGGCAGTCTATGCCTCAGACCCTCTCCGTGTCTGCCGACAACGATTTCATAAGCCAGCACATCAAAGAGCACGCCTTCTTCACGCACGAGAACGCTGCATACGCCTTCTCCATAAAAGGCATAACCGTAAGCCTCGAAGGTGGACTCAAAGGCTATTGGCGCTCCATGAACTCTCATATATCCGGAGCACCCGAAATAACCGACAGCCCCGGCGGACTTACAAACCTTGTCAGCACAAACTACTTCACTGTCTACGCCACACCTAAATTCGAATACTGGTTCAGGCGCGTGAACTTCTCGCTCAAGGCACCGCTCAGCTACGCCGTTTACCACTTCGACAAAGCTCTCGCAAACCGCAACGAGTTCTACTTCTCTCCGTCCCTTAGCATGGACTGGAAACCCAACAACCGGGTATCGACAGGCCTACGGGCGGGTATGGGCCGGGCTCCCATGGATTTAAGCCTCATACGGCCCGGATATATAATGACCGACTACCGCACCTTCCGCCGGGGTGTCGACGACTTCTACAACTCCACATCACAGAATGTATCGGCAAGCGTCTCGTATAAACACACCCGACGCGGAGTATTCGCCAACGCGCTCGTCATGCACTCGTGGTCGCACAGCCCATACACACTGGCACAACAGCTGTTCGGCGACTATATCGTGTATTCATACTCCTCCGCCAGAAGCGACGGCCGCATGTTTATGGCAAACGGAAACATAGGCAAAACCCTCGATTTCATGCGGGGAAGCGCCAACATAAACGGCTCCTTCAGCCGACAGAAATCGCACCTCATATCCGAAAACGATGCAATAAACTCCGTAGGCACATCATGGTCGGCAGGCGCAAAAATCAACGGCACACCGCTACGCTGGCTCGGCATAGACTACCGCTTCGATTTCTCATCGACGCGCCTCGAAATGAACGGAACAAAAGCTTCGTGGCTCGGAAATATGGAGAACGAACTCATGCTGAATATAATGCCTCATAAAAAATGGCAATGGCATATAAGCGGCGAGCACTACCGCAACGAGCTTACCGCCGGCAACTACAAGAACACAATACTGCTCGACACGAAGCTAATATACAAACTCGACAAACGCATCGAGCTGTCAGCCACGTTGAACAACATTCTGAACCAACGAACCTACAACTACCTTATTTACAATCAGCTCACCTCTTTCGAAAGCAAGCGGCACTTACGTGGCCGTGAGCTGCTAATCACAATATCTCTCAGAAAATGAACCGACTAAGCACTTCAATCTTCGCATGCCTCATGGCAATCGCTGCAATGGCGCAGATAAACGTAGTAGTAGAATACGATGTCACAACCCGTGATTTCGACTCGGGCAACGCATATACCCATAAAATGACACTTGTCGCCAATCCTGCGAAGTCTCTTTATTTCAATAAGATGAGCCAGTATGTCGACTCCTGCAACTCTACACCCGAGGGGAAAGCCAAACTGCGCGAAATTCAATTGAAAGCATGGCGTGTGGTACAGCCTGACGGCACTGTCACATACGACGGCCGCAAACTCGGCTTAGCCCCCGAAAAGAAACATTTTCTATACGTCGCCAAAGAGTCGGAGCAGGCAAAAATGACGGTCTACGACTTAAATGCCGGCGAATTATGGCAATACGACGAGCCTTTCTCCGAAATGGAATGGACTATCGCGAACGACCTCACAAAAAATATCCTGGGATATGAATGTATTATGGCTCAGACCGACTACCACGGCCGTAAGTGGACTGCATGGTTTTCGCCCGAAATTCCCGTGCATGAAGGGCCTTGGAAACTTCACGGTCTACCGGGTATGGTTCTAAGAGCCGAAGCCGGCGACAGATTTATAATTGAGGCAACAGAAGTCGGCTCTACCAAACAAGCAGTACCTGCGGTATATTCCGTAAAAGATTATGCCAAAGGCGAACGAAAACAAATTCTTGCCGACCATGAGCATTATGAAAACAATCTGGAAAGCATGCTGGGGGCACAAGGCATAAAAATGAATGGCGACGGCTCTCCGGCCAACCTGCCTGAATTCGACAGGGAACAAAGAGCTTGGGAAACAGATTATTGAAGGAATGAACCGATTTGCCACATCAATCCTCGCTGCCATTGCTGCAATAGCCTCAATGGCTCAGAGCCGGGCCGACATCATTGTCAGCTACAACTTCACAGTTCCAGGAGTCTCGGGAGGCACGCGAACAAAACAGATGAGCATGCTCGCGAATAGTGCCGAATGTAAGTTCTTCAACGAAATAAGCCTGTGGAACGACTCATTGGCGGCCACACCTCAGGGAAAGGCAAAACTCAATGAAATAATACGCGCCTCCTGCCTTGTCAAAGACCCCGAAGGATACGAATACTGGGACTTGACAAAAGGCCCGGTAAAGAACGTATATACCTACGTTTTCAATAATATGGCAGCCGGAACAATCACTCATTACGACAAGTGGGGCGACGAACTGATGTTTTATACGGAACCAGCCGATGAAATGCAATGGTCACTGTCGCCCGACTCCACTCTCTCAGTCCTCGGATATGAATGCCTGTTGGCGGAATCGGATTATCATGGCAGACACTGGAAGGCTTGGTTTACAACAGACCTGCCGCTCCCATTCGGCCCGTGGAAACTGCGCGGACTGCCCGGCCTGATTTTAAAAGCGGAAGCTGACGGCGGCTTCTCTCTAGCCGCGACAGGATTGCAGAACACCGCAAGAATTATTTCGTCCATGTATTCTAAAGACGATTACAAAAAAACAGAACGCAAAAAAGCTCAGGCAAACCACGAATATTTTGAGAACAACAAGGAAGCCATACTGAAAGCCAATAATGGTGGGGTCGGCAAAATCACATATACCGACGACGCCGGAAACGAAATCCCAGCCCCGATATATGATGCCAGAAAACACAGCCTTGAACCCGACTATAAAGAAAAGAAATAATATGAAAGTATCACCTGTATTCCTCTCGATGTGCCTCACGGCAATAACCGCAACCGCTCAGTCCGCCGACATAATTGTCGGCTACGACTCGCAGCGCCGAAACTGGGAAACAGATTCACTCAGCACGACAAAAATGACTCTGCTCGCAAACGCAAACGAAGCGAAATACTTCAACGACATCAGCCTGTGGGCCGACTCACTGTCGGCAACCCCGGAAGGCAAGAAACAGTATCAGCAGATTATCATGGCTGCGTGTATGACACAGATGCCCGACGGGAGCATAAGCATCGACATGCGCAAAGGGCCGGTAAAGAAAGTCTATACATACGTATTCTCAAACCTCAGCGACGGAAATCTCAGGTACTACTCGAAGTTCGGCGACGAACAATTGTATTACGACGAACCACTCGACGAAATGCAATGGTCGATTGGCGACTCCGTGCAAAACATAATGGGCTTCGAGTGCATCCTCGCGGAGACCGATTACCACGGACGTCATTGGAAAGCCTGGTTCACACCCGATATTCCCGTATCGTTCGGCCCATGGAAGTTGCACGGGCTGCCCGGTCTAATCCTCAAAGCCTCGGCCGAAACGGGATTTGTATTCACAGCGACAGGCATCGAAAAGACCGACCGCAAGCTATCCGCCATGTACTCTGCGGAAAACTATCAGAAAGCCGACCGCAAAAAGGCATTGGCTCAGGACGAACATTTTCTCAACAACCGCGAAGCATATATAAGCGCCAGGCACAACGGCTCCGTAAAATTTGAATACAACATCTCCGACAGACCGAAATACAACGTCGCAAAATATGCCATAGAGCCGGACTACGCCGACTGAAAGCAGGGGCGCAGGCTCTCTACGACCGCTCGCGGAACTCCGACGGGCTTTGGCCCGTTATCCGCTTGAACATCCGCGAGAAATGAGCCGGATAGCGGAAACCGAGCATATAGGCTATTTCGCTCACATCGTCATCGGAGACCGCAAGGCAGTGCTTGGCCACATCTATCATGTGCCGGGTTATCAGCGCCTTGGTCGTCATGCCGGTCTCGCATTTCAGCAGCTCGCTCAGATACTTGGGCGACAGGCACAGCCGTGAGGCAAAATAGCTCACCGAAGGCAAGCCGTCTTTTTCAGCATCTGACTCATAATACTCTTTCAGCAATCGCTCAAACTGAGCCACAACCTCGCAGTTTGCCTTATGGCGCGTTATAAACTGCCTGTCGTAAAAACGGTCGAGATACTCAAGCAGCAGCTGTATATTGGCGCATATCACAGCCGACGAATGACTGTCTACCGGGTGGTCAAGCTCCTTGTCGATATTCGACAGACAGCTGATAAAAACCGCACGCTCCGCATCCGACAAGTGCAAAGCCTCCATCTGTGAGTAATCGAAAAACTCGAACGCCGATATTTTTCGGCCCAAAGGAGTGCCGTATATAAGGTCGGGATGAAACAGTATGCCCCTCACGTCATGCGAAATCTCACCTTCGGCAATCTCCACATCTATAGTCTGCCCCGGTGAGAAACTCACCACAGTACCCGCCTGATAGTCGTATTTGCGGCGACCGTATCGCACAACGCAACCACTGCCGTTCTTCAGGAAAAGAGCATACAGCCCGTAGTGCAGACGCACATTGTTCACTCGCACAGGAACATCCTTGAGGTCTATCACCGACACCTGCGGATGCCGCGTACCGATACCGTACATCCTGTTGTAGGCGTCCACGCAGTCCAGCACAACACAGCTCTTGTCATTCGAAATATCTGTCATTGACTCTTGGTTGATATATTGGCTTGCCGCAAAGGTAAGACAAAAATTCATATTTCCGCCACATTACGCCATAATGGTAGGCTTGCAGGTAAAATTGGTTATCCACAGAAAAACAATACTCCCGCCACGATAGCCTTTAATCGTGGCGGGAGCAAATTATCCTTTATGGTTCACGCCTCAAAACGCGACGCAAGAGTTTTCACAGCCTCGGTATCCGACTGGTCGGCAGCCACGGGCACCACTGTCACATAGCGACGTGTGAGCCAGAATTCGTCGGTATCGTCGGCATCAGGCTCTTCATTCACAAAATGACCGGTAAGCCAGTAGAAAGGCACTCCGAGCGGGTCGAGATAGCGCTTGTACTCGTCTGTCCACCGCCCGCGCGCGGCGCGGCACACCTTTATGCCCTCGGGAATTACCTTTGCCGGAATATTTACATTCAGACAAATTCCCTTGGGAAGTCCCCCAGAAAGTACCTTCGCGGTGATGTCGGCCACAAAAGCTGTCGAAAGTGTGAAATCAGCCTTTATCGAGTGGTGAAGCAACGAGAAGCCTACAGCAGGTATACCCTCAAGACAAGCCTCGAGCACCGCGCCCATTGTGCCCGAATAAGTCACGTTAACTCCCGAGTTCGAGCCATGGTTTATTCCCGCGAGTACAAGGTCGGGCTTGCGCGGGACAATGGCGTGAAGGCCGAGCTTGATACAGTCCACAGGCGTACCTGTCACCGTAAACATGCGCACACTCTCTATGTCGCATGGCTTCTCCGATATTCGCAGCGGCGAGCCAACGGTGAGCGCGGCCGACTGGCCCGAGTGCGGATGTGCGGGAGCCACGACTATCACATCGCCCATGGAGCGGACTGTTCGCGCGAGGTGATGTATGCCGGGGGCGTCTATGCTGTCGTCGTTGCTTATAAGAATTAGCGGACGTATATTGGTATTCTCCATAATAAAGATTGTTGAAAACATCGTTATAGAGCTAAAACAAACTCGTGGCTGCTCTTGTTAACCGGGGAACTGAGGAAATTTGTCGAAATCGGGGTCGCGCTTCTCCAAAAACGCCTGTGCGCCCTCCTGTGCCTCGTCCATAAGATAGTACATGAGGGTGGCATCGCCCGCAAACTCCATAAGACCGTGCTGCCCGTCAAGCTCCGCATTGAGGGCGCGCTTTATCATGCGCACAGCGAACGGACTGCGTTTGATTATGGTCTGGCACCATTCCACCACCTCGTCCTCGAGACGGTCGAAGGGCACAACCTTGTTTACCATACCCATCTCGAGAGCCTCCTGCGCGGTATACTGGCGGCAAAGGAACCATATCTCGCGGGCCTTCTTCTGGCCTACGCAACGCGCCAGGTACGACGAGCCGAAGCCGGCATCGAAGCTGCCTACCTTGGGGCCCGTCTGACCGAAGCGTGCGTTTTCTGATGCTATCGAAAGGTCGCACACCACCTGCAGCACGTTGCCGCCGCCGATAGCATAGCCGTTTACCATAGCTATCACAGGCTTCACAAGCGAGCGTATTGCCTTGTGTATGTCGAGCACATTGAGGCGCGGAGTGCCGTCGGCGTCACGGTAGCCGCCACGCGATTTATAGTGCTGGTCGCCGCCCGAGCAGAAAGCCTTGTCGCCCGCGCCGGTAAGCACCACCACGCGTACGGAGGGAGTATCGCGGCAATAGTCGAGAGCTTCGAGTATTTGCGCGTTCGTCTGAGGGCGGAAGGCATTATACACCTCCGGCCGGTTAATTGTTATCTTTGCTATGCCTTCGTAAAATTCGAAGAGTATGTCGGAGTACTCCTTGATAGTCGCCCACCGGCGCTGTGTATTACTTTCCATATATCATATTATGTTGTTTGCATCGCCCGGCGCCACTTCCAGCCGGAAAATGGCCGGCGCGTCTTTGCTGTTTATAAAATCATCAAGATTGTCGCAGAGCCTGAAGCCGTAGGCCGCCGCAAGCGCCTCCAGCGGCAGGCGCGGAGGTGTGGCAAAAAAACGCTCCGTCTCGGGCAGTCCGCGTGTGGTGCGTACGGCTCGGAAGATGTCGCCGCCGCCATTGTCGGCTATCAGCATCTTGAAATGCCCCGGTATGCCCTCCGTGGCAAAAGCCCCTATGTCGTAGGCCGCGCTCATATCGCCGCTCACAAGCACCACAGGCTTATCCGACAGCATGGCATAGCCTATAGCCGTGGATGTGGCTCCTTCAATGCCGCTCACTCCGCGATTGGCCTCAACCCTGTTGGAGCGCCCGAAGCGCACCGTCTGGGCATAGCGCACCGACATCCCGTTGCTGAAGTGGAAGTCGGCATCGGGCATACGCGCTGCAAGCTCAGCGATAGTGGCACTTACCGTGCTGCATCCGCTATGCTCGCCACCCAAGGCTTCGCTCCATGCTCGTACGAAACTGCTGTCGCCGTGTACTCGCGCGGCAAGAGCGCTCATAAAACCAGCCTCATCGCACTCGACAGCCTCGAACCTGGCGCCGAACGTATCGTTGAGATTATCGTCGTAGCCCGGGGAGATGTGCCGAAGGCTCTTAAGCGAACGCAGGTAGCTCTTGAGCGAGGCTGAGCAAAGACTGCCACCCAGTGTCACCACGATGTCTGGTGCCGGAAGCGCGCTGTAGTCGGGCTTGGGGTTGAAGAAGCCCTGCACATCGTGCATATTGGCCTGCGCTTCGGCAAACATGGCCATGTGGCCCTCTGCCGCCAACTTCGCCACAACAGCCGCAAGCGATGCCGTCGGGCGGCTGCCGCCTGCAAGTATCAGCACCCTTGCATCGGGCGCTATAGTAGCCATAAACTCATCGAGACGCGGAGGCGACGGTGGAATTATCACCGGCATACGGCAGGAATATGTGCGCGGAAGTTCAGCTGCCACAGGTGTCAGAGGCGCGTCGAACTGCATGTTTATATGCACAGGCCCGGCTATGCGCCCTGTTGCGGCATTTAAGGCATCATTGATGCGGCGGTTGGCAAAGCGCAGCTCCCTTTCGGTGCGCACATCGGGTATATCCACGCAGCACCGCACCACTGCGGCCAATGCTCCGGGCTGTCGTATGGTCTGGCTGTCGCGTATATCCACCATATCGGCGGGGCGGTCGGCCGAAACGGCTATCAGCGGCACGCGGCGATAGTAAGCCTCGGCGAGCGCCGGCGCATAGTTCAGCACCGCCGAGCCGGAGGTGCACACAAGAGCCGTCGGCTCCCCCGATGCGAGAGCCATGCCAAGCCCCGCGAATGAAGCCGAACGCTCGTCGATAATCACCTTCAGGTCGAAATTGCCGCTGCGGGAAAGAATCAGCACCAGGGGCGCGCAACGCGAGCCTGGCGACACCACAACGTGCCGCACGCCTGCGGCAGCAAGCAGTTCGGCAAGCAACTGAGCCGTAGGTTTGTCTATAAATTCCATATTATGCAGACCGAAGAATTTCCGAAGTCATTTTTATTGATAGGGTTAACAAAGTTACATCTTTTTTGTTAATAATACAAAGGTAATCTGAAAATGCGTCACATTATAGCCTGCATATTATTCATCACTGTAGCACTCGCTGCATACCCGGCTTCTCCAGAGTCGCCGGATACGGCGACTATCTCGACACATTTTCCCACCCCGGCTCTCTACATCGACACCGCAGGCTTCGCCGACATACACAATGTGAAGCCGAAAAAGAATATAATCGAAAAAATCATAGCGTATTTCAACGAATCGAACAAACCCAAGAAAAACAAGAAATTCGATTTCAGCGTAATCGGAGGCCCGCACTACTCCTCCGATACCAAGTTCGGCGTCGGAGTCGTCGCCGCAGGCATATACCGCACAGATACTGTCGCCACGCCGCAGTCCGACGTCGCGATATATCTCGATGCCACCACGAGCATGTTCTTCAAACTCGGCATCCGCGGCACAAACATTTTCCCGCACGACAAAGCCCGGCTGCACTACGACATAAACATATCTTCCGTAAAGTCGAAGTTCTGGGGCATCGGATACGACATGGATGTGAACGACGACAACGAATCCGACTACAAATATCTCAACTCACAGGCCACCGTAAGCTACGTATGGCGTCTGGCACCCTCATTTTTCATCGGCCCATTTGCGAGCTTCGACTACACTAACGCGCGAAAGCAGGACAAGCCATGGCTATGGGAAGGACAGGCCGACCGCACCTTAAATGTCGGCGTGGGCTTCACCGTACAATACGATACCCGCGACATCCTCACAAACGCTTTCAAAGGTCTGTTCATAAGACTTGACCAGCGTTTTAACCCGCGCTTTCTCGCCAACAGATACGCCTTCTCGCTTACAGAACTCACATTCAACTACTACCGGCATGTATGGCGCGACGCCACACTTGCGTTCCAGCTTCACAGCCGCCTCACCTACGGAAACACGCCCTGGAGCCTGCTCTCCACACTCGGCGGAAGCTATACTATGCGCGGATATTACGAAGGCCGCTACCGCGACAAATCGGAGATTGACGTGTGTCTGGAACTGCGACAGCACATATGGCGCCGCAACGGTCTCGCTCTTTGGGTAGGTGCCGGAACGGTATTCCCCAAGTTCTCGGATATACGCTGGCGCAAGGTGCTGCCGAACTACGGCATCGGCTACCGCTGGGAATTTAAGAAAAGAGTAAACATACGCCTCGACCTCGGCTTCGGCCGACACCAGACAGGCTTTATATTCAGCATCAATGAAGCATTCTGACACATACACTCCCGCCGCCGAAGAGCGCACGCTCCTTGCCGACCTGCTTATGTGGGCTACTCCGCTGCTGCTGATTGTGCCGAACATCGCTCTCGACTTCACGGAAATCCGATACACAGCCCTTGAGTGTATCATAAACATACTCGTGCCCGCAGGCGCCTACCTCTGCATTATGGCTCTGTGGCGACGTACAGGCATCACCACGCTCTGCCTTATTCCAATCATGGTGCTCTGCTCCTTCCAGATTGTGCTGCTCTTTCTCTACGGAGAATCAATCATCGCAATCGATATGTTTCTCAACGTAGTAACCACCAACGTAAACGAAGCATCCGAACTACTGTTGAACCTTGCATCAGCTATCATCGCTGTACTCATAATCTACCTTCCACTCGTCGGCATCGCCATAGCCGCAATCATACGAAAGAGCCGCACAGGGCGCAAGACACGCCGGATGGCACTCTTTGCAGGCTCGGCCCTGCTCCTCGCCGGCTTGATATGCCTCGGCATAGGACTTGGCGCCGAAGATTACCGCCCCGCGCGCAAGCTATTCCCTGTAAATGTAATCCGCAACATTGTATATGCGGTGGAGCGCAGCGAGCTTGCGGCCAGATATAACGAGACTTCGGCATCGTTCCGCTTCGACGCGCACTCACTGCGCCACGACACCATTCCCGAGGTATATCTTCTCGTCATAGGCGAGACTTCGCGAGCCGACAACTGGCAGCTCAACGGCTACCGGCGCCCCACCAACCCGAGACTGTCGCGCCGCACCGGCATAATCAACTGCCCGAAAGCCCTCTCCGAAAGCAACACCACACACAAGAGTGTACCGCTCATGATGTCGCACCTCGATGCATACACATTCGGCGACAGCATATACTCCACCCGAGGCATTATCGACGCCTTTGCCGAAGCAGGCTTCCGCACCGCATGGATTTCAAACCAGCAGCGAAACGGGCAGCTCATCGACTTTTTCGGAGAAAAAGCCGACGAAGTTACTTTCATCGGCGACGACGGCGAGCACCATTTCGACATGGAACTGTGTCCGCTGCTACGCAAGACATTGCGGAAGCACAGTCACGACAAACTTTTTGTGGTGCTGCACACCTACGGTTCGCACTACAACTACAACGAAAGATACCCGGCCGAATACAGCGTTTTCGCACGCAAGCCTGATGTCGACGCCTCGCCGGCAAACCGTCGCTCGCTGCTCGACGCCTACGATAATTCCATAGTGTATGTCGATGCCGTGCTCGACAGCATCATAGCCACCGTGGAAGAGTGCCGACTCCCCGCTGCCGTGCTCTACCTCGCCGACCACGGCGAAGACATATACGACGACGCGCGCCACCGCTTCCTGCACGCCTCTCCCACACCTACATACTGGCAGATACACGTGCCTATGCTTATGTGGATGTCGGAAGAATATCGCAGTGCCCACCCCGACAAGCACTCGGCTGCCATAGCCAACGCGAACCGCAATATATCGTCGAGCCGCTCGGCCTTCCACACTCTGCTCGACATGGCCGGCATCGAAAGCTACTGTTACCGCCCCGAGGCATCACTGTGCAGCAACGCATACTCAGAGCCTGAACGCAAGTATCTCAACGACTACAACGAGGCCGTGCCGCTGTCTCATTCAGGTCTGCGCAGTTCCGATATGGCAGCACTTATCGCTAACAACATATCGCTGTAAAAGAGCTTGTGAACCACGAACTAAAGGCTGCATCGTTTTGTTATAATTACATAAATAAAAATAATCAACATTCAAGTTTTATTTAAAACTCATCACTATGAAAAGTATCAACGTCAACTTCCTAGGCACCAGCCGTTACTGGTGGGCCGTCCTACTCGTAGGCATACTTCTGGTATTAGGCGGCTTCGCCTATTGGTTCTGGCCTGCTGCCGGCTATGCCGTAGCCTCGCAGATATTCGGCTGGCTCCTTATTCTCGCAGGCATTGTACAGCTCTGCGTAGCTGCCGGGCCTAACCATGCCAAAGGCTGGGGCTGGTGGATTGCCGGCGGTATCATCGACATGTTTATCGGCTTCATGCTCGTTCGCAGCATCATCCTCTCAGAGTTGGTATTCCCCTACTTCCTGGCTATTATCTTCATATTCTGGGGCATAGAGGCGTTTATGGGTGCTGCCGCAGGCCGCCGCGCCAAATACTGGTGGCTCGGCATTATAAACGGCATCATTCTCTGCCTCATTGGCTTCTTCTTCCTTGAAGCCGGCTTCATCAGCGACATGCTCATGGTATCGTTCCTCACCTCCATCGCTTTCATATACTGGGGCTTCACCATTGCTATCGCTTCTTATGAGATGAAACCTGTCGAAAAGAAGTGATATAGCGGGCACAACCCGCAGTACCACCGACCGTCGGTGCGGTGCACTTACTGCGTCGCACCGACGGTTTTTCTATAAAAATGTTTAAAAACGCCGCCGGCATCTTACTCCACGGGGAAAATTCATTATTTTTGCGATATAAGATTATCATAAGATTAAACTATACGGCACTTTGCCCGTCAAAGGTTTAAAAGATATTATACAGCAATTATGAAAAAGGTCATCACCGCTCTCACCGTCCTGCTCGGCTTCGCTTCCGCGATGCCCACAGCCCTCTGCGCACAGGACCCTTACGATGATTTGTACTACTCGCCTTCTAAAGCCGCAAAGCAGAAGAAAGAGCAGGAGAAGAAACTCAAGGAAGCTATCGAGGCTCAGACATACAACTACACAACTGTTCCTACAGCCGACTATCCCGCCGCTGACACATATTCCGCAGGCTCGTCTAAGCCCCTAAATGTCGATGTAGACGCATACAACCGCCGCTACGCCTACACAAACACCGCTGCGGCCGACACCGCCATGCAGGAAGAGTTCGCGTACACACGTCGCATCGAGCGTTACCACAACCCCGACGTGGTCACTGCCACAGGCGATACCGACCTCATAGAATACTACTACAATACTCCCGACCGTACCGACGTAAACATTTACATCGTAAATCAAGACCCCTGGGCATGGAACACGCCGTGGAGCTATTACAACCCCTACTACTGGGGGCCGCGCTGGAGTTTCGGCTGGGGCTACAACCCGTGGTTCGACTACGGCTGGGGATGGGGCTGCGGCTGGCACGACCCGTGGCACTATCCCGCATTCGGCTGGGGCCCGTCGTGGGGACCCTCTTGGGGTCCGGGCTGGTATCCTCCCCGCCCGCCTCACGGCGTCGTTGCACCTCCCCGCCCCGGCGGCTGGGCTTCAAGCTCTCCCGGCGCTTCGAGGCCGCACCGTCCGGCTACAGGCATAGGTACCACAAACCGCCGTCCCGGCAGCAACACCGGCTCCATTACACGCCCCGGAAACAACGGCCGCCCGTCGCAGGGCTGGCGTCCGGCAAGCGGAAGCACGGGTAACTACCGACCCTCGGCACCCGCTTCGGGCAACAACTATACCCCCTCGAACAATAACCAACGCGGACAGAACTCTCGCTACGGCACAAACAACCGCTCGACGTCTGGCTCATCGGCGTCACCCAACCGCTCATCATCTTCGAACCGCAACAGCTACAACAGCAACCGCTCCACCTCGAACGGCAGCAACAACTCGTACCGCAGCAGCGGCTCAAGCTACCGCAGCTCAGGCACAGGTGGTTTCAGCACAGGCGGTGGCGGTGGCCGCGGCGGAGGCGGTGGTCGCGGTCGACGCTAACTGCCTCTTCTACGACAAGCCATAAACTATCAGAAAAAAACTCTCATGCTCCTCAACTATCATCCTTTATGAAAGCACACATTTTCATCGCACTTGGCGCTGCAGCCCTCATATCCACGGGGCTGCACGCCCAAAGCGCCTACGACGCATACAGCCTCTCCCCCTATCAGCTCCGCGGCACAGCCCGCTTTATAGGCATGGGCGGCGCCTTCACTTCGCTCGGCAGCGACCTCAGCGCCATGACCCAGAACCCCGGCGGACTCGGACTGTACCGTTCCAGCGACATCGGACTTACATTCGACATCAGCCCGCGCTCATACAAGGCAACAACAAACACCGGCGTAAGCAAAGACTCGCAGACCAAAGCATACTTCGACAACATCGGTTACGTGGGCGTGATGAAATTCAACGGTTTCTTCAGCTCGCTCCAATGGGGAGTCAGTTACAACCGAATTGCAACATTCGACCGCATAACATCGGGCTACGCAAACCCCGCCAACGGCTCGCTCACAAACTACATAGCAGCGTATACCGACGGCGTGGACTCTGCCGACCTTCTTGACTCAGGAGACTCCTACGACCCCTACTTCGACTCCGACCAGGACTGGCTTTCCGTCCTTGCCTATAACTCGTTTTTGATTAACAATAACGGCTCGAATACCTCTTACGCCGGCCTCGCACAACAGGGAAGCCGTGGCGACGCACTCTTCCGCCAGCGCGAGCACGGATATGTCGACGAATACAACATCGACCTTGCCTGCAACCTCGGCGACATACTCTATCTCGGCATAGGCGTAGGCATATACGACCTCAGCAAGACCGTAGACTCTTACTACAGCGAGAGCCACGAAGGCGCCCTCGTATATGAACAGATAGACCAGAACAACGGACGGCTCACTACAGGCAACGCCGGTTTTGACCTCACAAACCGCCAGTACATTACCGGCTCGGGCGCAAACTTCAAATTCGGCTTCGTGGTGCAGCCCACCGACATGCTGCGCATAGGCGCGGCCATACATACACCCACTTACCTGCATCTGTCGCACAGCGGCTACGGAGATGTGCAGTACAACTACACCCCCGACGGCACCACAAACACCAACTCTGGAAACGCTTGGACTCCCACCTACGACTATAACTCACGCCTCAACACCCCCTGGCGCTTCATGGTAGGCGCATCGCTCACTATCGCAGGCAAAGCGATTGTCAGCCTCGACTACGAGCGCGTGGCTTACGACGCCATGAAGCTTAAAGAGGCCACCTACGACTACGGATACGGCTACGGCGTGGAATACATAGACAACAAGTACGCCAATCAGGACATAAAGAACTACTTCAAAGGCAGCAACATAGTGCGTGCAGGCATTGAGTTCCGCCCGATTTCATCGCTTGCGTTGCGCGCAGGCTACAACTGGCAAGGCTCGGCTGTGAAATCGAATGTGTACAACGGCGGCGCCGAAATCTACACAAGCGGCACAAACCCCGCATACTCGTTCGACGGCGACACTCAGAACATCACTCTCGGTCTCGGATACCGCTACAAAATGTGGTATATCGACCTCGCCTACCAGCACACACTGCAAAAAGGAATATACAAAGCATATACCCCCTATGCCGGCAATACCGACACTCCCGGTGCTTCGCTCAGCCGCACCTACAACAACATAGTCATCTCCACCGGCATCCGCTTCTGAAAAACAACCTCTAAAATACGGGAAAGACATGGAAAGCGATATTTTTCCATGTCTTTCCTTATTTTTCAAAGCATTTCCAAGTTTCGAAAGGGCATCGGCACTATTCACTACTGAAAAATTCAAGACATGTTTCTTTCCGTGCGGACGCTATTGAATTTTTTGTGTAATTTTGTGATAAAATCACAACGCAATGAATCCACGCCAAATAACAATCGACGCATATAACTACCCTCTCCCCGACGAACGCATAGCCCGGCACCCGCTCGCACAGCGCGATGCCTGCAAACTCCTTGTGAGCGACGGCACAAGCACCGCCGACCACATTTTCAACGAGCTGCCCGCTCTGCTACCCTCCGATGCCATGCTCGTGTACAACAACACCCGTGTCATCAACGCCCGTCTACGCTTCAGCAAGAGCACGGGCGCGCTTATCGAGATTTTCTGCCTTGAGCCACACACGCCCGCCGACTACGAGCAGGCTTTTGCAAGCACCGGCCGATGCAGCTGGCAGTGCCTCGTGGGAAATTCGAAAAAGTGGAAAGAGGGCGAGCTGACAATGGATGTAGACACCCGCGCGGGACACACAACTCTTCTTGCCCGCCGCCTGCCGCTGCCCGTAGCCGCCGACCGCTCGCAGAGCATAGAGTTCGTGTGGGATAATCCCGACGTCTGCTTCACCGACATCATCGCGGCAGTAGGCGAGATACCTATCCCGCCATACCTCAACCGCCGTTCGGAAGCGAGCGACAGCACCGACTATCAGACCGTATACAGCCATATCGACGGTTCAGTGGCCGCCCCTACGGCCGGCCTGCACTTCACCCCCGCGCTGCTTGAGGCTATCGACAGGCGCGGCATAGAGCGCCGCGAGCTCACCCTCCACGTCGGGGCTGGCACCTTCCGCCCCGTGAAGAGCGAGCGTATCGGCGAGCACGACATGCACAGCGAGTTCATAGCGGTGAGCCGCACATTCATCTCCGACCTCGCCGATGCGGCCGGACAACGCCCTGTGGTGGCAGTAGGCACCACTTCGGTGCGGACACTCGAAAGCCTGTACCACATAGGCCGACTGATAGCGTCAGGCAAGTGGAACGGCGAGCTGCCGCAGTGGACACCTTACGACGACACCGACAGCACCCCCGACGCCGCCGAAGCCCTGCGTGCCATAGTGGCATGGCTCGACAGCCGTGCCGACGACACTCTTATGGCCCGCACCCGCATAATCATAGCGCCGGGCTATACCTACCGCATAGTATCTGCCATAATCACCAACTTCCACCAGCCGCAATCCACATTACTGCTGCTGGTATCGGCATTCATAGGCGACGCCTGGCGCGACATCTACACGCACGCCCTCGACAGCGGCTACCGCTTCCTCAGCTACGGCGACGCCTGTCTTTTCTTCCCTCCGCAACAATGAAACACACTCTTGCCTGCCTTGCCCTCGCAGCAGTATGCGCCTGCTCGGCTCACTATGCCACAGGCTGCACATCCATGATAGTCTCCGCAGAGGCAAGCCTCGACGGCCGCCCCATACTGTGGAAACACCGCGACACTTCGGCATCGAACAACTTCCTGTACCGCGTCGACGGCAAAGGCCGGTACGGCTACGTGGCGCTCTTCAACGGTTCAGACAGGCTGTCGCTCGAGGAAGCATGGCAGGGCATGAACGACGCCGGCTTCGCTATCATGAATACCGTAGCCTACAACCTGCCCGCCAACGACGAGGACTTCGCCGACCGCGAAGGCTATGTAATGGCCAAGGCACTGCAGCAATGCCGCACCGTCGACGACTTCGAGGCCCTACTGCAAAGCCTGCCCAAGCCGATGGGCGTACGCACCTGCTTCGGCGTGCTCGATGCCGAAGGCAACGGCGCATACTTCGAGACCGACGACTACACGTGGACGCGCTTCGACCTCGAAGACGCCCCGGGCGGTGTACTCATCCGCACCAACTATGCCTACAGCGGCGAACCCGACGCAGGCCTCGGATATATCCGCCACCGCAACGTGGAAGATATCCTCGCAGCACAGATTGAGTCGGGAAGCATCACTCCGGCATCGCTCACCGAAGGGCTGAGCCGCTCGTTCTACCACGCGCTCAAGGGATACGACGAGGCCGAGTGCAGCGAGCGCTGGGCGGTTGACCAGGACTTCATCCCGCGCTACTCGTCCACGGCATCCATAGCCATAGAAGGCATAGGCGAAGGCGAAGAGCCGTCGGCCATGACCATGTGGGCCAATCTCGGCTACCCTCCATGCTCGCATGTGGTGGCAGTGACGCTTGACAGCATACCCGAAGAGGCACTTCCCACTTCCCCGCGCGGGGCATATTCGCAGCTGGGCCTCGAGGCTTCGACGCTCAAAGAGGAAGTGTTTCCCGTAAAGAAAGGCAACGGGCAGCGATACATCGACCTCGATGCAGTGCGCCGCATATCCGACGAGCAATACAAGATTTCGCTGGAGGAATATGCGCGCCGCAGGCGCTGAGCGGTAGCCGACCAAACATAAGAAACAGCAGCGGCGTTATATCTTAAAACACTTACAGTAATGGATATAACAGTTTTATACAGGCTCAGCTACGGTATGTACGTAATCGGAGCGTTTAAAGACGGCCGCCCCGCAGGCTGCATTGTCAACACATGTTTTTAAATCACCAACGAGGTACCCCGCGTGGCGGTGTCGCTCAACAAAAACAACTACACTCTGGAGGCAATCCGCGAGAACAAACGCTTCTCGCTCTCCATTTTGGCCGAAGACAGCGACCCTGCCATTATAGGCCGTTTCGGCTTTACCAGCAGCCGCGACACCGACAAATACGAAGGCTTCGGCTACGAGGTGTGCGACTTCACTCCCTGCGTGAACGGGCGTTTTGCAGGCCGACTCATACTTGAGGCCGAGAACACGGTGGACTGCGACACGCACGTGATTGTAATAGCAAAAGTTGTAGACACCATTGAAGGCTGCGGCACGCCCATGACCTACGCTTACTACCACAACGTAATAAAGGGCAAGGCACCGAAGAGCGCCCCTACCTTCAGGCCCACCGAAGACGCCCCCCGGGGCGAGGCTGTCAAAAAGCGCAGATTTGAATGTGATGTGTGCTTCTATGTGGCCGAGACCGACGGGGAAGACCTTCCCGACGACTACGTGTGCCCTATCTGCGGCGCCGACAGAAGCCACTTTAAGGAAGTATAATAAAATAAGCTGTAAATCAAGCATAGACAAAAAATCTTCCGTACTTTCCTTCCGCAACCGCCCCTCCCACTTCCTTTCCCGCCGCCGCACGCACCCCGGTGGGGGGGGGGGAAGGAAGGAAGTTAAGCGAAAACGACAAAAATACCCGGCACCACAAATCGGACCCGGGTTTTTTTAAAAACTAAAGTTACTTTCAGTTATGTTACTATCAGTAATAAATCTCCGTGATAGCGGGAAGTTCGGATTTTACTGCGTCGTTTTCAACTATGATGTAGGTGAAGGGGAAATATGCGTTCATTGCGATATACGATTATTTAGGTTATATAACACTACAACCGACAGACCTCCGCTAATGTTCGGGGAAAAGTTGTGATTTTAACATCTGTTAAGACTTCAAAAAAAGATTTGCGGCATTGGAGGATATTATTTAACTTTGTACAGATAATATAAAACAGAGTATTACGGAGATGTTAAAACGTTTCTTCATTTCGTTGCTCGGCACTGTAGCGGGCATTTGGATTTCGATGTTTCTTGTAATTTTCGGAGGCATTATGCTTGTCGGCGTAGCCGTAAGCAAGGGCGCCGCCGATTCGTCGGTAAAAGTCGAAAAAAAGTCAATTCTCTACTTCGACCTGAGCGGCAACATCCGCGAAAGGTATCAGACACAGCCCCTGCTGAGCCTTATACAGAACTTCGAGAGCCAAACCCAGACTCTCGACGATATGCTCCGCTCGCTCGACCTCGCAGCTTACGATGACAAAATCGACGGTCTATATATCCACTGCGGCGGCTCGTCGCTCGGCGTGGCATCGCGTGAAGAACTCGTCGAGGCAATAGCACGCTTCAAGGAAAGCGGCAAATGGGTAGTGGCATACTCCGACAGCTACACACAGCCAGACTACCTCGTGGCCAGCCTCGCCGACAGCCTCTACCTCAACCCCGTAGGCTCGGTTGACATACACGGCATCGGCGGCAGCACTCCCTTCTTCAAGGGCCTGCTCGACAAGGTGGGCGTAAAGATGCAGATTATCAAAGTAGGCACATTCAAGAGTGCCGTTGAGCCATACATCCTCACCTCCATGAGCGAGCCTGCCCGCCTTCAGATGCAGCAGTACTGCGATACTATCTGGGCTTACGTAAGCGGCACCATAGCCGAAAACCGCGACATGCCCGTGCAGCGCATACACGCCATGGCTCCCGAAATGATATTCACACGCGCCGCCTCGACCTTTGTGAACGACTCGCTTGTAGACGCCCTTCGCTATGAGCGCCTCGTCGACGAGCGCCTGCGCGAGCTTACCGACATCAAGAGCGACAAAGAGCTGCGCCTTGTAAGCCCCGCCGACTATATTTCGGCCAGCGGCTCGGAATACAGCTCCGCCAAAGACCACATCGCCGTGTATTATGCCGTGGGCGAGATTTCAGACGCCGGCCAGGAAGGCATAATAGGCCCCGACGTGACTGCCGATATTATCGAACTCGCCGACGACAAGAAGGTGCGCGGCCTCGTGCTGCGCGTCAACTCGCCCGGCGGCAGCGCCTTTGCGTCCGAACAGATATGGGAAGCGCTCCAATACTTCAAGAGCAAGAAGAAGCCGCTCTACGTGTCGATGGGCGACTACGCCGCATCGGGCGGCTACTACATAAGTTGCGGAGCCGACTCTATCTTCGCCGACCGAACCACCATTACCGGCTCTATCGGAGTGTTCGGCATGATACCCGACTTCTCGGGCCTTGTAACCGACCGCCTCGGCGTGAACTTCAGTACCGTTGAGACCAACCCCAACGGCGCCGGCATCAGCACCACGGAGAGCATGACGCCCTCGCAGCATGCAGCCATGCAGCAGTCGGTAGAGACTATCTACGACCTATTCACATCGCGTGTGGCAACAGGCCGCAAAATGGATATCGACAGCGTGAAAGCCATAGCCGAAGGCCGCGTATGGATAGGTTCGCGCGCGCTTGAGCTTGGCCTCGTAGACCGCCTCGGCTCGCTCGACACCACCATAGCTGCTCTGGCCGACAGCCTCGGCCTTGACACCGACGCCGTAGTGCGCTATCCTCTCAGCCAGGAGAAATTCTGGGAGAAGATGCTACGCGAATCGGGCAACCTTGATATGGCTAAGGCCGCCGCCAACGGACTCGACGCCGAGACCATGCGTCAGCTCCACTTCATAAAGCGTCTCCGCGAAATGGCACCCATACAGGCACGCATGGAAGAAGTATATATCAAATAACCCGATAAGCACACTGCCACGCCGAATGAAACAGCGCTCACTACTTGCCAAAATGGTATTACTGCCGTGCTCCAAGCTTTACGGCGGCATCACCTATACGCGCAACAAGCTCTTCGACATGCACCTGCTCAAACAGGTGGACTTCGACGTCCCGGTAGTGTCTGTCGGCAACCTCGCCGTGGGAGGCACCGGCAAAACCCCGCACGTCGAATACCTGATACGTGCCTTCCGGCGCAAACGTCACCTTGCGGTGCTCAGCCGCGGCTATCGCCGCAAGACCAAAGGATTCATCATTGCCGGACGCACATCCACGCCCTCCGACATAGGCGACGAATCATACCAGATATATCACAAGTTCGGAGGCGATGTGGTGGTAGCCGTGTGTGAAGACCGCGTGTTCGGCATACGCGAACTGATGCGCCTCGACCCCACTATCGACATGATTATTCTCGACGATGCCTTCCAGCACCGCTACGTGCATCCGGCAGCCTCCATTGTAATCACCGAATACAACCACCCGCTCAACGAAGACCGCATGCTGCCCTACGGACGCCTGCGCGAACCGGCCCGCGGCATAAACCGCGCCGACATAGTGATAGTGTCGAAATGCCCGGCGAACATGACGCCGTGGGACTACCGCGAGACCGTAAACCGCTATAACCTCTTTCCCTCGCAGTATCTGTTCTTCTCGCACTACGCTTACCAGCCGCTGTGCCCCGTCTTCCCCGACATAGCCACGTCGGTACCCTATCTCGACTGGCTCACGTCGGCCGACAGCATACTCGCGGTGGCCGGCATAGGCAATCCGCGCCCCTTCGTGCGACACCTCAAGAGCTTCGGCGCCAAAGTAAAGGTAGACATCTTCGCCGACCACCACCAGTACACCAAGAAGGATATAGAGCATATACTCAGCCGATACAAACAGCTCAAAGGCAAACAGCGCATAATAGTCACCACCGAAAAAGACGCCGTGCGCCTTGCCGCGAACCCCTACTTCCCGCATGAGCTTAAAGCCGTGACATACTTCCTTCCCATAGAAGTAGAGTTTGCCAATCCCTACGGCGACATAGCCCTCGAGGATGTGGTGGAAAAGACTATAGCAGAGCACTTCAAGGACAAAGCCTGACAGGCACGAACACTTTGGCACTCCACGGCGTTAAGCCACTGAACAACGAACACACTAACGTAAACCCCATACAGCAATGCTCGAAAAAATCAAACAGACCGCAGAATACCTGCAGCAGAATGTAAAAGGCGAAATGCCCAAGCTCGCCATCATACTCGGCACCGGCCTCGGCTCGCTGGTAGATTATATCGAAGACAAACAATACTTCCCCTACAGCGAAATTCCCAATTTCCCCGTCTCTACCGTACAGGGCCACAGCGGCAACCTCATTGTAGGCAACCTCGGCGGCAAGCGCGTAATGGCCATGCAGGGCCGCTTCCACTACTACGAAGGCTACGACATGAAGACCGTGACTTTCCCCGTGCGCGTATTCAAGGCTCTCGGCGTGGAGACACTCTTCGTATCTAACGCTGCCGGCGGCATGAACAAGGAATTTCAGGTTGGCGACGTGATGATAATCACCGACCACATCAACCTCTTCCCCGAGAACCCCCTCCGCGGCAAGAACTACGACGAACTCGGCCCGCGCTTCCCGGCCATGACCGAGCCTTACGACCATAAGCTCATAGCCCTGGCCGACACAGTAGCACAGGAGAAAGGCCTCCGCCTTATGCACGGTGTATATGTAGGCACCACCGGACCCACATTCGAGACACCGGCAGAATATGAATACTTCCGCGTAATCGGCGGCGACGCAGTGGGTATGAGCACCGTACCCGAAGTGATAGTGGCACGCCACGCCGACATGCGCGTATTCGGCATATCCGTTATCACCGACCTCGGCGGCAAGGATATAACCGAAGTTCCCAGCCACGAAGAAGTTCAGAAGGCCGCAATCAAGGCTCAGCCCACTGTAGAGGCTATCGTAAAAGCTATGGTTGAGCGCTGCTAACCGACAAACGAGGCATGAACGAAAATCAGACAGAAATATCGAGCCTCGGTGAGTTCGGTCTTATCGACCGACTCACCGAGGCTATTACGCCCGTAAACGAGGCCACAGCACTCGGCGTGGGCGATGACTGCGCCATACTCCACTACGACGGTGACAAGGACATACTCGTAACCACCGACCTGCTCCTGGAGAACGTGCACTTCGACCTCACCTACGTTCCGCTGAAGCATTTAGGCTACAAGTCGGCAATAGTGAACTTCTCGGATGTGTGCGCCATGAACGGTACACCTCGCCAGATAACGGTATCGCTCGGCATATCGAAGCGCTTTACCGTGGAGCATATTGAGGAGCTTTACGCCGGCATCCGCCTTGCATGCGAGATATACGGCGTAGACATTGTAGGCGGCGACACCTCGGCATCGCATCAGGGTCTGGTGATATCCATTACCTGCATAGGCGACGCCCCCCACGGCAAAGCGGTTCGCCGCAGCGGAGCACACGACACCGACCTTATATGTGTGAGCGGCGACCTCGGCGCGGCATACATGGGCCTTCAGCTTCTCGAACGCGAGAAGGTGGCATCGGCCGGACGCACCGACTTCGTGCCCGACTTCGCCGGCAAGGAGTATCTGGTAGAGCGCCAGCTCAAGCCCGAGGCCCGGCGCGACATTGTGAAAGCCCTCGCCGAAAAAGGCATACAGCCCACTGCCATGATAGACATCAGCGACGGCCTGTCGTCGGAGCTTATGCACATCTGCAAGGAGAGCAAATGCGGCTGCCGCATCTACGAAGACCGCATACCTATCGACTACCAGACGGCTGTAATGGCCGAGGAGCTGAACATGAACCTTGTGACAGCTGCCCTCAACGGCGGCGAAGACTATGAGCTGCTCTTTACCGTGCCTCTCACCGACCACGAGAAAGTAGATAAGATGGAAGGCGTAAAGGTAATAGGGTATATCTGCAAGGAAGAGCTCGGAAGCGCCATGATTACCCGCGACGGAAGCGAATTTCCGCTTCGCGCCCAGGGCTGGAACCCGCTGGCCGATGCCGATGACTCGGCAAATTAAGAATTAAAAATTAAGAATTGAATGTTAGGTCGGTATTGCTACCACAATGGCCTTTTGCTATGGCTCATCCGCCATTTTTAATTCTTAATTTTTAATTTTTAATCCATCACCAGGCTTCGGAACGCAGAAAAATGCGTACCTTTGCAGCGCAAAACAACAAAAATAGTACATTCAAATACGTATGATAAACCGTAGTTTAATAAGAATCAAGACAGTACAGATTCTCTACTCCTATCTACTCACTCGCAGCGATTTCAAACTTGAAGCCGCCCCAGTCCCCGGAGAAAGTTCGCGCGACAAGCGCTTCGCATATTCGGTTTATCTTGATTTGATAGTACTCCTGCTCAAACTCTCGGGTATGCCACTCGGCCCCGGCTCGGGCATGGTTCTCAACGCCGACACAGCACTCGCCAAGAACAAAGTAGGCAAGGCCCTTCGCGACGACGCGGCCCTCACCGGCCTCTTCGCCACCGGCCGCAAAGACCTGCAGCGCCTCGACTGCGTACTCTCGGACATCCTTGCATCGGTACAGGCTTCGGCTGCCTACAACGACTACAAGCGTAAGCGCAAGCTCGACATGAGCGATGATGTAAGGTTCTGGAGCACAATCTTCGCCACCACCATTGCAAAGCACAAGGGCCTTGAACGCGTGATGCGCCGCGACGAGAATTTCTCGCACGTGGGCTTCGACGCCGGCATGAAGATGTTCCTCGATACGCTTGCATCGTTCGACGATACCCGTGCGACATATCGCAAGGCCCGCACCGACCTCGACAAATCGCTCTCGCTTGCCTACTCGCTCTACCATGCCCTGCTGATGCTGCCGCTGCGCATAACCGAGGTTCACGATAAGCGCCTCGATGCGAACAAGAATAAGTATCTGCCTACTCCCGAAGACCTCAACCCCAACATGCGCCTGGCCGACAACCTCTTCGTAAAGGCTCTTGCCGACTGCACCACTCTCACCGAGTACATCGACGAGAACCCCGATGCCGACCCCGCAACATGGCGCGACAGCGACATCATGCTCAACCGCATGCTCGACAGCGTGCTCGCCACCGATGCGTACAAGGAATACATGGAGACTCCCGCCGGCGACTTCGCCACCGACGCGGCCTTTTGGCGCGAGATGATGCGCACCGTAATCATCCCCGGCGAGGAGATAGCCGAGGCGCTTGAGACAAAGTCGGTATTCTGGAACGACGACCTCGCCATTATGAGCACCTTCGCTCTCAAGACCATACGCCGCTCCTACGCCGCTCCGGCTCTCGAAGGCGAGGAGGCAGACAATGCCGACGACCCCGGTCAGGCTACAGGTACGATTGCCCTGCTGCCCAAATTCATGAACTCGGCCGACGAGACATTCGGCGCAGAGCTGTTTGAATACGTGGTACAGAACCGCGATACATACCGCACCTACATCGACCGCTTTATCGATACCAAGCAGTGGGATACCGAGCGACTGGCTTTTATGGATATAGTAATCATGCAGACGGCGATTGCCGAGCTTATCAACTATCCGTCGATACCCGTGCCTGTGACTCTGAACGAGTACATAGAGATTGCCAACGACTACAGCACCCAGCGCAGCGGGCAGTTTATCAACGGTATGCTCTACTCTATCACCAAGTGTCTCAACGAAGAAGGTGTTATACAAAAGAAAATGAATTGAGAATTGAAAATTAGGAATTAAGAGGTTGTTTAATAATCATTGTTAACGACAGGGTGGTGAATTTTATGTTAAGGAGCAGTTTGCGAGGAGGGAGC
>VSPE01000027.1 GCA_009775225.1 Muribaculaceae bacterium | reverse complement strand
GCCATTAAGTCTCGAGTCTCAAAAAATATGGGCCTATTCAGAACGGTGCTTTTTGCACTTCGTTATTGAATCTTCAGATTTAATTGTTAAGGCTGGCAATAAAATTGAAGAAAAGGTCGTTAGTCCAATATATTAATTCTCCGATTATGAAAAGAAAATGTCTTCATTTCGCATTGATGAGCGTATTGGTATTTCTGATTGTATCATGCAGCAATAACGATGAACCTGTAACTCCCCCCCAATATCGCATATCACGGATTTGTTCAGACAATTTACTTCAGCTTTTTGAATACGATGCCTCAGGACGCATTTCGGAATGGAAATACGAGGATTTGACACAAGACCGGTCTGATACCTACAACTCAACCTATAGGTATTCCGGAGAAGAGGGTGTAATTGAAATCAATTCGACAGAGCAACGAGGTGACGAGACTTGGAGTTTTAACGAAAGATTATATCTAAATCAAGATGGAACAGCAAGCCATGCAACAGGAAATGTAACCATATTGGGGAATGGTGAATGGTTGCTGATGAAGAAGAATTATTTGGTATCATTCCATTATAATTCATCACATCAGCTCACAAAGATTGATGTGGAGGAAAAACGCACGAATGATACTGGCTGGGAGGAGTCCGGCGGATTACAATGGTTCATCGAAATGGAATGGGATGAAAATAATCTGATAACTTATTCGGAATATTCCAACCGTGACTATCCGATGTTTTCCAAAACATTCACATACTATGAAGGAGATACGGCACATTATATCCCTATTGTGCAGGGGCCAATTCTCCGACATTATTATTTACCACTTCAATACCAAGGCTTATTCGGCCCACAGTCTGTTGGTTTGGTTAAAGAAGCGTCGTTCTCATCAAACTTTCTAAATCACTCTACAACATTCTCTTACGACCTATCTGTCTCCGTTTACAATTCAGTCGTAGAGAAATATTCTGAATTTGTACGTGGAGCTGAAGTAGAATACACCATTACGTGGGATAGGAAGTGATTTCAATACTCAGCATGCCGTAATATCAGAACCTCAGCACAATCTCCGCCACAAGCTTGTCGCCGTCACCCTGGGCAACCTCGGCATCACGACTGTAAAAATACTTTTCGTAGTTCAGGCGAAGGTCTACAAATATATTCTTTGATTTCAGATACGTAAGTGTCACGCCTCCTGTAAGACGATTTCGGCGCGATGAGTCGGTAACAAGGCTTCCCGACTCATCGCGCTTGATATTGCTATGGTCTGTCATGCCGTCGACGCGGCCCTGAAACGACAGATAATTGAATATCCCGGCTTTTACAGGCATGCGATAACTGCCGAACACACAATAGCCGTGGCACGGGTCGTGCATCTTGCCTGTATAGTGCTCGTACATATATTCGCCTTCCACAGTCCAGCGCTCGGATGCCCACGCCACCGAAGCCCCGGTGAGATTGGCCCTTACATTATCTGGTGCGATTGTCATGAAACCTGTCGAGAATTCCACTTCTCCCAAAGTGTAAGTAGCCTTGGCAGCATAGGCAAGTTTCTTGCTCCACACGGTGTGCAGCGTAATTGCCGAAGAATTGAACACTCCCGCCTCAAGCAAAAGCGGCAGCTTGGGCAGCTGATACGAGAGCTTACAGCCCACGGCACGATAGTTGCACATCTGCTTGCCTATAAACGAGCGGTTGGCGAACAAATAGGTGTGAGGCCCTCGAAAAGTCTCTACCCCGAAGGGCACCCTGAACTGGCCGGCCTGCACTCTGAGGCCTGTGGCGACCTGTATGCGCACATAGAAATCGAGCGGCTTGAATGTGCCCTGGTCGCAGAGGTCAAGCTGCAGAAAATAATCAATTTCGGACGCGACCTTGCCGTCGAGGCTGAGACGCGAGTTGCGCATGGCAAAACGTGCATCGCCGCTCTCGGTGTCGAGCTCGAAGCGGGGACGCACTGTTCCGTGTATGTTAGGGATATAACTGAATGTCTTTTCCTTGGAGTCATCGGCTTTCGCAGACATGAAGGCCATTGCAAGAAAAACTCCTATAGTTATAAATTTCTGTAAGCCGGTCATGAATGCAAAATTAGCGGATTTTTATTAATTTTGCAAGCATGAACAGAGACGAACTCAAATACACACTCGACGGACTTGTCGAGCGCTACAATATACCGTCGTTCGCCGACGACGACCCGGTCAGGTTTCCACGACGCTACTCAGACAAGCGCGACATCGAAATATCATCGCTCCTCACATCCACAATCGCCTGGGGACGACGCCCAATGATACTCCGCAACGCCGAGCGCATCGATGCAATTCTTAACCACGCTCCGGCCAACTATGTGCTCTCGGGCGACATCGACGTTATCCCGGACGACAATATCCACCGTACTTTTTTCGGACGACATCTGCGCTATTTTCTGCGCGGACTGCGTGAGGTGTATTCGCGCTACGGCAGTCTTGAAGACTTTGCCGTAGCGGTCGGCGCTCCTTCGGCAGAGGCCCCGTCCTGGCTTATCGCCGACGCCCTCGGTCGTCTTATGGCCGACGCTAACGCGACCTGCCCTCTCGACGGCCCTACACGCTGCCTGCCCGACAAGCCCTACGCATCGGCACTAAAGCGCTTCAACATGGCTCTGCGCTGGCTTGTGCGCCGCGACGGCATTGTCGACATAGGATGCTGGTCGGCCCTAAAGCCTTCACAGCTCTATATCCCGCTCGACGTACACTCGGCCAATACCTCGCGCGCACTCGGGCTGCTTACACGCCGCCAGAACGACCGCAAGGCTGTAGAAGAACTCACCGGGTGCCTCAGAGGCTTCTGCCCCGAGGACCCGGTGATATACGACTTCGCTTTGTTCGGCTTCGGCGTCAATCAGGCTTCGCTGTAGCATCCGGCCTGGCGGCATACGGCGAAGACACGTTCTTTAGCACCTGCCGCTGACCTGCGCGACTCGAAGCAGGCCCGTCGGGAGCATCTGCCGACTGGAAGAACGGATACGGGATTCCGTACACCACATCTATGTCCCCGCCGTGGCTCAGATAGCCGTCTACCACAGTATCGCGTCCCGAAGGATTTTCGAAGGTATAGAGCTGAAAGAAGCGCAGCATCGAGGCGACGGCCTCGAATACAGTGTCCTGAATTGCCTCGTAAGGGAGCCATGCAGAGGTCGTCGTGAAGCAATATACCTGAAACGGAATACCTGTTGGCGTCTGAGCGAGAGTCGACACGAAGCAGTCGTCGGAATGTGAGATATGCGGATTAGCATCCAGCCACATTTTCATATATGCGCGGAAGAGTCCGAGATTGGTGTCGATAGTACCGTCGACCAGTCCGTCGGGATTATCCACATCAGCGACCTTGCCGGCCTCTTTCTGCTCCATTTTCTTACTTATGTACTCATCCATGAACGGCACCTTACGGATATTGTCGAGCATCTGCGGTGTGGCCGGCAGCACGCTGTCGGCGTCAATCATGTAGCTTCGGCATATACGGCGAGTGTTGCTATCCTGCATGGAGCGATAGTTGGTAAAACTGCCGCTCACCAGACTGTAGGGTGGCAGGGTTGTTGTGGTCTTATCCCAGTTGAGTACTTTTACCGAAGTAAGTGTCACCTCGAGTACAGTGCCGTTTGCATCTGTACCGTCGACCTTTATCCAATCGCCCACATGCAGAGAGTCGTTTTCCGAGAGCTGCACGCCGGCCACAAGACCGAGAATACTATCCTTGAAAATGAGCATGAGCACTGTAGCGAAGGCACCAAGCCCTGCAAGAAGTGCCGCAGGCGACTTGTCTACGAGAATGGCTATCACCACAATGGCAGCCACAATCCACACTATGCCTTTAGCAAGCTGGGCAAGGCCCTTCAGCGGAAGTTTGCGCTTGTTCTCCCGGGCATCGAGATGCTCCCACACTCCGCCAATAAGGGCACTGAGGGCCATACACGTAACGTATACCACATAAATAAGGGTCAGCTTAGTAAGGGTTGTTGAGAGTGCATCGTGGTTCGACAGCGTAAACTGTATCAGAATAAGAAAGACTATCGCCGGAATTAGCCTGCAAAGCTTGTGGAAGAAGCGCACCGATGTGAGAGCCTTGTATGTCTGACTGTTCCACCTCCGCGCAAAAGCGTGCACTCCGCCCAATACAATAACCTGAGTGATACGGCCCACCACAATCGCCACGCCGAACACTACCGCCGCATACAGAAAAGTGACCAGCGTACTGTTGTGCTCAAGGCCGAATACCCCAAGTATCCAGTCTACTATCTTCATTATGAACCGAGCCAAGGCGTATGAACTCCCGGTATTGTTTCCGATAAAATGCGTTACATCCACCGGGTATGTTACTGCCGATGCGGTAACACCAGCAATTTGTTCTATTCCTGCCATGATGAATGGTTATGAATTTAAGAGATTGTTTAATAACACTACATCTTAACCGCGCCAATTGTTCGGTTCATGGCTGACAATTCCGGCATAAAAAAGGCGACGACATCACTGCCGCCGCCCTTCGGTCTAAACATCGAATACTTTATCAAATATGTTAGAGCTTGTTTGCGTTCCAGCCGTCAAGCTTTATAGTGGCTTCCTTTGCATCATCGGCCGACGGCAGGCGGCATGTCACAGTCTTTGTCTGGCCCGGGCGAAGCGAGAAATAATTGTCGTTCCACCAGGCGGGAGCATACAGCATGCCTGCGGAGTCGAGAGCTACCAGACGGTTGAAGAAAGCAACGTGCTTGCTGCGGTTGGTGACTGTAACGGTAACGGTGTCGCCACTGCGCTTGATGTCGGTTACGACATCGGCCTGCGGCAGAGCGGCAAGAGGCTTGAAATCGGCCGACTCGGATACGGGAGTCACAAACCAGTTGCCGTGCTCGAAATCGTTTACATCCTGCTTGGGCGAGAGTACATAGAAGTTCTCGGCCACTGTGTCGCCCTTGCTGTCGGCAAGAGTCAGGAATACAAATTTCATTTCTTCCGGGTCGGGAAGTGCGAATACTTTCACGGGAGTGAACGGCGCGACTTCTGCCACAGTTTCCTCTACGCGGCCTTCGCCGTCGTCAAGTCCGAAAAGCTCCATTCGGGCATTGAGGCGCGCAGGCTTGCCGCTCTCGTTCACCGCCACCACCTCGCGCTTTTCGTAGTCGTATATCAGCTGTACGGGAGCATTGCTGTGGTGCAGAGAATAGTAAGCCGAAGTGGGCACAAGATAGTGGTCGTAAAGCTGCCAGTAAGCCGAGGGCCATGCAGAATTGAGCATCCACTGCACTATACCTGTGGCACGGGGCACACGGGCACGGAACGCTTCGAACATGGTACGGGTACCGTCGTAGTTAATCCACTCGGCCTTGCGCATGAAGTCATCGAAGTCCGTGGCTTCTCCGTAGCGCTTATTGATGATGTCGGTGAGAACATCGAGCTTGTTCATGCCGTCGGTGGCAGTCGTGCAGTGATAGTTCCATGCTTCGCCGAGAGGCCATACGGCATCGCCAAGCATACGTATAGCCGATTCCTTCTGCGGCACCTGAGCGCCTATGCCTGTCTCGGTGTTGAAGCCGAACGCACCGCCTGGAGCCTTGGGGTCGTACCAGTAGTTAGGTGCCACATATTCATAGGGACCCGCCATTTTGGTGCCGGTGTATCCTGTAAGCTCGCTTTTTTTCTGCTTGGCAGCGCCTATATAAGGTCTGTCGTCGAGGTTCTTGAGGATGTCGAGATAGCGCTGTTCCAGCTCGGGGCGCGGAAGACGGTCGGAACCGGTGAACCATGCAATAATCGACGGATGATTGCGTAGCCATGCAATCTGGTCGCCGAAAGAACGGGCAATCAAATTCATATCGTGCTCGGTCTTGATGCCGCCGAACTCATCAATCGGCGAGCCGAGGTAGTGTTCCCACTCCCACTGACAGCTCCAGCCAACAAGAGCCATGAGGCCGAGACGGTCGCAGAGGTCGTATATGTCTTCCGAGGTACCCCAGATATTCTCGAAGCGAATAGAGTTCAGGCCCATGTCTTTTACATAGTTTGCCTCAATCGCGTTGCGGACGGAGTCGTTGCGCAGGAAAATATCGTCAGTCCAGCCGGCGCTGCGCACAAGCACGGGCTTGCCGTTGACCTTGAACGCGCGCTGATTGTCTTCTTTGGTATAATAGTCTTTGATGCTACGGATACCGAAGTTTACCACCGTGCTGTCTGTTGCATCCTTCTTACCTTCGGGAACAAACTCGAGCTGCATGGAGTACATCTCGGGCGAACCCATGCCGTTGGGCCACCACAGACGCGGATTGTCGACATGCAGGTCGGCACTTTCGACAGGACTTACATACACGGTCGTTGTCTGACCCGGCTCGAGTGTCACCTTCTTGGCAAAGGTTCCGTTTTCATAAGTACCCTTGAAGGTACCAGTAAGAGGCTTTTTAGTTGTATTGGTGAGACATGCCTCCACAAAGAGGTCGGCTTCGGCAAGAGTCTGTGTATTGACGCGGGTCTTCACCACGGGCTTCGATATGGTCACGCCGTCGGTTACATGTACCCATACGGGGCGGTACACACCCATGCTCTCGTCGGCAGGACGCGGGTTCCAGTCCACAAAGCCAATGTTAGGCTCGCCGTCCTTGGCGCGGTGCACAAGCAGCGCGAGCGTGTTGTTCTTTTTCACATAAGGTGTGATGTCGACAAAATGGCGACGGAAAGCGCCGTATATGGAGTCTGACGAAGCCACTTTCTTACCGTTGAGCCATATATCGGCCCTGTAAGTCAGGCCGTCGAGTTCGAGAGTAACCTTGTTGTCGCGGTCGAGTTTCGGGAGGTCGAAACTCGTGCACCACCACCAGGGCGCGTCGAACTGCGTGCGGTCAATATTCTTATAGTTAAACCCGTCCAGAAGGTCGGCGGGAAGGGCGCCGTTATCCATAAGGACGCCCATTGCAGTAGAGGGTACCGAAGCATCGTACCACGACGATGTGCCGGAGATGCGCGAGCCGTCGGTACCGGCAGTCGCAGAAGACTGCACCTTCCAGCCTTTATACAGCTGGGTACGCGAAGGAGGTGCAGCCATAAGGCTTGCCGACACAATGCCGGCTATGATGAGTAATGAAAGTTTTTTCATTGAACAATTCTTGATTTGCAGATTACAGATTAAGGGCGGCAGCTCCGAGAATAGCCACATCGACGAGGCGAGAAGGCTCAATACGGATATTACGCAGACTCTCGGGATAAGGGAAAGAGGACATTTCCTGTATCATTGCCGGCTGATAAAGCTCAAAGGCCGATGCGATGCCGCCTCCTATAACAATTACATCGGGGTCGTAGGCAAACATGACTGCTTTCATAAGCGCACCAACCGAAGTTCCGAACTCACGCCACACGGCCTGCATGGCCACATCGCCCGCACGGGCTGCTGCGGCAGCATCCTTGCCTGATATACCGTATTCTCGCTCGAAGAACACACTGCTGCAATAATATTCGAAGTTGTGGTCGCGGAATGGCAGCTCGCCAATCTCGGCGGCGCCGGTATTGCGGCCGCTGTAAAGCTTGCCGTCCACAACGAGACCGCCGCCTACTCCTGTGCCGAGTGTTACGCCTACCAGGCCGCCACAGTCGCGGCCGGCACCGAAACGGGCCTCGCCAAGGGCAAAACAGTTGGCGTCGTTATTAACGGCGACATCTACGCCGAAACGCCCGGCAAGAAAATCTTTGAGATGCACCTCGCGCCACGAAGGGATATTGGTGGCGTTGTACACTATGCCGCGAACAGAGTCGACAAGAGTGGGAACTCCGATGCCGATGCCGTCGACATCGGGTGTCATGTTGCGCTCAATCAACGATGCAAGCGCTTCAAGCACTACATTCTCACTTTCTCGCGAAGGGCAAGGCACAATTTCTTTAGCAATGATAGTATCCCCGGCAACGAGCCCGACACGCATGTTGGTCCCCCCGAGGTCAATGCCTAATTTCATAGATAATGTGGTTTGGGTTAGATAAACATAATATAGCTATATAATAGTGAAACGTAGAATGTCTCCGCATATTGCCCTACGGATATGCGCGGGCAATATGCAGAGACTCCAACCAACATTACCGAGCCTTAAAACACCAGTGTGTGGAGCACGAAGCCCATGCGGGGTCGCAGAAGAGTGCTCCAGGGTCGGGTTCGATGAGTATCAGCTCGTTGTCGGTAAACAGAGCGATGTCGTACTTGCCCGACGTAGACGACTGTCCGTAGTAGATATACGGCGCCGGTATGTTGGTGCCGTGCAACTCCAATGTGCCGAACCAACCCTGCCCAGCCTTCTCGGAGGTGGTTGGAAGCGACTCTTGGGTTGTTGACGAGTTATCACATTTTTGTGCCAATTCGTTTAAAACCTTGTTGTTATCAACATCCGCTTGAGTTCCTCCAAGGAAACGTTGGACGCTTTGATTCCAACACTTGATGTCGGGAGCGATGAGCCCTTTGACAGGGCAAACACCGCGAGTTGCGGAGCCTTTGATACGCACCACAACACATAGGACGCCTTTCTTGCGCCCCGGAGCAGAGATAGTAAATGTGTAGATAAATTGTATCGCCGCCATTTGTACAAATAATATTAGGCGATTTCAGCCTTGCGTAATCAAAGATTTGTTAGTCTAACAAGTAGCAAACAAATCTTTGATTAGTTAGCCCCCAGCTGTCGGTAGCACATTTCAAAGTTTTATAATAAACTTCAAAAAACTGAAACCTATCAGCCTACCTTCCAAACGATTATATATTGCTCAATCTTTAGTATAAATCTCAAAAATTGAGCAGGGGTGGAGCTGGAGGGATTCGAACCCTCGTCCAAACGAGGAACTAATGAGCTTTCTACGTGCGTAGTCTCAAGTTAATTTTCGAGCCGTGGCAGGCCTGAAACTACCAACCATGACCTTATCCTCTAAAATTTCGGAAACCTGCGAGGCTTTCGGCTTCCTATTCCCGATATTACTGCACCGCCTGTTCGATTAGTCTCGGAAAAAGGACAATCGGGCGATGTCTTGTCGCTGCAACTGTTGCGGCGATTAAGCTGATTTACTGTACTTCAATCAAGCAGCAAGAGCGTAGTTATTTTCGCCATTTAAATTGCTGAAGGTCTGATATTAAAGAGCATATACCTCAAAGCTCTGCACGCTTACACACCACTTCTACACGCTGTCAAAACCGGTCAGCCCCGAGATGTTGTATGTATTACTGATTACAAAGATAACGTATTACTCCGAGTTCTGCATATACCTTAACACTATTTAACTTCTTATGCAATGTGTTTTTATGTAATTTTGCATCGTAACAGGAATATTGAAGGTACAATTTTTATGGAAATTTCAAAGGCAAAAGGGCACTCGGCCATGTTTGGGGCCGAGCTTATGTGGGGAGCCGGAGCTCCGATAGGCAAACTCATTCTGGCAGGCGGTGTAGGGCCTATGTTGCTCACCGATTGCCGTATGATAGGTGCGGCGGTGCTGTTCTGGCTTGTATCGCTGTTTGTGCCGTCGGAGAAAGTGTGCCCGCGCGATATGCTCTCCTTGTTTTTTGCCTCTTTGCTCGGCATTGTCATCAACCAATGTTGCTTTATTGCGGGGCTTGGCCTTACATCGCCTATCAATGCATCGATTATCACCACCAGCATGCCTATTGTCACTATGGTTCTCGCCGCAGTTGTGCTTAAAGAACCTATCACGGGAATGAAGCTGGGCGGAGTGTTTGCCGGAGCATTGGGTGCTCTTATTCTTATTGCCGGTAGTGGCGGCGCCGGTTCTGAGGGTTCGTGGCTCGGAGATTTGCTTATAATAGCTGCTCAGTGCAGTTTCGCCTGCTATCTTGTTTTCTATAAGTCGCTCATATCGCGGTACTCTGCTATCACTCTGATGAAGTGGATGTTTACATACGCAAGCATTCTTGTCATACCATTCACTTATACCCAGTGGAGCATGGTAGATATGTATTCATTGCCGGCAAATATTCTTTGGAGTCTTGTTTTCTTCGTTGTTGGGCCAACCTTCCTCAGCTATCTACTGTTGCCTGTGGGGCAGCGCAATCTACGTCCGACCGTGACAGCTATGTACAATTACGTTCAGCCTGTTGTGGCTACCGCAATCGCCATTGCGGTATCAATGGGTCACTTCACGATAAGCAATGCGGTTGCAGTTGCACTTGTATTCACCGGAGTGTTTTTAGTCACTAAAAGTAAAAGCCATGCCGAAATGTCTGAGTTGGGTCAAGGGCAAAGCTCTTAATCAGGAAATATTTTTTTGCGGATATTCTTGCAGTATAATGAATTTTTTCAGTAATTTTGCCGAGAGCAAAGTTTCCGAATGAGCTTTTACTCACACCAACGTTTCAATACCAATCTAATAACGATATATTATGTCAAAAGTAACAGTTGTAGGCGCCGGTAATGTAGGCGCAACCTGTGCCAATGTGCTGGTTTCATTCCAGCTGGCCGACGAAGTAGTTCTTCTTGATATCAAAGAAGGCGTATCCGAGGGCAAAGCCATGGATATCATGCAGACCGCAAATATTCTTGGTCTGAACAGCCGACTGGTGGGTGTGACCAATGACTACGCCCGCACCGAGAACTCCGACGTCGTAGTGATTACCTCCGGCATCCCCCGCAAGCCCGGTATGACCCGCGAGGAACTTATCGGCGTAAACGCCGGTATCGTTCGCTCGGTAGCCGAAAACGTGCTTGCACACTCCCCCAACGCTATCATCGTATGCGTGTCGAACCCCATGGATACCATGACCTATCTTATCCACCGCGAGACCAAGCTCCCCCGCAACCGCATCATCGGTATGGGCGGTGCTCTCGACAGCGCACGCTTCAAATATTTCCTCAGCCAGGCTCTCGGTGCCAACGCAACCGAAGTTGAAGGCATCGTTATTGGTGGCCACGGCGACACCACTATGATACCCCTCAAGCGCTTCGCTGCTTACCGCGGTATCCCCGTAAGCACTCTCATGCCTGCCGAACAGCTCGACAAAGTGGCTGCCGACACCATGGTAGGCGGTGCCACCCTCACCAAGCTTCTTGGCACATCGGCATGGTATGCACCCGGTGCAGCTTCGGCACAGGTTGTTGCCGCTATCCTCGGCGACCAGAAGAAGCTCATCTCCTGCTCGGCCCTCCTCGACGGCGAATACGGCGAAAAAGACATCTGCATCGGTGTTCCCTGTATCCTCGGACGCAACGGTATCGAGAAGATTGTTGAATTCGACTTCAACGAAGAAGAGAAAGCGCTCTTCGCTGCAAGCGCCGCAGCCGTACGCAAAACCAACGCCGCACTCAACTAACAAGCCGGATTAAGCGTTTATATCTTAGCGACCGCCGGAGGCATCGTGTTCCCGGCGGCCGTTTTTAAATATGACAATGATGAAAAAAATAATGCTAATGTGCGGCGTAGCCGCTATGCTCGCCTTCGCAAGCTGCTCTACCAAAAGCACAGAAAAGGCCGAAGAGGCAAATGCCGTAGAAGTAGAACTGGCCGAACAGGCCGATGTGTCTCTTGCTCCTGTGGCTACCGACGGCAAAGTTATCGAACTCGACAACGCCTCGCTCGTAGCTCCCGGTGTAAAAGTATCTCAACTTACCGTGCTCGACTTCAATGCCGTGTGGTGCGGCCCCTGCCGCCAGCTCACTCCCGTTCTTGAAGAAATGGCCAAGAAATACGAGGGTAAAGTGACCTTCATATCTATTGATGTAGACAAGTTCGGCGAGCTCTTCGAAGCATACAATCTCGGCTCTTCTATTCCGGCGGTTGTATTCATTCGTCCCGACGGCGAAACAAAGAGTTTCATCGGCACAGGCGACCTTTTGCCCGCAGAAGCCTTCGAAGCTCTCATCGAGGCCAACCTCTGATGACTCCGCAACTTAAAAACATTATCCATGAGCGCCTTGGCATCAAGGCGCTCACTCCTATGCAGGATGCCGTCGCAAAGACCGGCATGCCTGCATCGTTTATTCTGCTCTCACCGACAGGCAGCGGCAAAACGCTCGCATTCGCAATACCACTTGTAGGCTCGTTGGGCAAAGGTGACGGCGTGAAAGGTCTTGTAATTACGCCAACCCGCGAGCTCGCACTCCAGGTCTCCGAAACAGTAAGAATACTCGCACTGCCTACCTACAAGACAGCCTCGCTTTATGGAGGCCATTCGTTCGAAACGGAGCAAAATTCTCTCGCAGGCAAGCCCGATATAATCGTAGCCACTCCCGGACGTCTGCTTGACCACATACGACGCGGAGGGCTGTCGCTTGACACTGTTAAGACTCTCGTACTCGATGAGTTCGACAAGTCGCTCGACTTGGGGTTCCTGCCGGATATGGAGCGGATATACAAGTACTTGAAGAATCTCAAGTCCGTCATACTCACTTCGGCCACCACGCTGCAGACGCTCCCTCAGTTTCTGGACGGACGTCATTTTTCTATATTCGACTATTCGCAAGCAGGCACAGAACGTCCCGACATCGACTTCAAGCGGGTTTCAAGCCTCTCGGCCGACAAACTCGACACTCTAAAGACTCTTCTGAAAGACCTTCCGGGCGAGAAAGTCATGGTTTTTGTAAACCATCGTGACGCAGCCGAACGAATATACCGCACCCTACTCTCCGGTGGATTTCCAGCCGGCCTGTATCATGGAGGACTCGAGCAGGATATGAGGCACCGCGCTCTCGCGCTCTTCGCAAACGATACTACCGACATACTCGTGTGCACCGATTTGGCAGCGCGCGGCCTTGATATCGACGGCGTGCAGGCCATAATTCATTATCACTTGCCCGTAGACTCCGAGGCAATGACGCACCGAAACGGACGCACCGCCCGCATGGGCGCCAAGGGTCGTGCCTTTGCTATAATATCCGACCACGACAAAATTCCGGAATTTTTTCCGACACTCGAGGAGTATTGGCCCGAAGGGAGTTCCGAGATAATACCGGCAAAATACGGTACACTGTTCTTCAATGTAGGCAAAAAAGATAAAATCTCGCGCGGCGACATTGTCGGATTTCTCATACACAAAGGAGCTCTGTCACCTGCTGAGATTGGTCGCATAGAGCTTGCTGACCACCACGCATATGTAGCTGTCCCTGCCGACAAGCTGAGACAGACGGCACTCGCTCTTTCTCCTTATAAAATCAAGAACACACGGGTGCGCGTAACACAGCTTAAATGAACTTTCTTATCACATCGGCGTTTTATTTTAAAATTCATCACAGAAAGCGCAAATCGTGAAAGTCAGTGTTATAATAAGTAAGGTCATACAGGTGGTCGCATACGCGGTCGCCGCAATTGTCTTATTGCTCTGCGGCATCTCTATCCTGCTCTACTCACCGTGGACGCAGACACTTATACGAGACGGTGCTCTGAAAATGCTGAACAAGGGCGAAGGGTTGGAACTTGCTCTCGACTCGTTCAGGCTACGTTTCCCTGCCATCATCAACCTTGACGGCCTGCTCTTGAAACAGAACGGCGACACCCTCGTAGCTGCCCGCAGCGCACATGTCGACATATCATTATTGCCTCTGCTTCGAGGCAAAGTCTCAATAAATGAGGCTCTTCTTTCCGAGGCCCGATACCGAAGCGGCGCACCCGACTCGGCCATGTATATGACTATTGCCGCAGACAGCATAGCACTCGCACCGGCATCGGTAACGCTCAGCGACATGGATATAAAGCTCGAAGAAGGCGCTATCCGAGGAGGCCGCCTGGCTCTGTATCTCTACCCCGATACAGCTGAACCCAAACCGCCTTCGGCTCCTGTAAATATGCGTATACGAGCCGGGAATCTCAAACTTGATGACTTCTGTTACTCTATGCGCATGATGCCGACTATCGATACCCTCTCTGCGCGGATTGGAAATGCACTGATAGCCGATGCCGACATCAACCTGCTCAGACAGACAATCTCGGTACACGGCTTTGCCGGAGACCGCCTCAACGTAAGATATATAACACCGGACTCTGCCGCTGTAGCAGCCGGAGGCCCCTATCCGACAGCCGGGCCGGAAGTACCGGACTCGCTGGCTTCGGCTCCATGGACTATAAGCATCGACAGCATCGCCTTTGCCCGCTCGCATGCGCTTTATGCTGCCGCAGGCTCGCAAGCCAAACCGGGACTTGACTTTTCTTATATTGATGTAGACAGTCTCGACTTACGACTGCATAACTTCTACAATCAGGCATCTTCGCTTAGATTACCTCTTAGCCTACGCGGCACCGAGCGTTGCGGAGTAGCACTTGCAGTCGATGGCACCATCGAGATAGACTCCATAGGACTGTACTTCAAAGAAATGCAGCTCAACACACGACGCGGGACTTCGGCAACATTCGACGGTATGCTGGGTCTGGGAAGTCTGTCAGAAAACCCCGACACCCCTTTGCGCCTCAGCCTCGAAGGAGCTTTCGCCCCAAGCGACCTGTCTCTCATGTCTCCCTTGAGCTCGCCCATCCTTAGCTCTATCCCCTCGGCCGACGACATCCTTATCAATATCAGTGCCGACGGCACCGCAGGCCGCCTCGACATAGACGAACTGTCGCTTAGCCTCAACAGGTGCGTAAATCTCACCGCCTCCGGCTACATAGAGAATATGATGCAGCCCAAGGCGCTCGGAGGTAACATTCGACTGCGCGGCAACATCATAAACGTAAATTCCTTCAAAAACGCCCTTCTCGACAAGAACACCGCAAAAGCTCTTCGGATACCGCCGATGACACTTTACGGCAATATTGGTATGAACAGAGGCTCGGTCGCCGGCAATCTGAAAGCGGCCACATCAGGCGGAGACATCAGGCTTGACGGTCGCTGGAACGGCAACGCGGAGAGTTATGATGCAAAACTTATCACACGCAGTTTTCCGGTCAATGCTTTCATGCCTCTTCTTGGCGTGGGAACCGTCAGCGCCAGAGTAGACGTGAACGGCACAGGCTATGACCCGTTCAGAAAAAGCACAGTAATCAACGCCAAAGGCGACATAAAATCAGCTGTATACCAAGGCGTTGATTATACCGATATCACCGTAGCGGCAAACCTTCACGACGGAAATGCTCACGTATCTCTAAATTCGGCTAATCCCGATGCCGACCTCACTCTGACTGCCGACGGCAATCTCGACGGCGACACTTATTTATGGACAGCCAATGTGGACGGACGTCATATCGACCTATATGCGCTGAAATTTGTGCCGGAACCCTCATCGATAGAGCTTTCGGCACAAGCAGACGCCACAATAGGCCCAGGCCGAAACGACATCTCGGCACACCTTGTATTGAACGACCTATATTTCGCCCGCATGAACGGTACGATAGGGCTTACCGACGTCGACGCACACCTTCTCGGCTCAGACTCGCTCACATCACTTGCTCTGACAAACCGCGACCTGTCTGCCAACTTCAGCGCGCCGCTCCCAATTGACAGCCTCATAACGCGCTTCAGCCGGACGTCGAGCCTGCTACAGCAGCAAATGACAGCTTTCCATGTCGACGTAGATACTCTACAGAGAGTTCTGCCGCCATTCACTCTTTATGTTCAGGGCGGATACTCAAATCTCGTCAACGACATACTTGCTCCGTCGAAAATAACACTACGAGCTTTTTCATTGAGCGCAGACAACGACAGCACACTCGCGCTCGACGGCATCGTAAGACGGCTGGAGACCGGCTCTATGCGGCTTGACTCAATATTTATTGGAGCCCGCCAGCACGACAGGCATCTCCATCTTGACGCGGGCGTGGAAAATCGTCCCGGCAATCTCGACCAATGGCACAGGATTGACCTAAACGGACAAATCGACGGCCACGAAGCTCTATTAGGGCTGCACCAGCAGAACCTGCAGGGCAAAACCGGGTTTGAACTCGGGTTCAGAGCAAGCGCCGAACGCGAAGACTCTACACTGACGCTGAACATCAAGCCCTTCGACCCGACTATCGGCTATCAGCAATGGAGTGTAAACGAAGATAATTTCATTTCATTCCGCATACCCGACCGCCATATCGACGCAAACCTGCGCATGCGCGGCGGCAACAGCTCACTCGCAGTCTACACCGACCACGACAATACACTACCCGACTCCGTCACATATAGCTCACAGGAGGATTTAGTGGTTCAGCTAAGCGACATACATATATCTGACTGGATTTCATTCAATCCATTTGCACCACCCGTAAAAGGCGACATCAATGCCGATATGCGTATAAACCGACTCGACGACATCTTTGTAGGCAAAGGTTCTGCCGGAATAAGCAACTTCAAATACGGCAAAGAAAAGGTTGCCGATATAAATGCCGTATTCGACGTAGCCGCAACTGCCGGCGGCACAATAAATGCCGATGCCGACGTATATGTCGACGGAGTAAAGACTATGACGCTGGCCGGGGCCTTGAACGACAGCACACGAACATCGCCCCTCAACCTCGACTTCGCCATGATACGTTTCCCTCTGGCAACGGTAAACCCCTTCCTTCCCAAAGGAACGGCAACTCTTACAGGTGTACTGAACGGCAGCCTGAAAATATCGGGTACAGAAAAAGCCCCGGTGTTCAACGGCTCGCTTGATTTCGACTCCACAGCCGTCAACCTTGCACTTACCGGCACTCCATACGCGTTCAGCTCCGACACTATAGCTGTAGAAAACAATATAGTGCGGTTCGATAATTTCGCCATTCGCGGATGCAACGACAACCCACTCTATATGGACGGCATAGTGGATATATCCGACATGGCCGAAATGCGCCTCAATCTCGGCCTTAAGGCCCGTAACATGATGATAGTGAATAGTTCGAGACCGCGTAAAGGCGCCGATATTTTCGGCAAAGGCTACATCTCGCTCAACGCCAACGCCCACGGTTCCACCTCGTTGCTCAACGTAAATGCCGACCTCTCAATCCTCTCGGAAACGAACATCACATATATTATACCAGACGCCACAAACGCAATAAGCAATCGCTCGACCGAAGGCATGGTGAAGTTCGTCAACTTTACCGACACCCTCGCTGTAGCCGCAGCCGACAGCCTTACCCGCTCTGGCATGGCTCTTATACTCGACGCCACTCTTAATATAGAAGAAGGCTCCACCATGAATGTATACCTCTCTGACAACGGTAAAGACCGCCTCCAGCTACAGAGCAACGGCACACTCAATTTTGCCATGTCGCCATTAGACAACGGGCGCCTAACCGGCCGCCTGAACATCGACAAAGGATATGTGCGATACACTCCCCCCTTCATGTCGGAGAAAAACTTCTCTTTCGATGAAGGCAGCTATGTATCGTTTACAGGCAATATGACAAATCCGAACCTCAGCATACACGCCACCGACATTCTGAAAGCCAATGTAACACAGTCCGGTCAAAATTCCCGACTTGTCAACTTCAAGGTGATGCTTGCCGTGACAGGAACTCTGAACCGCATGAACGTGGCCTTCGACCTAGGCACCAACGATGACCTCACTGTAGCCAACGAACTGGAGTCGATGTCGGCCGAGCAACGCGCCAATCAGGCCATGAACCTCCTGCTCTACAACGTGTATACCGGCCCCGGCACCAAAGGCGACGCTTCGCTTTCGGGCAATCCGCTGTTCTCTTTCCTCGAATCGCAGATTAATTCGTGGGCAGCCAACAATATACGCGGAATTGACCTGTCATTCGGTATTGACCAATACGACCGCACTGTCGACGGCAGTACTTCCTCGACCATGAGATACTCGTATCAAGTATCCAAATCGCTCTTCAACGACAGATTCAAAATTGTCGTGGGAGGAAACTACAGCACCGACGCAAACGCAGATGAAAACTTCTCGCAGAACCTCATCAATGACATTTCATTCGAATACTTCCTGAACAAGCAGCGCACCATGTACCTGCGCCTGTTCCGCCATACGGGCTACGAAAGTATTCTTGAAGGTGAAATCACCCAGACCGGCGTCGGCTTTGTATACCGCCGCAAACTCAGCAGGCTCGGAGATATGTTCCTGCCGCCTTCTGTAGTACGCCGCCGCGAACAACGATTGTCCAACACCGAATCCGACGCACAATGAAGACACTACACTCATTGACTATAGCCACTTTGGCCGTACTGGCGCTCATGGCAGCGTCGTGCTCGACCACAAGACGCATCCCCGATGACGAGATACTGTACACGGGCGTCAAGAAGGTTGAGATAGCTCCTGCCGACAGCTCAAAAATAAACCCGGCCATTGCTTCACAGATAAAGAAAGCAGTAGCCTTTCCGCCAAACAACTACCTGAAAATCATCAATTGGCGCTACCCGTTTCCTTTGGGCCTGTGGGTGTATAACAATTGGCCCAACCCTAAAAGCGGACTGCGCCACTGGCTGTACGAAAAACTTGTGGAGGAACCTGTGCTCGTATCGGACGTTCGGCCCGAAGTGCGCACGCACATGATTGAACAGATACTCGATAATAACGGGTATTTCGGCGGCACCGCCACATATTCTCTTATACAGGGCCGCAACCGCAAAAAGGCCAAAATCCTGTATAAAGTCGACCCGGGAAACGCCTACCCTATTGACACCGTGTACCTTCTCGCCGACACCACCCGGCTTTCGCACCTTATCGACTCGCTCGCCTCGGCCGACCCGTACATTGCCTCTCCCGACAGGCGCTACAGCACCGACTCTCTCTCGACTATGCGCACACGCATCACAAACAAGCTGCGCAACAAAGGATATTACTTCTTCCGGCCCGAGTTTATAGAATACCTTGCCGACAGCATACAGCGTCCACGCCATATCGCACTCAAAATGGCGCTGGCATCGAATGTGCCGGAGTTTGCCCTCGCTCCATACACAACCGGCAATGTAACCATACATGTAGCCCGCAACCAAGGAGGCGGCACCCCTGATACTATCCAGCTGTCGCGAGCCACTCTCATTCAGATGCAGCCATCGCGCCTCAGACGCAATTCCATCGCCGAGTGTATCACATTCCGGCCGGGACGAACATTCTCTGTCCGAAACATGGACCGCACACAGACCAACCTCTCGCGCCTCGGAATATTCAGCAATATCGGCATCGAAGCCATGCCGGATACCGCCAATATGGCCGCACGAAAGCTCGATGTAGACATTTACTGTACTTTCGATGCGCCACTCGAAACAGCACTCGAAGTAAACGCTTCTTCAAAATCCAACAGCTACATCGGTCCGGGACTCACTTTCGGAGTGACGAACAAAAACATATTCGGCGGCGGTGAACAGCTCTCTGTGAAACTTACAGGTTCTTACGAGTGGCAGACTGGTAGCGGACGTCGCTCTGCCTTCAACTCCTACGAGTTCGGCATCACCAGCTCGCTGGCATTCCCTCGCCTGCTCGCCCCACGTTTCATACCGCGCAGTCGCTTTCAACTGAACTGGACAAGGTTCCAGCTCAACGCCGACCTGCTAAATCGACCGCACTACTTCAAAATGGCTCAGTTCAACGCATCGGTCAACTACGACTGGCGAGTGCGCCGCCATGTGCAGAACACACTCACTCTCTTCAAGCTCACATACACGAACCTCATGCACACGACAGCCGATTTCGACTCTATCATGGCCGCCAATCCTGCAGTCGCGCAGAGCTTCATGAGTCAGTTTATACCCCAGATGATATACAGCTACGTATACGACCGCCAGATAAACCGCGACAACACCCTCAACTGGCAGTTCTCGGTACAGGAAGCCGGCAATATATTCTGGGCCATATACCACGCCTGTGGTAAAAAAGACGAGAAAAAACTCTTCGGCACACCCTTCTCTCAGTTCGTAAAGGGGCAGACGCAACTTGTATGGGGCCGACGTCTCGGACAAGGCGACCACTGGCTTGTAAGCCGTGTAGCTGCTGGCGCGGCTCACGCCTACGGTAACTCGTCGCAGGTGCCTTACGCCGAGCAGTTCTATGTGGGCGGAGCAAATTCAGTGCGTGCATTCACCGTGCGCTCGATAGGCCCGGGCAGCTACAAGGCTCCTGCAGGAACTCCCGAAGAGAATTTCGACCGTACGGGTACATTCAAATTCGAAGCGAATGTAGAGTATCGGTTCCCGCTCTTTGGCCCTCTGCACGGCGCCATGTTCATCGATGCCGGTAACGTATGGCTTCTAAAAGACGACCCGAAGCGCCCCGGCGGATTGCTGCAGGCTTCGACATTCCTGCGCGACATAGCACTTGGCACCGGCGTAGGACTGCGCCTCGACATCAGCATGCTTGTCATTCGCGGCGACCTCGGCATAGGCATCCATGCGCCATACAATACCGGGCATGGCGGCTACTACAATATGCCGAACTTCGGCAAGTCGCTTGCTTTCCACCTCGCGATAGGCTATCCTTTCTGAAAGCTGAGCACAATTTCTCTTTGCCAAAAACTTTATCCGCATGACAGCTGTTATAGTGGTACAAATAACCACTACGATATTATGAAGAAATCAGCCGAAACACAAGAATTGGAACAATTACGCGACGTAGAAGAGCGAATTAGGCGCACACAACGGCGCAAACGATACTTCAAGGTTACTATTGCCGGGCTTGGATTACTACTTACAGCAAGCATAGCAGCCCATTTCGGACGCTGTAAAAAACATAAAAAGTCAATCTTTTGACATTAAATCCCGTTAACCAACTTGAAAAACAACGGCAGAGGGGCGGTCGCAAGGACCACCCCTCTGTTTTTGCTCGGATTATTTGGCAAATCACACAAAAAAATATACCTTTGCATTTGCGAAAACCAACTTTTCGCCCGGACTTATATGCAAGACAAATTAGTGTATGTAGGGATGAGCGCAGACATAATTCATCCCGGACACCTTAATATAATTCATGAAGCAGCAAAGCTGGGCCGTGTTGTGGTCGGCGTTCTCACTGACCGGGCCATTGCAAGCTACAAACGTCTGCCTTATCTCAACTACGACCAGCGCGCCCTTGTGGTAAGCAATCTCAAAGGAGTAGACTCAGTTATCCCTCAGACCACTCTCGACTATGTGCCCAATCTTGAAAAGTTGCGCCCCGACTATGTAGTTCACGGCGATGATTGGAAAGAAGGTGTGCAAAAAGAAACCCGCCAGCGCGTGATTGATACTCTGGCACAATGGGGTGGTACGGTTGTCGACATACCATACACTCACGGCATATCTTCCACTCAGCTCAACGCCAAACTCAAAGAGATTGGCACAACTCCCGAAATACGCCTCAAAAGATTGCGCCGACTCATCGCTGCAAAAAAGATTGTTCGCATCTGTGAGAGCCACAGCGGTCTTACAGGTCTCATAATCGAGAATACATCTGTCACCGTAAACGGCCGCAGGCAGGAGTTCGACGGTATGTGGTCTAGCTCTCTCACCGATTCAACCTCCAAAGGCAAACCCGATATTGAGGCCGTAGACCTCACCACCCGCCTCCACGCACTCAACGATGCACTTGAATGTACTACGAAACCTGTGATATTCGACGGCGACACAGGCGGTAAAACCGAGCACTTCGTATTCACGGTTCGTACCCTCGAGCGCCTTGGAATATCAGCAGTGATAATCGAAGATAAAGTAGGCTTGAAGAAAAACTCACTGTTCGGCACGGAGGCAATTCAGACCCAAGACTCTATCGAAGGTTTCTGCGCAAAAATCCATGCTGGCAAGCAGGCTCAGATTACTCCCGACTTCATGATTATTGCGCGTATCGAGAGCTTCATCGCCGGCAAAGGTCTTGAAGATGCTATGGAACGTGCACTCGCATACATCGAAGCTGGTGCCGACGGCATCATGATTCACAGCAAAGACAAATCGGGCGAAGACATCAAAGCTTTCTGCCGCGAGCTACGCAAAGTACACTCCGATATACCTATCGTAGTTGTTCCGACAACATACAACCATATTACCGAAGACGAGCTCGCAGAATGGGGCGTAAACGTGGTCATTTACGCCAACCACATGCTCCGCAGCGCGTATCCGGCAATGGTAAATACTGCCAAGTGCATACTCACTCACGGTCGCTCGCTGGAAGCAAACGAACTCTGCATGCCCGTAAAAGAAATACTCGAACTTATACCAGGCACTAAATAACAATGGTCAGCCCAAGCGAATTTATTACCCGCCTTCAAGGGCTCGGCATCGATTTTTATGCCGGTGTTCCCGACTCTCTTCTCAAAAGCCTCTGCGCTTATATTCAGGACAATATTCCCGCCAACGATAATATTATCGCGGCAAATGAAGGCGGAGCGATAGCTTTGGCTGCCGGTCACTATCTGGCCACCGGGCGCCCCGGTGCCGTATATATGCAGAACTCAGGCATCGGCAATGCTGTAAATCCGCTCCTCTCGCTCACCGACAGCGATGTATATGGTATACCGCTCCTGCTCATAATAGGCTGGCGTGGCGAACCTGGAGTAAAGGACGAACCTCAGCATGTGAAGCAGGGCAAGACAACACTCCCACTCCTCGAGACTATGGGCATAGAGTATCAGGTGCTCGACACCGACACTTCGACTGCCCTGACGCAACTCGAACATGCTGCTGCTTATATGGTGGAAACTTCGCGCCCCTACGCACTGGTAGTGCGCAAAGATACATTCGAGACATATAAGCTCGCCTCGACTTCGGAAGCTCCTGAGGGCGTAATTTCGGGGCGCGAAGAAGCCATTGCATCCGCGCTTGGCTCAATTCCAGAAAATGCTGTAATAGTCTCGACCACCGGCATGATTTCGCGGGAGCTCTTTGAAACCCGCGAGGCTCGCGGCGAAGACCACAGCCGCGATTTTCTCACCGTCGGCTCAATGGGACATGCCTCTCAAATCGCTCTCGGTATTGCGCTGGCACGACCGAAGCGCCCGGTGTACTGCTTCGACGGCGACGGCGCCACAATCATGCACATGGGTTCTCTCGGCATTAACGGCCAGCTCGCACCGGCCAATTTAGTGCATATCGTTTTCAATAACGGAGCGCACGACTCTGTTGGCGGGCAGCCAACAATAGGCTTTAGACTCGACCTCCCTGCGATTGCCAAGGCTACGGGCTACCGAAATGTGTTCACTACAACCGAGCTCGGTTCCATGTCTAACATTCTCGAAGAAGCTGCCAAGTTGCAAGGCCCCACATTTATCGAAGTGAAAGTGCGCAAAGGAGCCCGCAAAGACCTTGGCAGGCCCACCACTACACCGGCCGACAATAAGCAGGCTCTCATGAAAAATCTTGCCGATGACTGAGCAGGCGCATATCATAGCGCCCGGCGCGGCGGCTCGACTTGAAGGATTTCTTGCAGAGTTCAAGCCTCGACGAGTTATGCTCGTAACAGGAAAGGCTTCTTTTGAGAAATGTGGCGCGGCCGAGACCATACTCCCGTTGCTCGAAAGGCTACACATCGAAGTTGCGCGCTTCTGCGACTTCGCCCCTAATCCCGACACGAAAGGACTGGCCCGAGGTATGGAATATATCCGCAACACAAATCCCGACGCTATTATTGCAGTGGGTGGCGGCAGTGTGATTGACATGGCGAAGCTCATTCGCTTCTCGTACGCATATCCAGGAGATATATTCGGCGACACGCATACCCCGACAGCCTCTCTCATACCCCTTGCAGCCTTGCCCACAACCGCCGGAACAGGTAGTGAGGCAACACATTTCGCCGTGCTGTACCACAACGGCATCAAACACTCTATCGAGCACGAACATATCCGACCTGATATTGCCATCGTAGATTGTACGTTCACCTATGGAACACCACCCTACCTCACTGCCTGCGCAGGTTTCGACGCGCTTGCACAGGCTATTGAGGCATATTGGAACCGTAATGCGACCCCAGAGTCCGACGCACTGGCATTGAATGCCATAAATCTGCTCTATACGACTCTTCCTCGTCTGGTTGAAAACCAGTACGACGATGAATGTCGTGCGAAAGCCTCAGAAGGTGCATATATGGCCGGAAGGGCTATCGACATAACCAAGACAACGGCTCCGCATGCGTTCTCCTACCCATTTACCTCTCACTACTCATATCCGCACGGCCACGCTGTAGCTCTGACATTCCCTTCAATCGCACAAATCAATATGTCGCGACCGGGTATGCCGGAGAGCAAAAGAAATGAACTGAAACTCATCCTTGGCCTTGGGGAAGATATAGCCTCGACGCTATCAGAATATACCGCTCGCCTCGGTCTTACGCCCCGCGACATGACTTACGATATTGATTTGCTGGCCTCGGAAATAAACCTCAAGCGTCTCGCAAACAATCCTGCCGATATCGACGCTGCAGACGCACGCCATATACTTCAGACTGCAATAAACAATCGGTGAGCCATGAATATAGTGCACATATACTGGGGGCTGTCATACGGCGGCATCGAAACCATGCTTGTAAACATAATAAACGAGCAGGTAAAATCCGGTGCCCGGGTGTGCATGATGCTTATCAACGACCTTTATGCTCCGGAGCTAATCGAACGTCTTGACCCGGCTGTACACATTATATATATAGGGCGCAGACCGGGCACAAGGTCTCTGTCGTTCATTAACGCTATAAACCGTGAGCTTGATGCCGTACAGCCCGACATAATACACCTGCATCATACTGCTACATCCAACTTCATTGCCAAACGGTGGCGCTCGCGTGTATGTTGTACCGTACACGATATACCTCACGGAGTAAAAGGAGTGTCTAACCGCTGGATAAATCTCATGCAGTGGATGCTACGACCGAGGCTCAACAATGTGCGCGCGGCACAGCTCATTCCGCAAATCTTCGCCATATCGGATTCTGTGGCACGCGGGCTGGCAGACATATACGGCATCCCCTCGACCGTAGTGTACAACGGTATTCTTACCGAAAACTTCACGCCACGACCGGCAGAACTGCCTTCCGGCGGCTTTAAAATCGTACAGGTGAGCCGTCTCGACCATACAAAGAAAGGCCAAGACCTCCTTATCGAAGCTCTTTCACTGCTTTCACAACGCGGGATATACGACATTACTGTCACCATGATAGGAAAAGGCGACTCCCTTGAGCATCTACAAAAGCTTGCGGAGGCTCGCAATATGACCGGCCGTATTGTCTTTGTAGGCTCAAAAGAACAGAGCTACATAGCCTCACATCTGCGCGACTACGACCTCTTCGTGCAACCATCACGAAAAGAAGGTTTTGGTCTCACAGTAGCCGAAGCCATGGCTGCCGAAGTACCTGTGCTCGTATCCGCGGGCCAGGGACCTGCTGAAATCACTAAGAACGATACATTCGGATATACATTTACATCAGGCGACGCCTCTGACCTCGCCGATAAAATAATACATATCCGCAACCGATATGGCGATGCTCTCGCCAAAGCACGTTCTGCAAAAGAAGAAGTATGCCGCAATTACTCTGTAAAAGCCACCGCTGCGGCCTATCTGAGAAACTACAAAATACTAACCGACTCTCAATATGCGAAGTATTGACACAGAAGAATCAAAACAAATACAGCTTGACATTCTATCCGACGTACACCAATACTGCATCGAAAACAACATCCGCTACTCGATATGCTACGGCACCCTAATCGGTGCGGTACGTCACGGAGGCTTCATCCCGTGGGATGATGACATCGACATACTCATGGAACGCAAAGACTATGACCGCTTTATAAGAAGCTACAAGTCGGACACTCACCCGTACTACCGCCTCCACTCAATGGAAACAGACCCTGGTCATACTCTGCCTTTCGCAAAAATAGAAGACACACGTACAGTGATTATCGAGCGCACCAAGGGACAACATACCGGAGTCTCTATCGACGTATTCCCTGTAGACTCTGCATTCGACAGCCGAGATAAAAGCTTGAAGTATATCGACAAAATCACGCATGCACGCAAGCTCTACTGCGGTAAGTTTCTTAAGCCCACACCATACAACTCCCTATCCAAAAAGATAGCAATACGCATCCTGAATATACTTACCGCACCGATATCGCTGCGGCGCCTCGCAGTATGGTACGAACGCAAATGCCGGCAAGGTATCGAGGAGGCACAGAACCGCGGTGTACTCGTATGGGGTTACGGTCGCAAGGAACTCTTTTCCGCATCTGTTTTCAGCAATGTCGAATTAATTCCGTTTGAAGACCGCAATTTCTTTGCGCTCACCGACCGCCACACATATCTCAGCGGCCTTTACGGCAATTATATGCAGCTTCCACCAGAAGATAAACGCCACTCCCCCCACACTATCGAAGAAATCTATTGGAAGGAATAAAAAGTCTTATTTAAAATTATTACAAATAAATTTTTTAACAGTTTTCCCCTAAATAGCCCCTCCACAATAGCCTGCGCAGTATCATGACGCCCATGCGCAAATAGTGTTGATAACTTTTTTGCATCACTATTCAGCTAATCAGCAACACTTTGAGTCATTCAAAACTACTAAAATGTCAATATGTTGATAACTTTTTTACTAAAAAGCTGTATACGACTCACTTGCACTATATTTCTTTTTTGCAAATTTTTATGTAGTTGTTTTTTGTAAAAATTAGCCCCAACTTTGTACTCGATAAAACAACACATCAACAAACCTCACCAATGACTCAAACTGCACAAGAGCTCTGGGCGCAGTGCTGTCTGTTTATCAAGGACATCATTACGCCCGTTCAATATGACACCTGGTTTCGCGACATTTCATGCATGGAGTATAATGTCGCCGAGCGCAAGCTCATACTTATGGTGCCCGGCTCGTTCTTCGCTGACCAGCTCGAAGAACGGTTTCAGCCTGTCGTGCGTGCTGCAGTCAAGAAAGTATTCGGTGAAGGTGTGCAGATTTTCTACGGATACCGCACTGTCGGCTCAGACCCCTCGACGGCAAACATACAGAAGAGTTCCGCCCCATCGGCAACAATCCTTGCTCAGAGCAAAGCTCAGCCGGCAAATCCCTTCCGCAACGACAACAATGAGGACTTCGACCCTCAGCTCAATCCTCGATACACTTTTGAGAACTATTGTCAAAGCGACAGCAACAAGATAGCCCGCTCTATTGGTGAAGCAATAGGCAACAACCCATCGCTCAAGACATTCAATCCTCTTTTCGTATTCGGCCCTGCCGGTGTTGGAAAGACACACCTCATTCAGGCAATAGGCATCCGAATCAAAGAACGCAACCCTAAGGCGCGCGTACTTTACATCACGGCCCGACTATTCCAAAGCCAGTACACAGCTGCTGCCGCCAAAAACATAAACAGCTTCTTCCATTTCTATCAGAGCATCGACACACTCATTATCGATGACATCCAGGATTTGCAGAACATGCCAGGCACACAGAACACATTCTTCCATATCTTCAATCATCTGCGCCAGCACGACCGACAGATAATAATGTCGAGCGACCGCTCTCCCGCCGAAATGGAAGGATTTGAGGAACGCCTTCTAAGTCGCTTCAAATGGGGTATGCAGGTAGAGCTTGAGCGCCCCGACATAACACTCCGCCGCGACGTACTGAAGTTGAAAGCCGAACAGGACGGCCTTGCCCTACCCTGCGACGTTGCCGAATTCATAGCCAGCAACGTAACTAATAGCGTACGCGAACTTGAAGGTATCGTAGTTTCACTCATGGCACACGCAACAGTGCTTAACCGCGACATATCACTTGAGCTTGCTCGCCGCGTTATGGCAAACGCCGTAAAGATAAACCGCAAGCAAGTCAATTTCGAAATGATTACAGAAGCGGTAGCATCGCATTACAACATATCTCCCGACCTTCTCTTTACCAAGACACGCAAGCGAGAAGTTTCCGATGCACGCCAGATTGTGATGTACCTCGCAAAAAAACTTGCGAAGATGCCACTCACAACTATCGGGCACAAAATCGACCGCACACATGCAACAGTAATCTACGCCTGCAACAGTATTGAAGACCGACTGTCAACCGAGAAGAAGCTCGCAGCTGACCTCGACAGCATCGAAGCGGTAATAAACACCAACTGACACACAACAATAATACATACCACGGCAGCCTACATAGGCTGCCGTGCTTGTTTTAACACGTACGCATATTGAGGCGTATACAGTACAAAATGGGCTGCGCAAGCTTCCTAACCTACACATAACTCCACAACATATCTAATGCCAATCACTCCATAAAAGGACAATGCTCTCCGAAACGAAGTGTAGCACCCACAGCATAGCACGAAGGCAGACAGGCCTGAGGCCTGTCAACCGATGTTAAGAATCTGTCAACCCCGGGCAAGAAAGCGGCAATGTGGCGCGTGTCGGAGGTACGCACAACCAACCGGACATTGTGCGACTGC
>VSPE01000026.1 GCA_009775225.1 Muribaculaceae bacterium | reverse complement strand
TGCTCCTTTGCCGCAGGAATAAATCCGCCTCAAAATTTTCGGCCCTGTCGTTAACAAGCATTATTAAACAACCTCTATATATCAGCAAACCGGGCATCGGCATCAAGTCGGTGCCCGGTTTGCATCCGCTCCCCCTTTTTTTGAACAGGGAAAGGAAGAAGAAAGGCACGGAAAGATAAGAAAATAATTTCTTCCTCGCCCCGTCCTCCTGTTCTCCTGTCTAAAAAAATGATTTAATTGATTGAGAAATAATTGTTTGATAAAAACTGAAGTTTTGGAAAAGGCAGCAGGATAAAACAGAAAAACCCCGCAGCAAAAACGCTACGGGGCTTGTTCTGTGAAAGAGCGGCTTACTTGGAAGCGATGTGGTCGCTTACCGTGAGCGAAGCGCGGCCTTTGGCGCGGCGGCGTGCAAGCACTTTGCGGCCGTTGGCGGTGGCCATTCTTTCGCGGAAACCGTGCTTGTTAACTCTTTTACGGTTAGAGGGTTGGAATGTTCTTTTCATTGCCTATATAGTTTTTCGATTTATTTTCCGGGTGTTTTCGGAGTGCAAATTTACGCATTAATTTTTTAATACACAAATTTTTTACGTTTGTGATACCGTTTTTTGCGTTGGCTTCGATAAAAATGTTGCTGTAGTGTAAGAGTTGTCGAAGTTGTCCGGCAAAAATTGCGCCTCCTGATAGTCAAAAATGCATTTTTATGCCCCTACAGCTATGTGTAGGGTCGATTTACCCCGTTTTGCAGTGTAATGCACTGTAGATGTGTGTTGTAATGAAAATTAACTCAAATTCACATATTTTATGTGATTAAATCGATATTGTATTTTGTGTGCGTCTAAAAATATTTAAAATTAGCTGAAACACTTGTAGATAGCTATTCGTTATATTATTTTTGCAACTGTAAAAACACACAGGCATGACTTACACACACTCCTCAACAACGAAAGCAACTATTTCGGTGGTGCTCCTGCGGGCAGCCGCAGGCGTTGCTTTGCTGGCCGTTCCCTGCTTCGACGCTGGAGCACAGGTGTGGCCGCAGGCTGAGGTTGCCTCGAAGTCGATTGCCGTCCCCTACGACTATACACAGATTGACCCTGCACTCTATCCTGATATATATTATGGAAAGAGCCGTCTCAACGCCATGACGTTCAAGGTAAATGCCGTAGCTGCTGCCGCGCTTATCACCAATGCCGTGTTTGAGCTTGAGTGGAAGCAATGGTCGGTGCAGCTCCCGATGTATTATTCCAATCTGGACTACTTCTCCCACAGAGTGCGCTTCCGCGTGGCTGCTTTTCAGCCTGGCATCCGCTACTGGTTCGACCGCGACAAGGTGCTCGGACACACTGGCTTCTTTGTGGGCGCGCATGTAGGTTTGGCTTGGTACAATATGTCGCTTGGAGGCAGCGACCGCATCCAGGACCACAAGGGCCGTTCGCCGGCTCTCGGCGGAGGTCTGGAGGGTGGCTGGCGGCGAACTCTGGGTAAGTCGGGGCGCTGGAAACTGGAACTCTCATTGGGCGTCGGTGTATACCGCGCCTATTACGACCACATCGACAACCGCTATTCGGGAGCGGTGAAGAGCACGGTCAGGAAAGCCTTTGTTGGCATCGACCATGTGGGAGTGAGCTTCGGTTACACAATCGACCTTAAGAAAGGAGGCAACAAGCCATGAAGCCCATTCGTATGTTCGCTCACGCGGCATTGGGTCTTATTTTCGCCGGATGCTGCATACATCAGGAGCCAAAGCCTCCTATTGCGGATAAGCCCGTTCCCGACACGCGTCCTTTCCGCCTCAGTCTTTCCTTTGATAAATCGTTGCCCCTGTTAGGGGTCTACGAATACGAAACGGGCCAGCTCGCCAAGTCGCGCTCCCGCGGCCCTGAAGCAGCCCTTATCCCTCACGATGCAAGGTATATCGTAAAAGCGTTCAGCCTCAGCCGTTCCGGCGATGTCATCCGAACGCCCGACACCACGATTATCTTTACCCGTCATTACGCCGAAAATCTCGATACCATTATAAATGTAAATATTCCGGACGGCGACTATCGCCTCTACTCATGGGTTGACTTTGTAGAAGCCGGTACTGACCATGATACATATTATAATACATCGGACTTCGAGGAAATAATATTAGCCGACCGCTACAACCATAGCGGGTCGAACCCGTGGCGCGATGCCTTCGTCGGTTCTGCCGAAACTTCGGTGCTGAGCCGTGCCGACGACGGTACTTCTGCTCTTGTGCCTGTCAACGAGGCCGTAATTGCATACGAGCGTCCTATGGCGATGTACCGGTTTATCTCCACCGACCTCCGGCGTTTCATCGAGCAATCGCGCTCAGACACTCGCGGCGATGCCGTGGAGGCCGAAGGCGACAGCAGAGAACCCTCGAGAGCACCGGCTCTCAGCGACTACAGGGTGAAGATGATGTACACGCGCTTTATGCCGTGCTCGTTCAATATGTTCACTAACCGCCCCGCCGATTCATGGACGGGTGTAATATATGACTCTACCATTCGCGCTGTCAGCGACGATGAGGCCGAAGTGGCGTTCGACCATGTATTTGTAAACGGCAGCGAGACGGCCGTGACAGTGGCTATGGAGGTATATGACCCTGACGACATCCTTCTGGCGCGTATACCGGCTTTCGACGTGCCGCTAAAACGCTCCCGACTTACTATTGTTAGGGGCGACTTCCTTACCACAAAAGCCGGTGGTGCAATAGGCATATCGCCTGATTTCGAGGGCGAGTTCAACATTGAAATAAAATAAGAAATTGTAAAAAAATAATAAACCTACTCAAAATGAAAAAAGTACTATTTGCAAGCTTTACTTTCGCCGCTATGGCGCTCGTATCGTGCTCAAACGAAGAATTTTCGGCTCCAGTAGCCGACGACGGTACCGTGGTTTTCACCGCCGAGCTGCCCGTGCTGGGTTCTCGCGCATACGGCGACGGCCTCACCGCAACCAATCTTACGGCATACGTATATTCGGCAGAAGCCGGAGAAACAGAGAAGTATCTCTTCGACAAGACTGCCACGTTCGACAATCTTCATGCAACCGTGGAGCTGGCGCTCGTAACCGGAAAGACCTATAAAGTAGTGTTCTGGGCACAGGCACCCGACGCTCCCTACACCTACAGCACCACCGACCAAACTGTTACTGTGACCTATAGCGGTACTCCTGCCAACGATGAGACCCGCGACGCTTTCTTCATGGCCACAGAAGCTTTCAAGGTTGCAGGCCCCGTGCAGCAGACAGTGCAGCTCAAGCGTCCCTTCGCGCAGCTCAACGTGCTCACCACCGACTATGCCGAGGCACTTACGTCGGGCGTCGAGGTGAAGCAGACCGGCCTTACCATGGAGCTTCCCTCCGTGCTCAATCTGGCTGACGGCAAAGTGGATAAGTTTGCCGAAGAGACCTTCGTTCTCTCCGACCTTCCCACTGGCACTACCGAGATGAACGGCAAGACCTACACCTATCTGTCGATGAACTATATCCTCGCCGCCGCCGACAAGGCCGTGGCCGACGTGAAGGTCTCCACCGACTTCTCTCTCAACGCAGAGCTGAGCTTCACCGCCGTGCCCGTGCAGCGCAACTACCGCACCAACATCTACGGCGCGCTCCTCACCAACCCCGCAATCTTCGACGTGGAAATCCTCCCCGGCTTCGACGACGACAACAATGTTTCGGTAGAGCCTTGGGACGGTACCACTGTGACTGTACCCGTGGTTGACGAGACTGCCAAGACTGTAGCTGTGAATACTCCCGCAGAATTTATGGGCCTTGCTCAGCTGGTGAACGGCACCAACGGCGCCTCTGCCCGCAACTTCGAAGGCTACACCGTGACTCTTGCCGGCGACATCGATTTCGGCGGTCACGAAATAACTCCAATAGCTAACGGCTCAAGCCGTTTGGGCGGCGTCGCACTGGGTAAATCGTTCAAAGGTGTGATTGACGGCAACAACGCCACTATAAGCAACTTCACTATCACCAATGAAAATGCCGACGCCAATGTGGGCTTCATTGCAAACCTCACAGGAGCAGGTGCCGAGCTTAAGAACATAAGCTTCGAGGATTTCACTATCAGCGCTCCCAACTGCGAGCAGGCTGCTGTGGTTTCCATGCTCACCGCGGGTGCCAAAGTCACCAATGTGCATGTGCTCTCGGGCAGCGTGAGCGGCAAGCAGGGCGTAGGCGGCATCGTAGGCCGCATGATGATTGATGCTGCCGTGACAGGTTGCTCCAATGCTGCCGATGTAAGCGGCACCACCAACAATGTGGGCGGTATCGTAGGCGCAGCATACTACACCCGCATCGGCAAGGTGATGACTATATCCGATTGTATCAACACCGGCAACATCCACGCCGACAACGTATGTGCAGGCGGCATCGCAGGACTTTCGGCTGCCAACATCAGCGGCTGCACCAACACTGGTACCGTCTCGTCATGCAACAATTCGACCGGTGGTATTGTAGGTCAGCAGAATGCATTCGGCACTATATCGAAGTGCATCAACCGCGGTAACGTTGACGGCAGCGAAAGCACAAGCCTCGGCTTCGGCGGTATTGTTGGCTGGATTAAATATGACAATATCCCCGGCTCGTATGCCAACTACGGCGAAATCAACATTGTAGAATGTGAGAACTATGGCGATGTTGTCGCTGCAAAAGGTAATGACGTGTCGGGCATCGTTGGCCTTACCTACCGCAACGCCACAATTAAGGACTGCAATAACTACGCCAGGCAGATTACGGCAGGGCCTTCGTCTATAGCGGCTGGTATCACCGTATATCAGAACATCGGCAATGCAATGCCCGAAACAACCGGCCTCCTAACCGTTACCGGCTGTCTCTCGACCACCAATACCGAGACTCAGATGACAGCAGGCCTCAAAGGCGAAATCGTGTATGACAACACCTCGGGTGCCAATTCTTCTATTGAAGGCAACACATACGCCCCCGTTCAGTAAACCACTTTATTATAACACTTCAAGACGATGAAAAAACACGTTTATGTAAGCATGGCAGCGGTAGCCCTTCTTGCGGCATCCTGCTCCAACGAAGACTTTTCGGCTCCCGCCGGCGGCGACGGCAACGTTGTCTTCACCGCCGAACTTCCAGCCCTCGGCTCGCGTGCCTACGGCGACGGACTCTCTGCTACCGACCTTAAGGCATACGTCTACTCGGTCGACGGCGAAACGCCCGAATACCTCTTCTCCAAAGAGGCTACTTTCGACGGTCTTCACGCAACCGTCGAGCTGGCCCTCGTAACCGGCAAGACCTACGATGTAGTATTCTGGGCACAGGCTCCTGACGCTCCCTACACCTACAGCACCACCGAGCGGACTATCTCCGTGACATACGACGGTGCAGCCAACGACGAGAGCCGCGATGCTTTCTTCGTTACCGAAGCCGGCCTCACCGTCAACGGCCCCATACATAAGACCGTGCAGCTCAAGCGTCCCTTCGCGCAGCTCAACGTGCTCACCTCCGACTACGCCGAAGCTCTTGCATCGGGCGTAGAGGTAAAGCAGACCGGCCTTACCATGGAGCTTCCCTCCGTGCTCAACCTGGCCGACGGGAAAGTGGATGAGCTTGCCGAAGTGACCTTCAACCTCTCCGACCTGCCTACAGGTACTGCCTCTGTAGGCGACAAGACCTATACCTATCTGTCGATGAACTACATCCTCGCCGCCGCCGACAAGGCCGTGGCCGACGTGAAGGTCTCCACCGACTTCGCCCTCAACGCAGAGCTGAGCTTCACCGCCGTGCCCGTGCAACGCAACTACCGCACCAACATCTATGGAGCGCTACTCACCAACCCCGCAGTGTTCGACGTGGAAATCCTACCCGGCTTCGACGACAATAACAATGTGGATATTAGCCAGCAGATTGCCCCCGGCGTATTCTTCGATGAGGCTACAAAGACCTATACCGCAATGAGCACCGAAGGCCTTGTATGGCTCAACGCGCAGTCCAAGGCAAGTCCCGCCAAGTTCAAGGGTTGCACCATGAAGCTCGGTGCCGACATCGACCTCGCCGGCGTGGAGTGGACTCCCATGCGACTTGACGGCAACTCTTCATGGATTACTTTCGACGGCGATAACCACACGGTGTCGAACATGACTGTCAGCGACCCCGACGCAGCCGGTTTCTTCGGTTACGCTATAGGCTACATCAGGAATGTGAAGTTTACCAACGCTACCGTGACCGGCAACTATAAGGCCGGCGTTGTCTCCGGCGACGGTCTCTGCTCGCGTATCGACAATGTGCATGTCGACGGTGCCACCGTGACTTCAACCCCCCGCCTTGTAAACGGCAAATACGACGATGCCAACAACGTGGGCGGTATCACCGGCTATCTTTCGGCCGAACCGAACGCATATGTCACCAACTGCTCGGTGAGCAATGCCACCATTACCGCGTACCGTAAGGTGGGCGGCCTCGTGGGTGCGACAAACGGTGCGGCTGTAGTTACTGGTAATACAATCACCAACGTGAAGGTTATCGCTGACATGACCGAGCCTGACTACGACGGCGCTGCCACTCGCAAGCCCGACGCAGGCGAAGTGGTAGGCACTATGGTGTCGGCCAGCGCCACCGTGGAGAACAACACCGTAAACAATGTGTCGGTGTCTGTCCTCAAACCGGCCGACGGCACTCTTGCCATACACCCCTGAGGCTCTCAAGGCTTTGGCCGGAATTGTCAAAGGCGGTAATAACATGGCAGGTATCACTGTAAAGCTCACCGCCGATATCGCACTTGACCCGACGGAGGAGTTCGCTCCTATTGGCAGCTTTGAGCGCAATGGTGCTCAGGCGCCCTTCTGCGGAACATTCGATGGAGATAACCATACTATCGGCGCCTTTGCCGGTCTGGTTTCGAGCGGCACACTTCCCGGGTCTAACACTACCTTTGGTGTAAATGTTCAGTCTGCACAGTGAGCTACGACCTAATCCTATCCATATAACATAGAAAGCCGCATCGCCCAAGTGGGACGATGCGGCTTTCTATGTATATAGAGATGTATGTCAGCGGATGAGAGCGCGGCCGGCCCATACGAGGAGAACGCCGAGGATGACGGATGCGAGCAGGTAGATGAGCGATGTAGTCCAGTCGCCCTTGTTGCCGAGTACCCAAAGGTCGTCGGCAAACGACGAGAATGTGGTGAAACCGCCGCAGAAACCCGTGATGAGCATCACGTTTTCGCCGGTAGTCATCACATGGGCTTTTTCGAGCAGACCGAAGAGCAGGCCTATGATGAAGCAGCCGATAATATTTACGAGAAAGGTTCCCATAGGAAACGCACCGTGGAACATGGCTGAACTCCATTTTCCAATCAGGAAGCGGCCGCACGTGCCTACAAAACCGCCGGCACCGGCCAATAACATCATTTTAATCATAGTGCACAAGTGTGTTAAATGTTTCTTATTAATCCCACGGTTTAGTTTGCCGGCAATAGAGTGAAATCTGCAATATGGCAGGCGCAAGACAGGCCGGAGGCCTGGCCATTGATGTTAGCCCCGGGTGCTCGTTACCCGGGGTACGGGATGTGTGTCACATGGAACGACCCCGGAGGTGGTCGCACCGTGTTATGGCTGCCGAGCGATTTTTCGGTTAAAGTTTTGGTAATTGTCTTATTATTGTTATTTTTGTGCGAAGAAAAGCGTGGCAGATTGCCGCTGCGGTTTTTACCATGAAAAATAAACAGCCAAAACTCTGAAACACAAATAACTATATATCGACAGATATTTTTATGGCAGAAAATAACGAAAAACTGTTTGACCAGTTTCCCGAGGTGAGCTACCAGGAGTGGCGCGCCAAGGTGGAAGCGGATCTCAAAGGTGCCGACTTCAACAAAAAGCTGGTATGGCGCACTAACGAGGGTTTCAATGTAGAACCCGTCTACCGTGCCGAAGACATCGCCGGTCTCAAGACTACCGACTCTCTTCCCGGCCAGTTCCCCTATGTACGCGGTACCCGCACCGACAATGACTGGCTTTCGCGCCAGAATATCGTTGCCGACAGTGCCAAGGAGGCCAACGAGATTGCTCTTGATGTTCTTACCAAAGGTATCAACTCACTTGGCTTCAAGGTGGGCGACGCGGCCGAGCTTCCGGAGCTTCTTGCCGGCATCGACCTTGCAAAAGTGGAAATCAACCTGAAATGCTGCCCAGGCAAGGCTCTCGCCGTAGCCGAGGCTCTTGTTGCCATGGTTAAGGCTGCCGGCGCCGCCGACACTTTCCGCGGCTCGATAGATTATAACCCCCTGCGCCGTCAGCTTATGCATGGAGTAGAGAGTTTCGACGCCGATGCGGTGAAGGCTCAGGCCTGCGCTCTGCTCGACGTTGTTGCCGACGTGAAGGGTCTGCGTTGCCTCGCAGTAGACAGCGAAATCCTTGCCAACGGCGGTGCTTATATATATCAGGAGCTTGGCTATGCTCTCGCATGGGGTGCTTCGTGGCTCAACCTGCTCACCGAAGCCGGCCGCAGTGCCGTTGAGGTGGCTTGCCGCATCAAGTTCAACATGTGCGTGTCGTCGAACTTCTTCATGGAAATCGCCAAGTTCCGCGCCGCCCGCATGCTGTGGGCTCTGATTGTAGAGCAGTACAAGCCCGAGTGCGACTGTGCCGCCAAGATGATGGTGTGCGCCACAACATCGCGCTTCAACCAGACTATATACGACGCACATGTGAACCTGCTCCGTAGCCAGACCGAGACTTTCTCGGCTTGTGTGGCCGGTGTGGACTCTATTGTGGTTACTCCTTTCGATGTGCCTTACAAGAAGCCCGACGCTTTCTCGGAGCGCATTGCCCGCAACCAGCAGTTCCTGCTTAAGGAAGAGAGCCACATGGATAAGGTGGTAGACCCCGCAGGCGGCAGCTACTATGTAGAACATCTCACCGTGGCTATCGCAGAAGAGGGCTGGAAGCTTTTCCTCGCCGTAATGGACGAGGATGGCGCTTTCTTCGGCGCTGTAGGCCGTGGCGAAGTGCAGAAGGCTGTGAACGACTCGTGCGCGAAGCGACATACCGACGTTGCCCGCCGCAAGGAGGTTTTGCTCGGCACCAACCAGTACCCCAATATCAACGAGCTTGCTGCCGGCAAGATTGAGGATACCTCTTGCCACTGCGGCTGCAGTGCCGAGAAGGGTCCCAACGCACTTGCCATGAAGCGTGCCGCCACCGACTTCGAGGAGCTTCGTCTTGCCACCGAGGCAGCCGCCAAGCGCCCCAAGGTGTTCATGCTCACCATAGGCAACCTGGCCATGCGTCTTGCCCGCGCCCAGTTCTCGACGAACTTTTTCGGCTGCGCCGGCTATGAGATTATCGATAACCTCGGTTTCGACTCGGTAGAGGACGGTGTGGACGCCGCTCTCGACAAGGGCGCCGACGTGATTGTACTGTGCTCTTCGGACGACGAATATGCCGAACTTGCGCCTGCCGCTTACAAGTATCTCGACGGTCGCGCCGAATTTGTGGTAGCCGGTGCTCCCGCATGCACCGACGAGCTTATGGCCGCCGGTATCAAGGATTTCGTGCACGTGCGCTGCAATGTGCTCGACACTCTCCGCGACTTCAACAACCGTCTCCTCAATAAATAATCCACGTCATTCAATATGAAACCTGATTTTAAGACTATAGACATTACGGCAGGGGCATGCGGCCCCAAGCCCGCTCAGGGCCATGTGGAAGACTGGACCACCCCCGAGCTTATCCCCGTAAAACCCATATACACCAAGGCTGACCTCGAAGGACTCGAACACCTGAACTACATGTCGGGTATTCCTCCGTATCTCCGCGGCCCGTACAGCGCGATGTATCCTCTTCGCCCGTGGACCATCCGCCAGTATGCAGGCTTCTCGACAGCTGCCGAGTCGAATGCCTTCTACCGCCGCAACCTCGCGTCGGGCCAGAAGGGTCTGTCGGTAGCGTTCGACCTCGCCACACACCGCGGCTACGATGCCGACCACGAACGCGTGGTGGGCGACGTGGGCAAGGCAGGTGTGTCTATTTGCACGCTCGACGACATGAAGGTGCTCTTCGACGGTATACCTCTGAACAAGATGTCGGTGTCGATGACCATGAACGGCGCTGTGCTCCCCGTGCTTGCCTTCTACATCAACGCAGGTCTTGAGCAGGGTGCCAAGCTCGAGGAAATGGCCGGTACCATTCAGAACGATATCCTCAAGGAGTTTATGGTGCGCAACACCTATATCTACCCGCCGGAGTTCTCGATGCGTATTATCGCCGACATCTTCGAGTATACCTCGCAGAACATGCCTAAGTTCAACTCTATCTCGATTTCGGGCTATCACATGCAGGAAGCCGGCGCTACCTGCGACATCGAGCTTGCCTACACCCTCGCCGACGGTCTCGAATACCTCCGCGCAGGTGTGAACGCCGGCATGGATATCGACTCGTTCGCTCCGCGCCTGTCGTTCTTCTGGGCTATCGGCATGAACTATTTCATGGAAGTAGCCAAGATGCGTGCCGCGCGTATGCTCTGGGCCAAGATTGTGAAGCAGTTCAACCCCAAGAACCCCAAATCGCTCGCCCTGCGTACACACTCGCAGACCTCGGGCTGGTCGCTCACCGAGCAGGACCCCTTCAACAACGTAGGCCGTACTTGCATCGAAGCTATGGGCGCCGCTCTCGGCCACACTCAGAGTCTCCACACCAACGCTCTCGACGAGGCTATAGCACTGCCTACCGACTTCTCGGCACGTATCGCACGTAACACTCAGATTTACATCCAGGAAGAGACTCAGGTAACCCGTGCTATCGACCCCTGGGGAGGCTCGTACTATGTGGAAGCCCTCACCAACGAAATCGCACACCGCGCATGGGCACACATCCAGGAAATCGAGAAGCTCGGCGGTATGGCTAAGGCTATCGAGACAGGTCTTCCTAAGCTCCGTATCGAAGAGGCTTCGGCCCGTACCCAGGCCCGCATCGACTCGGGTCGTCAGACCATTGTGGGTATCAACAAATACCGTCTTGACCACGAAGACCCCATCGACATTCTCGAAATCGACAACACCGAGGTGCGCCGCGAGCAAATCGAGCGTCTCAACGACGTGAAGGCTCATCGCGACGAGGCCAAGGTGAAAGAGGCTCTTGCCGCCATTACCGAGTGCGTACGCACTAAGGAAGGCAACCTCCTCGACCTTGCCGTGAAGGCCGCCGGCCTCCGTGCCACCCTCGGCGAGATTTCCGATGCCTGCGAAGATGTAGTAGGCCGTTATAAAGCAGTAATACGAACAATATCAGGCGTGTACTCCAGCGAAACAAAACAAGACCCCGAATTTGTGCGTGCCCAGCAGATGTGCGAAGAGTTCGCCAAGCGCGAAGGCCGCCAGCCCCGTATCATGATTGCCAAGATGGGCCAGGACGGCCACGACCGCGGCGCCAAGGTGGTAGCCACCGGCTATGCCGACTGCGGCTTCGACGTGGACATGGGCCCGCTCTTCCAGACACCTGCCGAAGCAGCCCGTCAGGCTGTGGAGAACGATGTGCACATCCTCGGTGTGTCGTCGCTGGCTGCCGGTCACAAGACCCTCATCCCGCAGGTTATAGAAGAGCTTAAGAAGCTCGGCCGCGAGGATATCCTCGTAACTGCCGGCGGTGTCATCCCCGCACAGGACTATGACTTCCTCTACAAGGCAGGCGTAGCGGCTATCTTCGGCCCCGGCACACGTATCCCTGTGTCGGCTATCAAAATGCTCGAAATCCTTAGTGAGGAATAAGAGATTGTCTAAAATTTATGTTACTTTGCTTTTGAGGGTCTTGTCAGCGTCTTTTTGTTCGCTCTTCAGTCTCGTAGCTACAGCTACGCTCCTTCATCGCAAACAAAAATCCATCTGACAATCCCTCTCAAAATCTGTATAATATAAATTTAGACAATCTCTAAGATGTGGCCGGATTGAAATCCGGCTACATAGAACGAAATAACATTCTTCCCCCTCGGATTCTCCTCCATCCAATCCCAAAAAGGAGAATCCTATATCCCAGAGACGGTGCTTGTCGCGACGACCCGCACCGTCTTTTTTTTTCTTATTCGGCAATTTCTTAGTATTTTTGCAGGATGATGAAGAAGAGAGTGTGTTTTGCCACAAGTACGCGTGCCGACTGGGGGCTGCTTCAGCCGCTGGCGCTGGCTTTGCGCGACGGCGGCGGCGTGGAGGTGCAGGTTCTTGCCACCAATATGCACCTTATGCCTCGCTATGGCTATACGGTGGGCGAGATTGAGGCCGCAGGTTTTGCTGTGGACGCCAGCGTGCCGGTGGATGTGCAGGACGACGATGATGCTTCGCGTGTGCACGTCATGGCGCAGTGTATGGCCGGGGCTGCCGATGCGTTTGCGAGGCTGCGTCCCGACGCAGTGGTGATACTCGGCGACCGCTACGAGATGCTTGCCATAGCGTCGTCGGCGGCTACGATGCACATCCCGGTGATACATATCGCCGGCGGCGAGATTTCGGAGGGCGCGCTCGACGATGCTTTCCGCCATGCCATTACCAAGCTTTCCACGCTTCACCTTACGGCTACCGAGCCTTACCGCCGGCGTGTGATACAGATGGGAGAGGCGCCCGACCGGGTGGTAAATACCGGCGCTATTGGGGTGTGGAACGCCATGAACATCAAGACTATGACACGAGCCGAGCTGAGTGCCGACCTCGGCTTTGACCTCGACAGGCCTTTTGCTTTGGTCACTTATCACCCGGCCACAAACGACCTTGAGGCTTCTCCGGCCGAGAGGGCAGGGGAGCTTCTCGATGCCCTCGATGCGTTCCCCGGCCTGGCTGCCATAATCACTTATCCGAACAACGACGCGCACGGGGCACATATAATAGACCGTCTGACGGCGTACGCTGCCTCGCAGCGCGACAGAGTGCTGCCGGTGCAGTCGCTCGGCATGTTGCGCTATCATTCGCTGCTGCGGCTTGCGTCGGTGGTCGTCGGCAATTCGTCGAGCGGCATAGTGGAGGCACCTTCGGCGGGAGTGCCGACCGTCGACATAGGCATGCGTCAGCGAGGACGCATGGCGGGTCCGTCGGTAATACATTGCGGCGACGACGCAGCCTCTATCCGCGAGGCCATTGCCAGGGCACTGTCGCCCGATATGCAGGCTCTTGCAGCAAGGCGCCAGAACCCCTACGGCAGCCCAGGGACGCTCGGGCGAATGACTGATGCCGTTCTCGCCTTTGTGGCGACACTTCCGTGCCCTCCCAAGACTTTTTACGATATCGAATACTGATGCGACCGCTCTACATAATACCTGCCCGCGGGGGCAGCAAAGGCATACCCCGCAAGAATATCCGCCTTCTTGGCGGGCGTCCGCTGCTGGCCTATACGGTTGATGTGGCTGTGGCCGACGCGTCGCTTACGGGCGGCACCGTCGTGCTGTCGACCGACGACGCGGAGATTGCCGCCATCGGGCGTTCGCTCGGGCTGACGGTGGACTATATGCGTCCGGCCTCGCTCGGCACCGACACGGCGGGGAGCCGCGAGGTGATGCTCGACGTGCTGGACTGGGCCGACGCCCGCGGCATTGCATACGACTGTGTGGTGCTGCTTCAGCCCACCTCGCCCCTGCGCACTGTGGAGGATGTGGCCGGTGCCGAGGCGCTGTATACGCCCGAATGTGATATGGTGACCACGCTCGCGCCCTCCGACGCGAACCCCTACTACAATATCTTCGAGCTTGATGCCGAGGGATACATGAAAGTGTGCTGCGGCGACGGGCTGTACACGCGCCGGCAGGACTGTCCGCCGGTATTCGAGCAGAACGGCGCAGTTTATGTGATAAATCCCGAGTCGCTGCGGCGCATGCCTCTTGGCGCTTTCCGCCGCCGCCTACCTTATATAATGCCTGCGTCGCGCAGCATCGACCTCGACACTATGGCCGACTGGGAGCGCGCCGAAGCAATGTTCCGACAGCTATGAACATGGAAAGACATACAATATCGCACACGGCCTCGCTAATGGAGGCATTGCGCAAACTCAACGCCCTCTCGGGTGGCGCCATGACGCTCTTCGTGCTTGACGACGGGGGCGTGGTGCGCGGCTCCCTTACCGACGGCGACATCAGGCGCGCCATTATAGGCGGCACGGTGCTCGGCAGCAGTGTGCTTGAGGCTGCGCGGTGCGATTTCCGCTCAGTAAGGCACGGCGCCGTCGACCCCGGTGTGCTTAGCGGCTTCCGCAGCCTCGGCATCACACTCGTTCCCGAACTTGACGCCGAAGGTCGCCTGGCGGGGCTGATTGACCTGTCGCGGCAGCGAAGTTTGCTGCCTTTGAAGGCTGTGCTCATGGCCGGAGGCAAGGGTGAGCGCCTGCGCCCGGCCACTCTCACCACTCCCAAGCCTCTGCTGGAGATTGAGGGCAAGGCAATCATCGACTATAACATCGAGGCTCTTGCGGCGTGCGGCATCGATGATATCACCGTGACAACGCGCTATCTTGCCGACAAGCTCGACGAGCACTTCAGGCAGCCGGTGGCGGGTGTGCGCGTAAAGACCGTACGCGAGGACGAGCCTCTCGGCACCATAGGCGCCGTGGCGCTTACCGATGTGGCAGCGGCTCCGGGTGATACGCTTGTTATGAACTCCGACCTGCTAACCACCATATCGTTCGAGGAGATGTATCTGCAACACAAGCGGCGCGGAGCCGACCTCACCATAGCCGTGGTGCCTTATCAGGTGTCGGTGCCATACGCCATACTCACCCTCGACGGCGAGGACGACAGCGCCGTGACGGGAATAGAGGAGAAACCGTCGTATTCGTACTATGCCAATGCGGGCATATACCTGTTTGCCAACGATTTGCTTGCCACTCTTGTGCCCGGCGAGCGCTGCGATGCCACCGACCTGGTGGAGCGCGCCATCAAGGCCGGCCGACGTGTGACATACTACACTATAAAAGGCACGTGGATTGATGTAGGCTCGCCTGTCGATTTCCGGCAGGCCCGTGAGCTTATGCGGCACCACAACGCTATGAACTCATAGCGCTCCAATTTGTTTTTAATACATAAAACACTGACATACATGGCTGATTCAAACTTCATAGATTATGTAAAGATACTGTGTCGCTCGGGTAAGGGCGGTGCCGGTTCGCGCCATTTCTACCGCGCCAAATATGTGCCCAAGGGAGGCCCCGACGGCGGCGACGGCGGTCGCGGCGGCCACATCATACTCCGTGGCAATCGCAATATGTGGACACTGCTTCCGCTCAAATACCGCCGCCACATCTTTGCCGGCAACGGCGAGAGCGGCTCGGGTGGCCGCAGTTTCGGCAAGGACGGCGAGGACGTGGTTGTGGATGTGCCATGCGGTACCGTGGTGTTCGATGCCGAGACGGGCGACTATCTAACCGAAGTGACCGACGACGGCCAGGAAGTGAAGCTCCTCAAGGGCGGTCGCGGCGGCCTCGGCAACTGGCACTTCAAGAGCGCGACAAACCGCACTCCGCGCTATGCGCAGCCCGGAGAGCCGGCTATAGAGAAGTCGGTGATACTTGAGCTTAAGATGCTTGCCGATGTGGGCCTGGTAGGTTTCCCAAATGCTGGCAAGTCGACGCTGCTCTCGGCAGTGTCGGCGGCCGAACCCAAGATTGCCGACTATCCCTTTACCACTATGGAGCCTCAGCTCGGCATTGTGTCGTACCGCGACAGCCGCTCGTTTGTCATGGCTGATATACCCGGTATAATCGAGGGCGCGAGCGAGGGGCGCGGTCTTGGTCTGCGCTTTCTGCGCCATATAGAGCGCAACGCCGTGTTGTTGTTTATGGTTCCGGCCGATGCAGACGACATCGCCACCGAGTACGGCATCCTGCTCAACGAGCTTGAGAAATTCAATCCGCAGCTTGTGGACAAGCCACGTGTGCTTGCTATTTCGAAGAGCGACCTTCTGGACGACGAGCTGCGCGAGGAAATCGCCGAGACTCTGCCCGAGGGCGTGTCTCATGTGTTTATCTCCGCCGTGACAGGCTATGGCATCGCCGAGCTTAAGGATATACTCTGGCGCGCTATTACCGACGAGAACAACCGCATCGACGCCCCCGACCTCATACATCGTCCGCTCGACGGCCACCACCGCGTGAGCGAGGAAGACAACTTCATATTCGAATACACTCCCACTGCCGATGAGGCGGAGCAGGAGGCCGAAGACCTCCGCAGCATCAGTCCCGACGCCTGGGGCGAGGATGTGGACTGGGACGATGCCGACTATGAAGATGAGTACGACGATGAGCGCCCCGGCGATGACGACGAGGACGAGCGCCCCAGCGACGACGATATTTTCGGCTACGAGGCTATCAACGACGACCGCCGATGACCACCGCCGCACAGTACTTCAGGGCTGTATGCGGGCGCATGGCCTCGGCTTTCGGCTCGCAGGCCGAGGGCGAGGCGGCGGCGCGCATTGTGTTCGAGGATGTGGCCGGCTATGATCGCAAATATCTTTTTATGAACGGCGAGCGCGAAATCACCGACTTCATGCAGGCTAAGATTGATGCCGTGGTGAAGCGTGTGGAGGGCGGCGAGCCTGTGCAGTATGCCGTCGGAACGGCCCGTTTTATGGGTCTTGATTTCGCGGTGACTCCGGCGGTGCTTGTTCCGCGCCCCGAGACTGCGTGGCTCGTAGATGCCATTACCGACCGCTACGGCCAGCAGCGCGACCTCTCGGTTCTCGATGCCGGCACAGGCTCGGGGTGCATTGCCATAGCGCTGGCGCGTGCGCTGCCGTTCTGCCGTGTGACGGCTGTCGACATCAGCGAGGCTGCTTTGGAAGTGGCTCGCTCCAATGCCGAGGCTCTCGGAGCCGATGTGGACTTCCGCCGTGCCGACATCCTCACCGCACGGCCCGAGCGTGAGGGCGAGTACGATATTGTGGTGAGCAATCCGCCGTATATATGCGAGAGCGAGCGAGCCGAAATGGAAAGCCGTGTCGCCGACCATGAGCCGGCGCTGGCGCTTTTTGTGCCGGACAGCGACCCGCTCGAGTTCTACCGTGCCATAGCGCGTTTTGCGGCAGTGGCGCTCAAGCCCGGCGGCCGTGTCTATTTCGAAATTAACTCGCGCTTTCCCGAAGAGATGCGCGCTCTGCTCGAAGCCGAGGGCTATTCCGACATTGAGATAATACGTGACTACAAAGGCCTTTATCGCTATGCCGTTGCCTTCAAGAGCTAAGAAAGCGCTCAAGCCCGAGGTGGCTCTTATGCGCCTTGAGGCGCTTTGTGCGCGCTCGGAGCAGTGCGAGGGCGAAATCCGCCGCAAGCTGCGCCTGTGGCAGATAGGCGAGGAGGATGCCGACACAATAGTGCGCTCGCTACGGCGGCGCCGCTTTGTGGACGACAGCCGCTATGCCGGAGCATTTGTGCGCGACAAGTACCGCTTTGCCCGTTGGGGCCGTCGCAAAATAGAGCTTGCACTGAGGCAGAAGCGTGTCGATGCCGATATTATCGCCGAGGCTCTCGAAGAAATCGACGAGGACGAGTATACGGAAGTCTTGCGACAGCTTATTGTATTGAAAAGTAGATTGTTGGGGAGTGCTGACACCTATGATGCGCGAAGCCGTCTTTTCCGTTTTGCGGTGTTGCGCGGCTTTGAAAGTACAATTGTAAGCAAGATTATTTCGCAAGTTTTGAAATAAGCAACGCGAAATTATGCCAAAATGATATTTTATTTGTAACTTTGCAGTTCCAATGTACAATAAACCAAATAATATGTCTATGACAAAAACTTTTACACTGCTTTTTGCTGCTGCCGCACTTGTATGCGGCTCAGTTGCGGCTGACGCCGCTCCCGCCCGTGCCAAATTACTTTCGAAGAAAAAGACCGAGCGAGTAGTACGCAACCGTGCCCGTGCACTCGATGTTGTCCGTGAGGCCAATGTCAAGTACCTTCCCCTCAAGGAAGTGGTAAGCAACTGGGACGAAGAAAATGAAGTATGGGTAGAAGCAATTCTCGGCGAATACAGCTACGATGCCTATGGCCGCACACAGAGCATGATTCAGCGCGACCTCCTGGAGGGTGGTGACCTTATGCGCGTTTCTTATGAATACGACGAAAACGGCAATATCGTGCTTCAGTTTACCGAGCAGTCGGCAGACGAAGGTGCTACTTGGAGAGGTAGCGAACGCCGTGTCAAGGTTTACGACACCGTTGTCAAGAATTTTGCTACAGAGAACCTTATCTACATGTGGTATAACAACTCATGGACGCTTATGGCTGGCAACAAGTATCCGATTTCCCGTTCGGCCAACGGTCTTATCACTTCTGTGGCACGCCAGGCTAACCTCGGCGAAATATTTGACGACATCGCCAAAGTAGAGAACACTCTGAGCGATGACGGAAAGAGCATTGTCGCATCGGCTATCACAGAGATGGAGTCTCTGGACAGCTGGGAGGAGGTTCTTGACCTCCGCAACATCACATGGCACAATACCGACGGCCAGGTGATGGCTTTCGATGTTGACGACTATGCTCGTGGCAACAACCGTGTGGCTTCGGCTGAGTCGTACTACGAAGGTGAGCTTGATGCCACACTTACAGGTACATACGCCAACGACTTCGAAGGTACACTCCGTTTCGATTTCACCGATGGCTCTGTTCTTGAGATTTCATCGGAATACACCGACGAGGCTACCGGCTCTTTTGTTGATACCTACGCGGTTAAGTACTGGACACTTCCCGAAGATGAGGAAGACATAAATGGCGACGGCATAATCGACGAAAACGACGTGGTACTCGTCTATGAGGTTGAAACCTACGCTGTTACCTACGACGAGCACGGCAATGTCGTGAAGGAAGAATCAGCCATGTATATTGATGATGAACTGCTGTTTAACGGTGGTATTATCAATGAATATGAGTATAACGACAATGGCGCCGTGACTCAGATGACTTCCTATGGCTTTGAATTCGACGAAGAAGAACGCTGGCCCGACATCCTCATCAATGTAACCGATTTCTACGAATTTGCCGGTGTGGCCGACGTAGTAGCTGATGGCTGCGCAACTATCACTGTAGCCGGTCGCGTTGTCACTGTCAATGCAGCTGCCGCAAGCACCTTCACCCTTACAGCTCTCGATGGCAAGACCGTTGCCACCGCCGCAGGCGAAGGCAGTTACACCGTGTCTCTCGACGGCCTCGCATCGGGCATCTACATCGCTACCGTAAGCACCGGTACCGACACCGTAACATCCAAGATAGTGCTTCGATAAGGCATACCGCTGGATACATAAAAAAGAATTGCTCCGACAGGACGGATATATCGTTCCTGTCGGAACTTTTTTTGTATAATATTTTGCTGTATCGGCAATTATCCATACTTGCTGCGTCTAACCATAATTGCCTTTCTATGAAAAAAAACTTTTCCTTGTATCAATATTTCTCGCCGACCCTTCCCTGTGTTTTACTAATTAAGCCCACTGTTGCCGATGTCGCATTTTTTTGCTACATTTGTGTTTTAAAATAATAATAGATGAAATTTATATCGTGGAACGTAAATGGCTTGCGGGCTATTGTCGGCAAGGGCTTCAGGGAGGTATTCGAGAGCTTGGATGCCGACTTCTTCTGCGTGCAGGAAATCAAGCTTAAAGAGGGTCAGCTCGACCTTGCCTTCGACGGCTACAAGGCTTACTATAGCTATGCCGACCGCCCCGGCTACTCGGGCACGGCGGTCTTTACGCGTCATGAGCCGCTGAGTGTGCGTACATACACAGGTGTGGACAAGCATGACCACGAGGGCCGTGTGGTGGCGCTCGAATATCCGGATTTCTACCTTGTGAATGTGTATGTGCCCAACAGTCAGAGCGAGCTGGCGCGTCTCGATTACCGCATGGAGTGGGAGGCCGATTTCCTCACGTTCATAAAGGAGCTTGATGTGCACAAGTCCGTGATTATGTGCGGCGACCTCAATGTGGCGCACGAGGAGATAGACCTCGCCAACCCCAAGACGAACCGCCGCAACGCTGGCTTTACCGACGAGGAGCGCGGCTGCATGACGCGTCTGCTCGGCGAAGGCTTCGTAGACACTTTCCGCTATCAGCACCCCGACGCGCGCGGCGCATACTCGTGGTGGAGCTACAGAGGCCGTGCGCGCGAGAAGAACGTGGGCTGGCGTATCGACTATTTCATAGTGTCGGAGCGCCTGGTGCCCGCCCTCAAGGCGTCGGCCATACATCCCGATATCACCGGCTCTGACCATTGCCCCGTGAGCATCGAGATTGAGCTGTAAACATTATCTTTTCCTAATCCTCATTTATGATAAAGAGCCTACAGGCGCTGAGAGGTGTTTTCGCCTTTATGATATTCTTGCACCACGTGCCGGTGTTCCCGGCGGGAGGCGACTGGGGTGTGTCGTTTTTCCTTGTTATCAGCGGTTTTTTGCTGGCACGGCGTTATTCCGATGATTTGGAGGGCGGGAGCTTCGACCATATGGCGTTTGTGCGTAGGCGCGTAAGCCGTATTTATCCTCTCCATTGGCTGTGCCTGTTTGTTTTCTTTGCCTTCTTTGCTCATTTCAGCCTTGACAACGGCAGGCTGGTGATGCTCTTCAATATACTCCTTCTGCAAAGCTGGGTGCCGTCGGTCAACTATTATTTTTCCTATTATCCTGAGGCGTGGTTCCTGTCGGTGATAGTGTTCTGCTACGCGCTGTTTCCCGTTGTGGCGAAAGGCGTCCTTAAGGCTTCGTCCCGTCGGCTCGCTGTTTGGGCCGTCGGTGTGGTAACCGTCTATCTGGCTGTGGTTAATGCGCTTGGCTCCAACTGGGTGCTGCCCTTGGTGTATATCAGCCCGGCTTTCCGCTGTCTCGATTTCATTGTAGGCGTGGTGCTTTACAGGCTTCTCTGCGGGCGTCGTATTGGCGCTCTGAGCACACTTGGAGAGCTTGCCATGCTTGCGCTTATGGCGCTCTTCGTGCTCGTGTATGCCTATGTTCCGGAGCGCTATGCGTTGGCGTCGTACTGGTGGGTGCCTTCGGTAATTCTTATAGCAGCCTTTGCTGCAGACGGCCACGGGACGGTGTCGCGCCTGCTGTCGTCGCGCCCTATGGTGGCGTTCGGCAATATGAGCTTCTATTTCTATATGTCGCACGGACTCGTTTTGCAGGCGTATAACGATTTTGGCGGCCCGGCGACACTGTGGGCTCTTATACCGGGGTGCTTTGTCGCGTCGGTACTGCTTGCCGCTGTGCTTGAGCGCATAGTCGACGGAGTCATGCGCATTGCCGTGCGTGCCCGTGGCGCCAAGTGAAAATTTTTATATTAAAAAAGGCGATTTACATAATATTTTCGTAAATTTGCCACTATGAATGAGGAAGCGCTCAGCCGAATGTATCTGAAAGAAACGTCCTTTCAGGCTCTGATGCAGCATCGTGTTTTCAACGTGTTGCTCATAGCCTCGCCGTACGATGCTTTCATGATGGAGGAGGACGGGCGTGTGGAAGAGCAGCTCTACAATGAGTATGTGGCTCTTAACCTGAGTTCTCCGCCGCGTGTGAACCGCGCCAGTACCATGACCGAGGCTTTGGAGATGATGCGTCAGAAGCCATTCGACCTTGTGGTGGCGATGCCCGGCGGCGATATCTCCGAGACTTTCGACGGTGCCGCTCTTATTAAGGACGAGTTCCCCGCCATTCCGCTTGTGGTGCTTACTCCTTTCAGCAAGGAGGTGTCGCGCAGGCTGGCCATGCAAGACCTCTCGACGGTGGACTATGTGTTCAGCTGGCTGGGCAACATGGACCTTCTTTTGGCTATTATCAAGCTTCTTGAAGACAGCCTCAATGCCGACGACGTTACCGATGTGGGCGTGCAGTGCATAATGCTCGTGGAAGACTCGGTGCGCTTCTACTCGTCGGTTCTCCCGCATATATACAAGTTCCTGCTCAAGCAGTCGATGCTCTTCTCCACCGAGGCGCTGAACCAGCACGAGCAGATGCTGCGTATGCGCGGTCGCCCCAAAGTGATGCTTGCGCGCAACTACGAGGAGGCCGTGGAGCTTTATGAGCGCTACGGCAAGAATATGCTCGGTGTAATCAGCGATGTGAGTTTTGCCCGCGAGGGTATCAAAGACAGTCAGGCCGGCATAAAGCTCGCCCACTATCTGCGTCTCCGCGACCCCTATCTGCCTATTATCATAGAATCGTCGGAGACATCGAACGCCGATGCCGTGGCGCCTTTCGGCGGCATCTTCATCGACAAGAACAGCAAGAAGCTGCCGGTAGACCTCGGAGAGGCTATTATGAACAATTTCGGCTTCGGCGACTTTATTATCCGCGACCCGTCGGACTTGCGCCCGATAATGACAATACGCAACCTCAAGGATATGCAGCAGCGCATATTCGAGATTCCTGCCGAGTCGCTTTTCTACCATGCCTCGCGCAACGATATATCGCGCTGGCTGTATTCGCGCGCTCTGTTCCCGATAGCCGATGTGGTCAAGCGCCACCGCTTTACGGGCATTGAGGAAGCTCCGGCAGTGAAGCGCCTGCTGTTCGACCTTATCGTCAAGTACCGCAAGATGAAGAACCGAGGCGTGGTGGCTATATTCGAAAAAGACCGCTTCGACCACTACTCCAACTTCGCCCGCATAGGGCAGGGGAGTCTCGGCGGCAAGGGCCGCGGCCTTGCCTTTGTGGACTCTATCATAAAGAAGAACCCCGAGTGCGACAACTTTCAGGGTCTATCCATCTCCATACCGCGCACAGTGGTGCTGTGTACCGATATTTTCGACCGTTTCATGGCCGAGAACAGGCTCTATCCGCTGGCACTGAGCGATGCCTCCGACTCCGCCATTCTCGACTCTTTCCTTGTGGCACGCCTGCCCGAGAATGTGCGCGAAGACCTTCTGGCACTGCTCGATGTGGTAGACCGCCCGCTCGCCGTGCGCAGCTCGAGTCTTCTTGAAGACTCGCACTACCAGCCGTTCGCCGGCATATATGCCACCTACATGATACCGTATACGCCCGATGCGCGGCAGCGCCTGCACTGGCTCACCGATGCTATCAAGGGCGTGTATGCATCGGTGTTCTATGCCAACAGCAAATCGTATATGACAGCCACGAGCAATGTTATCGACCAGGAAAAAATGGCTGTCATTATTCAGGAAGTGGCCGGGGAAGACCGTGGCGGCTATTACTTCCCGTCGTTCTCGGGAGTGGGCCGCTCGCTCAACTACTATCCTCTCGGCGAAGAGGAAATCGACGACGGCGTGGTGGAAATGGCCGTGGGTCTGGGCAAATATATAGTGGACGGGGGCCGCGGTCTGCGTTTCTCTCCGCTTCATCCCGAGCACGCGCTACAGACATCTACCCTCGACCTGGCTCTGCGCGACACTCAGCGCAAGCTCTTTGCCCTCAGCTCCGAGCCGTTGTTCTCGGTGCAGCTCGACGAGGGTGCCAATCTCATAAAGAAGAACGTGCAGGACTTTGCCGGCACAGGCGTGCTACGCTATATGGTGTCGAGCTACGACCCATTCGACGGCATGTTGCGCGACTATGAGTTCGAGAAACTGCGCCGTGTGGTCACTTTCTCCAACATCCTGCGTGATAAGGCCCTCCCATTGGCCGAGGCTCTGCACTTCATGCTGCGCGAGGGGCAGACGGCAATGCAGCGCCCAGTGGAGATAGAGTTTGCCGGTAATATTTTTGCCAAGCCGACTCCCGAGGGCATCAAAGGTCACCTCTACTGGCTTCAGATAAGGCCTATCATAGACAAGAAAAACCTGATTAACGACGAAGTGATTGCCCGCGACGACAGCGAGCTGATACTGCGCACAGGTACAGCCCTGGGCAACGGCATGATTGAGGGCGTGCGCTCCGTGGCATATATAAAGCCTCAGAGCTTCGACTCTGCCAACAACTGCGACATCGTGCCTGTGCTCGCGCGTCTCAATGCCGACTTTGCCGCCCGTGGCGAAGGTTATGTGCTTATAGGCCCGGGCCGCTGGGGTTCGTCGGATTCCGCGCTTGGCATTCCCGTGCGCTGGGCCGATATTTCGGCGGCGCGCATCATTGTGGAGGCTTCGGCCGGCGACTACCGTATAGAGCCGAGCCAGGGCACACACTTCTTCCAGAACCTTACATCGTTCGGTGTGGGATATTTCACTGTCGACCCCCGCGGCGGCAACGGATATTACGACACCGTGTACCTCGACGCACAACCGGCCGTATACGAAGACGAGTACGTGCGCGTAGTGACTTTCGAACGGCCTTTGGGCGTGGCTATCAACGGCCGCTCCGGGCTGGGCGTGATAGTAAAACCCGAATATAACGAACCAACCACCCAAGCAGATATTCCATGAGCTTCTTCGATGCCTTCAAACGGGCGCTGGGCTTCGGCCCCGACCCCGACCTGATATCCGACTCCGACACCGTCGACGACCCCGACGTGGCAGCCGAGAGTGCCGATGCCTCCGAGCCTCGAAAGGAGGCCGAGGACAGCAGTGCCGATGCGCCTGCGGCCCCGAGCGTCGACCCGGATATCAAAGCACGTATTTTCGACGGTGCCGTGGCTGTGTTCAACGAGGCACTGCCTTCGTTCCTGCGCGACACCGTAGATGCCGGCGCACAGTCGAAGAAGCTCGCCGAAGCGCTCGACAAGGGGCTGGATGAGTATCTTACCAACCTTATGAGCGTGGCCGAGCAGTATGCCGAGGCCAGGCTTAAGGGCGCCGCCGATACGGCCCGACGCGATGCCGAGAAACTCAGGGCCGACATGCAGCTCATCGAGCAGCAGCGTGTATCGCTCCGCGAGCAGCAGCTTAGCGCCGACCGCCGACGCCGCGCCCTGTCTGACCGTGTGACCGACCTTGAGCAGCAGCTTGCCAATGCCGAGGCCGAGCGCGAGCAGTACGAGCTGGAGAACCGTAGCCTTCTGAACAAGCTCAGGGTGGCTGATGTGACGGGCGCTACCGTCGCCGAAGGCGCCGTTCCCGCAGTCGCTACCGCAGAGCTGAAGGAGGCGCGCACAGCGCTTGCCGAGGCCAAGTCCGCCGCAGAGCAGGCCGAAGCCACTGCCGGTGAGTTCCGCCGCAATGCCGAAGAAAGCATGCGGCGCGCCGAGGCTGCCGAGAAGGAGCTTGCCGATGCCCGCACTCGCGAAGAGATGAGTCTGGCCATGTACAACGACCTGCAAAACACTCTCGTCGGCGAGAAGGCCGAGCGCCGCCGTCTTGAAGAGTCGCTTGCCGAGGCAAAAACCATAGTGGACTCGGTGGCGCAGCTACAGTTGCAGATGGGGCAGGTGGAAGAGCTTATCCGCAAGCGCGACGAGCGCATAGAGAAACTCAAGAGCACCAACAAGCGCCTTCGCGAGCAGCTTGCCGAGAAAGAGAAGGCGCTTGAGGCGGTACATCGCGCCGACCGGGGGCTTTTCAATATTGATGCCGAGGCCGACGAAGCCGTGGTGCGCCATACGGCGGTAAAAAGCGAAGACCTCAGTCAGATAGAGGATGAGTTCGAGTGCCCCGACTGGTTTGTGTCGGAGCCGCCGCCCGGCGAAGTAAGCCCGCTGCTCCAGTCCGACGTTGAGTTCGGCTACCAGGAGCCTCCCCGCAAGCCGCGCAAACCCGAAAACGACGCACAACTCTCGCTCTTCTGATTTGTTGTAAAGGTAGTATTAGCTAAAACTCGACATGCTATTTGCCAGTACAAACGCCAGTTGCCCGCCGTGCCCGCTCGACGACGCCGTAAACCGCTGCGTCGCTGCCGACGGTGGCATGTTCATGCCGCAGGTATTGCCACATATCCCGCAGGCTTTCTTCAATAATATCAGTGAGATGACTCTCGCCGACATCGCATACGTGGTGGCAACGACTCTGCTGGGCGACGATGTTCCGGCGGCCGAGCTTAAGTCGATAACCGCCGACTCGTTCGCCTACGAGGCTCCTATGAAGGAGCTTGGCGACAACCATTATGTGCTCGAGCTTTTCCACGGACCCACGCTTACGTTCAAGGACTACGGCGCCCGCTTTATGGCGCGGCTTATGCGCTACCTTGACCGCCGCAGCGGCAACGTGCGCCGCAATGTGCTCGTTGCCACAACGGGCAACACGGGCAGTGCCGCCGCCAACGGCCTTTTCCGCCTCGAGGGCATAAGCGTGTCGGTTCTGTACCCCAAGGGCTACCTCAGCAAGTCGCAGACAGCGCAGTTCACGGCCCTTGGCGAAAACATACACCCTATAGAGGTGGCCGGCAATGTGGAAGACTGCAAGCGCCTTGTGCAGCAGGCTATAAGCGACGAGTCGATGCAGAACTATCACCTCACCGGCGCCAACTCTATCAATGTGGCCCGCATATTGCCTCAGATAGCGTTTACGATGTATGCGTATTCGCGCCTTAAAGCCCTTGGAGTGAAAAACGCCGAGGCGGCCATGTACTCCATGCCGTGCGGCAATTGCAGCAATCTTGTGGCTGCCGTCATGGCAAAGCGTATGGGAGTGCCCGGCGGTCGTCTTGTGGCCGCCACCAATGCCAACGACCAGCTGCGCGCGCTTATGTCGGGTGCGGAAGGAGGCCCGCGGCATTGCCCTGTGAAGACCTTCACCCCGTCGATAGATATGTCGTACCCTTCGGGCTGGCCGCGCCTGTCGAGCCTCTACGACGGCAAGCTCGAGCTTATGCGCCGCGAGATTATATGCGCTCCCGCAGTAAGCGACGAGCTTATCGCCGATACGGTTACAGACTTGCGCCGCCGCTTCGGATACACCATTGACCCTCACGGCGCCGTGGCATACGCCGCCGCGGAGGCATGCCGTGAGCCGGGTGTGCCCGTGGTGTCGTTCGCCACAGGGCATCCGGCTAAGCAACTCGATATAATGACACGGATAACGGGCGCCGCCATAGAGCTGCCGGTGCAGCTCACGCGCTTCATGTCGCTTCGGCGCCATTCGTCGATAATACCCCCGACCCTCCCCGCTCTCCGTAAACATCTTTTAAACTTAAACAATTAGAGCTATGGCTACAAAACGTCAACTCAAAAAAATGGTCCGCAACACTTGCGGCGCTCTTGCTGCAGAAATCATCTTTGCCCGTGCGGCTTTCCCCCAGATTGACCGCAAGGAGGTACATGACATAATCGCCGAAATCGCGGCTCTTCAGTCCGATACACTCGTAAAAGTGGGCATTACCTTCGACAAGGCTCCCCGCGACTTCGAAGACGGTTCGCTCTATAAGAAAGCCCGTCGCGACTACTTCCGCAAGGCCTTCGACAGTCTTATGGACTCGTTCGACGCCGGAGTGGAAGCCGTTCTCAAGAAGATGAACGCCGCCCTCCCTGCCGAAGTCCGCGCACAAATCAAGGACGCGGTGGCTGAATGAGGCTGTCGAAATTCATACTGAAACTCTTCGGATGGTCGGTCTCCGTGTCGGTGCCCGACTATCCCAAGAGTATTATATGTGTTGCTCCGCATACGAGCAACTGGGATTTCGTGCTGTGCGAGCTTGCCATAACATCGGTAGGACGCCATGCAGGCTTTCTGATGAAAGACACATGGTTCCGCTGGCCGCTGGGCGCCTTTTTCCGCTCGATAGGCGGCATCGCCGTGCCTCGCAGGCGCCCCGGCACGGGTTCGCTTACCGATTTTCTGATAGAGAAGTTCCGCACGTCGGAGCGCCTCGTGGTGGCCATTACGCCCGAGGGTACACGAAGCCGCACCTCGGACTGGCACACGGGCTTTCTGCATATAGCCTACAGCACGGGCGTGCCGGTAGGTCTCGCCGTGCTCGACTTCCCTTCACGCCGGATAATGCTCGACACTGTATTCACCCCCACAGGCGATGTGGATGCCGACATGAAGGCCATAAAGAAATTCTATGCCCCCTATCAGGGGAAATATCCCGATAAATTCACCACTGAATGAACTGGCTGACCGATAATTTCCGTGTGGCTGTGTTGCCGCTGGCGACGCAGCTTGCCGACAAAGAGGCCAATCTTGAGGCCGTGGCAGCGGCCTTCGGGCATATGCCGGAGGAGTGCGACATGGTGGTGCTGCCCGAGCTATTCTCTACGGGCTTCTCCGACGACCCCGACCTCATGCGCGAAATGGCCGAGCGCAACACCGGCCCGACAATCGACTTTGTGAAGCGGCTGGCGCATGAGCACGGTGTGGCTGTGGCCGGCACTTTCCTTGCCTCCACGCCACCGCATCTCTATAACCGCGCTTTCGTAATCGAGCCTTCGGGCGAGGAGACTTTCTACGACAAGCGTCACTTGTTCTCGCCCGGCAGCGAAGCGGCCATAATGCGCGCGGGAACGGCCCCGCTCCCCGTGGTGCGTTTCCGCGGGTGGAACATCGCAGTGGCCGTGTGCTACGACCTCCGCTTTCCCGTGTGGTGCCGCAACCGCGGCATGCGCTACGATATGCTTGTAGTGCCGGCAAACTGGCCTTCGTCGCGCGGCTATGCTTGGCGGCAACTCCTTATAGCGCGTGCAATCGAGAACCAGTGCTGTGTGGTAGGCGCCGACCGTGGCGGCAAGGACTTCTATGGCGAGTACAACGGTCTGTCGGAAATTTACGACTATCGCGGCATGCCTGTAGGCGAGGTTGCCGGACAATTTATTGTTGCCACTCTGAGCCGCGAGAAGCAAGACACTTGTCGCAGCAGCTTCCCGGTGTCGGCCGATGCCGATGATTTCTGCATTGCAGGAGTCGAATAATCTGTCAAATATTTTCTAAGGGATGAAAAAGAGTTTGCTTGCTCTTGCAATAGGTACGTTTGCTCTCGGCATCGCTGAGTTTGCTATGATGGGCATACTCTCGGCTGTGGCGCGTGAACTTGATGTGAGCATTGTCAAGGCCGGAAATCTTATTTCGGCTTATTCGGCGGGTGTGGCCATAGGCGCTCCCGGTCTTATCCTGTTGCGAAGGTGGCCGCTGAAGCGGCTTCTCCTGCTCCTTACGGCTATGATTGCTGTGGGCAATGCCGCTGCCGCCCTCTCGCCCGGCTATTACACGCTTCTTGCTGCCCGTTTTGTATCGGGCCTCCCGCATGGCGCCTTCTTCGGCGCTGGAGCCATAGTGTGCTCGCGACTGGCCGATGTCGGCAAGGGCGCGCAGGCTGTGGCGGTAATGGTGGGCGGCATGACGGTTGCCAATGTGGTCGGAGTGCCGGGCGCAACATTCGTCACCAACGTAATCTCGTGGCGTGTCGCCTTTGCCATAGTGTCGTTCTTCGGCATGCTTGCCTTTGCAGGAATGAGGGCCTGGGTACCGTATCTCAAGCCGCTGCCCGACAGCGGCCTCAAGGGACAGTTCCGTTTTCTGCGGCATGCCGAGCCGTGGCTTGTCTATGCCGGTGTGTTTTTCGGGCAGGCGAGCGTGTACACCTATCTTAGCTATATCGACCCTGTCATGACCGAGGTCGCAGGCTTCAGCGCGGCCTCGATGAGTTGGATTATGGTGGTTGCCGGCCTCGGTATGGTGGTCGGAAATATGCTTGCAGCCAAACTGTCCGACCGCTATTCAGCCGCTCTTGTCACAGGCATCCTTGCGGCGTGTGTGGTAGTGATAATGCCTGTGCTCTACCTGTGTGCGTCGATGAAAGTGCCGGTAGTGATACTGTCGTTTGTGGCCACGGCATGCCTCTTCGGCATCGGCGGCCCGCTCCAATATATTATTGTGCGCTATGCCAAAGGCGGCGAGATGCTCGGAGGTGCCGGCATACAGATAGCCTTCAATGTGTCGAACGCAATAGCCGCAGTGCTTGGCGGGGCCGCAATACATGCCGGTTTTGGCATTGCATCGCCGGCACTGGCGGGCTTACCCTGTGCCGTGATTGGTGCTGCCGCGCTCTTTATCCTTCATTATAGATACAAAGCATGAGAATAGAAGTCCGCAATATGGTGTGCCGCCACTGCGTGCAGGCACTCGAAAATGCTCTCCGCGAGCTTGACATTCCTTACCGCGAAGTCGGCATAGGTTATGCGGATACGGTGTCGGCCCTGAGTGTGCCGCAGTTGCGGAGCCTCGATGCCGCCCTTGCAGATCTTGGATTCGGCCGCATCGACAGCGCCGAGCAGTCGCTCGTGGAGCGGGCTAAGCGGGCCGTGATGCATCATGTGCGCGACGAGGCCGAGTGCCGCCTTAAGCTGTCGGCCTGTATTGAGGAGCAGGTGGGTGTGTCGTTCGATACCATAAGCCGTATGTTTTCACAGCTCGAGGGGCGCACTATCGAGAAGTACCATATCGCCCAGAAGGTGGAGCGCGTGAAGGAACTGCTGGCCTATGGTGGCCGCACGCTCGAAGAGATTGCCGACATTACTGGCTACTCGAGTGCCTCGCACCTCTCGCGCCAGTTCAAGGCCGTAACGGGGCTGACTCCCACACAGTTTGTGAACGCGCGCGGCGAGCGCACATCACTCGATAAGGTGTGACACCTTGCCTCCCGAAGTCCCGTTTCGGTTTTGCCAAACAATTAAAACCATTAAAAACAATTTTCCTTAATCAATAATAATTGTTTTTAATGGTTTTAATTGTTTGGAATAATCCTACTCCTGTATTAAGAGATTGTCTAAATTTATATTATACAGATTTTGAGAGGGATTGTCAGATGGATTTTTGTTTGCGATGAAGGAGCGTAGCTGTAGCTACGTGACTGAAGAGCAAACAAAAAGACGCTGACAAGACCCTCAAAAGCAAAGTAATATAAATTTTAGACAATCTCTAAGGATTTAGAGGTTGTTTAAAAACAAATGTGAATAAAAAAATAAGCATCAGTCGAAATTTCAGACATTTATGCTTTGGT
>VSPE01000025.1 GCA_009775225.1 Muribaculaceae bacterium | reverse complement strand
TAATATATGGTCAATATCGCCTATTTTCGGTCAGCTTGTTGGAGAAATCACAGAATACGTTTTAGAGGAAAGTTAGTAATTTTTCTTGGAAATTTCTGAGTGCCGGCAGGCAATGTATCGTGTGTTTGTCCGTTGAACCTGCGGTTTTTGGATATACTTGAATTTTTTTTTGAAAAAATAGGAGGTGCATAGCCCCTATGCGGCATTTTTTTTGTAATTTTGCCAACCAATAGCTATCGCATAAAAATCAATGTCGACACTCAAACCTATCCGCACAGCTTTAGTCTCGGTCTACAGCAAAGATCGCATTGCTCCAATAGTACAGAAACTGCATCAGTTAGGCGTTGAACTGCTCTCTACGGGCGGTTCGCGTACATTTATAGAAAGTATGGGAATTCCCTGTAAGGCAGTGGAAGACCTTACAGGCTATCCGTCTATTCTCGGCGGCCGTGTAAAGACCCTGCATCCCAAAGTGTTCGGTGGCATACTCGCACGCCGAGACAATGAAGGCGACATTGCAGAACTCGCGCAGTACGAAATCAACCCTATCGACCTTGTAATCGTCGACCTCTATCCCTTCGAGGCAACAGTGGCCTCCGGCGCTTCCGAACAGGATATTATTGAGAAGATAGATATCGGCGGCATTTCGCTTATCCGCGCCGCTGCCAAAAACTTTGCCGATACCCTTATAGTTGCTTCTGATGCCCAGTTCGCATATCTGGAAGGTATCCTCGACAACCACGGCGCCTCCTCTACTCTTGAAGAACGCCGTCATCTTGCTGCAGAAGCTTTCTCCGTTTCGTCGGGCTACGACAGCGCGATTTTCAACTGGTTCGCTCTCAATGGCGGCCAAAGTGAAAATCACCTCCGTGTGGCTGTCGACGGCGCAAAAGACCTCCGCTACGGTGAGAACCCCCACCAGGCCGCCCGCTACTATGGCGACTTCGATGCTCTCTTTGAACAGCTCAACGGCAAGGAAATATCCTATAATAACCTCCTCGACATTGATGCCGCTTGTGCTCTTATCGACGAGTTCGACACCACCACCGTGGCTGTGCTCAAGCACAACAACGCCTGCGGTCTGGCATCCCGTCCCACAGTGCTCGAAGCATGGAAAGACGCTCTCGCCGGCGACCCCGTTTCGGCTTTCGGCGGCATAATAATATGCAACGAGCGCGTAGAGGCCGATGCCGCCGAAGAAATCGGTAAGATTTTCTTCGAAGTGGTAATCGCTCCCGATTATTCCGACGATGCTCTTGCAATTCTCCGACAGAAGAAGAACCGCATAATACTCAAGCGCAAGCAGGTCGCATCTCCCGCCATGAAGATGCGCTCCATTCTCGGCGGCGTGCTCATGCAGGAGAACGACGCCAAGGTCGAGACTTCCGATGACCTCAAGCTCGTGGCAGGTGAAAATCTTTCCGACGCCATTGTCGCTGATATGCTCTTCGCAAACAAGATTGTGAAGCACTCCAAGAGCAACGCAATCGTGCTTGCACGCAACGGTCAGCTCCTTGCTTCGGGTGTAGGTCAGACATCGCGTGTCGATGCCCTGCGCCACGCTATCGACAAGGCCCGCAGCTTCGGTTTCGACCTCGTCGGCTCGACAATGGCATCCGACGCATTCTTCCCCTTCGCCGATTGCGTGGAGATAGCGCACACTGCCGGAGTCGACAATGTGATACAGCCCGGCGGCTCTATCCGCGACACAGACTCGGTAGAGTACTGCCGCAATAATGGCATGACTATGGTTATGACAGGCTTCCGTCACTTCCGTCACTGATTTTACGCCACTCATCCTCCTTTTAACATCACTTCAGAATGAGACTGTTCTCACTTACAAAAGAAATAGCAATCGACCTTGGCACTGCCAATACGATTATTATCCATAACGACAAGATTGTCATAAACGAGCCCTCGATAGTGGCTCTCGACAACCGCACAGACAAGCTTATCGCAGTGGGTAAGGAAGCCCACCAGATGGAGGGCAAAGGCCACCCCGGTATACGCACCGTGCGCCCTCTGCGCAAGGGTGTGATTGCCGACTTCAATGCCGCAGAGCTTATGATTCGCGGCCTCGTGAAGAAGGCTTCCACTAAGAACAACTGGTTCTCGCCCTCGCTCCGCATGGTGGTCGGCATCCCCTCCGGCTCTACCGAAGTGGAGGTGCGTGCCGTGCGCGACTCGTCGGAGCATGCCGACGGACGCGATGTGTACATGATACACGAGCCTATGGCTGCCGCTCTCGGTATCGGTCTCGATGTTGAGGCTCCGCAGGGCAACATGATTGTGGATATAGGCGGCGGTACTACCGAAATCGCCGTGATTTCTCTCGGCGGTATCGTGAGCAATAAGAGTATACAGATTGCAGGCGACGACCTTACCGACGACATCCTCAACCACATGCGCCGCGCCCATAACATCAAGGTGGGCATCCGCACTGCCGAGCAGATTAAGATGCACGTGGGTTCTGCTCTTACCGAGCTTGAAAATCCTCCGGAGGACTATGTGGTACACGGCCCCAACCTCATGACTTCGCTGCCGCTGGAAATTCCTGTAAACTATCAGGAAATATGCCACTGTATCGAAAAGACTATCAGCAAAATCGAGGCTGCCGTGCTCAGCGCCCTCGAACAGACTCCTCCCGAGCTGTATGCCGATATCGTGAAGAACGGTATATATCTGGCAGGTGGCGGTGCGTTGCTGCGCGGTCTCGACAAGCGCCTCATAGATAAGATTGGTATTCAGTTCCACATTGCCGACGACCCCCTGCTCTGCGTGGCCAAGGGTACGGGTGTGGCGCTGAAGAATATACACCGCTTCTCTTTCCTTATCCGATAAGGAAAAGCGCTAACTATGGCTGCACAACGCGGTGAACGAGTTATTTTCATTTCTTATAAAGCACAGCAAGTGGTTTGTCTTCACCTTTCTGGTGGTGATAAGCTGCATGCTGCTTTTTAAGGATGACCCATACAGGCAGCACGTGTATATCACTTCTGCCGGCCGCCTGGCTTCTGCCGCTTACAAGGGGGCAAACAATGTGACCTCCTATTTCAGCCTGCACGACATCAACGAAGACCTCAACCGACGCAATGCTGAGTTGCAGGCTCAGATTGTGCAGATGCAGGAGCAGCTCGACCTTATGCAGGAGGCCGGATATGTGGATACGCTTATGCTCGAAGACGATGTGCGTCACTTCGATTTCATTGTGGCACACGTGATAAACAACTCGATTTCGCGCCCGTTCAACTATCTCACTATCAACAAAGGCACTCGCGACGGCATACGTCCAGAACTCGGCGTGATAGACCAGAACGGTGTGGTTGGCATTGTGAGCAATGTGGGGGAGGGCAGTGCTCGTGTGATATCGCTTCTCAACCCGCACTTCCGCCTGTCGTGCAAAATCAAGAAGAGCGACTACTTCGGCTCGCTTGTATGGGACGGTTTGCGCCCCGATGAAGCACTGCTCGAAGAACTGCCGCGCCACACCGTATTCAATATCGGCGATACTATCGTCACCAGCGGCTACTCGGCCGTATTCCCTCCGGGGCTGCCTGTTGGTGTGGTGCTCGACGATAATACCGATAAAAATCAGAACTTCTTCTCTCTGAGAGTGAAGCTGCTGGCCGACTTTACCACACTTGGCAACGTGCAGGTGGTGGTAAACTATCAGGCCGACGAGATACGCGCGTTGTCGGCCGGCGAGGAGAACGACGCTAAGAAAAAGCCATTCGGCACCTGAGTATGACTAAGTTCGCAATTAAATATGCAATCTGTTTCCTGCTGCTCATTCCGGCGCAGGCTATCATATTCAACCACATGATACTCTTCAATGTGGCTGTGCCTTTGGTGTTTATATACCTCATAGTGATGCTGCCGGTGACACTCGGCACAAACCTGTCGACTTTCCTCGGATTTATGGTCGGACTGACTCTCGACGTGTTTTGCGACACTCCGGGTGTGAACTCCCTCTGCTGTACTGTGCTGTCGTTTGCGCGAAAGCCTGTCTTTCACCTGTATGTCAGCACCGACGACGACCTCGCAGGACGTTCGCCCTCCTCGCATACTATGGGCTATGCCGCCTATATGAAGTTTATGCTCACAATGGTGCTGATTTACTGCATCATGATGTTTACGGTAGAGGCATTCCAGCTCTTCAACTTCAGGCTCTTGCTCATTCGTGTCGCCGCATCCTCGGCTTATACTTTCCTCATGCTCTACGCCCTCGACTGCCTACTGGTACGTCGCCGCAACAGAGTGTAGCAATATCACTCCCACGTGCGAAAGAATTATAATCTCGAGAAACGCAAGTATGTAATCGGGGGCTTCATCGTCCTGATAGCCCTCATATACATCATACGCCTCTTCGACCTCCAAATCAACGACGAAAAGTACAAGCAGTCGGCCGACTCGAACGCGTTCCTTAAAAAGACCGTCTACCCCTCGCGCGGACTCATATACGACCGAAACGGTGAGCTGGTGGTATTCAATCAGCCGGCCTACGACGTGATGCTCATCCCCCGCGATGTGCAGCCGTTCGATACAATCGACTTCTGCAATACTCTCAATATCACTCCCGAACAGTTCAAAAAGCGCCTTGTAGACATCAAGGATAAGCGTCTGAACCCCGGATACTCGTCGTACACGCCACAGCGCCTTATGTCGCAGCTTTCCGCGCAGGACTACGGGCGCCTGCAGGAGAAGCTGTACCGCTTCCCCGGTTTCTTCATTCAGAAGCGTATCCTGCGCCAGTACAAGCAGCCAACGGCCGCTAATGTTCTCGGCAACATACGCGAGGTGTCGCAGGCCGACATCGACTGCGACAGCTATTATTCGCCCGGCGACTACACCGGCGACCTCGGTGTGGAGAAGAGCTACGAGCCTTATCTCAGAGGCATAAAGGGTGTTGAGATACTGATGCGCGATGCGAGAGGCCGCATACAAGGCCGCTACGATGAAGGCGCCCACGACGTCGAGCCCGTATCGGGACGCGACCTGCGCCTAAGCCTCGACATCAAGCTCCAGCAGTATGCCGAGTCGCTCATGGTAGGAAAGCGCGGCGCCGTCGTCGCTATTGAGCCGGCCACGGGCGAAGTGCTGTGTATGGTGTCGATGCCCAACTACGACCCCACGCTCCTTGTGGGCCGTCAGCGCGGCCAGAACTACAAGAAGCTCGTGCAGGATGAGTCGTGGCCCTTGTTCGACCGTGCCATTATGGGTGCGTACCCTCCCGGCTCGACATTCAAGCCCACACAGGGTCTCATATTCCTGCAGGAGGGCATTATAGACCTTCACACCACCTATCCATGTTCACATGGATATATAAGCGGCGGTCTCAGAGTGGGTTGCCACGCGCATCCGGCGCCGCTACCCCTCAAGCCGGCTTTGCAGACATCGTGCAACGCCTTCTTCTGTTGGGGCTTCAAAGCCATGATTGACCGCCGCAGCAAGTATGGCTCTTCCGCTGCTGCCTTCGAAATCTGGAAGAAACACCTTGTGTCTATGGGCTACGGATACCGTCTCGGTGTAGACCTCCCGGGCGAGAGCCGCGGCTTTATTCCGAACGACCGTTTCTACGACAAATTCTACAGCAAGGGCCACTGGAGCGCCAACACCATTATTTCGGTATCTATCGGTCAGGGCGAAATTCTTGCCACTCCTCTTCAGATTGCCAATCTTTCGGCTACCATTGCCAACAGAGGCCACTACATCACTCCGCATGTGGTGAAAGAAGTTCAGGATACTGTGTTGCCGCCTTTCGAGCGCCATACACCCACTGTCGACGCACACTGGTACAACGACGTGGCTGAGGGTATGCGCATGGCTGTGACAGGCGGTACATGTCGTCGCGCAGCCATTCAGGGCATCGAGGTCTGCGGAAAGACAGGCACGGCGCAGAACCCCCACGGCAAGGACCACTCCGCCTTTATGGGCTTCGCTCCGTATCAGGAGCCTAAGATAGCCGTAGCGGTGTATGTGGAGAACGGCGGCTGGGGTGCTACCTACGGTGTGCCTATAGGCAGCCTTGTCATGGAGAAGTACCTCACCGGAAAGATTGCCCCGGAGCGAAAATACATGGAAGACCAAATGCTTAACTCTTCGATTTTCTATGCCCCTGCCAAGAAGAAATGACCCGTCGGATATTTTCCGCCACCTCGACTGGCCCACGGTGATTATATACCTGATTATGGTGTTTGCCGGAATGGTGAGCATATATGCTGCCTGCTATAATTTCGACAACGCCAGTATGTTTGCCGATACGGAGTTCTCCGGCAAACAGTTGCGTTGGATTGGCCTGTCGCTTATTCTTGGTCTTGTCATATTGCTGATAGATGCCCGCATGTACGAGACGTATGCCTTTCCGATATATGTAGTCGTCGTAATTCTTTTGGCAATCACGCCATTGGTGGCTCACGACATCAAGGGCTCCCGTTCGTGGATATCGTTCGGCTCTATGAGTCTTCAGCCAGCCGAGTTTGCCAAATTTGCCACTGCGCTCGCATTGGCCAAGCTGTTCAGTACCTACCATTTTGTGCTCAATGCCAAGTCACTTAACTATGTCAAGGCCTTGGCAATCATCTTTATCCCTATTGTGCTTATCCTTTTGCAGAATGAGACAGGCTCGGCGCTTACATTCCTGGCGCTCTTCCTTGTGCTTTACCGCGAAGGCATGAGCGGCCTTGTCCTTTTTGCGGCATTCTTCGCTGTACTCATATTTGTTGTGGCAATAAAGTACACCGAAACTATGGTCATGGGCATGCCTACAGGCGAATTTGTGGTGCTCGTGATGATAATGGTGGTAATGACGGCAATGGCTGTGGTATATTCCAAGCGCATGGAGATTGGCCGCAACCTCGTGATATGGTTCGTCGGCATAGGTGTCGTGGAGTATATTCTTGATGCCTGCGGTGTACCTGTACCCGGCCTGCCGGTCGCTTTGGGTGTGATAGCGGTAGCTTGTATATATGTGGTAGTCGAGGCTATCAAGTATCACCGCCCCGGCCTTTATCTCACCGTTGTCACGGCGGTGCTGGCAGTGGTATTCATGTTTTCGGTAAATGTAGCCTTCGGGAAACTTCAGCCCCATCAGCAGCTGCGCATACAGGTGGCGCTCGGTATTGTGGAAGACCTCCGGGCTGCCGGATACAATGTGAACCAGTCCAAAATAGCTATTGGTTCCGGCGGATTTTTCGGCAAGGGCTTCCTCAACGGAACGCAGACCAAGCTCAAATATGTGCCCGAGCAGCATACCGACTTTATTTTCTGCACCATAGGCGAAGAAGAAGGCTTTGTAGGCACAATGCTGGTCACGCTGCTTTTCCTGGCGCTCATACTCAGAGTGCTCAAACTCGGCGAACGCCAGCCCACTACATTCGGGCGTGTATATGCCTATTGTGTGGCGTCGTATCTCATTTTCCATTTCTGTATCAATATAGGTATGGTCATAGGCTTGTGTCCTGTAATAGGCATACCATTGCCATTTTTCAGTTACGGAGGCTCGTCGTTGTGGGGGTTCACCATTCTATTGTTCATACTCCTGAAAATCGATGCCGCGCGTAAAAACGTACTCTCCTACTGACCTCTAACCATTGTTATATACCATGAAAGTACTTCTTGTCAACGCATTCAACTACCGCAAAGGCGGGTCCGAGACGGTGATGTTCAACACTGCCGACCTCCTGCGCGAGCATGGCCACGAGGTGATGCATTTCACCTTGCGCTGGCCGGAGAACTTGCCTGATGAAAACAGTGACTTCTTTCCTCAGTCGAAAGAGACACGCACAGGCAAACTGCGCTCGGTTAAGAACATCATAAACTATTTCTATCATTTCGAAGCCGCCCGCAATCTGGAGCGACTCATTGAGAAAGAGCGCCCCGACATAGCCCAGATACACCTTATATGGGGGCAGCTGACACCTTCGGTACTCGGTGTGCTTCGGCGTCACGGCATACCCGCCGTACTCACCGTGCACGACTATCGTGTTATATGCCCCGCGTATGTGCTCCGCGACGGCAGCGGCCGTGTGTGCGAGCAGTGCCGCGGCCACCGGTTCTACAAGTGCGTAGCCAACACATGCTGTCGAGGTAGCAAGGGGCTGAGCGCCATGATGGCGGCCGAGCAGTATTTCCGCAACGCATTCTTTCCGCTTGAGAAGAACCTGGCGGGCATGCTCTATGTAAGCGATTTTGCACGCGACATTCACCTGCGCTACAGGCCCGAACTGGCAAGTCTCCCCGAGGCCAGGATATATAATTTCTCCAAGGCCGTCGACAGAGAAGTGACAGAGTGCTCCGCTCCGAAATATTATCTCTACTTCGGGCGTCTGTCGGCCGAGAAAGGTGTGCAGACTCTTATAAAAGCCTTTGCCGACCGTCCGCATCTGCATCTCAAACTTGTGGGCACCGGGCCTGAAGAAGAGCGCCTGAAAGAGTTCGTCGCGGAGCGGGGCCTCTCGAATATAGAGTTTGTAGGCTATCGTACCGGGAAGCCGCTCGAAGACCTCGTTCGCGGTGCACGCTTTGTGATGGTGCCCTCGGAGTGGTACGAGAACAATCCGCTCACCATTATAGAGGCTTACTCAGCTTCCACGCCGGTAATAGGCGCACGCATTGGCGGCATCCCCGAGATTGTGGCTGAAGGCAAGACTGGCTTTCAGTTCGACAACGGCAGCGCGCAGTCGCTCGTCTCGGCAGTCGACAAGGCCGAGGCTCTCGATGCCGACGCTTACCTGGCCATGCAGAGCGCAGCTCTCGCTTTCGCTAAGACCAACTTCAGCCGCGAAGCATATTACGAAGCCTTGATTGCCTTCTTCGGCCGTGTCATGGATGCCAGATGAGTTTTGCCACGTTTTATATGAAATTGCTGCGCCGTCTTTTGTTCCTGCTTGCCATAGTTGTTGCCGCCGCTTCGTGCGACGACAAGCCCGAGCCTCGTCTCCATTTTGTAGGCGACTCTCTGGTCGAATTCTGGGATGTGGCAAGCATCTGCCCCTCGCTCCATTTTGTAAACCACGGGCGTGCGGGCGCAGGTATAGCTTATCTCGGAGAGTTCGGTTCCACGCTTGCAGGCGAGGATGTGGTACTCCTGCTCGGAACCAACGACCTGTGGCAGATGCTCGCATACTCCCCCGAGGAGTATGCTGCGCGCTATATCGATGCCGTGAAATCGCTAGGAGTGGCAACTCTATATCTTTACCCGGTGCTCCCGCGCGATTTTACAGGCGACCCTGAAGGCTCTCAGGAGGCTATTAAATCTTTCAACGACGAAATCAGGCGCAGGCTCGATGACTTCGGGTGTAGGGTAGAGTACATGGATGTTTACGACCGCTTTCGCCTTGGCGATGCGCATCTACCTAATCCCGAACTGTACCCCGACGGCCTGCATGTCAACGTATACGGTTATCAAATTCTTTCAGACGCCTTATGGAAAAGAATTTTCTGATATCGCTGCGGTTCATGTTCGCCGTGGCTGTTATTTTCGGCATAGGTATCACTGCCCGTGCGGCTGGTAAATGGGATATGGCGGCCGGCATCCGCGATACACGTTATATCTTTGCCGACGTAACATTCGACAGCCACACATATCTGCGGGCGGAGCACAGTGTCTACTCCTACGACTTCATATACCAGTATTGGCGCCTTTATGCCGGAGGCAAGCTCGCCGTGCCATACGCCGACTTCGATATTAACGCCTTCTATGGCCGCACATGGTGCGGCAACTACTACAGTGCGGGCGCTCTTGTGTCGTGTCGCATACTGCCTCCCGGCCCCGTATGCATATTCGGAACACTCAATCCGCTCTACGACTCGGGCTTCCGCTACAACACTTGCTTCGCCGCGGGCCTCGCCGTAAGGCTCTGCAAGCCTGTGAGCCTGCGGGCTTCTTACACCACAATCCCTGAGTTCCGCGAGAGCGAGAAGGCAGTGCGTGCCGGAGTTGATGTACATATAGGCGGCCTGTCTGTCGTGCCCGAGCTGTCGGTTCCGGTAGACCCGCGTAACCGCTCCCGCAAGCTGCGCATGCTCATGTCGTTCTCATATACATTCTCGCTAAATCAATGACACAGAGATTTCAACGCATCTATTTCATCGACATTGCCAAGACCATAGCCATTGTTTTGGTTGTGATAGGCCATTTCATACCAGCGGGTTCGCCTCAGTGGTGGGTGGATGTGCGCACGGTGATATACACCTTCCACATGCCTTTGTTTTTCTTTGCGAGTGGATTTCTGTTTGCCTATACAGAGCGGCCTATGCCATATCGTAGGTTTTTGCAGCACAAGGCTCAGAGGCTGATGCTGCCATATCTGACGGCGTCGGTGCTTATAATATGCTTTAAGCTCCTGACCGAGCGTGGAACCGATGTTGCCGCTATTGACAACCCTGTCACGCCTATGGCGTTTTTACAGATGTTTTGGGAACCGTCGGCAGGTTATTTCCTGTGGTTTATATGGGCCTTGATGTGGATGTTTGTTGTTGCCGGGCTTTTCAGAGGAAAACGTGCACGCCTGTGGCTACTCGCTGTCGGTGTGGTACTTGCCTATGAGCCATACGTCCTCACTCGTCTCTTCTGCATAAACCAGGCAAGAGAAATGTTTGTGTATTTCATGCTGGGAGCGGTAGTCTCGGATTCTGCTAAACTTATTGCCAACCCACGCTTAAATTGCAGAGGAACAGTATTGTGTGTCTCTGTGTTTGTGCTTTTTGCAGTTTTGGAATGGATGTTCATAGCCTGTTGGCAGAATAGTGTGGTGCTCCGAGCGGTTCTGCCTTATGTAGGCATTGCAGCCATGATGGCATTGTCGGTCTTGACAGACCACGGTAGGCCCAACCGCATAAAGGCCTCGCTGCTTTACCTTGCTCCGTATTCCTACTTTATCTATCTGTTTCATACCACATTCGAGGGTGTTGCAAAAGCGCTGCTGCTGCGGGTTCCATTGTTTGAGCGTCTCGACGGCCCGGCTTTCGCCTTGCTTGCTTTTGTGGTTGTGGCGGTCGGTATCGTTGGCCCTGTATTTGTATACAAGTGGATAGTGGCACGTTTTCGCGTATTACGTGTTGCGTTCGGACAATAATTGCGGCCTTTTGGCTTCATTCAAAATATTATTTGTAATTTTACGTTATAAAACATATAATCTTGGGTCTCTCTACGCATGTCAATGCGCACAACCCAAAGCAAATCAACCATTACGACATGAAAGTGCAGACTCCAACCGACGCTTCTATAATACTTACTTACCGCTGCCCTATGCGTTGTCAGATGTGCAATATCTGGCAGAACCCTACGGATAAAAAAGAAGAAATCAAGGCGGAGGACTTGCGTTCGCTTCCGAAGCTTAAATTTATAAACCTTACCGGCGGAGAACCGTTTGTAAGAGAGGATATTGCAGAAATAGTGGAAGAGTGCTACAAGCACACCGACCGTATCGTCATATCCACTTCGGGCTATTTCGAAGACCGTGTAATCGAGCTTGCTCGGCGCTTTCCAAACATCGGCATACGCATTTCTATCGAAGGCCTCAGCCGCAAGAACGATGAGTTGCGCGGCCGTGAGGGCGGTTTCGACCGTGGCCTCCGCACACTGCTGCGCCTCAAGGATATGGGCGTTAAAGACATAGGCTTCGGATGCACCGTATCTAACCACAACTCAAAAGACATGCTGTCGCTCTATCAGCTGTCGAAATCGCTGGGTATGGAGTTTGCTACCGCGTCATTCCATAACTCCTATTACTTCCACAAGGAAGACAATGTAATCACCAACCGCAGCGAGGTTTGTGGCGACTTCGAGCAGCTCATTAACTGGCAGCTCAAGGAAAAGCACCCCAAATCGTGGTTCAGAGCCTTCTTCAATATGGGCCTTATCAACTATATCGAGGGTGGCAGACGCATGCTCCCTTGCGAAGCCGGTACTACCAATTTTTTTATCGACCCTTGGGGTGAGGTTTTCCCCTGCAACGGCATGGAAGAACGCTATTGGAAAGAGTCGATGGGAAATATTCATAAGGCCGATTTCATGACAATCTGGACTTCAGAACAGGCTGAAAAAGTGCGCGCAATGGTGCGTCGCTGCCCCAAGAACTGCTGGATGGTAGGCACTGCCTCTCCTGTGATGCATAAATATATCAAGCACCCTCTGCGTTGGGCGCTCAAGAACAAGCTGCGCTCTATGCGCGGCCTCAAGCCTTGCCTCGACAAGACCTGGTACGACGTAGGACAGGACCCCTGTCAGGGCGATTTACGCGATAAATTCTGATAGCGACATGAAGATAGTGGTAACAGGCACAAGGGGTATCCCGGGCATACTCGGCGGTGTGGAGACCCACTGCGAGGAGCTATTCCCGCGTATTGCTTCGATGGGGCACGACGTCACAGTAATCAGGCGCTCGTCGTATATCGAGCCTGAAAACCGCATTGCCGAATACAAGGGCGTGAAGCTCATCGATGTATATGCCCCCCGCCGCAAGAGTGTCGAAGCCATTATCCACACATTCCTCGCCGTAATCAAGGCACGGACTCTGAAGCCCGACATACTGCACGTGCATGCAATAGGCCCCTCGCTGATGGTGCCTTTCGCGCGTCTGTTGGGCATGAAAGTGGTTGTCACAAACCATGGGCCGGACTACGACCGCCAGAAGTGGGGGCGCATGGCGAAAGCCGTTCTGAAGGCCGGCGAACGCTTCGGTACCCGTTTCGCAAATCGAGTCATCGTTATATCCACTGTAATTGCCGACATCCTCGCCACACGATATGGCCGTACCGATACCGACCTTATATACAACGGTGTGGTGCGCCCCGTGAAATCCGCCTCGCGCTCATGGCTCGGGAAGTGGGGCATTGCCGACCGCCCCTACATAGTGGCTATCGGGCGCTTTGTAAAAGAAAAAGGCTTTCACGACCTCATCGAGGCATACTGCAAGTCGGGCCTCGGAAGCGAATGTAGCCTTGTTATTGCAGGCGACAGCGACCACGAAGACGAATATTCGCGAGCGCTCAAGCGGCAGGCTCGTGAGGCCGGTGTAGTCCTCACCGGGTTTATCAAAGGCGAACCGCTCAATCAGCTCATGTCGAACGCATCCCTTTTCGTGATGCCTTCATACCACGAAGGCCTCCCGATAGCATTGCTTGAGGCTATGAGCTACGACCTCGATGTGCTCGTCAGCGACATCCCTGCAAACCGCATTCCAGTGCTCGCGCCATCCGACTTTTTCCCGACCGGCGATACCGACGCCCTCGCACGCGAAATGGTGCGCAAGACAAAAGAGCGCGGGACTCCGCGCTCCTATGACTTGTCGGCCTACGACTGGGATAAAATCGCAGTTCAGACCGTTGGTGTTTACGAAAAAGTGTGCTCTGAGAGTGCTCACTGATTGCTGATAACCGACACTTCGGCACGGCGGTCTTGCGCATCGTTGGCGTATTTGTGTGTCGGGCCCATTCCGTGAACCTTTACTTTCGACGCCGGTACGCCGTGAGCTACGAGATACTTGCCTACGGCATTGGCGCGACGTTCGCTGAGGCGGCGGTTGTAAGCCGCGCGTCCGTGTTCGTCGGTATAGGCGCGTACCTCGAGAGTGAGCCCTTTTTTCTTGGCTTTGTCGGCAATGCTTGTCAAAGCCCTGTTCTCGGGCACCTCGCTTGAATCGTATTCAAACAGATATACAATAGGGTCGTCCGTTACTGCCACAACGGTAGGGGTGGCCTCGTGAGTGGTGCTTGTCGTGGCGGCGGCCCTTGCGTCGGCCGAGGCCAAAGCATGTACTTCTACGTCTTTGGTGGCGGTGGATACGCTCACACCGGCATCCTCATAGTCGAGAGTCGGCTCGAATGGAGAGCGGAACGGGTCGGGTAATACCCCTTGTGTGCCGGGCTTGTTATAAGTACCGGCGTTGGTGAAATAATATTCGGTAGGCGCTATCCTGAGCTGTCGCCCCGGGTTCTGTGGCGCCGAGGGCACACCGCCGTCCACCCATATATAGCATCCCACACCGAAGGCCAGGCCAAGAAGAATTGCTGCCCCGTATTTTACAAAGCCCGGAGTTTCGTCTACATCGGCGGTTACTGCCGGTACAACCTCGTCGTTGGTGTCGTCGTGTGCGCACAGCCGTTGAGCCTCCTGATGTGCTTCAAGGCGTTCCTGGCGCGGATGGCTTCCAAGACGCTTGCTGCCGTCCTGTCTTGCCGGATTTTGGTCTTTCATTGCCATAACTATAATTTTTTAAGTAGTTGTAAACGTTGCTGTTTTCATTTCTAACACAGTGCCGCCCCAGCCTGTTCTGAAACAAAAGTTAAAAACATAGGGCCGGACTCTTGAACTTAGATTGCCCGCTGTTGTTTTATATTCAGAACAATAAATAAATTAAGTATGAATAAAATTGGAATATTCTATGGCTCGGCCACCGGCACCACCGCCGATGTAGCGCGCCGTATTGCTAAGCTTCTTTCTGTTCCCGACAAGGATATACACGATGTGGCTGCAACGGCTCCGCATGTAATGGGCGACTACGACGTACTCCTGCTTGGCTCCTCGACGTGGGGAAACGGCGAGCTCGAAGACGACTGGTACGATTTTATCGACGGCGCACAGAGTCTCGACCTCTCAGGCAAGAAATTCGCCGTATTCGGATGCGGCGATGAAACTATGAGCGACACTTTCTGCAACGCCGTGGGAATACTCTACGACCGAATACAGCCCTTGGGAGCAACGCTTATCGGCGAGTTCCCCGCCGAAGGCTACAGCTACGACCACTCCGAAGCTTCGGCCCCGGGCGGTATGATGCGTGGCATGGTGCTCGATGAGGTGAACCACCCCGAGCTTACTCCGCAGCGACTCAGCCTTTGGGCCGACGAACTCAAGAAGCAGATGTAATTCTTTAAGAAATCTTAAAAGCTATGTCAGAGCGCGTTCTTAAACCCGCCCTGACATATTTTTTTTGTACTTTTGCAAGATGATATCACGACAGATAGACGAAACCGCAGTATCGAGGGCAAAGGCCCTGATAGAGCGCTCGGAGCGTATTGTGGCGGTGTGCCACACAAGCCCCGACGGCGACGCTATAGGCTCTTGTCTGGCTGCAACGCATGTTTTTTCCGCTATAGGTAAAGACATCCGCACAGTCATCCCTGACCAGTGTATTGCCAATCTCCGCACCCTTCCCGGCGCCAAGGAGATTGTCGATGCGGCACGATACCCCGAGTTCGCAGCAAAACTCATTGCTGAGGCCGACCTGCTTCTGTGCCTCGACTTCAACGAGCCTCGCCGCTCAGGCCGTCTTGCCGAGGCGATTACAGAGTCCAAAGCGCGCAAGATTGTCATAGACCACCACCTCAACCCCGCTTTCGAGGCCGATGTGGTGATTTCACGCCCCGACATGCCCGCTACGGCATACCTCCTTTTCCGCTTCTTCTGCCGCCTCGAGCTGTTCAACTTCATCGACAGAAAAGCGTCGGAGTGCCTGCTCGCCGGCATGATGACAGATACAGGCAACTTCTCGTACAATTGTGCCGACCCCGAGTTGTTTATCGTCACTGCCGAGCTTATTCGCAAAGGTGCCGATAAAGAAAAGCTCTATCGTCAGCTCTTCAACACATTCTCCGAAAATTGCATGAGGCTGAACTCGTACGCTATTCTCGAAAAAATGGAGGTGTTCGCCGAAGAGAAAGCGGCGCTTATCACTCTGTCGCGTGACGAGCTCAACAGATTTCACTACACCAAAGGCGATACCGAAGGGCTGGTAAACCGCCCGCTGGCTATACCCGGAGTGGTGTACACTTGCTTCATGCGACAGGAATCCGACTGCATACGCATCTCTATGCGCAGTGTGGGCGATTTTCCCGTAAATGCCGTGTGTGCGGAGTATTTCAGCGGAGGCGGTCATCTCAATGCTGCCGGCGGCGAATTTCACGGAACTCTCGATGAAGCCGCTGCGAAATTCCGCGCTATCATTTCAGATAATAAGAAAAAATATATAGACAAATGAAACGCAACGCCTTAATAGCAGCTTCGGCTTTAATAGCGGCTGCACTCTTCAGCGCATGCGACGACGGCAAGTCATACGCCGAAATGCTCAACGAGCAGGATATGTATGTCAACAATTTCCTCGCCGACAATACCGTGACTCTCGATATTCCTGCCGATACGGTTTTTGAGTACGGCCCCGACGCGCCATATTACAGATTAAACGACGAAGGCACTCTCTATATGCAGGTGCTCGACCCCGGTACTAAAGGCAACAAGGTAGAGGTGAACGAGCAAATCTACTTCCGCTACACCCGCTGGAACCTCGCTGCATATAAAAACGGTCAGCTCGGTACCGGCGAAGGCAACAACCTCGCACTTAATCCCTGCTGGTTCCGATATGGAAATTATCAGATTGAATCTTCGTATACATGGGGTACAGGCATACAGACTCCCCTGAGCCTCCTGCCTGTAGACTGCAAAATCAATCTGGTGGTGAAATCGGAGCTCGGCCCCACATCCGAACAGGCGGAAGTGATGCCTTACCTCTGGCAGCTTACATACGAGCGCCGTCAGTAAGTCGCAGCCACATTTTGCCATAACCTTTCATTCCACATATATATGTCTCTTATCAAATCAATTTCAGGTATACGCGGCACTATCGGCGGCCCGGCCGGCGACGGCCTCACTCCGCTCGATATTGTGAAGTTTACTGCCGCTTTTGCCAAATTCATCTCTAAGAACACAACCAAAAAGAGCCGTACTATAGTAATCGGACGCGACGCACGTCTTTCTGGAGGTATGGTGCGCGACCTTGTGACCGGCACTCTCACCGGATGCGGCTTCGATGTGGTAGACATCGACCTCGCTTCAACTCCCACCACCGAGTTGGCTGTGACTGGCGAGAACGCGTGTGGCGGCCTCATCCTCACGGCTTCTCACAACCCCATACAGTGGAACGCCCTCAAGCTCCTCAACGAGCGCGGCGAGTTCCTCGACGCTCGCGAAGGTGCCGAAGTTCTCCGAATTGCCGAAGCCGAAGACTTCGACTTCGCTGGTGTGCACGAACTCGGTCATGTATATACCAATACGACCTACGTGCGCAGGCACATCGAGCAGGTGCTCGCTCTCCCTCTGGTCGATGTCGACGCTATTGCCAAAGCCGACTTCACCGTTGCTGTCGACGCTGTCAATTCGGTAGGCGGCGTCATTGTGCCGCAGCTCCTCCGCGCACTAGGCGTAAAGAACATTGTGGAGCTGAACTGCGACCCCTCGGGTCACTTTGCACACACACCCGAACCAATACCCGAAAACCTTACCGCCATATCCGACGTTGTACGTAAAAGCGGTGCCGATGTAGGTTTTGTGGTAGACCCCGACGTAGACCGTCTCGCTATTATTTCCGACGGCGGCACCTTCTTTGGAGAGGAATACACCCTCGTGGCCGTGGCCGACTATGTGCTTGCGCATACTCCCGGCAACACCGTGAGCAACCTCAGCTCAAGCCGCGCACTCCGCGATGTGACACGTGCACGTGGCGGCAAATATGAGGCTGCTGCTGTCGGCGAGGTAAACGTTACCACCAAGATGAAAGAGGTTGGTGCCGTGATTGGCGGCGAAGGCAATGGCGGTGTAATATATCCCGAACTCCACTATGGCCGCGACGCTATGGTTGGCATTGCTCTCTTCCTCACTCTCCTTGCCAAGAGCGGCAAGAGTGTTAGCGAGCTTCGCAAAGACTATCCGGCATACGAAATCTACAAGTCGAAAATCGAGCTTACTCCCGACATCGACGTCGACGCCATACTCGCGGCCGTAAAGACCAAGTATGCGCACGAGCAGGTTACCGACATCGACGGCGTGAAAATAGACTTCGCCGAAAGCTGGGTACACCTTCGCAAGAGCAATACCGAGCCTATAATTCGCATTTATGCCGAAGCGCACACCGCAGCCGAGGCTAAATCGTTGGCCGACAATATCAAGAGTGTAATCGACGCTATGGTCGGTTAAAATTCTCGATAAAATCGTTTGAACTTACCAAAAAAAGCGTAAATTTGCACTTACAAAGATAAATAACATCCGTAAATTCTAACAATCACTACAATGGCTTACGTAATCACCGACAAATGTGTCGCTTGCGGCACCTGCCTCCCCGAATGCCCCGTGGGCGCTATCTCTGAAGGCGACATCTATCACATCGACCCCGATACCTGCATCGACTGCGGCACTTGCGCTTCTGTTTGCCCCAGCGAAGCTATCATCCCCGGCGAATAATCAATTCCGGTTTAAAGAATAAAACAGCGCCCTGCGTCATCGCGGGGCGCTGTTTTATTCTTGCTTATGGCAGTAGAAGAGGAGGACGATTTTATTGCCCGCAGGGCAAAGCGCCGGAGGCGCGGTTTCTTTACAACATACCGACGAATCAAGCCGCAGAGCGTGCGCAAACTCGTAATGTGACAGCTCGAGCCTCCGGCGCTTATCGTTGCGTAAAAAGCGCATCAACACTGTAGCCGCCCGTGTATTCGCGGGAGAGGAGAACACGGAAAGGGCCGGAAAGGCATGGCAAGCCATGAAAATATTTTGTCTTTCAATGACTTCCCAGTCCTTTTCCTGTTCAAAAAAAAGAAAATATAATTGTTTCCCTTAGTTTTAATTGTTTGGAAACAATCCATGCAAAATTTGTCCTTCTGTCTTAAATATTGTCAGGCGAAGTTATAGCGCGGTTCACAATACTGAACAGGTGTGGACGGATGTTTATGCGGTTGAAAGCCGCGTTGTCGCGGGTGGGATTGACCCGGTTGGTGAGGAACACGAATATAAGTTCGCGGTCAGGGTCGACCCAGAACACCGTGCCAGTAAAGCCAAGATGCCCGATTACGCTAGCCTGAGCCTCCTCGCAGGTGGGGGAGTAGTCTGGGTTCTCCATGTCGGGTTTGTCGAAGCCGAGGCCGCGGCGGCATGTCGGGCTTTTATCGGTTGTGAACAGACGCACAGTCTCGGGCGAAAGCAGCCGCTTGCCGCCGTAGGTGCCCCCGTTGAGGAGCAGCTGGCAGTACTTGGCTATATCGCGCGCGTTGGAGAAAAGTCCTGCGTTGCCCTGTACGCCACCCGAGAAGGCCGCCAGTTCGTCGTGCACATAGCCTTTCAGAGTCTGACGGCGCAGGAAGGAGTCGTGCTCCGTTGGCGCAACGTTAGAGGTGCCTATGCCCGAGTGCGGCTTGTAGCCGGTGCGGTATGCGCCGAGCGGCCCGAAGATTTCCGCGCCTACAAACTCGTCGTGTGGGCGCCCGATGAGGCGTTGCTCTATATCCATGAGCAGGCAGAAATTCAGGCACGAGTAGTTGTACTTTTTGCTTGCCCGGAGCGGGATATTGTATATGCGTCCCATTATAGTATCGTAAGTGCGGCGTCCTGTGAATAAGCCTTTGGCAACCTCGGTGGGAAAATCCTTCCCTGCTGTGCGGGCCACGATGTCGGAGCGCAGTCTGGCCGTGTTGTTGCCGTAGGCGCGTCGTTGGATTTTTATTGTGTGTGCCTTGTCGTATCTCGGAGTGATGAGTTTGCCGGTATACGATGTTGAGTCAATCATCGTGGTAAACATGTTGAGCGAAGCCGGCATCCCCGTCTCGTGGTAGAGCAGCTCGCGCACGCTTATGCAGCGCTTCGCCGAATCGGTGATTTCGGGGATGAGCTTGCCGAGGGTGTCGTCGAGGCTGAACAGTCCCTTGTCGTAAGCCTTCATGATGCCGGAGAGCGTGCCTGTGGCTTTGCTCACCGAAGCGAGGTCGTATGCTGTGCGGTCGTTAACCTTGGGGCTGTCTTTGCCTGATGATAGTCGGCCGAAAGATTTGTCGTACACAATGTTGCCGTTGCGGGCCACCAGCAGCTGACAGCCCGGAAAAGCGTCGGCAGCCAACGCTTTGCGAACCACGGCATCGAGGCTGTCGGTAAGCCAGGCGGCCATGCCCTCTGCCGTGGGCGACGAGAAACCGAGCGCGCTCTTTTCGTAGCTTATGCCCTCGCCGGCCTTGGCTATGCCCTTGAGGTTTACGGGCAGGCGTCCGCTCACTGATATACCTCCGAAAATGGCCTCGGCGGCGCTCACGCGTTCGGCGGCGATATCCTCATAGGCAAGCACTATGGCCGAGAGCGACGGCAGCGATGCCGAGAACTTGGCCATTCGGTATGGATTGACCATAAACACGCCTACCACCGGCTTGTCGGCAGCCTTGGCCAGCTGTGCCAGATTGTTGCGGGTAGCCTGCTTGTCGTTGTATACGGCTGCAATGATTGCGTCGCAGGCATTTATTTTAGCCAGTGAAGCTGCCGAGAAGGCCTCGCCGTTCGTATAGTGGGCTTCGATGTCGGTATAGAGGCGGCAGGTGGATATGAAATCGTTGTCGCTGCCGGCACCGAGGTTTACCACAGCCACCCTCTGTGCTTTGGCCGGGTCTAGCGGCAGTATACTGTTCTTGTCTTTGAGGACGGTGATAGAGGCCTCTGCGAGTCGCTTGATGAGGTCTTCGGCCTCGGGTGTGTTAATCAGCTTGCGCAGAGTGGCCGCGTCGCCGGCCGGACGCAGACCTGCTCCGAGCATGTATTTGTAGCGAAGTAGGCGTTTGCAGCGCTCTTCTATCAAGCCCCGCGATATTTTTCCGCTTTCTACAGCGGCCATTATGGCGTCGATAGCCTTGGCCGGCTGTGTGGGATTGAGAAGCACGTCGGCGCCGGCGTCGAGCGCGGCCAGACCCACGTTGCGACCCTTGGGGTCTACGGCTCCGCGCATGGCGAGTGCATCGGTGTACACTATGCCTTCGAAGCCAAGTTCATCGCGCAGAAATGTGGTGCTTATGGCCTTGGAAAGCGATGCCGGATTGCCCGAGGCATCGAGTGCGGGCACGGCTATATGGCCCACCATTATACCGGAGCAACCGGCGGCTATGAAGTCGCGGAAAGGGACAAGGTCGGTGCTGTCGAGTGCCGCGCGGCTGTGTTCTACCGTCGGGAGAGCCTTGTGGGAGTCTACGTCGGTGTCGCCATGGCCTGGGAAATGTTTGGCCACGGCCTGTACGCCGCCGTCCTCAAGGCCGAGCGAGTAGGCCGTAGACGCTTTGGCCACGCGTTTTGGGTCTTCGCCGAACGAGCGTTGGCCTATTACGGGATTGGCAGGGTTCGAGTTTACATCGGCATCGGGTGCGAAGTTCACGTTCACTCCGAGCAGACGGCACTCGCGTGCCATTTCCTTGCCGTATTCGTATATGAGCTTATAGTCGGTAATGGCTCCGAGGGCCATGTTCTTGGGGAACTGCGGCGCCTCTTTGATGCGCATGTTAAGCCCCCATTCACCGTCGAATGTTATCAGCAGCGGCACCGTGGCGATGCTCTGCGCATAATCAATCATCGACACATACTGGGCGTAGGTGCCTCCCGAGAAGAGCAGGCCGCCGCAGTCGTCATTCTTTACGAAGCGCCGCACGACAGCTTTCGACGCGTCGCCTTCTGTGGGATTGACGGTGCCGAACACAAGCTGTGCCACGCGTTCGCGCTCACTGAGGGTGTTATATACCGAGTCGGCCCAGGCGGCCTCGCCTGCCTGGTGCTGTTTTTCCGGATTTGTGAGCGCGGCTGCCGACATAAGTGGTGCCAGCAGCGCGCCCGCGAGAATTGTGTATTTCATAGAAATGTGATAATTGGCGTGATAAAGGGGTATACCGTATTAGTCCTCCACAAGAGTCCAGCGCGGGCGTGCGTCGCCTCCTATGGTCCGGCCCTTGTTTGTGTCGAGATACTCGAGCAGGCTGTCGTAGACAGGAACCTTGCTTGCCGCAACGAGTTTGCCGTGAGTCAACCCGGTCATATAGTCGCCGCCTTTGGCGAGATAGTCGATAGTAGCTACGCGATAAGTCTTGTCTGGGTCGATACGGCGTCCGTTCACGAGCACTTCCTCAGCTTCTGCCTCGTCGCCGTCATCATCTTTGGAGTATTTGACGGCCACGTTACGGCTCACGCCGTTGCCGTCAGTCATGGCCATAACATCGAATACATCGAGCAGGTCGCTGCCCTTCACGTCGATTACATTAATATAGTTTGCGAAAGGCACCATATTGATGATATGCCCTTTGGAGAATTTTCCGGCGGGGAGGTCGGTGCGCAGGCCTCCCTTGTTGGCGATGGCGAGGTCTACGCCTCCGGCCAGCTTTTTGCCTGTTTCAAAGATGAAGTCGGTGAAGTAGTTCAGAAGCTCGGGCTCTTCGGCATCGAGTGCCTTGGGGCTTTTTCCTACCCACAGGTGCATCAGAGAGTCCACGCCGGCAGTGTATGGCGACAGTGCTTTTGCAAGGTCTTCGTCGGTATAGCTGTCATAGCGCGAGCTTACGGGCAGCAGAGAGTACGAGGGATGGCCGCCAAGACCAAGGCTGTCGAGGTTGATTTCAATCATGCCGATGCGACGGCCTGATTTGCCTGTCTGCACCACTAAGACCTCCTCGCCGTCGAGGTTGCGTAGACGTGAGCGGCGTGCGCCCTGCTCCGTGGCGGGGTCTATTGTGTCGTGAGAGTGTCCGCCTATTATAATGTTGATGCCACGCGAGTTGGTGGCGAGTATGGAGTCGCCAATGAGGCCCTTGGGATTGTAACCTATGTGCGAAAGCGCTATTACGGCGTCTACGCCTTCTTCCTTGCGTAGCTTCTCGGCCGTGAGGTTGGCGGTGGCTACTATCGGAAGGAATTCGAGACCTTCATAGTTACCTTTGGTGATGATGCCCGTGGGATCGAGGTTTATGCCCATTATGCCTATGCGCTTGCCTCCGTATTCTTTGATTGTGTAGGGTTGGAACTGTCCGGCCAGTGGGGTGTTGTCGAGATTGTAGTTGGTGCTGATTTTTTCGGCGTCGGAGAGCGCGAGCACCGAGGCGAGAGAGTCTATGCCGTTGTCGAACTCATGGTTGCCGAGGATGCGGGTTTCCACACCAAGGATATTCATTATTTCCTGCTCGACCTTGCCGCCGTAGAGGTAGAAGTAGAGAGTGCCCTGCACGGCATCGCCGGCGTCGACAAACAGCACATTCTTCTCTGCGGCGCGCACGCTGTCGATAATGGCTTTGCGGCGCATCACTCCTCCCAGACCGTCGGAGAGCGGGTCTGTCTGCGAGTGGGTATCGTTGGTGTGCAGTATCACGAGTTTGTTTTCCTCGGGTGCTTTCTGCGTGCAGCTGCCGAGGAGCAATGCCGCGGCCAGTATCCAGGTAAATCTCATTATAAGCGGTGTTAGGTTTGTATTCGCGAAGTTACGGAAAATTATCGATAAATAGAGGATGCCCTATAGATATTTTTCGGCGAGTCTGTGGTAGGCGGGAGTGCCCTTGAAGCTGTTCAGCCACACATTCAGTGAGTCCAGCAGGGTACTGTCGCCCGGTGCCACTGCCCAGCATTGGAACTGGTTGAACGAAATCTGGGTGTCTATGTCGAGAATAGGGTAGTCGGCTGCTATCCGGCGCGCTATCGCTTCGTTTACCACGGCCTGTTTCACTTCGCCGAGCGCCGTGAGGATAGCCAGATGCTCCGACGAATATTTGTCGGGGCTTACCACATAGATTGATTCGCCTAACTCGCGCGACATATTGCGCAGGCGCGTCTGATAGGGCGAGCCTTCGGCTACCCATACGGTGTCGCGAAGCAACTGGTTCTGTGTAGTCACGGGTCCGCGTCCGCCTATGCTGTCGCGACGCTGCACAAGCACCTGCTTGTCGAGGTACACGGCATCAGTCACCGGGAAATGATGCTTGAGTGTGTTGGTCGAGGGCAGTGAGCCCACCAGTAGGTCGTAGGTGTGGCTGTAAAGCCCTCGGAACGCGTCTTCAAGGTTGGCCACGGGATAGAATTTCGCAACAATGCCATGCTCGGCGGTAATGTCGCGAAGGATTTGGTAGTCAAAGCCTTCTGCCGTGTCGTTGTGGAGCGAGTAAGTGAGCGGACTCATTTCTATGGCCACGGCGAGTGTGTCGCCGCCGGGCTTCACATACTGCATGGCTATCGAGGCGCCACTATCTTCCTTGCAGCGCCGCATCATACCTATTGCACCGAGTATTATTATCACACATGCTATAACCACGGGGGCTCGCCCGCGGAGTTTTTCCTGTTTCATTTTTGTTGCCATTATTCAATTTAACGCGCGCGAGGCCGCTATAGTTGGGCGAAAATGCTTAACTTTGTGCCTGCAAATGAAAAAGACACTTATACACTCTCTATATCGCCCTTTATCGGCCGTAGTGCTCGTGCTCGTAATGGCGGCCGGTGCCGTGGCTCAGCAGCGCAATGCCGACGGCTCCCCTATTGCCACAAAAAAGAAGCAGGAAATAGGCCGAAGCTACGCATGGAAGCTCCTTTCGCCTCTCGGCCTGCGCGAAGAGGCCGATATGGATACTCTTTCATTAAACCTTTACCGCCGCAGCGTGCCGTCCATGGTGAGCGATGCCTATGTCACGACTGGAAATCTTGGTGCCGAAGGTCTTAATATGATTTTTCATGAGCGGAAGCCGATGAGCGACTTCTTCTTCGCCGACGCCCTCGAGCACTGGATGCCAACTCACGACAAGATGCGCTTCTATAACACGCGCATACCCATGACAATTGTCGACTTCAGTACCGCAGGCAGCCGCGACAACACCCAGGAGTGGCTCAAAGGCACTTTCTCGGGCAATATCAACAAGCGAGCACAGGTAGGTGCTTTCCTTGATTTCATATACTCAAAAGGCTGCTATAACAGTCAGGCCACAAAAGACCTTTCGTGGGGCCTCTCCGGCTCGTATATGGGCGACCGATACGAGATGCAGGCTTATTTCAACAATTACAATCTTCTCAACAAGGAAAACGGCGGTATCACAGATATGCTGTATATAACCGACCCCGCAGAGCTGCAGGGCGGTGTAACTTCGGTCGACCCGAAGGCAATCCCGACAAACCTCAACGACGCACATACTCGTCTGCGCGGTACAGAACTGTACGTAAACAACCGCTACAAAGTGGGTTACTGGCACGAAGAGGCGGTCGATGATACCACTACCCGACGCATATACATTCCTGTTTCGTCATTCATATACACTCTTCGTTTCAATTCCGACAAACACCTGTTCGTCGACGGTATGTCGTCGGAGACAAGCAAGTTTTTTGAGCATACTTATCTTAACCCCGATTTCACACGCGACGAGACCTCGTACTGGGCCCTCACCAACACCGTGGGTGTTTCGCTCATCGAAGGTTTCCACAAGTATGCCAAGTTCGGTCTTGCGGCCTATGTCACACATCAGATGCGACGCTACACCTTTACGCCCGATACTCTCGACCGTGCCAACCTCGCGCTCACTCCCTTCCCCGAAGGAATAGGAACTTTCGACCCCAAGGCAACGCAGCAGCTCATGTGGGTGGGTGCCCAACTGACAAAGCAGAAAGGCTCGCTCATACGCTATGCCGCCACTGCCGAGCTTGGTTTCGTGGGCGATGTTGCGGGAGACCTTAAGGTCGACGGTGAACTCTCAACTCGCTTCAAGTTCCTAGGCGACAGCGTCGACATAACGGCTTTCGGGCGCTTTCACAATACTGCGGCACCCCTGCTGATGCAGCGTTACATCTCCAATCACTTCATCTGGAAAAACAACTTCGGTAAGCAGCGCGACGTCTCTTTCGGCGGTCAGCTCAATCTCGGCCGCACAGGTACCAATTTCAGAGCGAGCCTCACCAACCTGCAAAATCATATCTATTTAGGCGCCGATGGCCTGCCCCGTCAGCATGGTGGTTCCGTGCAGGTGCTCTCGCTGTCGCTCAAGCAGAAACTGCGCTTCGGTATCTGGAACTGGGAAAACTCCATTACATACCAGACTTCTACCGACGACAATGTGCTGCCGCTCCCGAAGCTCGCTGTGTACTCCAATATGTACCTCTTATTCCGTGTGGCCACACTCAATGTGCAGTTCGGCATCGACTGCGACTATTACACACGGTACTACGCGCCGCTGTATCAGCCCGCTCTCGCCTCCTTTGCCAATCAGCGCGAGAATATGGTGGGCAACTATCCGTTCTGCAACGCATACCTAAATATGAAGCTCAGCCGCGCACGCTTCTTCGTCATGTACTCGCATGCCAACAAAGGCCTCTTCGGCGGAGACAATTATTTCTCGATGCCTTACTACCCGCTGAACCCGGCGCGTCTGCAGCTTGGCATATCGGTCGATTTCCTTAATTGATAACTGAATTTACAGGCAATGCCGGCTGAAACAAGCGGCTTGCCGCTGTGATAATTTATTTACCGCTATACTTGCGGTAAGCAGCCGCCATGCGTGTGTGATAGCCGCGCGAGGCATACGAAGGCCCGTTGTATATCCGCGCGAAGGCGGCCCAGTTCTTGGCCTTGAGATGTTTTACAAGCCCTGTGTTCTCCATGTAGTTGGCAAAGAGGCGCAGCTGGTCGTATTCCGAGCGCGACATCATTTTCACAAACTCTTCGCGCGACGGCATGCCGCATAGTTTCCAGTTGAAGCCTCCTATCTGGAACATCCCCCAGAAAGTGCTCTCAATGGCCGCAATGCTGTCGATAGCGAGCGCCGCATCGAAGCGGGCTTGCTGGGCGGCCTGCTGGCCTCCGTATTTCTTTATGTTGACAGGCTTGAGCGCCGGGCTGGAGCTGTGCTTGACCAGGTTGATGCCGCGACGTGTGGCGGCGCGCCTGAATACCGGCAGGTCGAAATTTATAATAGGTTTCCCCTCGGCATGAAATCCCTTTCGGGTGCGTCCGGTCTCGATTTCTACGATAGCCCGGATTGCGGCTGCCTCAACATCAAGAGCCGCTGCCACCTCCTCGAAGTCTTCTTCTGTGAGTGGCCCGGTATGCTTGGGGCCGTCGGCCGGTGGGATAAACGAAATGTGCAGGGTATCGTCGTCGATAATTATATATCGGCGTCCTTGCGCGTCTATGCCGCCGAGTATCTGTTCCATTACCGAGAGCCGGCTGTCGGCCGTATAGGTGCAATCCATATCGTTCGCCGTGGTGTAGGTCGCGGCGAGTGCTGTCATGGCTATGTATATAAGGAGTCTGATAGGCGGTGGTGTATAATGATGACAATGGCGGTGAGCCGGCCCATGCCGTAGCGCACCGCCATTGTAAGATAGTCTTATTTAAGGTCGGCTACTTTTTCGAGGGTGCGTGTGAGCTGACCCCAGAAACGTTCTACGGCCGGAATGTGCATACGTTCGCTGGGTGAGTGCACGTCGCGCAGGGTCGGGCCGAACGATACCATGTCGAGGTGGGGATACTTCTGGAGGAAGAGTCCGCACTCCAGGCCGGCATGGATAGCCTTGATGGCAGGCTTAACACCGTAAAGCTCTTCGTATGCCTCCGATGCGATGTGCATGATAGGAGAGTTCATGTTGGGAGCCCAGCCGGGGTAGCCATCGCCGTGTGTCACTTCTGCGCCGGCAAGACGGAAGAGCGCTTCTACCTGATATGCGATATCCCATTTGCGCGACTCTACCGACGAGCGCTGCGAGGTGGTCACAAGAATTTTGTTGTCGGGCTGCATCTTCACCGATGCGAGGTTGGTCGATGTCTCTACCAGCCCTTCGAGGTCGCGGCTCATCGAAATCACGCCGTGAGGTGCGCTGTAAAGCGCTTCGATAAGGTTGCGGCTTGTCTCGGAGTCAACTGCGTATTCGGGGCGTTCGACGGTGGTAAGCTCGAATTTCATGCCTGTTTCGAGTCCTGCGTATTCACGCTCTACATCAGCTGCGAATTTGTTGAAGGCTACGCGCACCTGCTCTTTGCGCGAGGTGTCTACGCCGAACACGGCGTGTGCGGCGCGCGGAATGGCGTTGCGCAGGTTGCCGCCGTCGATTTCGCAGAGCGATACCCCATGCTCCAGGCTCAGCCCGAAGAGGAAGCGTGCGAGCAGCTTGTTGGCGTTGGCGCGGCCCTGGTGGATGTCGCCGCCCGAGTGGCCGCCGAGAAGGCCCGAAATATCCATCTTGAAGTAGTGGAAATCGGTGGGTGCGAAAGAGCGCTTGTAGCTGAACAGACAGGTAGTGTCTACGCCGCCGGCACAGCCTACAAATATCTCGGCATCGTCTTCCGAGTCAAGGTTAAGGAGTATCGAGCCGGTAAGCATGCCGTCGCCCAGGTTGTTGGCGCCGGTAAGGCCGGTTTCTTCATCTACCGTGAAGAGTGCTTCCACAGGGCCGTGTACAAGGTCTTTGTCTACCATTACGGCCAGCGACGCAGCCATGCCGATGCCGTTGTCGGCTCCGAGGGTGGTACCGTCGGCGCGAAGCCATTCACCGTCTACAATAGTGCGGATAGGCTGGGTGGTGAAGTCGAAGCTCTTGTCGTTGCTCTCGCACACCATGTCCATGTGCGACTGGAGTACTACAGTAGGAGCATTTTCTTTGCCGGGTGTGGCGGGCTTGCGCATAACCACATTGCCAATGGTGTCTGTCTTGACTTCTATATTGTGCTTGGCGGCAAAGTCAAGCAGATATTGACGAATCTTCTCTTCCTTTTTGGAAGGGCGGGGGACCTGGTTGATTTCGTCGAAAATCGAGAAAACAAGGGCAGGCTTAAGGTCTTTGATTGTCATGTCGCGGTATCTTGTATTTAGTAGGTTTATGAATACGGTTTTCTAAAAAAATGATGTCTCGCATCATCTTTGTGCGGCCTAAAATTACGAAATTAAATTGGAGCGTAAAAATAAAATTTGTGAAAAATAGAAAACTCGTGTATTTTCGGCCTGCATATATAGCCTCAGCCACAGCATCCTACATCCGCCGGAGTGTATGTGCGAGGCGGTGTGGATTTGTATCGCAACACAGGTTATATTAATGATTGTGAAAATCGGTACAACATTGGGTAAAAACACTTATCTTTGCAGCAATAATACGAACCTGAAGCAACCAACTTAACCTTAAACGCTTCACAACCGAATATCCTCGAATGAAAAAACTGTCCTTAACAGTAAAATCTATTCTCTCAGTCGCCGTGATAGCCGCTGCTGCAGCTTGCTCCGACAAGGCTGCCGGAACCGCTGAAACAGCCACTGCCGCAACAGCCGACACCGAAGCAGCTCCTGCAGTTGTTACAAACATACGATATATCGACGCCGACTCTGTAATGCGTGAGTACAAACTCGCTCAGCAGCTCCTCGAAGAGCAGCAGCGCGAAGTAAACCGCCTCCAGCAGTGGCATGAGTCTAAGCAGCGCGAGCTGCAGAACATGGCCAACAACATCGGTCAGAAGCAGCAGAACAACATATATCTTTCGCAGGCTTCTATGGACGCCGACATGCAGAGCTTCCAGAAGAAAGGTCAGGAAGCTGAGAACTACCTCAACACTCAGCAGCAGCGTCTCGCTCAGGCCGACCTCGCAATTCGCGCCCGCCTCTCCGACTCTATCAACAACTTCGTGCGCGACTACAACGCCACACGAGGCTACGACGCTATTCTTCTCCGCGAAGCCGGTGTCTACTTCAACCCCGCCCTCGATATCACTGCCGAGATTATCGAAGGTCTGAACGCACGTCTCCAGACCGAAGCCGCAAAATAATCCGTAGACAATCCTCACTACATATTACAGGGGACGGTCATCCGCAAGGAAGGCCGTCCCCTCGCTACTTCCTGCCGGGAAGAGGCCGGAAGTATGGCCCAGGCCGAAACCACGGCGCATTTGTTTAAGTACGTTTGGATAAATGGTAAAACAGTGGTCGGAGACCTGCGCGATAGTACGTTGAGTCAATAGCTGTCGGTCGTGTCTCCGACACTCCATTGATGGTGCTATCCACAAGCCCATGCTCCGTGATTTCGGCTTTACAAAAAATTGTTTTTAAATAGTCTTAATTATTTGGTATATTGGAAAGTATCGGCGAAATGCTTATCCGAAAAGTACACGGAAAGCATCGCTAACCTTAGCCACCTCGTGAAGCCTTATCGAAAGCTTGCTTGTGTCGAAACCCTTGATGTTGCGTGCGGGAATAAGCATATCAGTCATCCCGAGCTTTTCGGCCTCGGCGATACGCTGCTCAATGCGGGTCACAGGACGGATTTCGCCCGACAGACCAACCTCGCCTGCCATACACCAGTTCCGGGGAATAGCCATATCGACATTGCTCGAAAGGATAGCGGCAATAACACCCAGGTCGAGCGCAGGGTCATTCACCTTAAGACCGCCCGCAATATTCAGAAACACATCTTTGGAGCCAAGCTTGAAGCCTACTCGTTTCTCGAGCACCGCCAGTAGCATATTCATGCGCTTGGCGTCGAACCCCGTCACTGAGCGCTGTGGAGTGCCGTAGGCTGCCGTGCTCACCAGAGCCTGCGCCTCAATTAGGAAGGGGCGCATACCTTCGAGAGTCACACCTATTGCCACGCCCGACAGCTCTTCGCTCTCGGAGTGGCTCAGAAGCATCTCCGACGGGTTTGTAACCTCGCGGAGACCTCGCTGCTCCATTTCATAGATACCCAACTCCGACGTGCTGCCGAAGCGGTTCTTGATAGCCCTGAGAAGACGGTACATATACTGGCGGTCTCCTTCGAACTGTAGCACCGCGTCCACAATATGCTCCAGCACCTTAGGCCCTGCAAGAGTCCCTTCCTTGTTGATGTGCCCTATCAGTATCACGGGCACGCCGCTCTCCTTGGCAAACTTGAGCAGTGCTGCGGCACATTCGCGCACCTGGCTCACGCTGCCTGCCGACGAGTCTAGCGTGTCGGTGGCTATAGTCTGTATCGAGTCCACCACAAGGATGTCAGGAGCAGTGTCTTCGATATGCGAGAAAATATTTTCGAGCGAAGTCTCACACACGATGTAGAGGTTGTCGCTGCCGCGCCCTATGCGGTCGGCTCGTAGTTTGAGCTGTGTCGCGCTTTCCTCCCCGGACACATACAGTATGCGGCGCTTGCGTATAGCCAAAAGGTTCTGAAGGATGAGAGTCGACTTGCCTATGCCCGGCTCACCGCCGAGAAGCACTATCGAGCCTTTGACAAGGCCGCCGCCGAGCACGCGGTTCAGCTCTTCGCTGGGCATGTGGAAACGAGGCTCATCTACAGCCTCTATGCTGTTTACCGGCAGAGGCGTGCTCTTGGGGCGCAGAGGCATAGCCGACGAAGCCGATGTTGTGGTGCCGCACACCTTTTCTTCTACCATGGTATTCCATTCTCCGCACGCGGGGCACTTGCCCGTCCACTTTGGAGAGTCGGCTCCGCAGGAAGTGCAGAACCACATAGTCTTGGTCTTTGTCTTGGCCATGGCGAGAATTTAGAGGTTGTTTAATAATCATTGTTAATGACAGGGTGGTGAATTTTATGTTAAGGTGCAGTTTACGAGGAGGGA
>VSPE01000024.1 GCA_009775225.1 Muribaculaceae bacterium | reverse complement strand
ATAAATCAGGGCAATTTTGCCCTCCAAAATAGAGCGGAAAATGTGGTACAAACCGTGGTACATTGCTTCTCAATTATATCAACCAACAAATTGAAAATCAACAAGATAACACCACTCTCACAAGGCCCGCTCGAATCACATATTTAAACGCGGCATTGCATGAAGCAACAGCCGCGTTTTCTTTTTGGAGGCAGACGTTCCGCGCCATTGAGGAACGGCGACATTCTGTCGTCGTACGCCGTAAGGCGTTCCCCTATCCACTTCACTTACGTAAGCGGGGCTTTATTCCGAGTACTTCCGCTTCCCTTTCTCATCCACAGACCCGCCATCGGAAGGGAAGACGGAAGTACTCGGTTGCAATCCACTTTGTCGGCTTGTGTAGCTCGACCGCTCCGTTGGTTTACCAAAGTGTCAAATTCGCTTATTACACCTTCAGCCACTCGTCCTTTGTAAGGCGGCTTACGTGCTCCACGCGGCGGTCGTCGGTAAGAGGGAAATACTGCTCTGGGTTGGTATGGTGGTGGCGGAAGCCGCATTTTTTCTGTGTGCGGCGCGATTTTTCGTTGCCGTCGAAATAGCAGCACCATAGGTTTGTAAGGGCAAGTTCTTCAAAGCCGTATCTGATAATTTCCCGCATGGCCTCTGGAATTAGTCCCAGTCCCCAGAACGGAACACCAATCCAGTACGAAATTTCGCCTTCGTTGTCGCTTATCGGTAAGTTGCTCGCGGCGCCACGTATAAGTCCTATGCAGCCTATTGCGGTGTCTTGGCCTTTCAGTGTTACTGCGAATACGCCGTCCTGCGAAAATACGGTGCGTATTATCTCTTTGCTGTCGGCTACGCTACCGTGAGGAGGCCAGCCGGCGGGAAATCCCACGCGCTCGTCCCTGGCGTAGCGGTAGAGGCTTTCGGCATCGCTTGTTTTCCAGGGGCGTAATGTGAGCCGTTCGGTTTCTAATATCATGAGTTTATTTTCTTGTAAAATTACGCAATTATTATGTACTCCGCAATTTTTTTTGTTGATGTGCCGGAGTCTGAAAAGTGCTGATTTTCATGCCTTGTTTCGGTAGTCTCACGATTTATTGCTAAATTTGCACCTCAAACAGATTTTTAAGATACACTTACGCAATATGAATCCTCTTGAACTGAGCGAACAGGAACAGATACGCCGCGGTAGTATGGCCGCACTCCGCGAGATGGGCATAGAGCCTTATCCCGCACCCGAATATACTGTAACAGGTCACAGCGATGAAATCAAGGCCTCTTTTGCCGACGACGCGCCCGTGCGCGAGGTGTCGGTGGCCGGACGCATAATGAGCCGTCGCATCATGGGCAAGGCGTCGTTTGTGGAGCTGCAGGACTCCAAAGGCCGCATACAGGTCTATATCTCCCGCGATGAAATATGCCCCGACGAAAACAAAGACCTCTACAACGTTGTATTCAAGAAGTTGCTCGACATCGGCGACTTCATCGGCGTGAAGGGCTATGTGTTCCGCACACAGACAGGCGAGATTTCAGTGCATGCGCAGCAGCTCGCTGTGCTCAGCAAGAGCCTCCGCCCGCTTCCTGTCGTGAAGGTTAAGGACGGCGTGACATATGATGCCTTCGATGACCCCGAGATGCGCTACCGCCGTCGCTATGTAGACCTTATCGTGAACGACGGAGTTAAGGAAATCTTCCTCAAGCGCACCAAGGTGTACAACTCTATGAGAGAGTACTTCAACACTGCTGGATACATCGAAGTGGAGACTCCTATTCTCCAGTCTATCCCCGGCGGTGCATCGGCGCGTCCGTTCATCACACACCACAATGCTCTCGACATTCCGCTCTATCTCCGCATCGCCGACGAGCTATACCTCAAGCGCCTTATCGTAGGCGGCTTCGAGGGTGTGTACGAGTTCTCCAAGAACTTCCGCAACGAGGGTATGGATCGCACCCATAACCCCGAGTTTACCTGCATGGAGATATACGTGGCCTACAAGGACTACAACTGGATGATGAACTTTACCGAACACATGCTGGAGAAAATCTGTATGGATGTCAACGGCACCACCGAGGTCAAGGTGGGCGACAATGTCATCAGCTTCAAGGCTCCCTTCCCGCGTGTCACTATGGCACAGGCTATCAAGGAGCACACCGGTGTCGACATCACCGGCATGGACGAAGAGCAGCTGCGCGCCGCCGCCCGCAGCCTCGGCATCGAGGTAGACAACACTATGGGCAAGGGCAAACTCATCGACGAAATCTTCGGTGAGAAGTGCGAGGGTACATACATCCAGCCTACATTTATAACGGACTATCCTATTGAGATGTCGCCACTTACCAAGCGTCATCGCGATAATCCGGAGCTTACCGAGCGCTTCGAGCTTATGGTAAACGGCAAGGAGCTTGCAAACGCATACAGCGAGCTTAATGACCCTATTGACCAGTATGGGCGCTTTGTAGAGCAGATGCGACTCGGCGAGAAGGGCGATGACGAGGCCATGATTATCGACGCCGACTTTATACGAGCCCTCGAGTACGGCATGCCCCCGACATCGGGCATGGGTATCGGCATGGACCGTTTGGTGATGCTCATGACAGGCCAGCAGGCTATCCAGGAGGTGCTTCTCTTCCCCCAGATGCGCCCCGAGAAGGTTGAAAAACGCGATAACGCCGAGGCTTTCGCCGCCGTTGGCGTTCCGGCCGACTGGTATGCGCCCCTGCAGAAGAGCGGTGTGCTCACCGTTGCCGCACTTGCACAGGCTACTCCCGGCAAGCTTTTCCAGGAGCTGTGTGGCATAAACAAGAAAAACAAGCTCGGCCTTGCCAATCCCGGCATGGAGGGCGTGACCGCGTGGATAGAGGCAGCCAAGGCTCTTCAGGCATAAATATATAATGAGAGATTTTGCCTCGTAATTTGTTGGAAATATGAGGCAAAACCTCTCAATTTTTAATTCTTAATACTCAAATACGCCGTGTTATTTCCCGGACACATAGCAGTGATGGGCGGCGGCAGTTGGGCCACCGCGTTGGCCAAACTGCTGTTGCAGAACTGCGATACCATAACCTGGTATATGCGTCGCGACGACCGCATCGAAGATTTCAAACATCTGAGGCATAATCCCGCTTATCTTACCGATGTGGTTTTCGATATCGACCGCATAAATTTTTCAAGCGACATCAACGATGTGTGTTCGGTGGCTGACACACTGCTGTTTGTAACACCGTCGCCGTATTTCCTCAGCCACGTAAACAAGATTAAAACCGACATCTCCGGCAAGTCTGTGGTGTCGGCGGTCAAAGGCATCGTACCCGAGTCCAACGAGCTTATTTCGGACTATATGGTGAACCACTTCGGAGTGAGCCGCGACCGTGTGCTTGTCGTTTCCGGACCATGCCATGCCGAAGAGGTCGCGCTCGACCGCCCGTCGTATCTCACGGTAGGCTGTGCCGATGTGCATCTGGCCTCGCTCTTCGCCTCGGTTCTCGAGAGTAAGCGCAGCCACGCCATCACCTCGACCGATGTTGAGGGTATAGAGTATGGCGCCGTGCTGAAAAATGTGTACGCTATCGCCGCCGGTATAATTCACGGCATGAAGATAGGCGACAACATGACAGCAATCCTGATTTCCAACGCTATCCGCGAAATGGAGCGTTTTCTTTCCGAAGTGGCTCCGCGGCCTCGACAGATATGCGACTCGGTATATCTCGGAGACCTGCTCGTGACGGCTTACTCGCGCTTCTCGCGCAACCACAACTTCGGCTCGATGATAGGACGGGGCTACTCTGTGAAGTCGGCCCGAATGGAGATGGAGCAGACTGCCGAAGGGTTCTACGGCACAAAGTGCATCTACGACATCAACAAGCTTCACGGCGTGGATATGCCTATTCTCACCGCCGTCTATTCGATATTATACAACGGTGTGCCCGCTTCGCGAGCCATTGCCTCTCTTGCCCGACAGCTTAATTGATGAAGAAACTCCTCGGACTAACACTTGCGCAGCTTGGCGACGTAGCCGCCGAGATAGGTCTGCGCCCTTTTGCGGCCAGGCAGATGGCTGTATGGCTGTATCAGAAGCGTGTAAGCGACATCGACGCGATGACCGACCTGCCCAAGCGTGCTCGCGCTGCACTTGTGGAAAAAGGGTATGCGGTAGGGCGTGAGGAGCCTCTCGCCGAGGCCCGAAGCTCCGACGGCACTGTCAAGTATCTCTTTGCCGGACGTGGCGGCCGCGATGTGGAGGCGGTGTACATTCCCGATAAGGAGCGCGCCACACTCTGTGTCTCGTCGCAGGCAGGCTGTCGCATGGGCTGCCGCTTCTGCATGACAGGCCAGGGGGGCTGGCAAGGCAACCTTGATGCGTGCGACATCATCAATCAGGTACTCTCCATTCCCGAAAGTGAGACCCTTACAAACATAGTGTTTATGGGCATGGGTGAGCCTGCCGATAATCTCGGCGCCGTTCTTCCTGCGGTCGAGATACTCACCTCTCCATGGGGCATGGCATGGAGTCCGCGCCGCATCACAGTGTCCACAATAGGCAAGATCGACGGCCTCAGGCGTTTTCTTGCCGATACGCAGGTGCACATAGCGCTGAGCGTTCACAGCCCCTTTGCGACTGAGCGTCAGGATATAATGCCTGTAGAGAAGGCGTTCCCGCTGCGTGAGGTGATGCCCGTTATCCGCGAGTACGATTTCGCACACCAGCGCAGGTTCTCGGTAGAGTACACCATGTTTGCCGGTATGAACGATGACGAGCGCCACGCCGACGCACTTGTGCGCTTGCTGCGAGGCAGCCATGCCCGTGTGAACCTTATCCGCTTTCACCGCACACCCGGCTTTGAAGGCCGTCCGTCCGACCGCTCTACAATGGAGCGCTTCCGTGATTACCTCAACGAAGCCGGCATTACGGCCACCATAAGGGCATCGCGTGGCGAAGACATCATGGCCGCCTGTGGCATGCTCGCCGGGAAGGCCAAGAAGACCGCCAAAGAGTCTTTGTCGGATTTATAAACCGAATATAATAAGTACTAAATTGAAAAACAATAAAATACATGTGGGTATCACCCACGGCGACACTAACGGCATCGGCTATGAGATTATCCTCAAGATGCTTGAAGACACCCGCTTGGCCGACTTGTGCACCGTCACTGTCTACGGCTCTGCCAAGGCTGCGTCGTTCTACCGTAAGGCAATGGAGCTGCCGCCTGTTCAGTTCAACCGAGTCGATAGCGCCGCCGATGCCAAAGAGAACGCGTTCAACATCGTAAACGTAGTAGGCGAAGACCTCAAGATAGACCCCGGCATGCCTGCCGAGGCTGCCGGAGTTGCAGCTCTGTCGGCGCTCGAAGCTGCCGTGGCTGATTTGCGCAATGGCGACATCGACGTGCTGGTGACCGCGCCAATCAACAAGCACACCATACAAAGCCCCACATTCCATTTCCCCGGCCACACCGAATATCTTGAGACCTCGCTCTCCGACGGCGACAAAAATTCCAAGGCCCTTATGGTGCTTTGCGCCGGCGAGCTCCGTGTGGCTCTTGTCACAACCCACGTGCCTGTATCTAAAGTCTCCGAAGCGATTACCAAGGAAGTGATAGTGGAGAAGCTCGAGCTTTTCGACCGTTCGCTACGCCGCGACTTCGGGGTGCAGGCTCCGCGTATCGCCGTACTGTCGCTTAACCCGCATGCCGGCGAGGAAGGTTTGCTCGGTACTGAAGAGGCCGAAGTGATAGCTCCGGCGCTTGCCGAGGCGCGCGACAAGCGAATAGTGGCGTTTGGCCCGTACGCTGCCGACGGCTTCTTCGGCAGCGGCAACTACAAGGCTTTCGACGGCGTGCTTGCCATGTACCACGACCAGGGTCTCGCCCCCTTCAAGACCCTCGCAATGGACGCCGGTGTAAATTTCACTGCCGGTCTGCCGTTTGTGCGCACTTCGCCCGACCACGGCACAGGCTACGATATTGCAGGAAAGAACGAAGCGTCGCCCGAGTCGCTGCGCAATGCCCTCTATGCCGCTATCGACATTTTCCGCAACCGTGCATCGTACGACGAGGCATACAGTCGTCCGTTGCGCCGCCAGCATACCGACAAGAGCGAGCGCCCCGAAAAGAGTGACAAAAACGAAAAAAGCGAGAAACAATGAACTACGCCATAATTGCCGCCGGCGAAGGCTCGCGGCTCGTACAGGAAGGTGTGGTTGTGCCCAAGCCGCTTGTCGACCTAGACGGGCGCCCCATGATACGCCGCCTTATCGATATCTTTGCGTCCTATAAGCCAGAGACACTGAGCATCATAGTAAACGAGCAGATGACGGCTGTGCGCGAGTATATCGAAGAAATAGCACCGACGCTGCCTTTTCCGCTTCGCCTTACGGTGAAGTCCACACCCAGCTCCATGCACAGCTTTTATGAAGTGTCGCGCGGTTTCTCGGAAGGCAAGTTCATCCTTACTACCGTCGACACAATATTCCGTCAGCCCGATTTCGTGCGCTATGCCGAGGCTTTCGACAACGATGACAGTGCCGACGGATGTTTTGGCGTAACGGATTTTATCGACGACGAGAAGCCCCTCTATGTAGATACCGATGCCGAAGGCTTCATCACGGCCTTCCGTGATGCGCCCAACGGCCACGACCGCTATATCTCGGGTGGTATCTATGGTCTCACTGCGCCTGCGCTCGACATTCTTGCCGACTGCATGGAGCGTGGAGTGAGCCGTATGCGCAACTATCAGCGTGCACTCATCGATGCCGGTATGCATCTGCGCGCCTTTCCTTTCCCCAAGATTGTCGATGTAGACCATGCCGGCGATATAGAGACTGCCCGCGCTTTCATCGCCGGGAAGTAGCAAGGGAAGTACATAAAAAACGGAAGCCCCGATTCTTCGCGAGTCGGGGCTTTCTATGATGTAAAAGTTAGTTTCTTGCGGGCAGTGATGAGGCCCGGTGTCTTTTGTGCTAAACTCAGAATGTCTTATTACTATACTTATGACAGCTTAGGTTTGTCAAGGTTTAATAAGGCATCCGGTGTTTAACATCTGTTAACCTTCGAGTGAGTGGATTACCAGGCCTGAGCGCAATTTTGGCTCAAACCATGTGGTCTTGGGCGGCATGATGTTGCCCGTGTCGGCAATATCCATGAGCTGCTTCATGCTTACAGGGTAGAGCGCGAGGGCAAAGGCCATTTCGCCGGAGTCGACGCGGCGTTTGAGTTCGCCCAGTCCGCGGATGCCGCCTACGAAGTCGATGCGCTTGTCGGAGCGTAGGTCGGTGATGCCTATTATATCGCGCAGGATAAGGTCGGATGATATTGTTACGTCGAGTACGCCTATGGGGTCGTTGTCGTTGTATGTGCCGGGGCGTGCGGTGAGCGAGTACCAGCGGCCTTCGAGATAGAGAGCGAAGTTGTGCAGGGCCTGCGGAGTGTAGACCTCGGTGCCTTTGTCTTCGATGACGAAGTTGCGCTCTATGCGCTCAAGGAACTCGGCGGGCGAAAGGCCGTTGAGGTCGCGCACCACGCGGTTGTAGTCTATGATTTTGAGGTGGGAAGCGGGGAATGCCACAGCAAGGAAGTAGTTGTATTCCTCGTCGCCCCGGTGGTCGGGATTCATTCGGGCCTTTTCGTCGCCTACGAGTGCGGCAGCAGCCGAGCGGTGGTGTCCGTCGGCGATATAGAGGTAGGGAATGGCTGCGAATGCTTTTGTTACGCGGGCATTCAGTTCGTCGTCGTCGATTACCCAGAAGTGGTGTCCGAAGCCGTCGGGAGCCGTGAAATCGTATTCGGCAGGAGCCGTAGTCACGGTGCGGATAATTTCTTCGAGTTCTTCGTTGTCGGGGAATGCGAAGAATACCGGCTCAATGTTAGCGTTGTTGATGCGCACGTGTTTCATGCGGTCTTCTTCCTTGTCTCGGCGGGTAAGCTCATGCTTTTTGATGCGGCCCTGCATATAGTCTTCCACGTTTGCCGCCACCACAATGCCGTACTGCGTGCGTCCGTCCATGGTCTGGGCGTATATGTAGTAGTGGTCGTTTTCGTCCTGAATGAGCCAGCCATTGTCGCGGAAGGCCTTGAAGTTTTCTACCGCTTTGTCGTATACTTCGGGGGCGTGCTCGTCGGTTCCGGGAGCGAAGTCTATTTCAGGCTTGATTATATGGTACAGCGAGCGTGGGTTGCCTTCGGCTTCGGCGCGGGCTTCTTCGCTGTTGAGAACGTCGTAGGGGCGCGATGCCACTTCGGTGACAAGTTCGCGCGGCGGGCGTATGCCTCTGAATGGTTTGACTTTAGCCATGGTATGAAGAAATAAGATGTAAATATAGGAAATAAAAATTTTTATTTCCGATGATTTCAGGTATAGAAATTACGGCGTAAAAATAAGAAATAAAAAATAAAATTCCGTGCAAAAATTTTATTTTTTATTTCTTATTTATTATTTCTTCGTTTTAGCGAAGTATGGTCTGCTCGCGGTCGGGGCCTACGGATATAATCGAGACGGGTACACCTACCTGTTCTTCAATGTATTTTACGTAGTTGCGGAACGTTGCGGGAAGGTCTTCGTAGCGACGAGCCGCGGATATGTCGGTGAGCCAGCCTGGGATTGTTTCGTAGATAGGTTCTACATCGGCAGGGCCTTCGGCGTCGCGTCCTACGCAGTAGGGGAAGTCTTCTGTTACGGAACCGTCGGGGAGGCGGTAGGCTGTGCACACTTTGATTTCCTCGAAAGAGTCGAGCACGTCGCTCTTCATCATTATGAGGTTTGTGGCGCCGTTTATCATCACGGCGTAGCGCAGAGCCACAAGGTCGAGCCATCCGCATCGGCGTTCGCGTCCTGTCACGGCACCGTATTCATGTCCTATCGAGCGGATTTCTTTGCCGGTAGCGTCGAACAGCTCTGTGGGGAAGGGACCGCTGCCAACGCGGGTGCAGTAAGCCTTGAATATGCCGTAGACGCGTCCTATGCGTCCGGGGGCTATGCCAAGGCCGGTACATGCGCCGGCTGCTACGGTGTTGCTCGATGTGACGAAGGGATAGGAGCCGAAGTCTATGTCGAGCATTGTGCCCTGAGCGCCTTCGCACAGCACGCTGCAGTCGTCATTGAGGGCTTTGTTTACGAAGTGCTCAGTGTCGGTTAGCTCAAATCCGCGAAGATAGTCTATCGCTTCGAGCCATTCGCTCTCTTTCTGTTTCAGGTCGGCGAAGTCTACCGAGGCGCCCATTTCGCTGAGTACACGCACGTGACGGTCGCGGGCTTCCTTGAATATATTCTCGAAGTCTTCGCTGATGATGTCGCCCACGCGGAGACCGTGGCGCGATATTTTATCGGAGTATGTAGGGCCGATACCTTTGCCTGTAGTGCCTATCTTACCTTTACCCATAGCAGCTTCGCCGGCAGCGTCGAGCAGGCGGTGTGTGGGCATGATAAGATGAGCTTTCTTGGATATGCGCAGTATGCTGTGAAGGTCTACGCCGTCGGCTTCGAGGTCGGCGGCCTCACCGCGGAAGAGTACGGGGTCGAGCACCACGCCGTTGCCTATTACGTTTGTGATGGAACCTTTGGCGAAAACGCCCGATGGAATAGAGCGGAGTACGTGCTTGTGCCCGTCGAACTCAAGGGTGTGCCCGGCGTTGGGACCGCCCTGGAAGCGGGCCACGATGTCGTAGTCGGGAGCGAGAACGTCAACAATTTTACCTTTACCTTCGTCGCCCCACTGGAGGCCTAATAGAATGTCGGCTTTCATTACTGTGATATATATTTGTTGTTCTGAACGTGAGAGTGAGGAAAGAGCATTGTCATGGATTATGGGTTATTTTCTGTTTTTCAATTCTTGTTTCGCTTTTCGTGCGCAAGTGGAGCAGATGCCGTACACCGTCAGCGAGAAATAAGCCGGCGAGAAGGCCGAGTATCGTCTACTCTTGAGCATTTCTTCGATTGCGGGTTCGCGCACGTCTTTGATTTTGCCGCATCGTACGCAGAGCAGGTGGTGGTGATTTGTGGGAGAGGCAGCTTCGTAGCGCATGGCGCCGTCGTTGAGGTGCAGTCGTCGAAGCAGCCCGCAGTCTACCAAAATCTGAAGAGTGCTGTACACGGTAGCTGTGGCCACCCTGCGGCCGTTGGCGATAAGATGTGCGCAGAGCTCTTCTACGGTGAAGTGTCCGCTCATGCTCTCGGCAGAGGCGAGTACCATATAGCGCTCTGTGGTACATCGGCGGTGTGTGCGTCGCAAATACTCGGAGAGCACTTGCGCCGATGCACTGTCTTTGATATCGTCGGCTGTCATGGGCTTTCGCTTTGGCGTCTTATTGCTCGCAAATTTACGAAAATTTTTCATAGCTTAAGCAAAAATGATTAACTTTGTGCACCAACAAGAACAGATAATGAACGATTATTATAAGGTTGATTTCGTACTGTCGCCTGCCGACAACGACGCCTGCGATTTGATAGCGGCCTCTCTGGCCGATGAGGGATACGAAAGTTTCGAACCGGCCGACGACGGAAGCGCCATGACGGCATACGTTCCTGCCGCGCAGTACACGCAGGCCGGAGTGGAAAATGCTTTGGCTGAATGTGTCATACCCGTCGATGTGCGCTGGAGCGCCGCCTTTGTGGAAGGGCGCGACTGGAACAGCGAATGGGAGCGCAATTATTTCAAGCCTATTGTAGTGGCCGGTCAGGTGGCTGTGCACAGCAGTTTCCACACCGATGTGCCGCCTGCGCGTTTCGACATCGTGATAGACCCGCGTATGGCTTTCGGCACAGGGCACCACGCCACAACAACACTTATGATGCAATCGCTCCTCGAAGGCGATGCAAGTGGCCGCACTGTCATCGACATGGGCACGGGAACGGGTATTCTCGCCATTCTGGCCGCTATGCTCGGCGCACGCGAAGTGACCGGCATAGAAATCGACCCCTTCGCCGCCGCCAATGCCGTGGATAATGTGGCTCTGAACCTCGGAGACACGTCCTGCGTGCATATAGTGGAAGGCGATGCCTCTGCGCTGGCTCCTCTTGCCGGCAGCGCCGACATCTTCCTTGCCAACATCAACCGAAACATCATCACGGCCGACGTGGCTGCATACGCCGCCGCCATGAAGCCGGGTGCACGGCTCACAGTGAGCGGCTTCTATGTCGACGACCGCGATATCGTGGCCGCCGCCGCCAAGGCGTCCGGCCTTGAGCTTCAGTCGGTGGCCGAGCTGGACAACTGGTCGTCAATGACATTTATCCTGAAATGAAACGAATAATACTTTTACTCGGCATACTCGTAGCCACAGTGGCCGCCAAGGCGCATACCGCTGCGCAGGATACTGTGTTTGTGGAGCGTGGCACTATTGTTATTTTCACCGATACGGTGGCCGAGAACGCCGCTGCGGGTTCCATGACAACTACAACCGTAACGAGCACCAACACATCGGTGATACCGGCTCCGCTCACGGCCGAACAGCAACGTGCGCAGAAGTTGCGCAACTCGACTGCAAAAGCACGGACTAAAAATACTGAAGAGGAGATAAAGGTGCGGTTTGCTTGGGGTGCCGACCTCGGCTCGTCGATAGACATGAGCGCCAACGACATGAGCTCAATCGACCTGTCGCTGGCTTTCGGCATGCGTCGCGGCTGGATTAACTTTCTCGGAGTAGGAGCACAGGGAAATATAATGATTTCCAACTCGTGCCGCTCGTTCCCCTTCTTCCTCCTTTTCCGCACGAACTTTACCGACCGTCCCACACGCGTGTTCTGGGAGCTGAAGGGCGGCCTCTCGCTCAATTATCTTGAGCACAAGCATCGCCAGGAGGGAGTGTACGGCTCTACCGGGATTGGTATAAGGCTCGCTTCTTCTGCCAAGTTCTCTTCTCACATGGTGCTGGTATATACCTACATGCAGCGCAAGCAGGTTGTCGGGCCGGAGATGACGCACGATTTTACCGACCTGCATTATGCAACAGTTAAGCTTGGTGTAACGTTCTAAAGGAGTATTATAAATTTATCGTATGACAAGTATGAAGCTTCCGTCTCGGCCGGATATTACCCCCGAGAAAGCCGATGCCGACCGCAGGGTGCTCGAATTGCTCTCCAATTCGTTCCCCAATATCAGTGCGGCCTCTACCGAGATTATCAATCTTGAGGCCATTATGAACTTGCCCAAAGGTACCGAGCACTTTGTCGCCGACCTGCACGGCGAACATGAGGCATTCATACACATACTCCGTAACGCATCGGGCAATATCAAGCGTAAGGTTACCGAGATATTCGGAACATCGCTCGCGTCGTCGGATATACGCGAGCTCTGCACCCTGATTTATTATCCCGAGAAGAAACTCGAATATATCACCGAAGACAGCTCGGTGAACCTCTCTGATTTCTATAATATTACGCTTTACCGCCTTGTGAAGGTGCTTCAGTCGGTATCGTCGAAGTATACGCGCTCCAAGGTGCGCAAGGCGCTCCCCCCGGCATTTGCCTATATAATCGAGGAGCTGCTGCACGAGTCTCCATCGGTGGAAAACAAGCAGGCTTATTTCATCCGTATTATCGAGACTATTATCTCGACGGGGCAGGCCGACGCCTTTATTGTGGCCATGTGCAATGTAATACAGCGCCTTAGCATCGACCAGCTGCATATTCTCGGCGACGTGTACGACCGAGGTTCCGGCGCGCATATAATTATGGATACGCTGGCGGCTTACGATAAGTTCGACTTCCAGTGGGGCAACCACGACGCTCTGTGGATGGGAGCGGCCGCCGGAAATATGGCCTCGATAGCGAATGTGCTGCGCATATCGCTGCGCTATGCCAACCTTGCCACGCTCGAAGACGGCTACGGCATAAATCTGCTGCCGCTCGCCACCTTTGCTATGGAGGTGTACGGCGATGACGAGTGCGAAGGCTTCGAGCCTAAGGTGGATGACGACACCACCGACATCAGCGACAAGAACAGGCGCCTGATAGCGCGTATGCACAAGGCGATTGCCGTGCTGCAGTTCAAGCTGGAGGCTGAGCTTATACGCCGACATCCAGAGTGGCGCATGGACGACAGATTGCTGCTGCAACATGTGGACTACAATCGCGGAGTGCTCATGCTCGACGGCCGCGAGTATGTGATGACATCGATAAACTTCCCGACCGTAGACCCGGCCGACCCGTATCGCCTCAGCCCCGAAGAAGCCGACCTTGTGTGCAAGCTCCGCCATTCGTTCCGTGTGAGCGACAAGCTTGCACGCCATGTGAAGCTGTTGCTAAGCCATGGCTCCATGTACGGAATATATAATTCCAATCTTCTCTTCCATGCGTCGCTGCCTATGAATATCGACGGCTCGTTCAGGCAGGTGGATATACAGGGGCGCCCGTACAAGGGGCGCGCACTCATGGAGAAGACCGAGGCTATGATGCGCGCCGCCTTCAACTACGATACATCTGACGACGACCGCAGCTATGCCACCGACTTTTACTGGTATCTGTGGTGCGGCCCCGACTCGCCGCTGTTCGACAAATCGAAAATGGCTACTTTCGAGCGATACTTCCTTACAGACAAGACTACTTTCCACGAAGAGAAGGGTCACTATTACGACATGCGTAACCGTCCGGAAGTATGTGATATGATTTTGGATGAGTTCGGCGTGGCAGGGCCCCACCGGCATATAATCAACGGTCACGTGCCTGTGAAGCTCTCCAAAGGCGAGACGCCTATCCGTGCCGGAGGCAAGCTTATGGTGATAGACGGCGGCTTCGCCAAGGCTTACCATGCCACCACAGGCATTGCCGGCTACACGCTTGTATTCCACTCCCGTGGCTTTCAGCTGGTGAAGCACGAGCCTTTTACTTCGGCGGAGGAAGCTATCCGCAACGGTACTGACATTGTTTCCACCACTGAGATTGTGGAGCTGTCGAGCCACCGCATGCGAGTCCGCGACACCGACAAGGGCTGCGAGCTGCAAGGGCAGATTGATGAGCTGAAAGAGCTGCTCTTCGCCTACCGCCACGGACTCGTAAAAGAGCGCTAAGCAAGTTCTACAATAAAAGAAAACGCGCTTCCGGGCTGTGCCAAATCTATCGAGCCGCTCAGGAGGTGCCCGTTGTGGGCATGCGCATCGAAGAAGCCCGCCGGCTTTTCTGCCGGTGCCGGCAGCACTTTGAATGTGCCGTGTGCGCCCTCTGCGGCGTAGCGCGCGTAGAATATGCGGCAGAGGTGGCCCATTGTCATGCGCAGATTTAGCTCTACCGCAGGCGCAAGGGCGTAGCTCGGGCTGTCTACTGCCATCATGTCGATGCCGAGAGGGCCGCGGTATACTTTCCCCACAAGCTTTTCAATGATGCCAGGCAACACTGTTTCAAGCTTACTGAGGCTGTTGTCGCCGCACAGGGCCGAAACGCGCTGTCGCAGGGCCGCCTGTGGTTCCAGGATATTGCCGGCGTATGAGCCGAACTGCACGTTGTTGAAAACGGAGTAGCCGTCGAAACTGCATTTGCCGCTCTCGTCGATTGTGAACAGCATGGCGAAGTCGAGCAGCTTTTTCATCCGTGGCTCTGCCATTACGGAGCCTTGCCTGCGAAGCATACCCTCGAACATCGATGTCTGGCTCGCGGCAGTAGCTGGGTCGGTTGCCACAAGACCTCTTCCCGACGACGACCACGGAAGTTTCAGCACGGTTCCGTCGGGGTTAGCCGCTATGAAGTGCATAATTTCTTCGAGCGTGGTAAGCTCGCGCGCGGCAGGCGCTATCGTGAAATCGAGCGCGTCATCAAGCTCCCCGGCGATTATTGCGGAGGAGCGGCGGTGCGACAGGCGTCGTATTTCGTCGAGGGCCCCGTCGTCGGGCAGAGCGTCGGCGCCGAAGCCAATGTCGACAAAGGTCTGCCGCACTGCTTTCGACCAGCCCCAGGGGGCGGGCGTCTTGCCTTCTGGGCGGTGGTCATAGGGCCGGCAGGATATGTCGAGAGTATTGCGCAGCCGTCCGAGCCAACGGGCATCTACCCCTTCGGAGAGCACCATTGCGCCTTCGTTTCCATAGAAAAAGGGTAATGTGGAGCCTGCACGCCTGAGCCTCACGGCAGCCGGAGGTGCCGTGTACCGTGCTATGTCGCGTGCGAGAGCAAGGTCGTTTTCGGGGAAAAAGTAGTGAAGGAGTGTCATTACAGGAGGCAAAATTAGTGATTATTTGTGTAATTTTGCACTTTAAAACCATTATAGATGACCAAAATATTACCACCTGCATTGCGCTGCAATTCCGTAGTCAATACTGTTATCAACGTCCTGTTTATAGTCGGCTCGGTGGCGCTGTGCATAGCCATGCAGCCCTATGGTACAGTATTCGCTATCGACGAGTGTTATCAGTATCTTTCGGTACTGCATTACAAAGAGTCGCCGGTGGCGCCGCTGTCGTTCTATATCGGACATCTTTGGTCGTTGCTGTTCGGCAATAATGTGCTGTCGATGCGTATGCTTCAGGTGCTGATGCAGATTGCGGCCATAGGTCTTGGCGTCGTGTATTTTTACCGTCGCACGCGCGACTGCCGGGTGGCATCGGTGCTTTTCGCGACACTCCTCACTGCCTCAAAGTTTTGGAGTATGAATATATACGGCTGGGATGTGGGCAGTTATCCGTTTATCATGCTCTGCCTGCTTGCTGCCATTCGCTATTATCATCGTCCGACGATGACGGCGGTGCTGTTTCTTGCTTTTTCTTTTGCGCTGATGTGCCTGTCGCGTGTGACGCTCCTTGCCGGCTTGCCTTTTGTTTCCGGCCTTGTGGTGTGGATATGCCGAAGGCGAGTGCGCGCTTGTGTGGCACAACTTTTGTGCGGCACTGTGCTCGGACTCATTGTTGTGGCTGCGGTGCTCAGCCTTATCTACGGCTCTGTTGGCGCTTATACCGATGTGTGTATACTCGACAATATTGTCAATGGACATGTTGGAAAGTCGGCTTTTTTTCGTTTATACGGGCGCTTATATCATACCACCCTCGAAGTTGTCGCCGGGTGGTCTATTGGAGTTTCCGCCCTTGTATGCACCTATTTCATAGTAAAAGCAAAGCGCTGGAAGCCTGCTATATGGATTATGTCGGCGCTGGCTATGGCATTTGTCGTTTCGTCCCTGCACAGCTTGAGCGAATATTTCTATATATTCGGAGCCATGCACCCGGTGTTTTTCTTTCTGTGTTTCTACGGGGCCTATAGAGCGGCCATGAGTGGCTCTAAGGTCAATATGCCTTTTGAGAATGTGATAGTACTTGTCGTTGCTATGTTGCCACTCGTGGGCAGCGACTCCTTTCTGGTTCGTGTGCTCGTGCTGCCGGTCTTGCCTGTGGTGTGTGCGACCGACTATATGCGTCTGCGGCATATAATAAGGCCATTGGCATTGGTTCTTTTGGCTGGCATCGCTTTCTGTGCGCTGCGTCAGATGCGCGGGTGGCATGCTGTACACACATACGACGGTGCTTTGGTTGCGTCGCGTATGGCAGGGGTGAAGATAGAGGAGTTCAGTAAGGCCGATTTTCAGCCATATCCTCTCGAAATCAAAGATAAATATTTTCCTGAGAGTAGAGTGAAGATTATCGATGACAGCAATCTTGCCTACGCCTATTTTGTCGATGAGGAGCTTTCGCTGAGCCGTCAACTCTTCGGTTTCTATGTCTTTGAGGAAGACAGGCCGCTTTACGACCGTTGTGTGGCCGAGGGCTACAACTTTATAGTGGGAACTCTCCGTCCCGAATACCGAAGTCCGCTTGAGGATTATCTTTTTGCCCGTGGCTACGAGTGTATAAGCGTTGACGACGTACATGCGGTGTTCAGGACGAGGTAATCTTACTTGCCCACTTATAAAGGCAGCGACACGAGCTGTGGCCCGTGTCGCTGGTAGAAATGGAGCGTAATCTTAATCTTGTTCAAAATCCCGGTTACCAACCGGGATTTTTTGTTAGAGCGTAGCTTTGAGCAGGCGTGGCGCAACAGCCTCGCCGTGGAGGTCGATGAGCACAAGCTGTGGTGTGAGACCTGCCAGCGAGAGAGTCGCAGAGGTGAGTGTGCGTCTCATAAGCAGAGTGCCGCCGGTAGAGTATACGCTTACGGTGGCGCCTATGGCTTTGTCGCTTACCGTGAGTGTGCGGCTTGCGCGGTCGTATGTCATGGATGCGCTTACAGCCTCAACCGCCTCGATGCCTCCGGTGAAGTCTGTCGACATGGTTTCTCCCATCAGACTGTTGAGATATACTTCCAGGGCAGTGTAACCTTCGGTGTTCAGAAGATTGTTGTCGGGTACTTCGGGGTTGAGTCCGGCGCTGCGTTCCCATATATCGGGCATTCCGTCGCTGTCGGTGTCGGTGTCGGCTTTGGCTTCGGCGTATGCGAAGAAGCCTTCCGCATCGTTTTCATTGTCGATTATGCCGGATTTGGAGCCGAGTTTGCCGCCGAAAGTCGATGTGCCGGTGCGAGCGTCGTTTACGATACGCTGCTCAACTTTGTCGCGGTTTACAGTTCCGGCCTTGTCGAGTACGGTGTTGTATGCCGCTGTGGCGTCTTCGATGTCGCGCAGCATATAAAGCTCGGGGCGGTATGTCGGGGCACCGAGGCGATAGTAGGGATTGGCGGGTACTATGCGCTCGTCGGAGCGGATTTCGTCGAGGCTGTACTTCTCGGCAGTCATGCCGAGCCAGTTGTCTGCGCTTATGTTTGCCAGGCCGTGTGCATAGTTTCCGTTGACATACCATTTGGCAGGAGCCCAAGAAGTGGCGCCTTCGCGAGCGTAGCTTGAATTTACGAATACAACCTTACCCTTGTTGGAATGTGTGCCGGGACGATAGTAGTTGTTCATGAAGTTGCACTCGTGAGCCGAGTTGAGTCCGTTGTAAGAATTTACCGCTGCGGTGTTTTCGCCGCCGTAGCATGCGCCGTTCGAACCGTAGTTGTAGTTGACGTTGTTGGCATATTCCATGAATACTACATAGTCTTCGCCTCGAGCACCGTTGAAGCGCGGAGAGCGCGACTGGTTGTGAGCAAGAAGGTTGTGGTGGTATGTGGCCGGTGAGCCGCCCCACTGGCAACCGTAGCCGCGTGCGCCTTTGCTGTGGCCGCCGTTGTAGAGGCCTTCGTGCACTATGGAGTATTGAACGGTGAGGAAGTGGCTGTCGGCGGTGTTCATATTCTCTTCTACCGACCAGCCGAATGTGCAGTGGTCGAAGATGTAGTTGGAGCAGTTTTCGGCGCCGCATGCGTTGTCCATGAGTACATTGCCGTCGGTTCCCTTCTGGCCTATGCGGAAGCGCACGTTGCGTACGATGAAGTTCTGGCTGCCACCGAGGTTTACTTTGTTGTGAGTTATAACGATGCCTTCTCCGGGGGCGGTCTGTCCGGCAAGAGTCCAGTCGGCGCGGTTTACTCGAAGTTCGCGGGTGAGAGTGATGTCGCCCGATACGGCGAATACTATAGTTACGGGCGAGCCTTTATGCTGCTCGAATGCCCAGCGCAGGGTGCCCTCGCTGCCGTCGTCGGCAAGCGATGTCACTGTCACTACTTTACCGCCGCGTCCGCCTGTGGTGTATTTGCCGAAGCCTTCAGCTGTGGGGAAGGCGAGCATGCGAGTGCTCTCGCGCGCCTCTACAGAGCCGGAGGTGACGCCGAAGCGCGAAATGGTGCGGATTGTGTATGTGGCTCCCGCTTCGGGTTCGAAGGAGGGCGTGGTAAGAATTGCGTCGAAGTCGCCGTTTTTGTAGAGGATGTATGCTGCGGCGTTGTCGTCGGCTTCCCAGCTTATAAGGTCGGCGCTAACGCTGATGTCTGTGGGGGCTGCAGCGCTGTCGAGAATGGCGTTGAAATCGAAGGGCACTTTGCTTAAGAGTCCGAAAAGAGTGGCGGCGCTGAAGTATTCTTCCACTTCCGCGTCCGAGGCCTGACGGCTGAAGGAAGCGCGGCGGGAAGTGTCGACGGGCTTTCCTTCGGCATCGGTATTACGGTATTCGTAGAGGGAGGCTTTATTCTCTGTGCCGTTCCATGCGCTCCAGCCGGCGGGTGAGATGTGAGAGCCGAGAGCCGAGTTCATGAACATGGCGCCGCAGGTTTCTTTCCAGGGACGTCCGAGAGTGACGCTCGATGTAGCCACGCCGTCGGCTGCGGTGATGCGGCACTTGTCGAAGAAGAGACCGGGATAGAAGACGTCGGCGCTGAGAGCGGGGTACAGACCTTTGACCATAGGCATGCCACTCTCGGCGGGAGCGGTGATGTAGCCGCCGGCCACCGAGCGTATCTCGCAGTTGTCGAACCACTCGAGGCCGCCGTCGTAAATGAAGTCGGTGGCGCCGGTAATTACGCAGTCGGTGAAGTATCCGCGTGCGCCTACGTTGGCTTTGAATGTATCCTGGTAGCCCTCGATGACGCAGTTTCGGAATATGTGCGCGTCGCCGGCGGTGTAGAGGGCTTCTGCCTGTCCTACGTTGCCCGAGGTGTTGCGTATTGTGATACCTTCGGCATAGAAGCGCTGGCAGAACACGTTGAGTGCGGCGCAGTCGAGGTATGTCTTGTCGCTGTTGCCTCCGCGGCTGACAGCCGATGTGAGGATAGTGGTTGCGGGGTCTTCGCCTATGAGGCTTATGAATTTATCGGCTTCGCCCTTTCGGCCGGCATAGACATTTTCTTCATATATGCCCGGCGCTATGTAGATAATACCGCGTTGTCCGGCCTCTACGGCATCGATAGCATCCTGAATGGAGCTGAAATCGGCAGTGGCGCCGCTTCCTACGGTATAGACTACAGACGTTGCCTCAGCGTCGGGTGTCGCCACGGTGTTGCCGCCTCCAAAATCGCCGAGGTCGGAAAGCTTGCCTACTTCGCCCTCGGGGTTGGCGCGGGCAAAGGCTGCGTCGGCTGCGGTGAGAGGATTGCCGAAGATTTGGATTTTATGAACTCGCGGAGCCTGCCGCTCAGCCATAGGGTCGATGCTCTGAGTGAAAGGGGTGCCTCCGTTGCCGTCGCCCTGCACGGGATTGTCGAAGTCTTCGCCGTCCCATACGCGCCAGCGCAGCGAAACATCGTGAGCGTCGATTATATTCTCCATGAAGTATCCCTGGTCGCTGAATATAGTCCAGCCTTGCTTTTGGCGTTCGGAGCCCATCCATACGAGAGGTTTCCATTCGCCGTTGCCTATTTTATAGTCGCATTTGATGCCTCGACCCCATGATGTCGACGACCACGACCACTGGATGCGTTCGATATAAGGCACGTGGTCTATTTCCATCCAGCCGTGCATCGAAGTCTGTTTGCCGTCGATAGTCTGAGCGGCGTCGCGGCACATCTGCACGAAGCCGGCTTCGCCGTAGGCATCGGGGCCTGCCAGCGGTTTTCCGTTGGGGCCGGTAGCGATATTGTCTTCGAGATACGAGGTGTGTCCGGCCACAGTCCAGTCGTTCATGTTGGACGGAGAGTTGCCGGTTGCCTTTTCCATAAGGTGGTAAATACGGCTGAAGGCTGCTGTGGTGTAGACCATTTTGTTTTTGCAGCCTTTGTTTGCGAAAGTGCAGTTGTGGAAGAGCACGGGATAGTCGACATCGCCGTCGGGGTTCGCCTGAACGTCGATAACGGCGTTGACATAACCGCCGTCGCTGTACGACGGGCAGTCTTTGCCGCTTTGCCCTTGCCATGAAGCCGGCCATCGGCTGTCGGTGAAGTTGATGTCGATAATCTTTGGCAGGGTGGAGGCGTTGCTCCAGCTCTCGACCACGCATGCGGGGTCGGTGGAGGCGGCACCTGCCGAGATGGTGGCTGCCAGGACGGCAACTCCCAGTATCCTTTTTGAGATTTGCATTAGGGTTACGGTATTAGAGGTAGAAAATGATTTGCCGCAAATATATATGAAATATATAATGCGGCAAACAGGAGTGAGTATTTGCGTTAAAAATACCCCTATGGTCGGATAATAATTACACCTATTGAGCGTAGAGAGGCACGCAGTTCATCATGTATCGGCGTACTTCTCCCCATGGGTATATTGTTGCGTCGTCGCCTTTGCGGAGGGCGACGGGGCGCTCGTTCAGGTCGATACGGATGTAGTAGCGGCCCGAGCGCCGTGCTTTGAATAGTATAAACTGGACGTTTGCCGCCATGGGCACCACATCGAAGTCGCGCCATTGCCCGGCTACGGTGTCGAAGTAGTTGGTGAGATAGTAGCATCCAGGCAGTCGCAGGAGCGACAGCAGCGGCATCAAAGTCTCGGCATGGCCGAAGCGTAGTACGGCCTTTGTGTTGCTGTCTTCTCCGGATATGAAATTGTCGGTTGTCTGTATTATGTCAAGCACGAGGTCAGCGGCGATGTCGGCGGGAACAGTCGATACTGTGGTTGCCGTGCGCTGAAGATACTGGCGCAGGTTGAAACAGCTCCATAGAGCGTTTGCCTCGGCAGTGGTGAAGAATTTTGCCATTTGCGAGTGCAGACCCATAGCCTGCAGGCCAGCCACCACATAATATTCCACAAGAGCGAGTTCGCGAGTGGCCTCTTCGGAACCGTAGGAGTAGCCGTCGCCGAGCACGCGCTTCAGTGCCGACACGGGGCAGGCCGTGCGTACATATTCGTCGTAAGCCGGTTTCCAGCTCTTCTCCTTGCGGAAGTCGAGATAATCTTTGTTGAGGTCGAACGGACGCATTAGGCGCGAATTTATGCGGCCTGTCGATGTGGTGAAGGTAGTATGGTTGTTGAGCCTGTCGAGTCTGTGGGTGAAAGAGTACATACTCATCATGGCGCGTGGCGAGTATGAAGAAATTGCTTTCACCACACCGCCGTCGGTACTGAATATTTCGGTGTAATTATAGAACATACGCGTGGCTATGCCTTCCTGTTCTGTCATGCCGAGCGAGTCGAGCGCGCCCCAGCGGTTGTTGCTGAGTTCTATCTCGTTGAGAGTTAGTGTCAGCAATTCACGTCCAAGAGGTGTAATGGAGCCGAGAGAGTCGGCGTGCTCGAGAGCGCGCTTCATTGCCAGACAGTTCGTCGCGGAAGAGGGGTATCTTGCGCCGTGCCTTCCCACGTGGTTAATGAATACGGGCACCAGAGAGTCGGGATATTCGGCCGGTGCGATATCTGATGGGTAAGGAGTAAGCGAGCCTTCGCATTGCTGCATGGAGTAGGCGGTAGCCATAGGGTCTGCCGCGAAAATCGCCCCGCAGGCAGCCGAGAGGCATATAAGGGTTAAGAATAGGCGTATGCGTGTCATGTATTTATAACAATTCCTGATGCGCAAAAGTAATACAATTTTGCTTGGTAGCCAAAAAAATGCTAATTTTGCAGTTGATACATCAATAAATGGAATGAAGACATCGGTCATCGCACGTTTCGTAATTCTTGGGCTATTGTGGCTCGGTCTGGTGTTCTATATCCTTACGCACACCACTTTCACACTGTACATAGCCTTTGTTATAGTGGCTTCGGCCATAATCATTTTTGTGCCGATGTATAAAAAATATGTGAAGAAATGAGCCAGACGGCCAATTCATTACCTCATACACCTCTGTTATCGGCAATCGACAGCCCCGCCGACCTTCGGAAGCTTAGTGTAAGCGAGCTCCCGGGGCTTTGTGACGAAATCCGCCGGTTTCTGATACACTCTCTTGCCGACAATCCCGGGCATTTTGCTTCGAGTATGGGCGCCGTAGAGCTTACTGTGGCGCTTCACTATGTTTTTGACACTCCGTATGACCGCATCGTATGGGATGTCGGGCATCAGGCTTACGGACATAAGCTTCTTACTGGTCGTCGCGACCTCTTTTGCGGCAACCGTAAGCTGGGCGGTCTGAGCGGCTTCCCCAACCCCGACGAGAGTCCTTACGACACTTTTGCCGCCGGGCATGCCTCCAATTCTATATCAGCGGCTCTCGGCATGGCAGTGGCCTCGCAGCTCAAAGGAGAAAGCCCGCGCCGCAATGTGGTGGCAGTGATTGGCGACGCATCGATTAGCGGCGGTCTTGCCTTCGAGGGCATAAACAATGCCGCCAATACACCCAACAATCTGCTGATAGTTCTGAACGACAACGATATGTCGATAGACGACAACGTGGGCGCGCTGAACTCTTATATGGCGCATCTTACTACCTCGCGGGTGTACAACGATATTCGCTACAAGGCTTTCAAGATGCTTAAGAAAATGCACCTTGTGAGTGAGCGTCGCCGTGGCGCATTGCTGCGCTTCAACAATAGCCTCAAATCTCTGCTTTCCAAGCAGCAGAATATATTCGAGGGTCTTAATATCCGCTATTTCGGGCCTTTCGACGGCCACGATGTGGCTACTATAGTGCGTGTGCTCAATGATATACGCGACATGCAGGGCCCCCGCATACTGCACCTGCGCACCGTAAAGGGCAAAGGCTACGCTCCCGCCGAAAAAGACCCGGCATCGTGGCATGCTCCCGGCCGTTTCGAGCCGGAGACCGGCCGCCGTCTGGGGGCGGAGTCTGCCGAAGGTGCGCCTATGAAGTATCAGGATGTGTTCGGGCATACCCTCGTGGAGCTTGCCCGCAAGAAGCCTGAAGTGGTGGCTATTACGGCGGCAATGCTGTCGGGTACGTCGGTGAGCCTGATGAAGGATGCTATACCCGACCGTACATTTGATGTTGGGATTTGCGAAGGCCATGCGGTAACATTCGCAGGCGGCCTTGCCAAAGACGGCATGCGGCCTTTTGTCGCTATATATTCGAGCTTCCTGCAGCGAGCCTACGACCATATAATACACGATGTGGCCTTACACCGCCTGCCCGTCACGTTCTGTATCGACCGTGCCGGCATCGTTGGAGAGGACGGCGCCACTCACCACGGAGCGTTCGACATGGCCTATCTGCGTACAGTGCCCGGAATGGTGATTGCGTCGGGCCGAGACGAACATGCCCTGCGCAACCTCATGTACACCTCGCTCGAAGAGGGCAAGGGGCCTTTTGCCATTCGCTACCCGCGAGGCATGGGCCGTAATCCGCACTGGCGCAACACAATGCAGGTTCTTCCTGTGGGCCGCGGCGAGAAGCTTGCCGACGGAAGCGATGCCGTGGTACTCAGCATAGGCCCTGCGGCATCTGATGTAGCCGGGGCCATAGAGCGCGCACGCGCCAATGGCGTAACTGTTGCCCACTATGATATGATATACCTCAAGCCTGCCGATGAAGCTATTCTTGAAGAAGCAGTCGACAAGGGATGCCCTCTTATAACCGTAGAAGACGGTATTGTGAGCGGTGGTCTCGGCGGTGTTGTCGCCGAGTGGCTTGCCGACCGTGGCATACAGCGCACGCTGGTGCGCCTCGGCATCCATGATGAATTTGTACCTCAGGGAACTCCGGCACAGCTCAAGAAAATGTGCGGCTACGATGAAGATGCCATATACGAGGCTATTATGAATATTAAAACAAGTCCGCGTCAATGAGAATTGTGATAGTCGGAGCCGGTGAGGTTGGCTCGCATCTGGCAAAGCTGCTTTCCGATGAAGAGCAGGATATAATGCTTGTGGATGCCGACGCAGAGCGTCTGGCACTCCTGGATGCCAATTATAACCTGATGACGTATGTCGGCAGCCCGACATCGTTCGCCACTCTGCGTGAGGCCGGAGCTGCGCGCTGCGACCTGTTCATTGCCGTAACGCCGTATGAGTCAAACAATATCGTAGCCTGCTCGGTGGCGAAAAATCTCGGGGCGCGCTTTACTGTGGCCCGTATAGATACTTACGACTTCATGGACCCCGCCAATGCCGCGCATGTGAAGCACATGGGCGTCGACAAGGTGATTTATCCCGAATATCTTGCGGCACAGGAAATTATAACAGCGCTTAAGCGAACATGGGTGCGCAACTGGTTTGAGCTGCACGAAGGGCAGATAATACTTGCAGGAGTCAAGCTCCGCGCAGGCGCTCCTTTGGCCGGCATGAAGCTCAAGGATTTCGCTTATTCGAACCGACACTTTCACGTCTCGGCTATCAAGCGCAACCATGAGACTATTATCCCGCGCGGCGACCACCGCATGGAAATCGGCGATATTCTGTACTTTACCACCACCCGCGACCATATCGACGATTTGCTCGCCCTTACCGGCAAGACGGAGCACAAGATAAAGCGTGTGCTCATTATGGGTGGCTCGAAGATTGCTGTGCGGCTTGTGAACAGCGCGCACGAGGAGTTTAAATTCAAAATCATAGAGAGCGACCTCGACATCTGCCGCAAGTTGCCGCAGAAATGTCCCGACTGCGAGATTATACACGGCGACGCCCGCGATATCGATTTGCTCAGCGATATAGGCATTGCCGATATGGACGCTTTTGTGGCACTTACTGCAAGCAGCGAGACTAATATTTTCACATGCCTTACCGCAAAAGAGTTAGGCGTGAAAAAGACTATCGCCGACGTGGAGAATATACAGTTTATATCTCAGGCCGAGAACCTAAATATCGGCACGGTGATAAACAAGAAACTGCTTGCCTCGAGCACTATATTCCAGTTGCTGCTCGATGCCGACTCGTCGACCTCCAAGTGTCTTGCGCTGGCCGATGCCGAGGTTGCCGAAATAGAAATACAGCCAGGTTCCAAGATAACGCGCTCTGCGGTAAAAGACCTTACGCTCCCCAAGGAGCTGACACTTGCCGGCCTTATCCGAAACGGAGAGGGCATGCTCATTTCCGGCGGCACGCAGCTGCAGCCCGGCGACCATGTGCTGGTATTCTGTCTTGCCGGAAACCTCCATAAAGTAGAACGCCTGTTCAGTTAGGGCCATGTCTGCACTCTCGATAATATCACGCCACATGATAAACGTCCGCATGCTTATGCGGATACTCGGCTGGCTTCTGCTGATAGAGGCCGTATTTCTGCTGATGCCTGCGGCGACGAGTCTATGCTATGGCGAAAGCGACTGGCTTCCGTTTTTGTCGACATCGGCACTTACAGCGTCTGTCGGTCTGGTGCTGGCTCTGCGTTCGCGCCCCACGGCCTCACACATGGGCAAGCGCGATGGATATCTGCTTACGGCTCTTGTGTGGGTGGTGTTCTCCTTTTTTGGGCTGATACCATTTCTGTTCTGTTCGGAGCCGATGACCTACAGCGACGCCTTCTTTGAAGCAATGTCGGGATTTACCACTACGGGCGCATCGGTAATAACGAGCGTCGACAATATGAGTCATGGTGTGCACCTCTGGCGTGCCCTGATGCAATGGATTGGAGGTATGGGTATCATACTCTTTACATTGGCAGTAATACCTATGCTGAACCACTCGGGCGGCATGCAGATGTTCAACGCCGAGGTGACCGGTATTACACATGATAAGATAAGTCCGCGAATCAGTCAGACGGCCAAGAATCTGTGGCTCATATATATAATACTCACGGTAATACTCATCGCACTGCTTTGGGCCGGCCCGATGAACCTCTTCGACAGCATCTGCCATGCGTTCGGCGCAATATCTACGGGAGGGTATTCGTCTCATTCGGCGGGTATTGCAGCATGGAGCGGCTCTGTGTATATCAAGCTTGTGCTGATAGTGTTCATGTTTCTGGGTGGAGTCAATTTCGGGCTTATCTACAAAGCGCTTCACGGAAATTTTACCGCCATACGGCAGAACGATGTGTTCAAGACGTATGTAGGTATCATCGCCATGATGCTCGGTTTTTTCGCCTTGTCGATAGTGTGGCAGGGCAAGGTGGAAAGCTGGCAGAGTGTGACCATAGACCCGTTGTTTCAGATTGTGTCGACAATAACATCGACAGGTTTTACTGTCAATAATTTCGAGAGTTGGGGGCCTTTTGTGCTGTCGCTTACTTTCGTGATGATGTTCTTCGGGGCCTGTGCAGGCTCTACCTCGGGCGGCGCCAAGATAGACCGCATACTCTATTTGTTCAAGAATGCCGACAATGAACTTTACCGGTGTATATATCCTCATTCGATACTTTCGGTGAAGGTAAACGAGAAGGTGGTAAGTCCCGACCTTGTGAACAAGGTTATCGCTTTTCTCTGCATATACATGCTCCTTATAGTGGCCGGAGGCATGGCGCTCACAGCCTGCGGCGTGCCATTGGTCGATTCGTTTTTCTCCTCATTTTCGTGCATCTCGAACACCGGTCTTGGAGCAGGTGTCACAGGCTATGGCAACTCTTACGATATATTGCCCGACGCTGCAAAGTGGATACTGTCGCTGCTCATGCTCACAGGGCGTCTTGAGATATTTACAGTGCTTGTACTTCTTACTCCTGCATTCTGGCGCCGCTGACTATGGCAAGACACAACGACACCGGGAAATGGGGCGAGCAGCTTGCCGCCGACAAACTCATAGCCGACGGTTTTACGATACTGCACCGCAACTGGCGTATGGGCAAGCTGGAAATCGACATCATTGCGTGCCGCGACAATGTTATAGTCTTTGCAGAGGTGAAGACCCGCTCGGAGCTTGATGTCGACCCGCTCGAGGCAGTCGACAAGCGAAAGATAAGCCACATGGTACGCTCTGCAGAAGCTTTTCTGAGAGCGTCGGATTACCCGTATGAGGTGCGCTTCGACCTCTTTGCCATAAACGGCTCGCCCGATGACTGTAAGCTCGAGCATCTTGAAGATGCATTCTATCCTCCGCTAAAATCATATCGCTGATAATCACACACTCTATATATTATGAACGAAACTATCATCAACCGCCTTGCACAGATGCGTGCCCTCATGAGCGAGGGCGGCGTGCAGGCTGTGATTGTGCCTCAGGCCGACCCGCATCAGGGAGAGTATCTCGCTCCCCACTGGCAGGTGCGCCGCTGGCTGTCGGGCTTCACGGGCTCGGCAGGCGATCTTGTCGTTACAGCCGACAAAGCCGCTCTCTGGACAGACTCTCGCTATTTCATTCAGGCTGCCGCCCAGCTTGAGGGTACCGGCATTGAGCTTATGAAAGACGGCCTGGCTGAGACTCCGTCAATTGCCAATTTCCTGTGTTCCGAGCTGACTGCCGGCAATAAGGCTGCTCTCGACGGAATGCTTTTTACCGAAGCTTCGGTGGAAGCTCTGCGTAGCTGTCTCGACGCTGCCGGCATCGGTCTGGTGACAGATTTCGATGTTATCGACCGTATATGGCTCGACCGTCCCGCTCTTCCTGATGGTAAGATATTCGTTCACGACATAAAATATGCCGGTTGTGAGGCCGCCAAGAAGATTGCCGATATACTTGCCGATGCTGAAAAAAAGGATGCCCAAGGTGTTTTTGTAGCTATGCTCGACGAAGTGGCATGGATTCTCAACATACGCTGCAACGATGTGAACCACACTCCTGTGGCCACCGCTTTCCTTTATCTTTCGGCCGGCGGTTCGGTGCTTTTCATCGACTCGGCCAAGCTTACCCCGGAGACGCAAGAGTATCTCGCCTCGCAGGGTGTGAGTACCCGCGAGTACGCCGATGTGAAGTCTTTCCTTGCCTCGCTTCCGCAGCAGCGCGTGCTCGTCGATGCGGCCCATACAGCCAAGGAGCTTCTTGACATACTTGGCGACAAGGCTGTTGACGGCGGCACTTCCGCCGCTTCCGTGATGAAGTCGGTGAAGAATGGCGTGCAGCTCGAAGGCGTGCGCGCGGCAATGCTCCGCGACGGTGTGGCTATGGTGCGCTCGCTTATTGAAATCGAGAACCGCATGGCTAAGGGTGTTAAGACTACTGAGCTGGATATCGCAGAAATCCTTCGTCGTCATCGCAGCGCCGGCGAGCTATACTTCGACGAAAGCTTCGGTACAATTGCCGGATATGGTCCTCACGGAGCCATTGTGCACTATGAAGCCGATGAGTTGTCGTCATCTACTCTGGAGCCGCATGGCCTGTTGCTGATTGATTCTGGCGCCCAGTATCTCGACGGCACTACCGACATCACCCGTACTATAGCTCTCGGTGAGCCTACCGCTCAGGAGCGCGCAGACTTTACTCTGGTGATGAAGGGGCATATCGCTATCGCAACTGCTGTGTTCCCGGCCGGCACGCGTGGCGCACAGCTCGACGCACTTGCCCGTCAGTTCCTTTGGAAGCACGGCCTCAGCTATCTGCATGGCACCGGCCACGGCGTAGGACATTTCCTGAGCGTGCACGAAGGCCCCCACAGCATCCGTCTCAATAATGTGGAAGCACCTTTGCGCCCCGGCAGCATCACTTCCAACGAGCCCGGCGTGTACCGCGAGAACATACATGGCATCCGCTGCGAGAACCTTGTGCTCTGCCGCCATGAGATGACTACCGACTTCGGCGATTTCCTTGGCTTCGAGACCCTTACCTTGTGCCCCTTTGACCGCTCGCTTTTCGAACTCTCCATGATGACCGAAGAGGAGATAGCGTGGGTCGACTCTTATCACGCAGGGGTGGCTCAGATGCTCATGCCGGCTCTCGCGACCAAGGAGGAGCGTGCATGGCTCGAAGAACATACTAAACCACTTAAAGATTGACTGCAATGGCTCTTATAGTACCTGTTCGCGGCTTTACTCCCAAGGTGGGTAATGACTGCTTCCTGGCAGAGAATGCCACTCTTGTCGGCGATGTCACTGTCGGCGACGGATGTAGTATATGGTTCAATGCCGTGCTCCGAGGCGATGTGAATACTATCACGATAGGCAATCGCGTGAATATTCAGGACGGCTCCGTGCTGCATACACTCTATCAGAAATCGACTATCGAGATAGGCGATGATGTATCTATCGGCCATAATGTGACTATCCACGGTGCTAAAATCCATGATTACGCACTCATAGGTATGGGTGCCGTGGTAATGGACGATGCCGAGGTGGGCGAAGGTGCTATTGTGGCTGCCGGCTCGGTGGTGCTCTCGCGTGTGAAAATCGGCCCGAATGAGCTGTGGGGTGGAGCGCCTGCAAAGTTTATCAAGATGGTAGACCCGGCACAGTCGCGCGAAATAAATCAGAAAATCGCACACAACTACCTGATGTACAGTAAGTGGTACGATAATTCAGAAGAAGATAAATGAAAGTATTGAAATTCGGAGGTACGTCGGTCGGCTCTCCCGAGCGTATCCGCAACGTTGCCTCTCTCATTATGCCCGGAAATCGCAATGTGGTCGTGCTGTCGGCCATGTCTGGTACAACAAACTCTCTGGTCGAGATTGCCGAGTATCTCTATAAAGGCAATATCCCCGGGGCGCAGGAAACGCTCAACGGACTCAGAAGCAAGTATGAAGGCGTTGTGGTCGAGCTGCTTGCCACCGAAGAGAGTCGCAGGAGCGCTACTGGGGCTATCGAGCGTTCGTTCGGCCTCGTCCGCGCTTTTCTTTCCGAGCCAATCACCGAGGCCGGAGAGAAAGAAATTCTTGCGCAGGGCGAGCTGATGTCGACGGCGCTGATGCAGGCTTATCTCACCGAGCAGGGTGTGCGCTCCGAGCTGCTGCCCGCGCTCGATTATATGCGCACACTCGAGAGCGGAGAGCCTGATATGGTGCATATCCAGTCGCGTCTGCGTCGGCTTATCGACCTTGCGCCGGATGCCGATGTATTCCTTACACAAGGATATATATGCCGTAACGACCACGGCGGTATCGACAACCTCAAACGAGGCGGCAGTGACTACACCGCTTCGATTATCGGAGCGGTGCTCGATGCAGAGGAGATACAGATATGGACTGACATTGACGGCATGCACAACAATGACCCCCGTTTTGTCGAGGGTACACGGCCCGTTGGAAAGTTGCATTTCGAAGAAGCTGCCGAGCTCGCGTACTTCGGTGCTAAAATCCTGCATCCTTCGTGTGTGCTTCCTGCCAAGCTGCACAATATCCCCGTGAGGCTGCTCAACACCATGCAGCCTGAAACTCCCGGAACTCTCATCTGCAACACCACTCCCGACGGCAGTCTTAAGGCCATTGCGGCAAAAGACAATATCACGGCAGTGAAAATCAAGTCGGGTCGCATGCTTCTGGCATACGGCTTCCTGCATAAGGTGTTCGAGACTTTCGAGAACTACCGTACGAGCATCGACATGATGGCGACATCGGAGGTGGGTGTAAGTGTCACTGTCGACGACGATTCGCGCCTCGCCGCGATAATCGACGACCTGAAGCACTTCGGAACTGTCTCTGTAGACCGCGATATGGTTATTATCTGCGTGGTAGGCGACTTGCAGTGGGAAGAATGTTCCTTCCAGTCGCAGGTTCTCGAGGCTCTCGAGGGCATACCCGTGCGTATGATAAGCTATGGCGGCAGCAACTACAATATTTCGGTTCTGGTTCGTCGCGACGACAAAGTCAGGGCTCTCAAAGCATTAAGTAACAAGCTGTTTAAGTAAGAATAAAGAAGAATAATGATAACGGTTACTAATTTAGGTATTCAATTCGGTAAAAAACCTCTGTTCCAAGACGTAAACCTCAAGTTCACGCCCGGCAACTGCTATGGCATCATCGGTGCCAACGGAGCCGGCAAATCCACCCTTATGCGTATGCTCAGCGGCCAGCTCACGCCTACCGCGGGAACTATCGCCCAAGGCCCTGGCGAACGTATGAGTGTGCTCGAACAGGACCACTTCAAGTTCGATGACTGCACCGTGCTCGAGACTGTTCTACGCGGGCATACCGTGCTGTGGGATATAATGCAGGAGAAAGACGCCCTGTATGCCAAGCCTGATTTCTCCGATGCCGACGGCATCCGAGCATCAGAGCTTGAGGAAAAGTTCGCGGAGTTGGAAGGCTGGAACGCTGAGAGCGATGCTGCCGCACTGCTTTCAGGTCTCGGTATCAAGGAAGATAAACATTCCATGTTCATGCGCGATATTTCGGCCAATGAGAAGGTGCGCGTACTCCTTGCGAAGGCTCTTTTCGGTAATCCCGACAACCTTCTGCTCGACGAACCTACCAACGACCTTGACCTCGAGACAGTGGCATGGCTCGAAGATTATCTGTCGAATTTCGAGAATACCGTGCTTGTGGTGTCGCACGACCGACACTTCCTCGACTCGGTATGTACACATACTCTCGACATCGACTACAACCGAGTGCAGCTCTTTGCCGGCAACTACTCGTTCTGGTATCAGAGCTCGCAACTCGCCCTGCGCCAGCAGCAGCAGGCCAACAAAAAGGCCGAGGAGAAGCGACAGGAACTTCTCGAGTTTATTCGTCGCTTCAGCGCCAATGTGGCCAAGAGCAAGCAGACCACTTCGCGCAAGAAGATGCTCGAAAAACTCAATATCGAGGAAATACAGGCCTCGTCGCGTCGCTATCCCGGCATCATCTTCACCCCTTCGCGCGAGGTCGGCAATAAAATCCTCGAAGTCAAGGGTCTTACGGCATCGGTCGACGGCGATGTGCTCTTCCGCGATGTGAACTTCCAGATTGAGAGGGGCGACAAAGTGGCTTTCCTCAGCCATGACCCGCGAGCTATGACTGCTCTGTTCGAGATTATCAACGGCAACCGTCAGCCCGACGAGGGTACATACGACTGGGGTCAGACTATCACCACGGCTTATCTCCCGTTGGATAACTCAGACTTTTTCAACACCGACTACAACCTTGTGGATTGGCTCGGCCAGTTCTCCGACGACTCCAGCGAGATTTACCTCAAGGGCTTCCTCGGCAAGATGCTGTTCTCAGGCGAGGATGTGCTTAAGAAAGCTTCGGTGCTCTCGGGTGGCGAGAAGATGCGTTGTATGATTGCCCGTATGATGCTGCGCGACGCTAATACTATGGTGCTAGACTCGCCTACGAACCACCTCGACCTCGAGTCTATCCAGGCTTTTAACAACACTCTTCAGTCGTTCAAGGGCGTTATCCTTATGGCTTCCCACGACCATGAGTTTATCCAGACGGTCTGCAACCGCATAATCGAGCTTACGCCTAACGGCATTATCGATAAACTCACAGAATACGACGATTATATTACCGACCCCCGCGTGGCTGAAGCTCGCGAGCGTCTTTATACAAAGTGATTATGGTAAAGCATATTGTAATGTTTCGCCTTAGTGGCGAAAGTTCCGAGCGCAATGCTATGGCGTCGGAGTTCAAAACTGCAATCGAGGCCCTTCCCGCGAAAATAGAGTCTCTCACACAGGTGGAAGTGGGCATAAACGACGGTCCTGCGGCCGGCAACTGGCATATAGCACTCACCGCTGTCTGCCCCGATTATGATGCTCTTGCCGACTATTCGGCTCACCCGGAGCATCTTAAATGCGTAGCTATCATCAAGCCGAACATAGAGGCGCGCGCATGTGTTGATTATATGGAATAATCTGTACATTATGAGCGAACACATTAAATTACAAGGACTCAGCGACGACCAAGTGGCCAGGAGCCGCGCAGAGCACGGTGCCAACGTGCTTACGCCTCCGGCCAAGGAGTCGTTGCTGATGCGTTTTCTCGGCAAGTTTGCCGACCCGCTTGTGATAATACTGCTTGTTGCCGGAGTACTCTCGGTAGGCATTTCATGCTATGAATACTGGGGGCTCGGGCAGGGAGCCGGAGTCTTTTTCGAGCCGCTTGGCATCTTCATTGCCATTATTCTGGCTACAGGAATGGCCTTTTATTTTGAGTTGAAGGCCGACAGGGAATTTGCTATCCTTAATAAGGTGAACGATGACGAGCCCGTTCAGCTTATCCGTGGAGGCAAGCCCACGCAGGTGCCGCGCAAGGACGTTGTTGTCGGCGACATTGTGGTCGTAAATACCGGCAATGAGGTTCCGGCCGACGGAACTCTTTTGGAGGCTGTAGCCCTCAGTGTCGATGAATCGACCCTAACGGGCGAGCCTCTGTGCCATAAGACGACCGACTCGGCAAAGTTTGACCCCGATGCGACTTTCCCATCCAATCATCTATTGCGAGGTACTAAGGTAATGGAGGGGCACGGAGTAATGCAGGTTACTGCGGTCGGCGACGCCACTGAGAACGGAAAGGTATTCGAGGCCGCGCAGATAGACGACAGCGTGAAGACTCCGCTCGATGAACAGCTGTCGCGGCTAAGCACCCTTATCTCGCGCATTTCCTATATTATAGGTATTCTTGTCGTTGTGGCCCGCATCAGCGAGTATTTTATCAACAACGATTTCGGGTGGATGAGTTTTGCTGCCTACTTCCTGCAGTCAGTCATGATTGCTGTTACGCTGGTTGTGTGCTCTGTGCCCGAAGGTCTGCCTATGGCCGTCACTCTTGCCTTGGCTTACTCTATGCGGCGTATGCTCAAGACAAATAACCTTGTGAGAAAGCTGCATGCCTGCGAGACTATGGGCGCAACCACCGTAATATGCACCGACAAGACAGGTACTCTTACCGAAAATCAGATGCGTGTGTATAAGGCTGAGTTCTTCGGGAAGCCATCGGATGAACTTATATATGAAGGCATCGCGGCCAATACAACGGCTCAGCTCGAATTGTCGGGCGATAAAGCAAGTGTTATCGGCAATCCTACCGAAGGTGCTCTTCTGCTCTGGATGAAGGCCCGGGGCGTAGATTATTCGGCCTATAGAGATGTTGTCACCAAGGTGGAGGAGCTTCCGTTTTCCACCGAGCGAAAGTACATGGCTACAATCGTTACTTCGGCGTCCGGCGACAAGGTGCTCTATGTGAAAGGAGCTCCTGAGATTATATTCGGGCTTTGCGCCGATACTGCCGGCCTTACTCGTAAGGAGGTCGACGCTCTGCTCCTCGAATATCAGAATATGGCCATGCGCACCCTCGGGTTCGCTTATCAGGTCCTCAAGCCGGGCGATAAGACTTTTGCCGACGGTAAGCTGATTGCCGACCGACTCACTTTCATGGGCATTGTGGCCATTTCCGACCCGGTGCGTGCCGATGTGCCCGAAGCTGTGCGGGAGGTTATCGATGCAGGTATCGACGTGAAGATAGTCACCGGCGACACTCCGGCTACGGCTAAGGAAATCGCACGTCAGATAGGCTTGTGGGATGATGCCCGCGACGGCGAGCGTAATATCATAACCGGTGTGGAGTTCGACTCTCTGACCGACGGACAGCTCTTCGACAGAGTAGAGGACTTCAAGATTATAGCGCGTGCGCGTCCTCTTGATAAGAAGAGGCTGGTAGAGTCGCTCCAGAAGCATAACGAGGTCGTGGCCGTTACCGGCGACGGCACAAATGATGCCCCCGCACTTAAAGCTGCTCATGTCGGGCTCTCTATGGGTGATGGCACTTCTGTGGCGAAAGAGGCATCCGACATCACTATCGTCGACAATAATTTTGCGTCCATAGGGCGCGCTGTCATGTGGGGCCGTTCGCTGTATCAGAATATTCAGCGCTTCGTGCTTTTCCAGATGACGGTAAATATCGTTGCATGCCTCATCGTGCTTTGTGGCTCATTCATGGGTCTGCAGTCGCCGCTTACAGTAACTCAGATGCTGTGGGTAAACCTAATCATGGATACCTTTGCGGCGATGGCTCTTGCCTCGCTGCCGCCGTCAAAGTCGGTGATGAAAGATAAGCCACGTTCGCGCGAAGCGTTTATTATCACACGGTCGATGTGGACGGATATTATCGGAACTGGTGTGGTGTTCTTCATCGCACTTACTGCGTTCCTGTATTATCTGCAGCATACACACATCACATCGCTGGCAGATATTTGCAGAGCACGTATCGACGGAGCCGGACACGACCTGTCGCCCTATGAGCTGTCGGTATTCTTCACAACCTTCGTATTCCTCCAGTTCTGGAATATGTTCAATGCCCGCGCTTTTGCCACCGGTAAGTCGGCCTTCCATTTCAAAGGATGCAGGGGCTTCCTGCTTATAGCCCTTATTATATTGGTTGGTCAGATTGGAATAGTGACAGTCGGAGGCCGTTTCTTTGGAGTTACACCGCTCGGTTTTTACGATTGGCTTATTATTATCGGCGCTACTTCTGTAGTATTATGGCTTGGCGAGATATGGCGTTTGATAAAAAAATAGTGAAATACTATATTAATTTTGAGGAGCGGCTTTGGGCTGCTCCTCTTTTTTTCTCATTTACCAAAGAAAAGTGGTGCAGCCTTGCTATAAATATTGTGACTGTAAAATTCAAAAAAAAGAGAAAGGCGGGATAATTGCTCAATTTTGGTGTAATGAGAGGAATGTGTCTTATAATCAGAGTTATAAGAGTGATTTAAGCCTTGGTGGGTGTAATGCTGATTGTAAACGAATGTTAAATCTGTGCTATAAAACACATTTTTCCTTGAAAAAATTTGGTGGGGAACAAAAAAGGGTGTAACTTTGCACTCGCTTTCGGGAACGACCCGGACGGCCGCCAAGAGAGACGGTGGTGAAATGATAAAGAAAGTTAAAATCTCGTTAAAGATTTTGCCGGTTTAAAAATTTCGCCGTAACTTTGCCGAGCTGAACGGAACGCCCGTTTCGAGAAGCGCGAGAACATTGAAAGTTTGACAACAGATACGAAAGTAGTACAAGAGAAAACGGAGAGACTCTTTCGGTGCTGAAACAAAAACAGCTCGGAAGTCTCAAAAGTTCGGCTCTGTCAATTTTCCACCTAATAACTAAGATTTCTACCTGGAAGCGGGGTCAATACACGCTTCGGAAGTAAGCTGTCTTGCAAAGGCAAAAAAATAGTAATTTCTTGCCTTGTTTGAATTTGAAAAAAGGAAAAACAAGATAAGCAACAACGAAGAGTTTGATC
>VSPE01000023.1 GCA_009775225.1 Muribaculaceae bacterium | reverse complement strand
AAGCAAATGTACTTTTCGTTTTTTCGGCCATTTCACGACATCGCGCCGTAACTCACTGAAACATCGCGGCTTCCGACTGCCAACCACTCACTTAATATTGCACGTTTCGTTTTTGCCCCCATAGTACATTTGCGTATGGCACTTCGATATACACCCGACCGACCCCTGTCGGCAGCCGACCTTGGCCCCGATGAGATACTTGTTACTGACGCAGCTCCCGGACGAGACCCCGGTCTCGACGGAGATGTGTATGCAGTTTGCACCGACTATCCCTGTGTCGCCGATATCCGTCCGGGCACCGATGCTTTTCTGGAACTCGCAAGCGAGTGGGACCAGACAACGTTCATCGTAACGAGGCTCGGCGTTCGTCACGGCTTTTCCGATGCCGACATCGCACCACTTTTCGACCGTGCCCTCGACCTGTACAATGTCGTGCTCCCCGAAGCATACGTCAGTATTGTAGTCGCCACAAGAATACGTGAGGGCCGCCGCCTGCCCGGAGGCTTGCAGGAGTGAGTGTGCTGCGTTACACCTCGGTAAGCGAGAAAAATGGTGGTTCAATAAGCTGGAACACATCGATATATGCCCGTGGCTAAAACTTGCGGGCATATTTATTTGGCGGAATGAAAAAAAAATCGTACCTTTGCCGACGCTAAACAATACAAAACCAAATATTAACAAATTTCAATGGCAACAAAAATCAGATTACAACGTCATGGTCGCAAGAACTATGCGTTCTATCCTATTGTCGTCGCCGATAGCAGGGCACCACGAGATGGTAGATTTATTGAAAGGATAGGTTCCTATAATCCGAACACTAATCCTGCTACAATTACTCTTAACTTCGAGCGGGCTTTGTATTGGGTGACTGTCGGTGCTGAGCCTACCGACACTGTGCGTTCTATCCTCTCTAACGAAGGCGTACTCATGATGAACCACCTCAACGGCGGTGTCAAGAAGGGTGCTTTCGACCAGGCTGAAGCCGAACGTCGTTTCAACGAATGGAAGGCTAAGAAGGACGCCAAAACCAACGCCGTGAAGAGTTCTATGGCAAACCAGCGCGAACTTTCCGCAAAGCAGCGCCTCGAAGCCGAAGCCGCCAAGAACAAGGCCAAGGCTGAAGCTGTAGCCAAGAAGAAAGCTGAAGCCGCTGCCGCCCAGGCTGCCGCTGAAGCCGAAGCAGCTCCCGCTGCCGAAGAAACAGAAGCTCCCGCCGCCGAATAATTATCTATTCGCCGGAGCCTCCGCGCTTCACGATACCTTAAAGGGTGTGTCCGCTTTTTTGTGCAGGCACACCCTTTTATGACTTTTATATCACACCTCCACCATATTGTCAATTGTCACTAATGAAGAAATTCAACGAATATAACGGTCTGAACCTCTCCATGCTAAACAAGGAGATGCTCGACAAGTGGAACAACGACGGCCTCTTCGAGCAGAGCGTGGCTCTCCGCGAAGGCGCACCTTCGTTTGTTTTCTATGAAGGCCCCCCTTCGGCAAACGGTATGCCCGGCATACACCACGTTATGGCCCGAACCATTAAGGATATGTTCTGCCGCTATAAGACCATGAAGGGCTTTCATGTGAAGCGCAAGGCCGGCTGGGATACTCACGGCCTCCCTGTGGAGCTTGGCGTGGAGCGTTCGCTCGGCATCACAAAAGAAGATATCGGTAAAAAAATATCGGTCGACGAGTACAATGCCGCCTGCCGCCGCGAGGTGATGAAGTACACCCGCGAGTGGGAGACCCTCACAAACATGATGGGCTACTGGGTGGATACCACCGACCCATATATCACCTACGACAACCGCTATATCGAGACTGTATGGTGGCTCCTGTCGCAGCTCTACGGCAAAGGCCTCCTCTACAAAGGCTATACCATTCAGCCCTACTCGCCCGCTGCCGGTACAGGTCTTAGCTCGCACGAGCTGAACCAGCCCGGTTGCTACCGCGACGTGAAAGATACCACCTGCATAGCGCAGTTCACCCTTCTCGACCCTATGCCCGTGATGCAGGGCTGGGGCAAGGCCTGCATGCTTGCATGGACAACCACTCCGTGGACTCTGCCGTCCAACACCGCCCTCGCCGTAGGCCCCGCTATAAACTACTGCGTGGTGCGCACATATAACCCCTATTCGGGCGAGCCCGTCACCGTGACTGTGGCTGAGGCTCTCCTCACTTCGATATTCAACGCCAAGGCCAAAGACGTGGCTCTCGAAGACTACACCAAGGGCGACAAGCTTGTGCCCTGGCAGGTTGTGGCCACTCTTACGGGCAGCGAGCTTACAGGCTTGCACTACGAGCAGCTTCTGCCTTGGGTAAATCCGGGTGAAGGCGCTTTCCGTGTCATCCCCGGCGACTATGTGACCACCGACGACGGTACGGGCATTGTGCATATTGCCGGTACTTTCGGTGCCGACGACTTGCGTGTCTCCAGGCAGGCCGGCGTGCCCCCTCTGCACCTCATCGACCGCGACGGCAATATCCGTCCGATGGTCGACCTCACAGGCCGCTTCTACCGTATCGAAGACCTCGACCCCGACTTCGTGGCAAACAGCGTGGATGTGCCTCTGTACTCGCAGTGGGCAGGACGCTTTGTAAAGAACGCCTACGACCCCGAGGCAACCGACGACACCGAAAGCCTCGATGTGGCTATCTGCATGGAGCTTAAGGCTACCGGCAAGGTGTTCAGGATTGAAAAGCATGTGCACAACTATCCCCACTGCTGGCGTACCGACAAACCTGTGCTCTACTACCCGCTCGACAGCTGGTTCATCCGCTCGACAGCCGTGCGCGAGCGCCTTATGGAGCTGAATACCACTATCAAGTGGAAGCCCGCCTCGACAGGTACAGGTCGCTTCGGCAAGTGGCTCGAGAACCTTCAGGACTGGAACCTGTCGCGCAGCCGCTACTGGGGTACTCCTCTGCCTATATGGCGCACCGAGAATGGCGACGAAGAGCTGTGTATCGACAGCGTGGCCACCCTCTACAACGAGATTGAAAAGGCTGTGGCAGCCGGTGTGATGACATCCAACCCGCTGCGCGACAAGGGCTTTGTGCCCGGCGATTACTCGGCCGGGAACTACGATAAGATAGACCTGCACCGCCCCTATGTGGACGATATAGTGCTTGTGTCGCCCTCGGGCAAGCCCATGAAGCGCGAGACCGACCTTATCGACGTATGGTTCGACTCGGGTTCGATGCCATACGCCCAGATACATTATCCCTTCGAGAACAAGGAAGCCTTCGACCGTGGCGACCTCTTCCCCGCCGACTTCATCGCCGAGGGTGTAGACCAGACCCGCGGCTGGTTCTTCACACTTCATGCCATAGGCACGATGGCCTTCGACTCGCGCGCCTTCAAGGCCGTGATTTCCAACGGCCTGGTGCTCGACAAGAACGGCGAGAAGATGTCCAAGCGCAAGGGCAACGCCGTAGACCCCTTCGAGACTATCGAGAAGTTCGGTTCCGACCCCCTGCGCTGGTACATGATTTCCAGCTCGTCGCCTTGGGATAACCTCAAGTACGACCCGGAAGGTGTGGCCGAAGTGTCGCGTAAGTTCTTCTCGACACTCTCCAACACATACAACTTCTTTGCCATGTATGCCAATGTCGACGGCTTTACCGGCGATGAGCCTCAGGTGCCTCTTGCCGAGCGCCCCGAGCTTGACCGCTGGATACTCTCGCTGCTCAATACTCTGTCAGCTACCGTAGAAGATGCCCTCGACGACTACGAACCCACCCGTGCCGCCCGTGCCATAAGCGAGTTTGTGCTCGATAAGCTTTCCAACTGGTATGTGCGCCTCAACCGCAAACGCTTCTGGAGCCGCGGCCTCGACGCCGACAAGCTCGCCGCCTATCAGACACTCCGCAGCTGCCTCCTCACCGTGTCACAGCTCATGGCTCCCGTGGCACCTTTCTTCAGCGACCGCCTCTTCCGCGACCTCACCGATAGCACCGGTGCCGCCAAGTCGGTGCACCTGTCCGACTTCCCCAAGGTAGACGCCTCGGCTGTCGACAAAGACCTTGAAGAGCGTATGGACGTGGCCCAGCGCCTCACCTCGCTTGTGCTCTCGCTCCGCAAGAAAGCCAACCTGAAGGTGCGTCAGCCCCTTGCCAAGATGCTTGTGCCTGCTGCCGACAGTCATGCTGCCGACGTACTCGCAGCTATCGCCGACATTGTAAAGACCGAGGTAAATGTGAAGAAACTCGAGATTGTAGCCGCCGACAACGAGGTATTCGTTAAGCGCGTCGACCCCGATTTCAAGAAACTCGGCCCGAAGTTCGGCAAGCAGATGAAGCAGGCCGCAGCACTTATCAAGTCGCTTGACCGTGCCGGCATTGCAGCTCTCGAGCGCGACGGTGCCATAACTATCGCAATCGACGGCACCGACTACACCGTGGAGCTTGCCGACGTGAAGATTATTTCGGAAGATATGCCCGGCTGGCTCGTGGCCAACGAAGGCGCTCTCACCGTGGCTCTCGACATCGACGTCACTCCCGAGCTCTTCCGCGAAGGTCTTGCCCGCGAAATCATCAACCGAGTGCAGAACATCCGCAAGCGTCGCGGCTACGACATCACCGACCATATCAATATCGACTTCCTTCCCTGCGATGAAATCGACGGCGTAGTCAAGGAATTCGGCGAATATATCAGCGCACAGGTGCTTGCCGACGCTATTACCGTGGCCGAGGCTGCCGACGATGCCGAAGTGGAAATCCTAGACATCGACGAGCTGAAACTCGGTGTGGTAATCACTCAGGCCTGATTTGCCAAATAAAGGCGCGGACGCGTATCCGGCGTGTCCGCGCTTCTTCAATATTGTAAAACCCTCTCACCTCCACTCATTATGAGCGAACAGTTACGCTATTCCGACGAAGAACTCGAGGAGTTCCGTCAGATAATACTCGACAAGATAGAAAAAGCCACAGCCCTCTACGAAGAGCTGTGCTCAAGCCTCAACAACAGCGACGGCAACGACACCGCCGATACTTCGCCCACCTTCAAAGTGCTCGAAGAAGGGGCCAACACCCTCGAGCGCGAGGCAAACGCCCGCCTTGCCGACCGTCAGCGCCAGTTTATCAACCACCTCCGTGCCGCTCTGGTGCGTATCGACAACAAGACATACGGCGTGTGCCGCGCAACCGGAAAGCTTATTCCCAAAGAGCGCCTGCGTGCCGTGCCGCATGCCACACTTTGTGTAGAGGCCAAGAACAACCCCAACCACTGATATGGCAGATAATACCCGGAGCCGACGCCTGGCGCTTATCGCCACGGCGGTGCTGGCTTGTGTCATTATAGTAGACCAGGCCGTGAAAATTTGGATAAAGACGCACTTCTATCTCGGAGAGGATATAGAGGTGCTTCCGTGGTTTCATCTGCGTTTTATCCAGAACAACGGCATGGCATTCGGCATTGAGCTTGGAAGCAAGCTCTTCCTTACTTTCTTCCGCATAGTGCTGGTGGGTGTGCTAGTGTGGTATATAGGCCGTCTTGTCAGGTATGCGCGTGTGCCGTATGGATATATGGTGAGTGTGGCGCTCGTCACCGCCGGCGCTTTCGGCAATATAGTGGACTGCGTGCTCTACGGCGAGATTTTCTCCAACCCCTATCCCCCGCAGGTGGCATCGTTTGTGCCCTGGGGCGAAGGCTACGGAGGCATCTTCCAGGGATATGTGGTGGATATGCTCTATTTTCCGCTCTTCGCCTTCCGCTGGCCCGACTGGATGCCCCTGGCAGGCGGCGACACATTCTCGTTCTTCGACCCTGTATTCAACATCGCCGACTCGGCCATTACGGTGGGTATGGCGCTCATCATTCTGTTTTATTCCAAATACTTAGGCGCTTACCGTAGCGATGAGAAAGCTGCTTAGCATAATTGCCGTAGCACTGCTTGCAGTGGCGTGCTCCAAGACCCCCAAGGGCATCATCCCTCCCGAAGAGATGGCTCAGCTTATGGCCGACATTCATACGGCCGAGGCCGTGATAGAGCTTAACAGGGGAGAATACCGCTCCGACTCGCTCAAGCAGGCCTTCAAGCAGTCGGTCTACGCCCGCCATGGTGTGGATGCTGCCACTGTTGACTCGTCGTATATGTGGTATGGCCGTAATATCAACAGTTATCTCGAGGTCTACGACCGCACTATCGAGATACTGGAGCACCGCCTCATTGAGAGCGGCAACCGTGTGGCCGCCGAGGCTGCACTCTCTATCGCAGGCGACTCGGTGGACGTGTGGCCATATTCGCGCCTGGTGACACTTAACGACCGTATGCCTTCGGGAACGGGTGTGTTCAGCTTCGCACGCGACGAGAACTGGCAGAAAGGCGACATATATGTGTGGCGCGTAAAGGCGCTCAACAATTCCGCAACGAGCCGCTGGAGCATTGTCACCGAGTATTCCGACGGTTCGATAGATTTTCTGTCGCAGGAGTTTTCGGGCGACGGCTGGAAGGAGATAACCATGTACACCGACTCGATGCTCGATGCCACCCGTGTCTACGGGCAGCTCTGTGGCGAAGTGCCACGCGGTACGAGCCTGCGCTTCGACTCCGTGGAAATGGTGCGCAAGAGGCTCGACCCTGCCATGTATAGCCGCCGCTATCCTATCCGCAGGCTTCCCAAGTTGCTTCCTGCCGTGGAAGTGGAAGTGTACGGGCACGAGGAGGAACATGCCGCCGAGAACTCCGTGATAGCCGCCGACAGTGTGGCCGTTATACGATGAAGCCGCTAAGAGGTTGTTAAACAATGATTATTAAACAAGCTCTAAGGGTACTTGCGCATAAGGTGGTGTACAACGGCGTAGTGCACAGCATGGCTGTGGCCTGCGTGTACGTCGGTGCCGACGGGCTGTGGCACGTGGAAATTGTACCTTTCGAGTGCGAGACCGAGGGTACGTCGTTCCATAGCGGCACGCTGTATATCACCGGGGCCGAGGGTGCGGAAACAGCGCCCGAAGTACTCTTCTCATGATGCCGCTGCTGATGCGACCCACCATTTTTGCGGTAATGTATGCACAAATTTCGGCGCTTCTTGGTTATTAGGAGCAAAAGAGCTAACTTTGTGTAACAAACCAATCCTGCTCACGTTTTTTACATGAAATCTCACTCACTTAAATACTTACGTATGGCGCTCGCTGTGCTTTGCCTGCTTGGTGCTGTGGGTCTGTTTGCCGATTTCACGGGCTACGCCGCAGCGCATTGGGCATGGCTTGCCAAGATACAGGCCGTTCCGGCATTGCTTGCGTTGAACCTCGGTGCGCTTGCGCTGTTGCTGATGCTCACGCTCGTATTCGGACGCCTGTATTGTTCTTTAATCTGCCCCCTCGGCATCCTGCAGGATGTGCTCGCGTGGCTGAGACGTGTATGCGGAAGCAAAAAGAAAAAACGCCTCGGCTTTTATGGCTACAAGGCGCCCCTCACGGCGTGGCGCTATGGCTTTTTAGTGCTCTTCGCGGCACTTGTGGCAGCGTCGGCGCTCGCTTTCCTGCCTGTGTCGTATGCCGGTATGCTCGACCCCTACAGCTCGTTCGGTCGCATGGCGGGGCAGAGTGTGGTACCCTTGTGGCGCGTGTGTGCCGATGCCCTCGCACAGTGGCAGGCGGGCAGGGGAGTGTACCTGTTCGAAGCCGTGCCGTCGCCTGTGGTCATGCTCAGCCTCGGTGTAGGCGCTTTGGCCGCGCTGTCGTTTGCCGTAGTGCTGATATTTGCCGTGCGTACGGGACGCGGGTACTGCAATACCGTATGCCCTGTGGGAACGCTCCTCGGCTTCTTGTCGCGCTATTCGCTTCTGCGCCCCGTAATCGACACCGACAAGTGCAACCGTTGCGGTTCCTGCGGCCGACGCTGCAAGGCCGCCTGTATCGACACAAAAAAACATGAGATAGACCTCAGTCGCTGCGTGGTGTGCCTCGACTGCATCAACAATTGCAGCCAGGGAGCCATAAGCTACGGTCTGCGACGCATGGTGCCCGCAGGCGACGGCGAGGCTCAGCGCCCCGTAATGGCCGAGGGTAAGCCCGATACGGCACGCCGTGCGTTCCTTGCGGGAGGCGCTATAGTGGCCGGGGCTGCCGTGGCCGCCGCTGCCGACAAACTCACCGACGGTGGCCTCGCTCCGCTCAAAGACAAGAAACGCCGCCGCACTGCCCCTCCTGCCGTACCACCGGGAGCCGTGAGCCTGCGCCGTTTCCGAAGTCACTGCACGGCCTGCCAGCTCTGTGTAAGCCGTTGCCCCAACGAGGTGCTGAGACCCTCGCTGTCGCCCGACGGCTTCATGCAGCCCGTCATGGTGTTCACCTCGGGCTTCTGCCGCCCCGAGTGCACAAGCTGCGGTGAGGTATGCCCCACGGGAGCTATCATGCCCGTGGCAGTCGCCGAAAAGAGCGCTGTCAAAATCGGCACAGCCTGTGTGGATGCCTCTTTGTGTATCTCTGCCGCTTACGGGCAGAGCTGCGGCAACTGCGCGCGTCATTGCCCTGCCGGAGCCATTGTAATGGTAAAGGGCGACAACGGCAATATGAGGCCTGCTGTCGACGAGGCACGCTGTATAGGCTGCGGCGCCTGCGAGTACCACTGCCCCAGCGGCACGGCGGGACAGCTGTCGGCAAATACAGCCGCAATATATGTAAAGGGTATCGAGAACCATCAACAGGTATGATTATGGAAAAGCAAACACACACTACCCCCGATAGAGGCAGGCGCCGTTTCCTGCGCAACCTCGGCATATTCTCGGCTGCCGGTGCTCTTGTGTCGTGCGGTGTGCGCACCGAAGCCGACGGCAGCGGCAACGACAATGGCGCTCCCGGCTCCATGACCATGCGACGCAATCCTTCGACCGGCGATGAGGTGTCGATACTCGGCTACGGCTGCATGCGCCTCCCCACCGTGAGCGGTGGCAGCGCCCGCGACCGGGCCGATGCCATAGACCAGGAAATGGTGAACAGGCTTATCGACCGTGCCCTCGAGGCTGGCGTGAACTACTTCGACACATCGCCCGCCTACTGCAAGGGTAAGTCGGAAGAGGCCGTGGGGAAGGCGCTTTCGCGGCATCCTCGCGACAGCTATTTCATAGCCACCAAGCTGTCGAATTTTGCCGAGTCCACATGGTCGAGAAGCAGTTCGATAGAGATGTTCGAGAACTCGCTCAAGTATCTGAAGACCGATTATATCGACTACCTGCTGCTGCACGGCATAGGCATGGGCGGCATGGAAGCCTTCGAAGGGCGCTATATCACCAACGGCATCCTCGATTACCTTGTGGAGCAGCGCGACAATGGCCGCATACGCAATCTCGGCTTCTCCTATCATGGCGACGTGGCTGTGTTCGACAGACTCCTGGAGATGCACGACCGCGGCGAGGTGAAGTGGAACTTCGCGCAGATACAGCTCAACTACCTCGACTGGCGGCACGCCAAGGAAATAAATCCGCGCAACACCGATGCCGAATACCTCTACGGCGAGCTGCACCGCCGCGGCATTCCCGCTGTTATCATGGAGCCTCTGCTCGGAGGCCGCCTCGCTTCGGCCTCACAGCCTATTGCGCGCAAGATGAAGGAGCGCCGCCCCGACGACTCCGTGGCCTCGTGGGCTTTCCGCTACGCAGGCACTCCCGAAGGCGTGCTCACCGTGCTCAGCGGTATGACATATATGGAGCATCTCGAAGACAATCTGCGCACCTGCTCGCCGCTGGAGCCTCTGACTGCCGATGAAGATGCCTTTCTGCAGCGTACGGCGGTGGAAATCCTTGAGAACGACACCGTGCCCTGCACAAACTGCAAATACTGCATGCCATGCCCCTACGGTGTGGATATTCCCGCCGTTTTCGCGCACTACAACCTGTGCATCAACGAGGATAATCTGCCGCGCGACACTTCCGACCCCCGCTATGCCGAGGCGCGCAGAGCCTACCTCTACGGCTACGACAAGGCTGTGCCGAGGCTGCGTCAGGCCGCCCGCTGTGTGGCCTGCGGAGCATGTGTGTCGCACTGCCCGCAAGGCATAGCCATACCCGCGGTACTGCGCAAGATAGACAAGTACACCGATAATCTCAAATCAACACCGAAAGCCTGATACAAGCTCTGAGCAATGGGTAGAATAGACCAGGATACTGTAAACCGCATAATAGATGCCGCCGACATTGTGGAGGTGGTGAGCGACTTTGTGAAGTTGCGCCGCTCGGGCGCCAACTACAAGGGCCTGTGCCCTTTCCACAACGAGCGCACGCCTTCGTTCTCGGTCAACAAGGCACGCAACATCTGCAAGTGTTTCAGCTGCGGCAAGGGCGGCTCGCCTGTCAACTTCATAATGGAGCACGAGCAGATGAGCTTTCAGGAAGCACTGCGCTATCTTGCCCGCAAATACAACATAGAGATTGTAGAGAAGGAGCTGTCGGCACAGGAGAGGCAGGCCGAGAACGACCGCGAGGCCATGCTTGCCGTGAACGATTTCGCGCTGAAGAACTTCCGCCACAATCTGCACGACACCGCCGACGGGCGCAACATCGCGCTCCAGTACTTCCGCCACCGAGGACTCAGCGATGCCATGATAGAGCGCTTTCAGCTCGGCTACGCTCTCGACATGCCTTCGGCGCTGATAGATGCGGCACACGAAGCCGGATACGTCGACAAGTATCTTATCGACACCGGCCTGGCAGGCGTGAGCGAGCGCGACGGTCAGCACCGCCTCTACGACCGCTTCCGTGGCCGCGTGCTCTTCCCCATACACACTATATCGGGCCGTGTGGTAGGCTTCGGCGGACGCACCATGCGCTCCGACAAGAACCTGGCCAAGTACGTCAACTCGCCCGAGTCGGTCATATACAAGAAAAACCTCGAGCTATACGGTCTCTATCAGGCCAAGAGTGCCATTGCCAGGCGCGACAAGTGCATACTGGTGGAAGGCTACCTCGATGTAATATCAATGCACCAGGCGGGTGTGGAGAACGTGGTGGCATCGTCGGGCACATCGCTCACCGAAGGTCAGATACGTGCCATACGCCGCTTCACAAACAATGTCACCGTAATCTACGATGCCGATGCCGCGGGTATAAAGGCTTCGCTCAGAGGTATAAAGATGCTGCTGAGCGAGAACATGAACGTGAAGACGCTGCTGCTACCCGCAGGCGACGACCCCGACTCTTTCGCGCAGAGCCATTCGGCAGGACAGGTCGAAACTTATCTCGCCGAGAACGAGCGCGATATAATAGACTTCATGGTAGAGGTGCTCATGCGCGACGTGAACGCCAACGACCCTATGGCCCGCGCGAAGGTGGTGAACACCATTCTCGAGACCATTGCGTGCATCGACGAGCCTGTAAAGCGTCAGGAGTATATATCGCTCTGCTCGCGCCTTATGTCGATTGCCGAAGAGGTGCTGGTGCCGCAGCTCAACATATTTATAGCAGGGCGGTATGAGGAAGCCGAGAAAAACATACAGCGCGAAATGGCCCGCGCATCAATTTCCGACATCGGGAAGGAGGAAGGCGGGAAAAACGACGGGCAGACTCAGACATCGCCCGACAGGCCTTTGCTCGACCTCTCGGGCAACAAGCTCAAACCTTTCGAGGCCATGCTCGCGCGCTATCTCGTGCGCTACGGCCTGCTCTATATAATCAATGTGGAGAACGACGACAAGAGCGTGACGCCGCTCACCACCTTCGATGTGATACAGAGCGAACTGGATATCGACAATATCGTGTTTTCAAACGCCGAATACGCGGCCGTGTTCAAGGCTGTGGGAGAGCTGCGCCACGGCTCATGGCTCGCCGACCGCGACAGGCGTCTCGCGGAAATAGAGAGCGAGGTGCAGACTAAGCTCGAGGAAGCGCGAGAGCAGATAAGGCAGTCGGGTGGCTCTATGGCGCAGATAGAACGCGCCGAAGCGGAGGTGTCGCTGTCGCTGAAAGGCTTCAGGGAACACGCCGTAAACGACTTCGACATGCAGTACTGCCAGTCGCACCTCATAAACTCGCCCGACGACCTTGTGCGTGCCACCGCCCTGGATTTGCTGGTAGATAAGTACACGCTCTCGAAGATATATGCCAAAGGCGGCGATACATACTCTGAGCACGACAATATGTATGAGCTTGTGCAGAAGGCGCTATGCGAGCTGCGCAATTCGCTCGTAACCGACCTCATAGCAAATCTTACACGCGAGCTTTCGGCTCTCGACCCCGCCGATGCCGATGCCGCCCTCGACCTGCTGCGCCGCATTGCCGACTACAAGTCGTATCAGCAGCGCCTGGCCGGTGCCCTCGGCGACCGCATAATTCTGCCTCGCCGATAGTGGCGCTTCGCTTCCTTCCTTCCCGCACACGGCATCGTGGAAGAAAAGCGGGAGTGGGAGGGAAGTGCGGAAGGAGCGACGACATCCTTGTCATCGTTGTGCAGGCGATGCTAACTCCTTGTGCACAGGAACGCCTTGCGGCATGAGGGTGAGTATTAGTAGGGACGCGCTTCTGTGCGTCCGCGTGGCCAAAACTAATCAACTAAATATTAGCACATTAAGCGCGGACGTGCAGAAGCACGTCCCTACCGGTTAGTGTTTTCTTCGTAGATAACTCACTCCTTGTGCACAGGAATGCCTTTCGGCGTACGACGGCAGGAATGTCGTCGCTCCGTAGGGAAGCGGGTAGTGTGTGTGGGAAGGAAGGAAGTGAAGTGAAAAAAACTCTCGAGAGAAATACACTAAAGTTTAATTGCGCTCTGGTAAAACAGTGGTCGGAGACCTGCGCGATAGTACGTTGAGACAACAGCTATCGGTCGTATCTCCGATACTCCTCTTCAGCCGCTATCTATCTGTACCCCAGGTTGAAAACCTGGGGTTAGCCTATCGCCGGAGTCTCCGACTCCGAATTACTTAATCCCGGCGCTCGGGATTTTGGCGTATAATTGCCGTCGTCGCTTAGTAACTTTGTATCGCGGTACAAAAACAACAGCTTATGCCGAAGCCCTTCGCGATGCGGATGAGGTGGAGGTAGGGGGCGGTGTGTACTATTTTTCATAATACCATAACAGGATTTGTCTCGCGGTACAAAGTGAACCCTGTTGCTACTCCCGCGAGATAATACTTCACTCACAGGAACACCATGCTGCGTACGACGACAAGGATGTCGCCGCTCCGTCGCTTCGCTTCCTTCCTTCCCGCACACGGCATCGTGGAAGAAAAACGGGTGTGTGAGGGAAGTTGGAAGATGCCGATAGTGTGTGCGGGAAGGAAGGAAGTGAGAAACCTCCCTATAAGATATTCACTCTCAGCGTTACTCCGAAGCGGCGCGGAGCACCCCGCTGCACGAAATCGCGGCTCATCGACACGAAGTAGAAAACATCGTAGCGGGTGGCGGTGAGGTTCTGTCCCCAGAGGCGGAGGCTCCAGCGCTCGGCGTTGAAGGCTACGGAGAGGCCCGGCAGGCAGTAGAAGGGCTGTCGCACGGTGTTGGCTTCGTTCCAGTATATGTCGCCTACGCATCGCGCGGTGGCTGTTACCGAGGGTGTTATCCCTGCGAAGACGAGTGGCGAGGCTGTGTACGATACTTCGCCGAAGAGGGTGTGCTCGGGCGCGTAGGGTACTCGCTTGCCGCGATAGTCGGCAATGCCGTCGTGGTAGCGGCGGAAGGTGGCGTTTGTGTAGCCGTACGATGCGTGTATCAGCAGGTCGTCGAGCGGGCGGTAGCGTAGCTGTAGCTCGGCACCGAAGCTGCGTGTGCGTCCGGCGTTCGTCATTATGCGGCCCGTGGTGTTTCCGGCAGGGAAGGTGGTGAGCTGCTGGTTGCGGCAGTCGATGTAGAACAGGGCGCCGTCGAGCCTCAGCCTGTCGTCGGGCAGGAGCACGGAGTGGAAGCCTGTCTCGTAGTTGAAGCTGTATTCGGGTTCGTATGCCACAATGTCTTCGAGGCGGTATAGGGCGCTGATGCCCATTATGGCTCGTATGCGCTGCTGGAGCACGTCGCTGAACATCTGAGTGTTGTATCCTCCTGCCTTGTATCCTTTGGAGAAGGTGAAGTAGGGCGTGAACGGCTTATGCTCATATGCCACCGACACCTTGGGCAGAAGCTCGACGAATGTCTTGCCGAGGCTGCCTGTGTCGTCGATGTCGACGGGGGTGTGCGAGTATATTTCCGAAGAGCCGTCTGGAAGGAGGTGCAGTGTGGTGAAGCCCGTGCGTGTGTGGCTGCGGTAGTTCAGGGTGGCGCGCTCGATGTCGAGGCGCAGTCCTGCCTCGAAGCGCCAGTCGCCGAGGGCGTATGCGCTTTCGTGGTACAGGGCGAAGCCGCCCGAGCGCAGTGTGAAGTTGCTTCCGAGTGTAAATATGCGGCTGTCCCAGAGTATGGGGTAGTCAGGGTTTGCTTCGTTGCGGTGCTTTTCGATGAGTTCGGCAATGCCCGTATCCTTGAATGTTACGGGGGCGTCCATGTCGGTGTTTTTGTAGAAGCCGAATACACCTCCGAGCCAGCGGTAGTTGCCACGGGCGCCGCGTGTGAAGAGGTCTTCGGTGAGGGCGAGCTCGCGACGGGACTGTACGAGTGTGAAATAGTCGGCCGTGGTGAAATCCTGGTCGAGATTCATGCGGTCGTCGAGATACTGCACCGATGTGAGCGATGTGACTACGACTCTCTTTCCGGCCCACGCCACGGTGAGACCGTCGGAGAACGCTGTGCGCCGGTATGCGCAAGTGTCGTTGTATTCGATGCGTCCTGTCGAAACGAGAGCGTAGGGGTACCCCCCCTGCCTGTTGATGTTCAGCACGGCGGTGTTGCTCAGCGATAGACGGGGTGCGGGCTGCCATGCCGTTTTCCAGCGCAGCGAGCCAGAGTTCTCGTGGTCGAGCCTGCGGCCGTTGTACCCGTTTGTGAAGAAGCCGTCGGTGTGGTGGTATTGTGCCGCGAGGCTCATGCCGAGGTCGGGCAGGAGTCTGCCGTAGTACGATGCCGCTGCGTCGACGGTGTTTGCCGAGCCGTATTCGAGCTTTGCGCGGAGGCCTTTTGCACGGAGTGGCGAGAGGGTGCGGATGTTGATTTGTCCGCCCATGGTGTTGCGGCCGTTGAGCACGGCCTGAGCGCCGCGCAGCACTTCGATGCTCTCTATGTCGGCAAGGTCGAAGTCGTAGTTGTCTTTGTTGAGATACGGTATGTTGTCTACGGTGAGGCCTACTACGGGCTGGTCGATGCGTGCACCGAGACCGCGCACGTATACCGACGATGTCATGCGCGAACCGTAGTCGGGCATGTAGAAGTTCGGTGCCACGAGGCTCACTCCTTTTGCGGCGTCGATGTCGAGGCGCCTGGCGTCGGCCCCCGATATTCCGGTGACAGCTTCTGCGGCAATTCCTGTCGACGACTGCTTCACGCCCATTACTTCGAGGGGCTTGAGGCGGTGTGTTACCGAGTCCGGGCCTGTGGCGGCGGCGCATACGGCCGCGCAGCCCGATATGAACAGCAGTGCGGCGCGCTTCATTCCTTTTCCGAAAGCTCGAGCCAGCGCAGCTCTTTTTCGTCGATAATGTCACCTATGGCGGCGTAGCGCTGCGATTTGCCGTTGAACTCGTCGGCGGGGCAGCTTCGGCCCGAGGCGAAGAACTCTTCGAGGGCAGCCTTCTCGGCGTTGAGCGCCTCTATTTCGGCAGTGATTGCCTCGAACTCCTTGCGCTCCTTGAAACTCATGCGCGCGGGTCGTTCGGCCTGCCTGCGCGGTTTCTCGGCGGTGCTCTGAGGCTTGACGGGCTGCTCTTTGGGGAGGCTGTCGAGGTATGCGCGGTAGTCGCTGTAGTTGCCGGGGAAGTCTTTTACCACGCCGTTTCCCTCCATGACGAAGAGGTGGTCTACGATGTTGTCGAGGAAGTAGCGGTCGTGGCTGATGACAATGGCGCATCCTTTGAACGATGCCAGATACTCTTCCAGGATGCCGAGCGTGATGATGTCGAGGTCGTTGGTAGGCTCGTCGAGGATTAGGAAGTTGGGCTGACGCATCAGTACGGTGGCAAGATGCAGGCGGCATCGCTCGCCCCCGCTGAGGGTGTGTATGTATTTCTGCTGGTCGGCCGGAGAGAACAGGAAGCGCTGCAGGTACTGCATAGGTGCTATGCGGGTGCCTTCGCCGAGGTCTATGTCTTCGGCCAGCTCTGTCACGGCGTCAATCACGCGTTTGTTTCGGTCGAAGCTAATTCCGTCCTGGCTGTAGTAACCGAAGCGTACGGTTTCGCCGAGGTTCCATGAGCCGCTGTCGGCCGGCTCGAGGCCTTGCAGCATCTTTATGAAAGTGGATTTACCGACACCGTTCACGCCTACCACGCCGAGCTTTTCGCCGGGAGCGAAGGTGTAGGTGAAGTCGTCGAGAATCACTTTGTCGCCGAAGCGCTTGCATATACCTTCGGCCTCGAATATTTTGGAGCCTACGCGCGACGATGTTGTGTCGAGCCGCACGTTCCTCTCTGTGCGGGTGGCGCGGGCGCGCTCCTTGAGGTCGTAGAAGTTGTCGATGCGGAATTTGGCCTTTCCGGCACGTGCCTGAGGCTGTCGGCTCATCCAATCCTGTTCCTTGCGGAGAATGTTTCGTGCGCGCGCCACATCGGCGGCCATGGCCTCGATGCGCTCGGCGCGACGGCGCAGATACATGTCGTAGTTGCCTTCGACTTCGAACACGGAGCGGTCGTCCAACTCTATAATCTTCGAGCATACGCGGTCGAGGAAGTAGCGGTCGTGCGTAACCATGAGGAGAGTGGCTCGCGAGCGTCGGAGGTAGCCTTCGAGCCATTCGATAGTGCTTATGTCGAGGTGGTTGGTAGGCTCGTCGAGGATTAGGAAGTCCGGTTCGGCCAATACGGTGAGTGCAATGGCAAGGCGTTTGCGCTGACCGCCGCTGAGTTTTTCTACGGGAGTGTCGGCAGAGTGCAGCCCGAGCTGCGACAGCACCTGCGAGATGCGCACGTCGCGCTCCCACTCGGCTGTATGGTCGGAAACGGGCACCGCTTCGGAGGCAATCTGCATGGGTGTGAGGCCTTGCGGAAATACGGGTTCCTGAGCGAGGTAGCCTACCCGTATGCCGTTGCGGAACACAATGTTGCCGCTGTCGGGCTCTTCTTCGCCGGCAATAATGCGCAGCATGGTGCTTTTGCCCGTGCCGTTTCGCGCCACCACTCCGATTTTGTCGCCTTCGTCTACGCCGAATGTTACGTCGCCGAAGAGCAGACGGTCGCCATAGCTTTTTGTAAGGTTCTCTATATTAAGTACGTTGGCCATTGCATGTCGTTTAGACTGCAAAAATACGAAAAAATCGGGAGATAAGCGCTATCGAAGGTGTTCGGTGTGAGCCGATGGCTATTCGTCTTTGTCGTCGATGTAAGAGAGGGCGGGGCCGTCGGCCTTGGCCTCGCTCTTTGTCTGCGCGAAGAGCCAGGGCAGCAGGGTGGGGTAGTTGAAGGCCGATGACCAGCACTCGTGGCCTATGCCGGCAAACTCCACGTAGTCGACCTGTGCGCCTGCCGCGCTTAGGGCCTTGTATGCCTCGCGGCTGCATATAGAGGGCACTTCTTCGTCGTCCTCGCCGTGGAAAATCATGAATTTCACGTCTTTGGCATCGGCAAGCCGCTCGGGGTTGACGGCTCCGCAGATAGGCACGGCTGCCGCGAAGACGTTGGGATGGCGGCACACGATGTCGTAGGCTGCTATGCCGCCCATCGATATGCCTACTATGTATATGCGCGACGGGTCGATTGGATTGGCCGCCACGACGTCGCCGATGAGGCGCATAAGGGTCTTTTCGGTCTCGGATTCGGCGGGAACGGGGGCGCCGGACATGAACCCGCGCGGGTCGGCCTTGTCGGCTGTCCACGATTTTTCCTTACACTGGGGGAAGATGACGAAAGCAGGGTAACGGTCGGCGTTGGCAGGGTTCGAGAAGAGCGAAGCGCCATGGGTGAGCTGCTTCTCGTTGTCGTCGCCGCGTTCGCCGGCACCGTGCAGGAAGACTACCAGTGGGTAGCGCACGCCTTCGTCGACATTTGCGGGGGCGAGCATACGGTAAGGCATCGAGGCATCGTCTGCGTCGGTGAATGTGTGGTAGCTGTAGTCGCCGTTGACGGGCACCTGAGGCATGCCGGCCCGTGCCGTCAGCGGCAGGAAAGTGCATAGTGTCAGAATTAGTATATTGGAAGCCTTCATAGTTGTGATGCTTTTTTATACTACTCTAACAACTTTTCTTGCTCTAAAGTTTAGGATTTTAGGCGCGCCCTGATGCGGTTTATCCCCTCCTTGCCGAGAATGACCAGCGCCGAGTACTGGCATGCCTTGGCCATGCCGAACAGCAACGTCCACAGCACCCCTTTGGCGGTGACGGAGATTGGCAGCAGCATCTGCGCGAACGACAGCGCGTAGCATAGAACGCACACCCCGAGCACAACAAGCCCGGTGCGGAACGACAGCCGTGCTATCCTCCCTTTCAACCGAATCATAAATTCTTTCATATCCATCTGCAAAGATAGTGTATTATGGTGTGGTGTGCAAATTACACGCCGGCACTGGCAGTTGGCAGTGCCTCGTTTTCGGTCTCGTTCGGCCTCGTTTCCGATGAAAAAGGCACTTTTTTAGATGAAAATAACGCTTATCTCATTTTTTTTTGCCAAATTTGCACATTGTAACGGGCGGAGCATATCGTCGCCCGCACTATCAGACATGCAATTTACAGCTGACATTATAGCAAAATATTTAGGTGGAACGGTCGAGGGCGACGCCTCGGTGTCTGTCAACAACTTCGCGAAAATCGAAGAGGCTGTGCCCGGAACTATCGCATTTCTCGCCAATCCGAAGTACACACATTATATATATAGTACGCAGGCGTCGATAGTCCTCGTAAGCCACGATTTCGTGGCCGATGCTCCCGTAGCAGCCACACTTATCCGTGTGGATAACCCTTATTCGGCTGTGGCACAGCTTATGTCGCTGGCGGCCGAAGCTATCATGCCCAAGCATCAGGGCATAGAGCAGGGCGCTTTCATCGCCGAGGGTGTTGAAATAGCCGACGACTGCTATGTGGGCGCTTTCGCATATATTGCCAAGGGTGCTGTGATAGGCAAGGGCGTAAAGGTGTTCCCCCAGGTATATATCGGTGAGGGCGTGACCGTAGGCGACGGAACCATACTTTATCCCGGCGTGAAAATATACCACGGCTGCCGCATAGGCGCACGCTGCATACTGCATGCCGGTGCTGTAATCGGAGCCGACGGTTTTGGCTTCGCCCCCGATGCTGCCGGAGTATACCACAAGATACCACAGCTTGGTATTGTGGAGATTGACGACGATGTGGAAATCGGTGCCAATACCACGGTAGACCGTTCTACGATGGGCCGCACCCACATCGGTCGCGGTACCAAGCTTGACAATCTTATAATGGTGGCCCACAACTGCGAGATAGGGCACGACACCGTAATGGCGTCGCAGAGCGGTATCGCCGGCTCCACCAAGCTCGGAAGCAACTGCATGGTGGGCGGACAGGTGGGCTTTGCCGGCCACATCACCGTGGGCGACCGCGTACAGATAGGCGCTCAGAGCGGTATATCCAAGAGTGTGGAGGACGGCGCCCGCATTATGGGCAGCCCGGCAATACCTATGGGTGAATGGGCCCGCATGATTGCGGCGCAGAAGCACCTTGTGGAACTCACCCGCCGTATGTCGCAGCTCGAGAAGGAGCTGGCAAAAAAGCAATAACAAGAAAATAAGTAAACCTTTCATCATACATCACGTACTAAAGTAATGAAGCAAATCACTCTCAAAGATGAGTTTACGCTCCAGGGCAAGGGTCTTCACACCGGCGCGGCTCTCGTGGCCATTTTCTGCCCGGCTCCCGAGAACCACGGATACAAGATACAACGCGTAGACCTCGAAGGTCAGCCTGTGATTGAAGCAGTGGCCGAAAATGTGGTCTCTACCAACCGCGGCACCGTAATAGGCAAGGGCGAAGCTACTGTAAGCACTATAGAGCATGCTATGGCTGCCCTCTATGCCTCCGGCGTGGATAATGTGCTTATCAAAGTCGACGGCCCCGAAATGCCTATCCTCGACGGCAGCGCCCGTCCGTTCTTCGAGGCGATAAACAATGTGGGTCTCGCCGAGCAGGCTGCCGACAAAGACTTCTATTACGTGAAGCACAAGGTGGAAGTGGTCGACCCCTCCACCGGCTCGAAGCTCATGCTTCTGCCCGACGATGATTTCAGCCTCGACGTAAAGGTGAATTTCGAGTCGGAGTTCCTGGCCAACCAGTATGCCACTCTCGACAGCATAGCCGACTTCGGTGCCGAAGTGTCGGAGGCCCGCACGTTCGTGTTCGTTCGCGACATCGAGCCTCTGCTCAAGGCCGGCCTCATCAAGGGCGGTGACCTCGACAACGCCATAGTGATATACGAGACCCCCAAGACTCAGGCGGAACTCGACCACCTCGCCGACCTTATGGGAGTGCCGCACCACGACGCCAAGGTATTCGGCTTTATCAACGAACGCCCCCTCACCGCGCCCAACGAGCCGGCGCGCCACAAGCTCATGGACCTTATCGGCGACCTCGCCCTGATAGGCCGTCCGCTCAGAGGCCGTGTGATAGCCACCAGGCCCGGCCATACAATCAACGCACAGCTTGCCAAGGCTCTGCGCAGCGACATTCGCCGCCAGGACGTGCAGGCTCCGTTCTACAATCCCAACGTGGAGCCGCTGATGGACAACAACGCTATCCGTCGCAGCCTGCCTCACCGCTATCCCTTCCTGCTTGTCGACAAAATCATCGACAAGACCGAGCACTATATTGTGGGCGTGAAGAACGTGACTACCAACGAGCCTTTCTTCCAGGGCCACTTCCCTCAGGAACCCGTGATGCCCGGTGTACTGCTTGTAGAGGCTATGGCGCAGACCGGCGGCCTGCTTGTGCTTGCTTCGGTCGACGAGCCCGAGCGCTACAGCACGTATTTCATGAAGATAGACAATGTGAAGTTCCGCCAGAAGGTTGTCCCCGGCGACACTCTCCTTTTCCACGTCTCGTTCATGACACCCCTGCGCCGTGGTATGGCCGTGATGAAGGGTCGTGCGTTCGTGGGAGAGAAAGTGGTGTGCGAGTGCGAGTTCATGGCACAGATTATCAAGAATAAGTAATTAAACCAGTCAGAAGATTATGAAACAACCTCTGGCATACGTGCATCCTGCCGCAAAAATCGCCCCCAGTGTGGTGATAGACCCCTTCGTGACTATCGACCAGAACGTGGAGATAGGCGAGGGCACACGCATCGGCAGCAATGTGACAATCCTCGAAGGCGCACGCATCGGCAAAAACTGTACAATCTTTCCGGGCGCTGTAATCGGTGCCATACCCCAAGACCTAAAGTTCCACGGGGAGGAAACCCTCGCTATCATCGGCGACAACACCACTCTGCGCGAGTGTGTGACCGTGAACCGTGGCACCGATGCCCGTGGCCGTACGGTTGTGGGCAGCAACACCCTTATCATGGCTTACTGCCACGTGGCGCACGACTGCATCGTGGGCGACAACGTTATCATAAGCAACGCCACACAGCTCGCAGGCGAGGTAGTTGTGGATAACTTCGCCGTAATCGGCGGCGGCAGTCTCATACACCAGTTCTGCCATATCGGCGCCCATGTGATGCTTCAAGGCGGCGCGCTGGTGAACAAAGATATACCTCCCTTCGTAAAGGCAGCCCGCGAGCCTATAAGCTACGCCGGCATCAACTCTGTAGGCCTTCGCCGCCGTAACTTCAGCAGCGAGACCATACGCGATATTCAGGAGATATACCGCTACCTCTATCTCAGCGGCATGAATATTTCCGACGCTATCGAGCGTATCGAGGCCGAGCTTCCCGCCACCACGGAGCGCGACGAGATACTTCAGTTCGTGCGCAACTCCAAACGCGGTGTGATAAGAGGGTACATCTAATTTTTTTAATTCTCACAGAGATAAGTCATGGCCGGAGGGTCTGTCGCTCGCACTTCCTGTAAAGTGTGGGAGGAAAGTCCGGGCAACACAGAGCACCATATTCTCTAACGGAGAGCTATCGGTAACGGTAGAGTAGCGTGACAGAAAACAACCGCCGCCTTCGGGAGGCAAGGGTGAAAAGGTGAGGTAAGAGCTCACCGGGCGGCGCAGCAATGCGTCGTGCCGCACGCCTTATGGGTTGCAAGGTCAAGTATACCGGCATCTAAGGGCTGCTCGTCCATTGTCGGGGGGTAGACTGCTAAAGGCCTTTGCGGCCAGATAAATGACAGACGGTCGTGCGCATCTCCGCTCTGCGGAAAGTACGCGAGCCACATAACCCGGCTTATACTCCGACCATGACTTTTTTTAATAATACGAGCATAATGGCCGAGAAAGACTCCTGGATTACCGTACCTACGGTAGACGACAGCGGAAATACCATAATAGTGACAGGCTGCACCGATGTGGCCAAGTTCCGCTCGCGTGCAAAATATTCGATACGCGTGGAGGTGTCCATGCCCTATCAGAGCGGCGGCGAGCTGGGCTTCCCCGACGATGAAACTGCCAAGCTGCTGGGCGACATCACCGACGCCTTCGAGGCCCTGCTCAAAGGAAAGAACACCGCTATCCTTACCGGCATATACACAGGTGCAGGACGTCGCGACTGGGTGTTCTATACATTCTCGACCGAAGTCTTCAACTCATTTCTCAACAAAGCGCTTGCGTCGTTTCCGCAGCTGCCGCTCTCGATATATGCCGAGAACGACCCCGAATGGCTCGAATATGATGAAATGCGCGAGGCCACAACTATGTAATCAAGCACGAAAATGGCACAGAAACCTACTACCCCGAAGGGAACACGCGACTTCTCGACCGTAGAGATGGCGCGCCGTAACTATATCTTCGACACCATACGAGAGGTGTTCCGCCTCTTTGGCTTCAGGCAGATTGAGACTCCGGCCATGGAGAACCTCTCCACCCTTATGGGTAAGTATGGCGAGGAGGGCGACAAGCTCCTTTTCAAAATCCTGAACTCGGGCGATTATCTCAAAAGCGTCGACCGCTCGCTTATCGACAACGGCGACACCGTGCGCCTTGCGTCGAAGCTCTGCGACCGTGGTCTGCGATACGACCTCACAGTGCCTTTCGCCCGCTTTGTAGTTCAGCACCGGGATGAGATTCAGCTTCCTTTCAAACGCTTCCAGATACAGCCCGTGTGGCGTGCCGACCGTCCGCAGAAAGGCCGTTACCGCGAGTTCTATCAGTGCGATGCCGATGTTGTGGGTTCCGACTCGCTCGTCAACGAAATCGAGTTGTTGCAGATAGAGGATACCGTGTTCAGCCGTCTTGGCATACGCGTGGCAATAAAGCTGAACAACCGCAAGATACTTGCCGGCATAGCAGAGCTTATCGGAGAGCCCGACAAGCTCATTGACATCACCGTGGCGATTGACAAAATCGACAAAATCGGCCTTGAAAAGGTGAACGAGGAGCTTGCTGCCCGCGGCCTCTCGGTATCGGCCATAGAGGCATTGCGCCCCATTCTTGCCCTCGACGGCACAGGCGCCGAGCGCATAGACAAGCTTGCCGCTCTTCTTACCGGCAGCGAAGTAGGCAGCAAGGGCGTGGAGGAGCTGCGCACAGTGTACGAGGGTTCGCTTGCTCTCGGCCTCAATGCCGCTCTCGACATCGATGTGTCGCTTGCGCGCGGTCTCAACTACTATACCGGCACCATTATCGAGGTTAAGGCCCTCGACACCGAGATGGGCAGCATCTCGGGCGGCGGTCGCTACGACAACCTCACGGGAGTGTTCGGCCTCGACGGAATATCGGGTGTGGGCATCTCTTTCGGTGCCGACCGCATCTACGATGTGCTTCTGGCGCTCAACCTCTTCCCCGACGACACCACAGCCGCCACACGAGTGCTCTTCGCCAACTTCGGTGCTGCCGAGGCTATGGCGTCGATGAAGCTTGTAAAAGAGCTGCGGCTGAAGGGCGTGTCGGCTGAAATATATCCCGACGCAGCCAAGATGAAGAAGCAGATTGGCTATGCCAACGCTATGGGCGTGGCTTATTTCGCCATTATCGGCGAGAGCGAATTGGCTGAAGGCACGGTGACGCTGAAGAATATGCGTACCGGCGAGCAGACCACAGTACCGCAGACGGCAATTTATGAGGCAATAGGCTGATTTTTCGACACAAGGGCAAAAAAACAGCTGAAACTTTTTGCTATATTGTAAAAAATGTGTAATTTTGCCGCGCTAAAGTAACGTAAGAACAAAAATTTAACCACATAATATGATTATCGTACAAGTAAAAGAAGGCGAACTCATCGAAAGAGCGCTCAAGAAGTTCAAACGTAAGTTTGAAAAAACCGGCATCGTGAAAGAACTCCGTCGTCGTCAGGCATTCCAGAAACCGTCTGTCACAAATCGCAAGAAAATGATGAAAGCGATTTACGTACAGCAGCTTCGTGCCGTTGAAGATTAATTTTTCGCTCTTCCCAAGGCCAACATCTTGAAAATTGTTGGCTGAAAATTTGCATAGCTCGCATTTTGTCGTTAATTTCGTGGCAAACTCGCTTCCACGTCGGATGCTGAGACACGTTTGCGACAGCTATGCTATACAAAGCTTTCTACGACTTTATACGGTGTGAGACGACTCGGTCGCCTCACACCGTTTTGGCATATAAGAACGACCTCGAGCAGTTCCGACGCTTTCTCACCGCAGAGCTGTGCCACGACGACGATGACCCGCGCAAGGCTTCTTTCGCCGACCTGCGCCTGTGGGTGTCTTCGCTCGCCTCGCAAGGGCAGGCCACTACATCGGTATTGCGCAAGATGTCGTCGCTGCGGGCTTTCTACCGCTATCTGTGCGTACACCACGGCCTGAGTGTCGACCCCACGCAGCGGCTCGTAGCGCCCAAGCGCCCGCATGTGCTGCCCGATTTCGTGCGGCAGGAGGAGACCGAGCGTGCTCTCGCTATGGCGGATGCGTACAGCGAAGACTTCACCGAGGCGCGAAATGCGCTGATGCTGGAAATGTTATATCAGACAGGTATGCGCGAGTCGGAGCTTATAGGACTTAAAAATATGTCGGTAGATACCCGTAAGGGCGAACTAAAAGTGCTCGGAAAGCGTAATAAAGAGAGAATAATCCCATTCGGGGATACCTTGAGCAACATGATAGAGCACTACCGCACCCTCAGAGAGCATACCGTAGGAGCATCGGCGCCGTCCGACCCGTTCTTCGTCCGTCCGGGCGGAGAGCCGCTTTACCGACAGCTTGTGTACCGAGTGGTGCACAATGCCCTCGAAGAAGCAGCCGTGAGCGCCTCGCGCCGCTCTCCCCACGTGCTGAGGCACTCCTTTGCCACCGATATGCTGAACAACGGAGCCGAGCTTACAGCAGTGCAGAAGCTGCTCGGACATGCCTCGCTCGAGACTACCCAGATATATACTCATCTCACATATAGAGAACTTCAACAGAATTACAAACAAGCACATCCCCGTGCACAAAGAAAGGAGTAATTATGGATGTAAGAATTCAGGCAATCCACTTTGAAATCGCCGACCGTCTCGTTGAATTTATCAACAAAAAGGCCGACCGCCTCGCCCGCCGCTTCCCGTCGATGACCGCTGTCGACGTCAACCTTAAAGTCGTAAAACCCGAAACAGCTATGAACAAGGAGGTTGTACTCCGTGTTACAGTGCCACAGTGCGACGACGTGGTAGCCACCAAGGTTGCCGACTCGTTCGAGGAGGCCTTCGACCTCGCAGCCGAAGCCGTGGAGCGTCAGCTCGAGAAGAATAAAGAGAAGAAATAAAGCGATAAACCTACGGCGGCATGGGTGTGCCTCGGCGTGCCCGTGCCGCTTCATGTCACAAATCCTATTATAAATCAATGAAACATAATCGTATCTTTATAGCCGCTGTCGCACTGGCCGCGGCTACGATGCTGCATGCCGAGCAGTATAAAGTGATAGTGCCGCTTTCGGCCGACATGGAGGGCGCCATGGCGCGTCTTGTAAACTTTGACAACGGTGCAACTATCGACAGCGTGCTTGTGGAGGACAATGCAGCCCGCTTCGAGGGTTCTGTCAACGAGGCCATACTTGCGAGAGTTCTTGTTGACGGTGCACGTCAGCCGGTGTTCATACTCGAGCCGGGCACGGTGTCGTTCAACGCGCAGGAAGGAGCCTTCGGCACAATGCTCAACGACCAGCTGCGCGCCCTCGGCAAGCAGCTCAACGCCGCCGGCGAGCAGTACCGCGCCGCTACCGACGATGCCGGACGCGAAGCCGCATACAACCGCTATAACGCTCTGCTCGACAGCGCCCGTACTGCAAATACCGACAACGTGCTCGGATATTACATATTCCTTCAGGGCGACGCGTCAAGCCTCGATGCAAAGGGTCTGCGCGAACTCTTTGCCAAATATCCCTCTTTCGCCGGATATGAGCGCTCCAAGAAGATGCTGGCTATGGCAGAGCGTCGCGAAGCAACTCAGCCCGGCGGAAAGTATATCGACTTTTCCGTTACACAGCCCGACGGCAAGGTGATGAAGCTCAGCGACTACGTGGGTAAAGGCAAGTACACTCTTGTTGACTTCTGGGCAAGCTGGTGCGGCCCGTGCATACGCCAGACTGTAGTTCTGAAAGATATTTACAACAAATACAAGGATAGCGGCAAGCTCGACGTGCTCGGTGTGGCTGTGTGGGACGAGGTTGACGCCACCCGCCGTGCCATTAAAGACCATGAGCTGCCGTGGGATTGCATCCTTGATGCACAGGCTGTACCCACCGAGCTCTATGGCATAACCGGTATTCCGTGCATCATCCTCTTCGGCCCCGACGGCACAATCATAAGCCGCGACAAGCAGGACGATGACTTACGCGCCGATGTAGATGCAGCCCTCTCCAAGTAATCCACGCTGCCGATATTATATGAAAACCGCGCCATGCCCGATGTGGGTGTGGCGCGGTTTCGTAAGATTTCTGTTGGCTGCGTGTTATTTCAGAGTGCCGGCTTCTGCCTTGGCAATCATATCTTTGTTTGCAGTGATGTAAATCTCCACACGGCGGTTCTGAGCGCGTCCGGCAGCGGTGTCGTTGCTTGCCACATAGTCGGCCATAGGAATACCCTGAGCCGAGAGGCGCGAGGGAGTCACGCCGCTGTTTGCGAGATAGCTCAACACGGCATCTGCGCGTTCGCCTGCAAGTTTCTGGTTTACGGCGAAAGAGCCGGTGTTGTCGGTGAAGCCGTATATCTGAACGTTCGTGTCGGGGTTCTGTCGGAGCGAGGCGGCGAAGCGAGTGAGGTCGGCCTGAGCCTGCGGGTTGAGGCTATACTTGCCGGTGGGGAACAGAATACCGCCCTCGAAGGTTACTTTTATCGCCTGAAGACCGTTCTGGTCGGTTGTTTTCTCTACGGTAGCCTGCTGACCCAGCTCCTGTTGCAGTTCTTTCTGCTGCTTGTCCATCTTGTTGCCGATGAGAGCGCCTGCGCCGGCACCGACAGCCGCCCCTATAGCACTGCCGATGCCCGCACCTTTACCGCCGCCGATAAGAGCGCCGAGGCCTGCACCTACGGCAGCGCCGCCGCCACCTCCTATAAGGGCGCCTTTTCCGGTCTGAGTCATCGACGAGCATCCACATTCGCCTATGAGCATCCCTGCGGCAAGGATAGCCACACATGCTGTTTTAAATAGTTTCATCGTAGTTATGTGTTTATGTTAGAATAAATTGGGCGCCGAAGCGCCTTGTTTGTTTATAATAAAGACGCGCAAAATTAGTATTAAGTTTGGGTTGTGTCGATAAAATTAACTAATTTTGTGAAACCAACAATCAATCATTGCACGACATGTTGTCAAATAAAAAAATGTTAGGAGGTTCCGTTCTGGGGCATATTGCGGCACTGGCAGCAGTGTCGATGTGGGGCTATTCGTTTGTTTCGTCGAAGGTTCTGCTTGACAACGGCCTTGGACCGGTGCAGATATATGTTTGCCGCTTCGTGCTGGCTTATCTCCTTATAATCTGTGTTAGCCACAGTCGCCTGTGGGCTTCGACCTGGCGCGAGGAAGGTATGTTCGCTCTCTGCGGTCTTTTGGCCGGTTCTCTGTATTTTATAGCGGAGAACACCGCACTAGAGTACACTCTGACCACAAACGTGTCGCTGCTCACATCGCTTTCGCCGCTTGTCACGGCCATTCTTGTGGGCTTTGTCTACAAGACCGAGAAACTCGGGCTTGGCACGTGGGCCGGTTCTATGATTGCAATTGTAGGTGTGACGTGTGTTGTTTTTAACAGCAGTAATTCGGTGGAGATAAGGCCTCTGGGCGATTTTTTGTCGCTTGCTGCCGCTTTCAGCTGGGCGGTGTACTCGCTCATTCTGAGGCGCCTCAACGCCAACTATGATGTGTGGTTCATTTCCCGCAAGACTTTTTTCTACGGGGTGCTGACGGCAATCCCGTTCCTGCTGTTCGAGGATGATGCCGTAAACCCGCTTGAGGTTATGACAAATCCTCAGGTGTACGGCAACCTCCTCTTTTTGGGCGTGGGAGCATCCACTATCGCGTACGTGCTGTGGGCGCTTACCGTGAAGCAACTCGGTGCGGTCAAGGCCAACAACTATATGTATTTTCAGACCATCATCACTCTTGTAGTGTCGGCTATAGTGCTTGGTGAGCACGTCACTATGGTCGGATATATAGGCATAATCCTCATAATCGGGGGCCTCTGGGTGGGCGACAACATCAACAAGATACTGGCTCGCCGCAGGGCGTAGCCTAATCTATTCTGCCAATGGAGACTTTACCGAACGACCCTTTCATGCTTCTCAGCGCTGTAAACATGAAGCTGCGCGATGAGTATGGCAGTCTCGATGACTTCTGCCGCAGCCTTGATATAGACCGCGCGGAATTGGAGAAAAGGCTAGCCGATGCAGGATTTGAGTATATGCCCGAAATCAACCAGTTCAGATGACTGCCGGCGACACGTCATATCTGGAGCAGCTTAACGATGCCCAGCGCGCCGCCGTAGAGTATCTCGGTGGCCCCGAGCTTGTTATAGCCGGCGCCGGTTCGGGCAAGACACGTGTGCTCACATACAAGATTGTGCACCTGCTGCACCGCGGCCATTCGCCGAAGCACATCCTTGCCCTGACCTTTACCAACAAGGCTGCGCGTGAGATGCGTGAGCGTATATGCAAGCTTGTGGGGGAGCCCACCGCACAACAGCTGTGGATGGGTACTTTCCACTCTATCTTCTCGCGCTTTCTGCGCATGCACGCCGAGCGCATAGGCTTTGCGTCGAACTATACCATTTACGATACGTCCGACTCGAAGTCGCTTATAAAAAGTATCATCAGGGAGCTTAAACTCGACGATAAGGTGTACCGTCCGGGTCTGGTAATGGCCGACATATCCAATGCCAAGAACAACCTGTATTCGCCCGAGGACTATGCCGCCGACCCCGATATAACGCGTGCCAATGCCGATGCGCGACGCCCGCAGATGGCCGATATATACCGCATATACCGCGACCGATGCCGCATTGCCGGAGCTATGGACTTCGACGACCTTCTCTTCTACACCAATGTACTGCTTCGCGACAATCCCGACGTGCTCGAGCGCTTCCGCTCGTATTTCAGCTACATCCTTGTGGACGAGTATCAGGATACTAACTTTGCCCAGCACCTTATAGTGCGCCAGCTTGCGGGAGAGTCGCAGAATCTATGCGTGGTGGGCGACGACGCTCAGAGTATCTACTCTTTCCGCGGCGCCAACATCCGTAATATTCTTGACCTGAAGAAATCGTTTCCGGCACTCCGCACGTTCAAGCTCGAGCAGAACTACCGCTCCACACGCAATATTGTGAGTGCCGCCAACACCCTGATAGCCGCCAACAAGGAGCAAATTCCCAAGGAAGTATTCTCCCGGAAGGAAGAAGGCGAGCGCATAGAGGTGGTGCAGGCATATAACGATTTTGAGGAAGCCTATATCGTGGCGAACCGTCTGGCGCAAATACGTATGCGCTACAATTTGCCGTTGAGCGACTTTGCCGTGCTGTACCGCACCAATGCGCAGTCGCGAGTCCTTGAGGAAGCCCTGCGCAACCGCAACGTGCCTTACCGCATCTATGGCGGTCTGGCCTTCTATCAGCGCAAGGAAATCAAGGATGCCGTATGCTATTTCCGCCTGTCGGTGAACCCTGACGACGACGAGGCGCTGCGCAGGGTAATCAATACTCCCAAGCGCGGCATAGGCGAGACTACCGTGAAGAAGGTACTCGCCTGCGCAATTGCATCGGGTGTGAGCATGTACAGGGTGATGCTCTCGCCGCAGTTCTACGGGCTTGATGTGAACAAGGGCACTGCTGCCAGGTTAAGCGCTTTCGCCGAGCTGGTGCACGGCTTTACCGAGCGTGCCGGCGCGGGTGCTCCGGCCTCCGATGTGGCCCGCCACATAATGAGGGCCACCGGGCTTATGCTCGAATATACGTCGGACTCAACCCCTGAGAATGTATCCAAGCTACAGAACCTTGAGGAATTGCTTAAGGCTGTGGACACCTTCGAGGAAAACGCCCGCGAGACACGTGGCGACGAGGCCACCGGCATGAGCGAGTTCCTTGCAGAGATTTCACTGATGACCGACCAGGATACCGATGCCGACGATACCGACAGCATCACCATGATGACGATACACTCCGCCAAAGGCCTCGAGTTCGAGTGTGTCTTTGTGGTAGGAGTCGAAGAGGAGCTGCTGCCGTCGGCCATGAGCATGCATTCGGCCTCGGAAATAGAGGAGGAGAGGCGTCTTATGTATGTGGCCCTTACGCGCGCCAAACGCTTCTGTATGGTGAGCTATGCCCGTCAGCGGGCAATCAACGGCAAGCCCGTGCAGACCTTCCCCTCGCGTTTCCTGCGAGATATGGAACCTCAGTACCTGCGCCTGATGACAGGCTCGTCGCTCGACGGCCCCCGCAGTTTCGGCTCGCGTCCCGGGCGTCAGCACACCGTCGAGCGACAGTCGGGCTATGGCATGCCTGCCCGGCCACAGGCTCCAGCACCGTCTCCTGCAACGACGGTGCGTCCTGCCGCCTCGTCCGCTCCTAAGCCCAAGGCAAACGCGCCCGCAACGGCCGAAGGACACTGCACACACGCCGCCGTCGAGCTGTCGGAGGGGCAGCGCATCAATCATCCCAATTTCGGCCTCGGCATAATACGCCGCATCGACACGTCGATGGCCGACGACCGTGTGGTGGTCGAGTTCTCGGCCACTGGCACGCGCCGCACACTCCTTCTAAAATTCGCCCGTTTCACTATCCTGTCATGAATAAGATTGACCTCCCTACTCCTTACTTTATAGTATACGAAGACCGCCTGCGCGCCAATCTGAGCCTTATCAGCGATGTGGCACGCCGCAGCGGTGCAAAGATAATCATGGCTTTCAAGGCCAACGCCCTGTGGCGTACATTCCCGATAATACGCGAGTACGTGCGCGACTGCACGGCCAGCTCTGTCAACGAGCTTCTGCTCGGCGCAGAGGAGCTTGGAGGCGACATACACAGCTATACTCCGGCCTACAACGACTCGAACATTGACACATTTATCGAACACAGCTCTCACATCACGTTCAACTCGCTCGGCCAGCTCGGGCGCTACGGTCGCCGTGCCGCTCAGGGCGGAGTGTCAGTAGGCCTGCGCGTCAATCCGCGCTGCTCCGTGATTGAGACCGACCTCTACAACCCGGCTCTTCCCGGCTCGCGTTTCGGCGTAGGTGCCGAAGACCTCGCCGACGGGCTGCCCGAGTATGTGGAAGGTCTGCATTTCCATGCCTTGTGCGAAAGCGACTCTCATGACCTTGAAAAGGTAATCGAGGCTTTCGAGCACGCGTTCGGCCATTTGCTTCCGTCGCTGAAGTGGGTAAATATGGGCGGAGGTCATCTTATGACACGTAAGGGATATGATACCGACCACCTCGTGGCCGTGTTGCGGGCCTTCCGCGAGCGTCATCCCGGACTCGAAGTGATACTTGAGCCTGGCAGCGCATTTACATGGCAGACGGGTGACCTGGTAAGCTCGGTGGTGGATGTTGTCGATGACCGCGGCATCACTACGGCCATACTCGATGTGTCGTTTGCATGTCACATGCCCGATACCCTTGAGATGCCCTACCTTCCGGCTGTGGCAGAGAGTGTGGCGGAAGGGTGCGGCGACGGTGTGGCATACCGCCTTGGCGGCAACTCATGCCTCAGCGGGGACTTCAAAGGTGACTATTTCTTTGAGCGCCGTCCGCAGTGCGGTGACATCATTACCTTGCGCGACATGAACCACTACACCACTGTAAAGACCACGATGTTCAACGGGGTGCATCATCCCGACATGGTGCTGTGCCGCGCCGACGGCACTTGCGAATATCTGCGCCGCTTCGGCTACGAAGACTATAAAAACCGTATGAGCTGATGAATATGCCCGCTCCTTTCTTCTCGATAATAGTGCCGGTGTACAACCGTCCGGCCGAAGTGTCGGACTTGTGCGAGAGTTTGCTTGCTCAGACCGATACCGATTTCGAACTGGTGATAGTGGAGGACGGCTCTACCGTAGATTGCCGCGCGGTGGTTGAGAACGCCTGCCGCCGTGGCCTGAGAGCCGAGTACTTCTATAAGGGCAACGAAGGCCGCTCCATAGCACGCAACTATGGCCTGGAGCGCGCCCGGGGCAGCTATTTCCTTTTCTTCGACTCCGATTGCGTGATACCGCCGGCGTATATCGCCACTCTTAAAGAAGAGTTGCGTGAGCGTCCGCTCGATTGCTTCGGAGGCCCCGATGCCGCGCATGAGTCGTTCAGCGACATACAGAAGGCTATTAATTACTCAATGACGTCTTTTCTCACCACCGGAGGCATACGCGGCGGCAAGGTGCAGCTCGAGAAGTTTACGCCACGCACCTTCAACATGGGCTACAGCCGCAGGGTCTACGAGCGTGTAGGAGGTTTCAGGGAGATGTTCTCGGAAGATATCGATATGAGTACGCGTATCCGGCGCGACGGCTTCTCCATAGGGCTTGTGCGTCCGGCCTTTGTGTGGCACAAGCGCCGTGTTGACTTCCGCCGCTTCTTTCGTCAGGTATATGTGTTCGGCATGTCGCGCATCACACTGAAACTGCTGTACCCCGATTCGCTCAAGGTCGTGCATTTGCTGCCGGCAGTCTTTGTGGCGGGGACGGTGGCGCTGTTGTTGCTCGGGATTTTTGTGTCGCCGTGGTGGCTGCTTCCGCTCGGGGCGTATTTTGCCGCGATATTCGTATTCGCTCTCGCTGCCACACGCTCGCTCAGGATTGCCTTCCTGGCAGTTCCGGCGGCCGTGATACAGCTCGGTGGCTACGGTCTTGGCTTTATCAAGGCATTTGTTTCCAAGATATTGCTTCGACGAGGCCGCAATGTGGAGGAGGAAATAGAAATACGGCGTGGAAAATGAGCAAGGAACTGCTTCCGCGCGAAAAGGCGCTCGCCTACGGCATGAAGGTGCTCTCCGATGCCGAGCTTATGGCTATATTGTTCGGCACGGGCATACAGGGAAAAGATGTATTTGCGCTCTGCCGCGAAATCCTGCAGGAACACGAAGGGCACCTCAGCCGTGTGGCACGGATGAGCGCGCACGAGTTTATGGAGCGCTACAAGGGCATTGGGCCTGCCAAGGCTCTCACTCTGCTTGCCGGTCTCGAGCTTGGCGTGCGTGCCGCTGCCGACGAGCTTATGTCGGAAGACCCAAAGATAACAGGCTCTAGAGTGGCGTTCGAGTATATGCACCACAATATGTATAACCTCGACCATGAAGAGTTCTGGGTGCTGCTGCTGAAAAACAATCTGCGCCCCCTGCGGGCTTTCAAGGCAGGGCAGGGCGGTCTTTCCATGACTGCGGTGGATGTGAAGATTGTGGTGCGTGAGGCACTGGTGTCGAACTCTACCGCCATGATGCTGTTTCACAATCATCCGTCGGGCGAGCTGAGACCGTCGTCGCACGACGCTGCCCTCACAAAAAAGATTGTGAATGCAGCGGCGCTGTTCGACATTCGCGTGCTTGACCACATAATTATAGGGCGAAACGAATATTTTTCGTTCCACGACGAAGGGGTGATGTAATTCCTAATAAGTAGATTTTAAGGAAAAAAGTTGTTGTAGTTGCTGACGGAGAGAAAAAACAGCTGTTTTTATAGATAATTGTGTGTTGTCTTAGTAGATAATTGCGAAACCAATTCTTTCTTTCCTATGCTGCAAAGTAAGTGACAATTTCCGAAACCTGCAAATGTTTTTACATTAATTAATATTTATGTGCAAAAATTCAGTATTTCGCTTTGCACATTTACTCGGCTTATCTAAAAAATGTTATAGGATTAGGTAGACACGGGCATATTTTGTAACTTTGAAGTACACAAACCCGCATATCAATAATGTCATCACTGAAAAACCTCGAAAACGAACAGCTGACGGCTCGCCTACGCGACCCCGCCACGGTGCGTCAGGCTTTCAACGATGTCATAAAAGCGTTCAGCGAGCCTCTGTACTGGCAGATACGTCGCCTTGTAAACAGTCATGACGATGCCAACGACATTCTTCAGAACACCTTTCTTAAGGCCTGGGGTTCTCTGGAAAATTTTCGCGGAGAGGCAAAGCTGAGCACTTGGCTCTACAAGATTGCTATCAATGAGAGTCTTACCGTCCTTGAGCGTGAGCGCAGGCGCGCAAGTATGTCGCTCGACGACAGTGAGGCGGCAATGGCGGCTACTATTGCTGCTGAGCCGGATATCGACGGCGACGGGCTGTCAAGGCGCTTGCGCATTGCTGTGGCCTCTCTTCCCGAAAAACAGCGGATAGTATTCAATATGAAGTATTTCGACGACATGAAATATGAAGATATGTCGGAAATACTCGGTACTTCTGTGGGCGCTTTGAAAGCTTCATATCATCTTGCTACAAAAAAAATCGAGCATTTTTTTGAGCAAGGCGATTAAACCTTGATATTGACCGACTGTCTATATAAATACATCAACAACATATTATATATGGCTAAGACAAACGAAAATATTCTGAGGCAGGCGCGGGAGCGGGGCTTGGCAAAGCCCTCGGCCGGCATGTCGGTGCCCGAAGGGTATTTCGATGCTTTTGCCGCCACTATGGCCGACAAGTTGCTTTTCCGCGCTGAACTCGAGAGTCCCGAAGTGATTGCGGAGGCAGAGCGTCCGCGCACGGTATGGCAGAAGGTGCGCCCCTATGTGTATATGGCAGCGATGTTTGCGGGAGTATGGTGCATGCTCCAGATGTTTGCTTCGCTATCGGGCACTGCCTCCCTCCCTTCGATGAGCGATAATCCCGTGCTGGCAAACGCTCTTGCCGATGAGGACTTTGTAATGGACTATGTCTACGACGATGTAAACTCGTGGGATATTGTCGACGAAATGGTGGACGACGGCTCTATCGACGATGCCGGTTTCGAACCCGAATTCATAACCGATGACAGTCCGGACTACATTCTTCCCCTGTAATAATACAGTACAACGAAATATGTATAGATTATTTGCAACGCTCTCTCTTACGCTCCTAATGCTCTTCACTTCCGGTGCAGCCGCTCAGCAGCCGCTCAACGAGGCGGAGCGCGATAGGGTATTCAGCGAGATAAGGGCTTATAAGCACAAACTGATAGCCAAAGAGCTCGACCTCGACAATGAGCAGGAAAAGTTATTCTTTCCTGTGTACGACAAAATGGATGACCAGTTACAGCAGATAGGAGCCGAGACACGCGACCTTGAGCGCAATGTGCTGGAAAATGTCGAAGCGTCGGATACAGAGGTAGAGGCCGCGGCCGCCGCAATATACTCGCAAAAACAGCGCGAGGGAAAGGTCGAGGCTGAATACTATGAGCAGTTCAAAGAAATCCTCTCGCCCCGACAGCTGCTGAAGCTCAAGTCGGCGGAACGAAAATTCACACAACAGCTTGTGCGGCAGCACCGCCGCAGCATGCGTCGTCAGCAAAAGCAATAAGACATGCCTGTACGTACACCTTCAGAAACACTTACGACAGCCTCCGAAGCCGGCTATGCCAAGGCGACGCGGGGCTGTCGGCGTTTGATAGCCGGCAGTATTCTTGCCGGCGCATACATAGCTCTCGGCGGAGTCCTGTCGATTATCGTTGGCTTCGGCTTCCCTGAGCTCTCGGCGGCGAACCCCGGCCTGCAGCGCCTGCTCAGCGGCCTGGTGTTTCCTATAGGGCTTATGCTCGTGGTAGTGCTCGGCGCCGACCTTTTTACCGGCAACAACGCACTGCTCGTCCCGCCCATGATAGAGCGCCGTATTTCCTTGGGAAAAGTCGTGACAAACTGGTTGCTCGTGTGGCTCGGCAATTTCGCCGGAGCGCTTGCCGTGGCATATTTGCTGGTCTATCTCACAGGCATAACCGCTTCCGGGCCTTACCCCGCCGCGCTAAATGCCATTGCCGCCGCCAAGACATCTGCACCGGCATGGGTGGTGATGCTCAAGGGCATCGGCGCAAACTGGTGTGTGTGCCTTGCCGTATGGCTGGCTCTCAGCGGCCGTCGTCTCGGCGAGAAGCTTTTGGCTTGCGAAATTCCTGTAATGGCCTTTGTCGCTCTCGGGTATGAGCACTGTGTGGCTAATATGCTCTTTCTGCCGCTTGCCATGATGCAGGGTGCCGACCTGTCGGTGAGCACAATGTTCACGGCCAATATCCTTCCTGCCACTATAGGAAATATAATAGGCGGCGCCCTTTTTGTAGGCACCGCCCAGTGGTATTTGTATAGAAAAAATTAAGAGGGTGTTTCATAACGATTGTTAATTTGTGGGAAGTCTGTTTAGGAGCATTGCCACACCTGCAATAATAACCA
>VSPE01000022.1 GCA_009775225.1 Muribaculaceae bacterium | reverse complement strand
AGGAAATCTCCGCGATGGTTCGCCGTGTCCGGCTTTGTCCGAAATGTTCCGCAGTGCGTCCTGCTTTTTCTTTTCGGCGGTCGTTTCCTTGTCGGCGCAACGAAATTACAACCCCGGCACGGAATATCCAAACTTTCAGCACCTTGCGACTTACATTGACTAACGGCTGACTGAAATCGGCTAATCCTTTGACCGGATTGCTATATTAAGTTACGAAAATTTTTCGGAATTTGCAAATGTGGTGTGAATTTTGGCAACGAGAAGAAAAAGGACACCGGGTATCCCTCCCAGTGTCCCACCACTAAAATCCACAATCAAAATAAATTTATGACTGCGATTCGTATGCAAAGTTAAGTCTATTTGCCCGATATTCAAAATATCATACGGCGTCGGCTTCAATATCTTCTTCCAAATCATCATCGGTCGCAACCGTATAGACCATATCGCGCTTGAAACTTATGCGTCCGAGGCTGTTGATTGCGTCTTTCTTCTGACTGTCTATGACATGGAGATATTTCTCCGTCATCTTTATGCTCGAATGTCCGAGCAATGCCGATACCGTCTTGATGTTCGCTCCGGCATTTAGAAGATTTACAGCGAAACTGTGGCGCGCGCAATGCCATGTGATGTGCTTGTTTATCCCGGCTTCCTTTACCCACCGTTTTAGATGTCGGCTGCAAATAGATGTATCGGGCAAAGGAAATATTTTCTCCGACATATCTTCGGGGTCGCGCGGAAATCCTATCAACTCCATTAAGTCCTTACTTAACGGCATTACCACATGGCTGTGCGCACTTCTTCCCTCGCTCTTGATTTGGTTGAAACGCATTGTCTTGGTTGCGAAGTCAATGTTGGCATAGGTGATATTCTTCACGTCGCAGAACCGTAGCCCGGTATAGAGCGAGAACACAAATGCCCTTTGTATGTCGGGGCGTTCCTGCTTGTAACGGGTGCATAACAGCCTCTCTATTTCCTCCGGCGAAAGTATGCTCTTGGTCAGCACATTCGCGTCACATCGGATTACAATGCCGTTGCATGGATTCTTCTTCATCGCTCCTTCCTCCACTGCGATTGTGCAGCCTTTCTTGAAATAGAAGAACGATTTTCTCGCACCCTCTCCGGCGCATACCCCTTTGAGCCATTCGGCAAATCCAGCGGCAAGTTCGTTTGTCACGAACTCGAAGCGCATGAACTTGGCGTATTTCTGCAACCGGGGTATTGATTCCAGATACTTGATGAAGCGGTTATGTATAAGGCGGAACGAGAGTTTGGAGGATTTGGTGTAGGTCGCGTCCTCGTGGTATAGCTTGCGAAAAAACTCGTGAAAGTTTTGCTCACGGTCTTTCTGCAATCGGTATCCCTCACGGTATTCCAAAAACTCCTGCTCACGCTCAAACCTTATCTTCTCGGCGAGTGCGAGTGTGTTCTTGTTCTGCAACCGCTCTTGTGCATTGCGAGGATTTAGCCATACATAGAGATTGAGGCTTTCGCGTCTTCTCTCGTGGGTGATTTTGGATTTCGGTTTACCCGCCATGAGCCCCTCGGTATAGAGAACGGGCTTGCCGTTTTCGTCAAGTACCGGGGCTTCATGCCGACCGAGGTAGAAGTCAAGAAATAGGCTCGCCCGTCCGTCTTGGAGTTTCTTTTGCCCCAGCTTTGGATTCTGGCGAGCAAGGGTTTTAGGTATTGGCATATTCTTAATTTTTTGTCGTGTCGGCAAAGGTATGTCAATCCTCCCAAACACAAAAGTTGTACTATACATCCCTTAACACTCAGGGTTGTACTAAAGTTGTACTTAATGCGAAAATAGATAGAAAATTGAGAAAATCAAGACAAACTCCAAAGTTATAACTCGCTAAAAATCATTGCTATTATCTTTTATCGTGTTATGCCGATTTTCCCTATAGATTGCACACTGTATTATCAGCACCGAGCAGAGCGTGATGAACGCCGCCCAGGGGCCTAATACGGCGCTGAGCAGTATGCCGCCGATAACGTGGCCGCTCGAGCCTGTACCCGGTATGGTGAAATTAATCATCTGGGCGGCAAATACGAAAGACCCCATCACACCCATGAGAGGGATGATATCGTCGCGTTTGATTTTCTTGACTTTTGTGGCAGCCACTGCAATCATCGTTGCTGCGACTGCGCCGGCTCCGGCCGCTACTGCGGGCGAAACTAATGCGTCGGCCATGTGCATGGTAGAGTGGTGTTTTAGGGTGAGTTTTATTTCTTATCTTTACGGAGGTCATCGACAAAGCTTTCCCACTCGGAACTCCATTCGGCGTGTCGCGGTGCGGGCGCGCTCAATTTGTAGAGCGGCAGCAGGAACAGCCATGTGGTGAGGCAGAAGGGGCCGGTAAGAGTCGGCAGCCCGAAAGGAGTGAAGAACATGTTCATGCCTGCCTGAACAAAGACCGTGGCGATAACGCCTGCCACAGCCCATACAGCAGAGCGGAGATTGGGCTTGTTGAATGTACAGCCCAGCGCGATGCCTGTCAGAACGGGCGAAAAGCCGAAGAGTCCGCTTGCAATGTCGCTTGCGTCGGCCTTGAAGATAATTGCCACCGCAAGAGCTATCGCCGATGATAAGGCGGCCCACATGGCGGCCCAGCGGCTGCATACGGCGAGTCCTGCAAGGAACAGTAGGCCCGTAACCCAGGAGTCGATGAGGAATATCTGAGCCACTCCTTTTAGCCAGTATATTATCAGTGAGCCGAAGGAAGTGTCCAGAGCGAAGTTGAAGTGCTCGGTAAGCTCAGGCTCGGCAAGCGTGGCCGGAGCTATTCCGTCCAGTATCCGTGAGGCAAACAGGAATATCCATGTAAGAAGCACGAAAGGAAAGGTCAGCGAGTTCACTTTTGCCGGAGCCATTACATTGTTGAGGCCGGTGCGTACCCATGTGCTCAGCATGGCGCAGAACACCAGGGCCACCCACATCTGCCAGGTGTCGGCGAGGAAGGTGGGGAACGCGCAGCCTACAAGAATACCGTTGAAGCCCCATAGACCCTGTGCGCCGCTTGCACGGCCGCGCTCGGTGATATATCCGGCAATAGTAGATGCTATAAGGCCTACTACAGCGCCCCATGCCACCTGTGGGGTGTGGCATTGGTATGAACCCCAGAAAATGCCGGCAAGGAACAGAAGTCCTGTCCACGGGCTTTGCTGGAACATTACTTGTCCGGCACCATTGAGAGTGGCAGTGGCCGCTTTTGTTATTTTTTGCGTATTCATTATCTTATAGGTTGTTTAATAATCATTGTTATCGCCATGGAAATTCGGGAGGCAGAGGTTTGCCTTTGACCTGTTGCCGTACTTTAGAGCAGAACTCTCGCACAACGCGTTTCACCGGCCCTGTCTCCATGCCAAGCACCTTGAAGAGTAGTCCTGCCTTGCCAGGTAGATGTGTTATGCCGGCGGCGAGGTGTTCGTCGGCGTTGTAAAAAGCCTCGGTGGCTTCGTAGAGCGGCCCTATGTTGGCCTCGGGAGTCATCACAAGCACATTGGCGAAGATGTCGAAGCCGTGCATTACACCTATGTCGCGTATTGGCTGACGCCCCGGGTCGATTATGAATTTCTCGCGGAAGAGCTGCTCGCCGTCGGGCCGTTCGCCGTGAGTGCATACCGATAGTATGTCGTAGTCGAAGAGTTCGCCGTCGCCGTAGTACTTTCTGCCGGCCATGAATATTTCCGAGTAGAACACTGTGGCCGTAGGGGCGACTTTCATGCAGGTATCACTGATGAAGCGGGTGTGGGCACACGGAATAACAGGCTCCGGCAGATATTCGAGATAGGAACCGGGGCCGAGTTCTATGGTCTGAAGCAGCCCGGAATAGTTGTCCTGCATGCGTGCGAGCTTGGTCGCGGCTCCTGTCGACACGAACGCCATGGCGTTCTCTTTTAGGGTTATAATCTGCCTGTAGCGGTCTCCGTCGACATTAGGTCCTCCCGACGACAGAATATACACACACGGCATGTCGGGCAGTTCCTCGTCGAAGTATAGTTCCTGCTGCACTATGAGAGGTGCGCGGCGGTCGAGCTCGCGCAGTATCGAGCGCCCCGAGGCGTCGGTCTCGAAGCCGAGCCTCAGATAGCCGTGTTTGCCTGGCGCGCCTACGTACATGGCACGGGGTGTGCGCAGATAGGGCTTCATTTCGCGGGCCTGATTGAAATTGACAATTTCGACGTCGGTATATTCGTATGTTTTCGGGAAGGCCATATCGGTGGAGTTTTCTGGTGAGTTATTTTTTGTCGAAGAGAGCCATTTTGAAGATGAGGTCTACAAGGCTGTCGATGCCTTCGCCAGTCATAGCGTTGGTAAAGACAAAGGGCTTGCCGGGGCGCATCAGCTCGCTGTCGTGGCGCATCACTTCGAGCGAGGCGTGCACGTATGGTGCGAGGTCGGTCTTGTTGATTACAAGGATGTCGCTCTGCGATATGCCCGGGCCGTCTTTGCGGGGGATTTTGTCGCCGGCAGCCACGTCAATCACATAAATGAAGAAGTCGACAAGTGCGGGGGAGAAGGTGAGGGTGAGATTGTCGCCACCCGACTCGATGAGAACTATGTCGGCATCGGGAAACTTAGCCTCCATTTCTTCGACGGCGGCGATATTCATCGAAGGGTCTTCTCGGACTGCTGTGTGAGGGCACGCTCCGGTCTCCACTCCGATAATCATGTCTTCGAGGAGGATGCCTTTGAGTGTTTTGCGCACGTGCTTGGCGTCTTCGGTGGTTACGATATCGTTGGTGATGATGAGCACTTTCATGCCGCGTTCGAGCAGGCGCGGGGTTATTGCTTCTATTATGGCGGTCTTGCCCGAACCTACGGGGCCGCCTATTCCTATTCTACAGGTTGACATATTGTGATGTATTATTCTGTTTTACAATTAATTCATAAACATGCGCATGTTCCCTTTCTCGTGCAGCGATGCAAAGATATCCATTTCCGGCACAAAAGAGTTCATATCTTCGAAATTCATTTCGCGTGCTTCCTTATAAAGAGCGTCGCTTTCGGCGCAAAGTTTCTGGAGTATCAGCTGGGTGTCGTAGTGCGACACGCGCACGCAGCGCAGTGCGGCACTGAGTACCATGTTGATTACTCCGTACTGGTGCGATGCGAAAAGTTCGTCCTCTCCGAGTCCCGAGGCTGCGAAGGCCAGCCCTTGAGCCACAGGATAGGTGCCGGGGGTGGTCTCCGTGCGGATTGCTCCGAGCCAGTCGGATATAATCCTGTTGTCCGGGAATAGCTTTACTGCGAGTTCCGCGAGTTTTTTGCCCATGCGCTGCAGCATCATGCGGGCTTCATCGTTCATCTTGAACAGCATCAGCTCCTTGTCGATTTCAATCACACGTCCGGCATCTCCTTTCTTGGCGGCACGGTAAGCTAAAAGAGCCGCCACACCGTCCGAGAACGCGCCCTGACGAGCCACCGAGCGTGTGTATTGCTCGAGGCTTTCGGCGTCGTGTACGATGCCGGTGTGCGAGGCTGTCTCAAGGCCGTTGGAAAACGAGAATGTGCCGACGGGGAAGGTGGAGTCGGTCATCTGGAGCAGATACATCAGGTTCATGACGCAGAGGTATATATAGGTGTGTTAATGTACGTGTGAGTGGCTTTCGTGTGAAGCTCCGCCGAACAGGCGCCGTATTTCGTGAGGCGCGAGGTAGGGAATTATGTCGGTGCCGGGCTGGAAGGCGTAGCTTATGCCTTCTATGTTGTGTGTTTCCATTACGCTGAGCATCACTTTCTTGTCGACGGTCAGAGGCACATATACCTTGGTCTCCTTCACTACGGCGGGCCAGTGCTGGTTGCCGAGGGCGTGACCAAGCTCCACGGAGATGCGTATTATTTCCTGAGGCGAGCGGTCTACGAGTCCGCTCATGTCTATTACGAGTACGTTGCTCAAATCAAGGCGGATTACAGCGGCGTTGCCTTTGTTGGGGTCGTAGGCCACAATATCGCCGTCGGCCACACGAGAGCCGCGTTTGAGGGCTATCGGGTATTCGTTTCCGTGGTCGCTTGTTACGAGAAAACGGCTTTTCTGGGCCGTCCATTGGTCGAGAAACAGGTTTTCGATGTGTGTGTCTTTGAGGCGTTCGGCCCATTCGGGCGAGTGGATATTGCCTTTTATTTCGGTGATTACTTCCATAAGAGTGCTTATAGTGCGATGAATAATGCTGTTTAAAAACAAGAGCGCGACCGGGTTGGCCGCGCCCTTGTATTTATAACGTCAGCTGAACCAATAAAGTTGAGCCAACGGCAATTCTTTTGCGGGTGGTACCGTGGCGAGTACGCCGTCGACGTAGACATTGAATGTCTCGGGGTCTACTTCGATATGCGGCAGGGCGGTATTGCGCACCATGTTGGCCTTCGAGAGCTGACGTACACCGTGTACGGGATAGAATATGTTGTCGGTGCCTATGCGCTTTGCGATGCCGTCGTCGTACGAGGCGCGCGATACGAAGCGTGCGCAGGTGCGTGCCATAGCCTTTCCGAAGCCACCGAACATAGGTCGCATGATTTTAGGCTGCGGGGTAGGCAACGATGCGTTGGGGTCGCCCATGTTTGCCCAGTTGATGAGGCCGCCTTTTATCACGAGTTTGGGTTTTGTGCCGAAGAAGGCGGGCTCCCAGAGTACGAGGTCGGCCATTTTACCGGGAGCAATCGAGCCGAGGATGTCGGAGATACCGTAGGTTATGGCCGGGTTGAGTGTGATTTGGGCCAGATAGCGGAGCACGCGGAAGTTATCATTGCTGTCGCTGTCTTCGGGGAGCTTGCCTCGTACCTGTTTCATGTAAGAAGCCATCTGGAAGGTGCGCATGAAAGATTCGCCTACGCGGCCCATTGCCTGCGAGTCCGATGATACCATAGATATGATGCCGAGGTCGTGGAAGATATTTTCTGCAGCCTGAGTCTCGGGGCGCACACGGCTCTCTGCGAAAGCCACATCGGAGGGGATGAGCGGGTTGAGGTTGTGGCACACCATAATCATGTCGAAGAGCTCGGCCTGCGAATTGATGCCGAAAGGCAGAGTCGGGTTGGTGGAGGAGGGTAGCACATTGGCCATGGACGCAACCTTCAGCAGGTCGGGAGCATGGCCGCCGCCTGCGCCCTCGGTGTGGTAGGTGTGTATTGTGCGGCCGTCGATAGCGGCAATGGTGTCTTCTACATATCCGCCTTCGTTCAGAGTATCTGAGTGTATGGCCACCTGCACGTCGTACTTGTCGGCCGAAGTCATGCAGGCGCGAATGGCTGCAGGAGTAGAACCCCAGTCCTCGTGGATTTTGAAGCCGCAGGCACCCGCTACAATCTGCTCGTCGAGAGTCTCAGCCACAGAGCTGTTGCCTTTGGCGAGGAAACCCATGTTGATGGGCAGCCCTTCCGATGCTTCAAGCATCTTTGCTATGTTCCAGCGACCTGAGGTGATAGTAGTGCCGTTTGTGCCGTCGGTCGGGCCGATGCCGCCGCCGATAAGAGTGGTGATACCGTTGCTGAGGCAGTCGTAGGCCTGCTGAGGAGCCACGAAGTGCACGTGACCGTCGATGCCGGCTGCCGTGAGGATGAGGTGCTCGCCCGAAATGGCGTCGGTAGAAGGGCCGGTGCATAGGTTGGGGCTTACACCCTTCATGATATTGGGGTTGCCGGCTTTGCCTATGCCGGCAATCTTGCCGTCTTTCACGCCTAGGTCGGCTTTGATTACGCCGAGCACAGGGTCTAGGATAGTTACGTTTGTTATCACAAGGTCGAGCGAGCCGGCTTCCGATGTAATGGTGTTTGCCGTGCCCATGCCGTCGCGGATAGTCTTGCCGCCGCCGTATACAACCTCATCGCCGTATACACGGAGGTCTTTCTCGATTTCGACATAAAGGTCGGTGTTGCCGAGGCGTATTTTATCGCCTACGGTCGGGCCGAACAGGTTGTTATATTCTTGTCTTGATATAGTTGCCATAATGGACGGAGTTTGTAAAGTTAAGATTTTGAGGTATATTCGGCATCAGCCTGCCCTTCGCTCACATTTTTGAAGCCGTATTCTTCCATGCGGCTGAATGCACGTATTTCGCGCGGGTAATATGCGGGCGTGTCTTCAAGGCCTGCGTAGCCGTCGACAAGTCCGTTGAAGCCTATTATGCGTTGTTTGCCGGCAAAAGCTACCAGCTCTACCTGTTTTTCCTCGCCAGGCTCAAAGCGTATGGCGGTGGTGGCCGGAATGTTGAGGTGGTAGCCGAAAGCTGCTTTACGGTCGAACTCCATATAGCGGTTTACTTCGAAGAAGTGGAAGTGCGAACCCACCTGAATGGGGCGGTCGCCGGTATTGCGTACTTTGAGTGTTACGGTGCGGCGGTCTTCATTGTATGTTATGTCGCCGTCGGCGAGGATTACGCCGCCCACAGGCACCGGTTGAGCCGGCGCGAAGCCAGGGGTGTCGGGATAGGCTATCTGAGGCTTGCCCTCGAAGATGCCCTGAGGAGTGGTATAGGTAGGATTTGTCGCATCCGACCCTTGTGTTGTCTTTGTTGCCATAGCTGGGAGAGATTATAGTTATTTTATAGGGTGGTGGATGCTCACCAGGCGAGTGCCGTCGGTGAACACGGCTTCGACCTGCAGTAGGGTAACCATGTCGGCGACACCGTCCATAACGTCCTTTTTGGTGAGAACGTTGGCGGCATCGTGCATCACTTCTTCTACGGTTTTACCGGCGCGGGCGCCTTCAAGTGCGCTTGAAGTGATATACGCCACTGCCTCCGGATAATTGAGCTTAATTCCGTTTTTCAGTCTACGCTCGGCTATCATGCCGAGGGTGAGGAGGGTAAGCTTGTCTTGCTCTTTTGGTGTGAGATGCATAATCTGCGTGTGTTTAAGTTGATAATAGTCCGGAGTCCTGAGCAGCGGATTGTTATATTACTTAAACATAATTGGACGCATCTATGTTCGGATGCACTTTCTGTAATACTACGCAAAAAGGCAGACTGTGAAGCCTGCCTTTTTCTTACGGTCTGTGCCTGTCTGCTCAGATTGTTGTGTATATAATACGGTGTGATTAGAGTATGTGCACCTTGCTTACTTCGGTACCATGGCGGCGGATATAGATGCCGGAGACGAGTGTGCCTTGCACTCGTACGCCGCGCAGGTCGTAGTATTCCACTTCGCCTTTCGGGGTGGTGGTGATAGTCACATCTTCCAGCCCTGCAGCCGAGCAGGTTACTTTAAGGAGTGTCGGCTTGGTAAGCCCGTTAATGACAAAACTATTTGTCGTCGGCTCTATCTGTGAAGTAATATCACGGCCGTCATAAACCACCTTTATGTCATAAATGTCGGTTTGGGGGTTAAGGAAAAAGCGAGTGGAGGCATCTTCGTTTACATACAGGCTACCACCGTCGAAGAGTCGTCCATATCCTTTTGTTGCCGATACTATGCCAGCCTCCCGCATGGCTCGCAAGGCTGTCGAGCGGTGTTGGCTTGCGTTGTTTCTGTCGTTCTCGTATTGCTCTTCCATTATTTCTTCATAGTCGTCTTCGTCGATATAAGTGATATCGATATTTTCATCGACAGACACTTCTATGTTGTTTCTGATGTCGACAAACGCACCCCAATATTCGGCAAGAAGATATTTTGTGAATGATGTAGTCGGAATCGATAATGAGCATTTATAATTGTCGATGCCGCCAAGGCCGTCTGCATAGATGGGTGCAGGCTCTTTTGCAGGCGAGCTTATTGCAGTCATATTTACGCATCCGTTGAAGGCGCTGTTGCCTATATACTTCAGAGATGTTGGGAAGTTGACAATCATCAGGTTCTTGCAATCCGAGAATGTGTAGCTCTCAACTCCATTGATGTTCTCTGGAAGATTAAGCCAAATTAATCCGGAGCCGGCGAATATGCTATGTCCAAGCGATGTTATTCCTTCCGGCAGCTCTATGGACGATAGTTTTCGACAACCCTTAAAGGCTTCCGAGCCTATCTCGGATAAGTTTACAGGGAGGTCGATTTTATTTAGGCCACTGCCGCTGAAAGCATTTGTTCCGATTTTTTCGATACTTGTAGGAAGTATCGCTTCCGATAAATTGAAGCATCCTGAAAATACACTTTCATTTATTTCTGTCAATCCGGTTTCTTCGAGTCTGCAAGAGCTTATGTTGAGGCAATTTGCAAATGCGGAATTGCCAAGAGCCGTCAGACTCGCGGGTAGAGTAAGCTCGCCGCTCATACTTATGCACCCTTCGAACGCCCGACTCCCGATTTCAGTTAATGTTTCAGGAAAATTATCGATATTAAGAAGCTTGCACGACCTAAATGCGCTATTTCCTATAGCTTCTGTTTTCTCCGGCAAAATAAGGTTTGACAGGATGCTCTTGCCGGAGAAAGCTGTTGCCGGGATAATTGTGTTGGTTACCTTCGAGAGATTGATATCATAGCAGGCGGTCATGTTGCTGCGCATTATGCTGAAATCATCATCATTCAGCGGCCCAGATACTACAAGGTTGGTTATATTGGCAGGAAACTGACCCGACTGCATCCTTATTTCGGAGGCAAGAGTTCCCGGTTCCGAAAGGTGAACAACTGCCTTGACACCGTTTTTCTCGATTATTCGGTATTCACTCCAGCGGTTGTTGTTGCGGTAGGATTGACCGGCACCCTCAGGCACCAGTACGAATTGAGGAGTAAAGCCTAAGCGAGAATTATACAGTGCAGGAGGCGTTGTCGCATCGCAGATTATGGCACACTCACTTTGAATATTCTGTGGTGCAATTGATTGTATGCCTTTGCCGATGTGGAGTTTAGTCAACTCCTGTGGAAGCGCATATTCTCCGATTTCGATTACATTATCGGGGATGTCAAGCATGGTTATACCTTTATAAGATTCAGGCGAATAATATTCTACGGAAAAAGTATTAGGCCCGATATATGTCAGGGATTCAGGGAGATTTATTGCGCTTAGGTTGTTACAAAATTGGAAGGTTCCTCTTTCAAGCCGTGTAAGAGAATTTCCGAGTTTGACCTCTATAAGTTCATCGCATGCCAAAAATGCCTTAGCTCCGATAGTCTTTATATTTGGAAGATTGATTGATGCTACTTTGGTTTCGCTAAAAGCCTCTTCTCCGATATTCTTTATCAATGTGGGTATTCTGATGTCTGATTTTACACCGCTAAATGCAAAACTGCCGACAGTCTCAAGCCGGCTGCCTAAATCTGGGTTTTCAAGAGCAGTATAATAGAAAGCGTAACTCCCTATGCTTGTAGGTTCTTTTGCGAATTTTACTGTTTTCAATCTCGTGCAAAACGAGCATAATTTCCCGGGGATTTCTATGATATTGTCGTTGATGCTGATTTCTTTCAAATCCGTACATTTCGCAAAGGCTCCATCTCCAAGTATTTCTAAATTTCCAGGAAGTTCGACCTTTGCAATAAAATTATTATCAGCAAAAGCATACTCCTTAATTTCCGTAAGACCGGCCGGAAAATCAATGTCTGAAATGCTTGTAGCTCCGAACGAGTATATTCCTGTTTGTGTAAGACAAGCGGGTAATTTCAGCCGGCCTTCCAGTCCGGTGCCCGCAAAAGCGAAATCTCCGATAGAACTTATTTCGTCCGGCCATTCTATGCTTTTTATAGTCTGAACACCACAAAAAGCATACGGGGAGATTTTCTCAACTCCCATTGGAATTATCAGATTAGTGATTTCGGTATTTCTGAAAGTGAGGTTGAACTTTGTTTCTTTTACCTTAAAAGTTCTGACTCCTTCAGAGCTCATGACGTATTCAACTTTGAAAATATTTTCCAGTCCTTCTATCGGATTCTCGCACCAAGTAGCTATATCCTCAATGTCCAGATTTAGTTCTGATAACTGGTATATACCAGCTCTACAATACTGCAAAGTATTGGGGATTGTCAAAGATTCTATATAGCTATCTTCGAACGCTCCTATTTCAATTCCTATGACAGTGTGTTCTTTTCCGGCATATTGTACTGTCCCCGGAATTGTAATCGATTTGGTGTAAGGGGCTTTTGTTACCGAGCAGGTATATTCTTCCTCGGAAACGACTTTGTACGTAATTCCTTCATATTCAAACGCTGTCCCGATGAAAGATACGGCAATGAAGAGTATGAGCGACAATACTTCTCTCTTAAGTTGTGTGTAATTCGTTCTCATATTCAAGCAGTTCTTATTTAAGGTTGAGAATATATTCTGCCATAGTCATCAGAGATGCTACCTGAGTATTGTGCAGTATCACGGACAGTTCCTCTGAGTCGCTGTAGGTGAACATCGGTGCCGTGTCGATTACCGCATAGTCATTTGCTATAGCGAACTCGCTAAGAATTTCCGAGATAGAACCGCGAGTGCGGCTGGCCGCGAAGATAACACGTACATCTAGGCAGCGGCTGAGATAGCTTGAAACGGCGTAACCTTCGCCGGGGTCGCCTGCGGTAATTACTGCCACCTTGCCGTTGTCGGTATCGGCAAGATAGAATTTGTCAGTTCCGTTCGGGTGGCTCTCCTGTGTGATTTTTCTGAAATACGGGTCTCTCTCCATTGCCTCAATCAGGGAGAGCAGAGTAGTGCTCTTCCCTCGCGACGACGGGCCTCGCATAATAAACAATGCTTTCATATTAGCATCTATTGCCACCGGCTCACTTATGGCATCTGATTGGTTTATAAAAAAAGAGCGTGAGAGCCATACTGTTGCCCGTTCTGCTTGTAGAGGCCTTCGCATTGCCCGGTATAGTAGAACGAGCAAACATGCAGAAGCCTCACGCAGAATATGTGTAAGTACACCAACGGCCGACGCTCTCGCGTCCGCTATTGGCGGAGTATACATATCCACAAGGCATCTACCGTTTGCTACATTCTTGACTATACCTTGAAAGTTGCGAAGTTTCTACAAGCCAAGAAAGAGCGTCGAGTAAACGCTTTTCATTATGTCTTTGCAGAGCAAAACACTCTGCCATTACAGCATCCCGCCACTCGAACCCCGACCGGGCTTCCGCTTAGCGGTCTGCGGCGCAAAGATAAATAAATTTTATTAAGTTTCAAAGCCCCGACTTGCAAAAATCGAGGCTTTGTTTTATGTTTGGCCGCACAGAATAATAAATATCCTTATATAGTGCGGGTATAGTATCAATCTCCGATACTGGCGGCCTTATTCGTGCTCTTCACCTTCCTTTATTATCAGGAGGGTATCGCCGGCCTGAAGGCGGCGTTTGCCGTTGGGTACTATGTATCGGCCGTCGCGGCGTATCATGATTACGAGGCCGCCTTCGGGCAGAGAGATGCTGCCGAGGGTATTGCCTTCCGAGAGGTGCCTATGTGTAAGCACAAGGGTGCGGAGCGAGGTGGTATGCTCTTCCGACAGCTCTACGCCGAAGTCAGGCTCGTCTTTGGCGTCGTGGTCGATAAGGCCAAGGAGTCCGGCCGATTTGATTACGCCGGTGCCCTGTATTACGAGCGACAGCAGCGTGACAAAAAATACGATGTTGAATATCTGCGATGCTCCGGGCACGTCAGCCACCACGGGATAGGTGGCGAAGATGATTGGTACGGCGCCGCGGAGGCCCACCCATGATACGAAGGTCTTGGTGCGGAGGTCTATGTGGCGGAACGGCAGCAGGCACATAAACACGCTCGCAGGGCGCCCGATTAGCATGATGAACAGGCCGATGAGGAACGATACGGCGGCAACCGACAGCATTTCGTGCGGATTCACCAGCAGGCCGAGCATCAGAAAGACAACAATCTGCGCGAGCCACGTAAGGCTGTCCATAAACTTGCCTATGCTCCGGTGGTAGGGCAGTGAGGCGTTGCCGAGCACCATGCCGCAGATATACACGGCAAGATAGCCGTTGCCCTGCAGTGCCGTGGTGGCGGTATAGGTGAGGAATACGGCGCCGAGGATGAGTATCGAAATCATTGCTGTTGCCTGCCCTGCGTCTTCGCGACTGCTTTTGCCTATCCGGCGGTAACAGCCTATGAGCCACTTGGTGAGGTAGCCCGTGGCGGCACCTGCGGCGGCGCCTACGCCGAACTGTAGCACCAGCTGCAGCCCGAGTGACGAGGCCGATAGTGTCCCGTCCTGCGTAATGGCTTCGATGAGGATTATCGTGAGCATATAGGCCATAGGGTCGTTCGAACCGCTTTCCAGCTCGAGCATAGGTCTCAGGTTGTGTTTAAGGTGCACTTTCTGTGAGCCTAAGATGCCGAATACCGAGGCCGAGTCGGTCGACGACATGGTGGAAGCGAGCAGGAGCGAGGGCAGCAGGGCGAAGTGTATGTTTGTCCACTGCATGCCCGAGAGCCAGAAGATAAACAGGCCGGAGAGCAGTGCCGTGAGCAGCACGCCGGCGGTGGCAAGCACAAGCCCCGGGGCTATTACAGGTTTTATGGCATTTATGTTGGTAGACATGCCGCCTGAGAAGAGTATGATGCACAGAGCTATCATGCCCACAAACTGCGCCGTGTGCATATCGCTGAAGCTGATGCCGAGACCGTCGGTGCCGAACAGCATGCCCACTATCAGAAACACCAGCAGCAAGGGAAGCCCCGTGCGGTAGCTCGTCTTTCCAATCAGAACGCCGGCTATCAGTACTATCGAGCCTGCAAGAAGTATGTTCTCTCCGCTGAGAATTTCCATTTTATGATGTTTTTCGCTAAATTTGTGTGTTGAAAAGTCTATATACCAACTTATGAATACCTTTGAAGAAGAGTGGAGCCGTATGCTCTCAGGCGAGGTCTACGATGCCGTTCATCCCGAATTTCTGCGTCGTCTTGAAGAGACCCGCGAGAAGCTGTGGGAATACAATAATCTGCGTCCCTCACTCACATCTGCCCGCGAGGCAATTCTGCGAAGCCTTTTGGGTGCTTGTGGCGACCGTGTGCACGTGAACCAGCCCATACGCTTCGATTACGGCTGCAATATATACATCGGCAACGATTTTTTTGCCAATTTCAATCTTACGATACTCGACGAAGCCGAGGTGCATATCGGCAACAATGTTTTTATCGGGCCTAACGTAAGTATTTACACCGCGTGTCACCCGCTTGAGGCCGACGCACGCAACTCCGGCGTTGAGTGGGCCAAGCCTGTCACCATAGGCAACAGTGTGTGGATTGGAGGCGGCGCCACCATTCTGCCCGGCGTGACCGTGGGCGACGGGGCCGTAATCGGTGCCGGTGCCCTTGTAACCCGAGATGTGCCCGCGGGAGCCCTCGTAGGAGGAAATCCTGCGCGCATAATTCGGATGATTAATCAGTAACCGGCTACCTCTTCAGGCTCGATTACCACTTCTACGGGTGCTATGGCGCTGTCGGTAGAGGTGTACACGTATTTGGCGCCGATGCCGCAGCTCTTCATGAGCGCGAGCTGGCTGCGGCCCGAAGGCGATATCAGCTCTTCGCGCAGGGCGTCGGAGTTGAATGTGTGGAACTCTGCCGGCTCGATAGTGTGGAATTCATACTGCTCGGGGTCGTACGAGAAGCTGAACACGATGTAGTTGTCTTCTATCGTTGCCGATGTCATGGAGAGACCTTCGTCGAGCACCTGGGGGCATTGGGCGTTGGAAATAGCCACCATGCTTTCGAGGGTGCGGAGTTCGTTGTCGGCTGCTATGTCGGCTGCAGCAATCTCGCGCAGCTCTTCGGCCGACATGAGCAGTATTACGGAGTCGCGCGACTCGCAGCCTCGGTACACGCATTTGAGGCCGGCGTCGGCCTTTACAATCTGCTCGAGGAACTTCTGCTCGCTGCCGTCGCGTTTAAGGAAGTTGGCCATGAACTGCTTCTGCTGTTCGTTGGCGTTGGCGAGGCTGGCTATGTTGGTATAATCTTCGTTGAGGTTATATGTAAATACTACGATATTCTCAGAGTCATCGTATCCTATGCTCTCGAATACGCCCATTTGGCCGAGGTCTATAGGACATTCCTTGTTTACCTGTTCGAGCATGAGACGAAGGCGGCTGCGTTCGCCGCTCACGCAGGATGCGAGCAGCACCACTGCGGCCATAAGGATGATAGATAGTCGTTTAGTCATTGTTGTTTTATTTGAATGTTAAGGATGAAGTGTTGCATAAGGCAGAAGCTATAGTGCGGATGTCGTCGGGTTGTATGGCGTCTATCGCTTCCGCTATTTCCTTGTCAGAAAGCATATTGCCGCGGAAGAGAGTGGCGCGGGCAAGTGCCATGATGCGGTTTTCGCGGTTCTCGCCGGCAATGGAGAGCTGCCCGAGGTACTGTTTCTTTGCGCGGGCAAGCTTCTGTGGCCCGAAGGCGCTGCCGTCGGCAATGCCCGCAAAGACTTCGCCGCATATACGGCGGCACAGCTCGAGGTCGTCGGCATCGCAGCCGAAGTACACATTGAGCAGCCCGCCCGATGTAAACATGGCTGTGGACGCCTCCACCGAGTAGACCAGGCCGCGACGCTCGCGCAACTCCACATTGAGCAGAGAGTTCATGCCCGGGCCGCCTATTATGTTTGCCAGCAGCGACACCGCATGACGTTTGTCGGAATAGAGGCCGGGTACTCCGGCTCCGAGCAGGCAATGGCACTGGTGGCTGCTTATGGCCGTGCTGAGGTCGAACCGCTGTGCTGCCCCGCTCTCCGTGCCCGTACGCTGTGCCGCATGGGCGGGCAGGGCCGAGAAATGCTTCTCTGCCAGTGGCGCTATGCGCGACAGAGCCTGAGGCCCGCTGTAGAAGGCTACCATATTGTCGGCCGTGTAGAAGTCGCGGAGGAACTTGCGGCAGTCGTCGCTGTCGAGGCCCCTTACGCTCTCAGGCGTGCCGAGGATGTTGTGAGCCAGCGGCGTGCCGGCATAGAAATACTCTTCGAAATCGTCGTAAATGGCTTCGGAAGGCGTGTCGCGGTAGGAGTTTATCTCATCGGTCACCACTTCTCTTTCCTTGTCAAGCTCCCGGGCCGGGAACTGCGACTCGGAGGCGAGGTCGGCAATCAGCTCTATGGCGCGTGCCGCGCAGCCCGACGGAAACACGCTGTACACCACCGTCTCCTCCTTTGTGGTAAAAGCGTTCAGCTCGCCGCCCACAGCCTCCATACGGTTGATTACGTGCCATGAGGAGCGGCGGCGTGTGCCCTTGAAAATAGTATGCTCCACAAAGTGGGCGAGGCCGAATTTGTCTTCTGTCTCGTTGGAGCTGCCGGCACGCACTGCTATGCCGAAGAAGCCTGCTCCCGAAGCCCGCTGGTGCAGGTGCACCAGGCGCAGGCCGTTGGAGAGCGTGATGAGTTCCGGCTCGGCCTGCCTCACTTGCCGACTCCTTTCTCCGTCCAGTTACCGTCGGCCTTTATCAAGGCGACAAGAGCGTCGAGAGCCTCGTCCTGCGGGATATTCTTGCGCACGCACTCTATGCCGCGGTATATGCTTACGTTGCCTGCTGCGGCACCTACATATCCGTAGTCGGCGCCGGCCATTTCGCCGGGCCCGTTCACGATGCAGCCCATTACAGCAATCTTGAGGTGCTTAAGGTGCATACACGCGTCTTTCACGCGGTCGAGTGCTTCGGGCAGGTCGAAGAGTGTGCGGCCGCAACCCGGGCAGGCCACTATCTCGGCCTGGAAGCGGGCAAGCCCAGCCGCCTGTATTATCTTCTCGCAGAGGCTTACTGCCTCTTCCGTGTCGAGAAGCGGAGATGCTATGCCTATACCGTCGCGGTAACCGTCGAGCAGCAGGGCGCCGAGGTCGGCCGATGCCGCCACGATAAGCTCCTCGCGGTCGTTTATTTCGGGATATTCCAGCACCACGGCGCATGCACGGTCGCTGCCGGCAAGCTTCTGGCGTACTTGGGCCACACGAGGCACCGCCGATACACGCAGACAGCAGTACTGCTTTTCGCTCATGCCGTCTTTGCCTATAATGACCGTGGGAGTGTTGCCTCCCGTGCCGTTGGCCTCTACGGTCTTGCGGCGCCCGCCTGTGCGGCTGCGCTTAGGGCCACCGAAGGCCGCCGATGCCTCAAGCTCGGCCATGCAGTGCTTTACGAGCATGCGAGCCACGGGTATTTCGTTCTCGGGAGCCTCGCTGAGCGATACGCGTATGGTGTCGCCGAGGCCGTCGATGAGCAGCGAGCCTATGCCTACCGCCGACTTGATGCGGCCTTCGAGGGCATTGCCGGCTTCGGTCACGCCAAGATGCAGCGGGAAGTGCATATCCTCGGCCTCCATGCTTGCGGCAAGAAGCCTTACGGTGTCGGTCATCACGGGCACGTCGGATGCCTTGATAGATACCACCACGTTGTCGAAATGTTCGTCGCGGCATATACGCAGGTATTCGAGGGCCGACTCAACCATGCCTTCGGCTCCGTCGCCGAAGCGGCTCATCACGCGGTCGCTGAGAGAGCCGTGGTTTACGCCTATGCGGAGGGCGGTGCCGTGTTCGCGGCACAGATTGAGGAAGGGTACGAACTTATCGCGGATTTTCGTCAGCTCGGCGCTGTACTCTTCGTCGGTGAATACCATTTTGCGGAAGGTGCGGCCCGGGTCGAAGAAGTTGCCGGGGTTTACGCGCACTTTCTCCACATGCAGTGCCGCCTCGAAGGCCGCTGCCGGGTTGAAGTGAATGTCGGCCACCAAAGGCACCTCCACTCCTTGCGCGCGTACAGCCTCCATGATAAACGCGAGGTTGGCCGCATGAGCCACGCCCTGTGCGGTGAGGCGCACAAGTTGGGCGCCGGCGGCTGCCAGCGAGCAGGTCTGTGCCGCCGATGCGGCAGTGTCGAGCGTGGGAGTGGTCGTCATAGACTGAACCACCACAGGGGCGGGCGCGCCAATCACCACATTGCCTATGCGGGCCTGTGTGGTGGGGCGGCGCAGATTGTATTTCTGAGTCTGATTGGTGTGCAAAACGTTATTCCTTGAATTTATAATCTGCTATGGCTGCGAGTTCGGCGTCGGCTTTCTCCACTTTTGCCGAAAGGCCGCTGCGGTAGGCATTGTATCGCTCGGCCAGCCCGTGGTCGGAGAGCGAGAGTATGCGTACGGCGAGTACGGCGGCGTTGAGGGCGCCGTTGATGCCTACGGTGGCAGTGGGTATGCCCGGAGGCATCTGTGCTATAGAGAGAAGTGCGTCGATGCCGTCGAGGGTGGCGGCAATGGGTACGCCGATTACGGGCAGCGGGGTAATGGCGGCTATTACGCCGGGGAGTGCCGCTGACATGCCTGCTGCTGCTATGATTACCTCTATGCCGCGGCCTGCCGCTTCGGAGGCGAAGCGCTCTACGGCGGCTGGGGTGCGGTGCGCGCTGAGGGCGTGCATCTCGAAGGGCACTTCCATATGCTCGAGGAAGTCGGCGGCTTTGCGCATCACGGGCAGGTCGGAGGTGCTGCCCATTATTATACTTACTTTTGCCATTGCGTATAATTGATTATAAGAGAGTGAATACCGATATTGTGCCGTATACCGTGGCGAAGGAGAGCGCGCCGCCGGCGAAGGTCTGCATGAGTGTGTGGTGCTCAAGGTACAGGCGCGCCCAGGCGAGAAGGCCCGTAAGACCTATCGCGATGCTTATCCACACAAGCGGGGCAGCCTCTATGAAGCCGTTGTAGACCAGCCAGTATATTATGGCCGTGAGGCCACCCATGCCACCTGTGTGTGCGCTGATTTTCCATCGGCAGGTAATAAGCAATGCAAGCGAGGCCATGACGGCTGCGCCTGCGAAGAAGCCTGCAAGCCATAGAGGGGCATTGAGAGCGAACATATAGGCGCACGCCAGCAGATAGCATATTATGGTGGCGCAGTAGGGTGCGGTGCGCTGGCTCGGGTCAGAGATACTGGTGTCGCTCACCTTGCCGCGCTTCATGAGTATGGCTATGAACGTTACGGGTATGAGCGCCGTAATGGCAGTGATGCCGAGCGTGACAAGCACACGGTTGCCCAGGGGCAGATAGTGCAGCCGCGTGAGCCACATTGCCGCCACCATGGCGTAGGTAGGTGTAAGCAGTGGCGACAGTATATCGCTCAGAACGTGTGCGGCAGCGGTGGCCGACTTGTGTTGTGATGGTTCTGCCATATAAAGTGTGTGTTATAGCCGGCGGCGCAAGCGTGCCACCGGGTACCCGAGTTTTTCTCTGTATTTGGCCACCGTGCGGCGCGCTATGTCGTAGCCGGCAGCCTGCAGGGCTTCGCAGATGGCGCGGTCGCTGAGCGGTGAGTGGTTGTTTTCTTTGGCGATAAGCTCGTCGATGCGTTTGAGTATCTCGTGCGCCGACACGTCGGAGTCGGCATCGGGGCGCTCGTTGAAAAAGAGTTTGAGCGGATACACCCCGTGGGGCGTGAGTATGTATTTGCCGGCTGTGGCGCGCGATATCACCGATATGTCCAGTCCTGTGAGAGCCGATATGTCGCGGAGTATCATGGGCTTTATGTCAGACTTGTCACCGCTGACAAAGAACTCGCGCTGTATGTTCACTATGGCGCGGGCAATCTTCATCAGAGTGGTGGCGCGCATGCCTACCAGGCGGATAAAAGCCTCGGCATCGTCGCGCTTGCGGCGGATAAAAGCCAGGGCCTTGTTGCGGGCGCCCGCGTTTGCTCCGGCCACCACGGCAGGCTCGGCATCGGCGGCGAATGTCTCCTCTACGGCCATTTCGGGAATGTTGCCCGCCAGCGCGAGCGTGAACTTGCCCGTGGTCATGTCGTAGTCCAGTGTGATGTCTGGCACAATATGCAGGTGTGCCGATGCGCTGCCCGAGTCCAGCCCCGAGGCCGGTTTGGGGTTAAGCTCGCGTATTGCCTCGAGTGCCTCGGCGAGCTTGTCCTTGTCGAGAGCCGAGAGCGACTGCAGCCTGTCGAAATGCTTCTTGGCGAAGGCGTCGAAATGCTCCGCTATAATCCTGCGGGCATGTGTGCGCGCCTCGGAGGGCGGCAGGCGGTCGAGTTGCAGCAGTAGGCAGTCGCGCAGGTCTACCGCGCCTATTCCGGCAGGCTCGAGGCTGCGTATAAGCCCGAATACGTACTGCATATCGGCCTCCGAAGGGTATATGCCGTCGCTGATAGCAATGTCGTCGGCAATATCGTCGAGGCGGCGGGTCAGATAGCCGTTCGAATCGAAGTTGCCTATGATATGGCGTGCAAGCCTCATCCCGTAGTCGTCGAGGCTGTATTCGGCGCCCAGGCGGTCAAGCAGAGTGTCTATCATCGAGGCTTCGTCGTCGGCGAGAATACTCACGGGGTCGAAGTCGCGGCTTCCGTCGCTCTGAGGGCCGCGGTGCATGTACACCGGCACATCGTCGTCGTCGGCATAGTCTGCCAGCTGAAGCTCTTCGCTGCTTTCGCCGAAGTCCTGCGCCTCGTGCTCGCGGGCAGGCTCGGCCTGCACCAGAGCCGGGTTCTCGTCGAGCTCGCGCCGTATTTCGTCTTCCAGCTCGGGCACCGACATCTCAAGCAGTCGCCCCAAAGCCACGTTCTGTGGGTTGAGGCGCTGCTGCAGGCGCTGCTGCTGCTCAAGGCGGAGTGTCTCTTTGCCGGATGCCAACGGCGTCAGAACTTACGGATACCCATTATATGACGCATCTCGGAGAGCGTGTTGGCGGCACGTTCGCGGGCACGTTCGGCGCCCATCTTCACTACCCTTGAGAGGTAGGCTTCGTCGGCGAGGATGTCGTTGATGCGCTCGCGGATAGGAGTTGTCACGGCAAGGATGTCTTCGGCAAGCTGTTTCTTGAGGTCGCCGTAGCGGATAGAGCAGTCGGCATAGGCGTCGCGGAAGTGCTTCACCACCTCGGGAGTGGAAGTAAGCTCAAGCAGCGTGAACAGGTTTGCTATAGGCTCGCTCAGAGGCGAGTCGGGAGCCTGCGGGCCTTCGTCGGTCACGGCGCGCATCACCTTCTTGCGTAGCACCTTGGGGTCGTCGATAAGGTATATGCAGTTGCCCTCGCTCTTGCCCATTTTGCCGGAGCCGTCGAGGCCCGGAACCTTTACGGGCGCGCCTCCGAAATTGAAGTCGGAAGGCTCGGGGAACAGCTCTACGCCGTAGAACGAGTTGAAGCGGCGGGCAAAACGGCGTGTAAGCTCAAGGTGCTGCAGCTGGTCTTTGCCTACTGGTACTTTGGTGGCTTTCTGTATGAGGATGTCGACAGCCATGAGCGTGGGGTATGTGAGCAGGCCGGCGTTGACGCGCTTGTTTGTGGCTGCGCCGATAATCTCTTTCTCGAAGGCCTCGTCGGAGTCGTTGTCGGCCGAAGGGGTGATGCCCAGCGCCTTGCGGGCCTTGTCTTTGAACGAGGTGGTGCGCATAAGCTCGCCTATGCCCACGTGCATATTGAGAAGCAGATACATCTCGGCAATTTCGGGTACATCGCTCTGCACGAAAATTGTGGATTTTTCGGGGTCGAGACCGGCGGCGAGGTATTCCGCAAGAATACTTTTCACATTGGCGTGAAGCTGAGCCGGGTCAGGATTGGTGGTGAGGGCGTGCAAGTCGGCAATGAAGAAGTTGCAGTCGTAGTCGTCCTGTACGGCTACGAATTTGCGAAGCGCTCCATAATAATTACCGAGGTGAAGATTGCCGGTGGCGCGGATACCACTCAGCACTATTTCTTTGTTCTGTTCTGCCATTACTATATTAGAGGTTGTTTAGAGTGCAAAATTAACAATATTATTGTGCAGGGGCAAAAAAAGCGAGTCTATTTTGTGTTGTCTCATGTTTTTTTCTTAACTTTGCACTCGAAATCGGGGCGTAGCGCAGTCCGGTAGCGCGCCTGGTTTGGGACCAGGTGGTCGCAGGTTCGAATCCTGTCACCCCGACTCTTTGCTTAAACCGCTGAGAATAGCTGAAATACGCTTATCCTCGGCGGTTTTTGCAAAATATGATGATTGAGCCGGATTGACGGCCTTCCGTACTTTCCTTTCCTTCCGATGCCGCACCTTTTACTTCCGTTGCTCTTTCGAATTTGCTGTTATACTATTGGATTAGAGATATGACGTATATTGAGACAGACCGATTAATCCTTCGCTCATGGGTGCGTGAGGATTTGCCACTGTTCGCCGCGATGAACAGGGATGAGAGAGTGATGCGCTATTTCCCGGCGCTTATGACCGACAGCCAGACAGAGATGTTCTACAACAGGATTGTGGCCGAGTTCGAGCAGAAAGGCTGGGGGCTGTATGCTGCGGAATTGAAGTCGACTGGGGCGTTTATAGGCTATGTGGGGCTGCATGAGATTGGCTTCGAGGCCGACTTCACTCCCGGCGTTGAAATAGGGTGGAGGCTGGCTGCCGACTACCATAACCGGGGGCTGGCGACTGAGGCTGCCGTGGAGGTGCTGAAGATGGCTAAAGAGATGCGCCTGTGCCGCCTGTATTCACTCACTGCAAAGCCGAATGCGCCCTCCGAAAGAGTTATGCAGAAGATTGGCATGACGAAAGCGGGAGAGTTCGAGCATCCGGCCTTGCAGGAAGGTTCGCCGCTGCGGACACATGTGCTGTATCGGATAGATTTATAATAAGAGCGGAAGTAAAAGGTGCGGTATCGGAAGGGAAGTCCTGAATGGCTAATCACTTCCGTGTCTCTTCTTCCTTCCGTGGCCGGAGCCACTTTACCCACTTGAGCATGTTGTCGAACTCGTGTCGGTACATGATGCCTACACCCTGGGTGGTCTGTGCGGTGCGGAGGTAATAGTTGCGGTCGTTGTAGCGGTTGTATGCCTTCAGTCGCCACGAGCCTTTTTTGTTGAGCAGGTATTCGATGTCGAAGTCGCCGATAAACTGGTTGCTGTTCAGTGTCTTGTCTCGATAGCCGAAGTTGCCGTTGAAGATTAGGCGGTTGTTGAGCAGGCGGCTCGACAGTGCTACGTCGACTTCGACGTCGGAGAAGTCGCCTCGGTCGCTTCGAAGGTTTGGCGCTATGCTCCAGCTGTCGCTGAGCTTGCCGAGCATGTTGCCGAGTTGTCCGGCCAGGGTGGACGATGCCACGGAGAAGAGTTCGTTGCCCTTGGTGGTGGACGCCATGTAGTCGGGGGTGTAGAAGCGGTTGAGTGTGAGCAGGTATATTATCTGCCGGTTCATCATGTCTTCGGTGCTCACTATACTGCGTACTTTGCGGTATGTGTCGGAGGTGAGGGTCGGAAATTCAAGGTCGAATGTTATCGATGGCTGCCGTATGTCGCCTGTCACGTTCATGAGTGCGTGCACGGGCACGTTTGTGCGAGCCACGTCTTTGTCGTCGGCAAACGATTCGTCGAGGTCGGTGAGGTTGCCGTTTGTGGCGTAGTATGCCTTGAGGTTTGTTTTCACCGAGTATGGGTCGCCGTCGAACTGGATTTCGCTTCCTTCCTTGATGATGAAGTCTTTTATGATGATGTCCTGTAGGGTGAAGCGGTACTGCCCGTTTGTGAGGGAGTATTTGCCCCATATATTGAGGTCGTCGTTGGCGGAGCGGTATGCCATGTGCAGGCTGCCATTGCCGTGTGCGCGGATGCAGTCGCCTGCGGAGGGGTCCATGACGAGTGTTACGGCAGCTTCGGGTGTCACGGCCACGCGTATGTCCATGTTGTACTTCGACGCTGCTCCGGCGAGCTGCTGTGCACGGTTTCGGAACGATTTGACGGCTTGCGGGGTGTCGTCGATTTCTATTTCGGTTACCCTGAGGGAGTCGGGAGTGGCGTCGCGGAAGTTTATGAAGGAGTATTCTTCGGCGTCGAGTCGGTCGGAGAGCACGAAGTCGAATGTAGAGCCGGGAGCAGTTGTCATGTCGGCCGATATGTTCACCTCGCCAGTCTTTCCGGCTATGGATGCTTTGCCGTTGGCGTAGATGCGTCCGTGCCAATCGGGGTTATCGCGGGCGGTGGTGTTCAGCACGAGAAGGTTCGAAGCGCGAGTCACGTCGAAGCGGTAGCTCATCGGGTCTTTGAAGAATGTGTGTGTCACTCGTCCGTCGAGCACGGCGGTGTGTCCTTCGGGGTCGCGCATGCGTACTTTGTCGAGGAAGATGCTTCCGGGGCGCATGTGCACGCTGTCGTTTGCGGTGTATGTCACGCCTGTGAAGTCGACTTTCAGAGCTACATCGGTGGCCTTGACGTCGCCTTCGAGGTCTACGCTGCTGAAGGGGCCGAAGAGGCGGCACTTTCCGCTTGCGCGTCCGCTGATGTCGGATGAGAAGGCGGATAGGAACGGGCGCAGGAAGCCTACGGGTATGCTGTCGGCTTCGAAGTTGAGGTCGAGGCCGCCTTCGCCGAGGGGGTATATGCTGCCGAAGATGTGCGAGTATCGGCCTTCGGTGCCTGTGATGTCGGCATCGAGGACTACGGCTTTTGCGGCGTTGTCCCACGATGCGGCCACGTCGGCGTTGCCTATGGTGCAGTACTGGTAGCCTATGGTGTCGACGTGCAGCGCTGGGCATACTATTTCCGGCTCTCCTCCGAGAAGGTTCTTTGCCACGACGCGGCCTGTGGCGCGGCCTCCGATGAGCACTTTGTGTATTTCGAGGGTCTCGAAGATGTCGATAAGGGCTATGCGGTCGAGAGCCACGTCAATGCGGTCGTCTCTGCTGTCGCCCACGGTGCCGTTTATGTCGATGCGTTGGGTGCCTGCGTCGAGACTGAAGTCGCTCACGTCGATGCGCTGTGGGGCGATGTCGATAGTGGAGGGTGCTATCTGCCAGGTCTCGTAGCCGAAGTTTATGGTGCCGGGGTTGAAGTCGATGCGAGCGTCAAGGGGGAATGTGGCTGTGCCTCGGGCGGGTATGGCGCGCAGGAGTGTGGAGAAGTCGATAGTGCCGCTCAGAGGTATTGCGCGTGCTATGCCCCAGTCGATGCGCGTGTCGATGCGGTTGTCGGCGATGCCGAGGCGCGAGGTTAGTGTCATGTCGCCCTTCTTGGTGGGGAATGTTGTGGCGGCGTAGAGCCGGGCTTCGGTGTCGGCGCTGTCAAGGGCGGCGTAGAGAGATGTCTGTTCGAGCAGGCGAGTGCCTTGCACCAGGTAGGGCGCGTCGATGTTGATGTTGGCGCGCTTGCGGGGGCTGTCGACCTCGCCGCGGATGTTGATGTCGGTGATTACGTGTACGGGTGCTCCGAAGAAGGCGGTGACGCTCTGCGAGGGCAGGAGGGTTAGCTCGAAGTCGAAGTCGTTGGTACCGCTCTCTGCTGCGGGAGTGTGTGTCTCTTCGTCTCCTACGAGTGCGGGGATGAAGAGTGCGGCGAGGCTATGGAGCTGCGGCACAAGTGTGCTCAGGGTGTAGGGGCCTTTGATTACGCCGCGTGCCACGTCGGAGTTCAGTGTGAGCGAGGGTTTGGGGCCGAGCGGGTCGGCGGTGAGCGATATGTTGTTTACCTTAAGGCCTTCGCCTCTGCTGTCGAGCCAGCGTATGTCGAACACTTTTGCCGAGCCGGTGATGTCGTCGATGCTGCGTGCAGAAGCGTCGATATTGGCTTTTGCGGCGAAGCGGTAGCCGGGTTTCTTGTCGGAGAGGCCGAGGGCGTGGAAGTCTACGCCGTTGGCAAGGGCTGTCATGCGGAGGTTGTTGAGGCCGTCGGCGTGGTTGTAGTATGCGTAGGCGAGCAGCTTGGCGTTAGGGTCGTCGGCGGCAATGTCGGCTTCGAGGCGTTCGCCCTTCACGAGCTCGGCGTTGAGGGCGATGTTCGAGTAGGAGTAGCCTTTGTATGTCAGCTCCGATATTTTTGCTTCGAGGGCTGCGTCGGGGTGTTTAGTGGCTGTGTACGATGCCTTTACCGATGCCGTGACGGTGCCAAGCTCTTTATGCCCTGCAATGACGCCTGCGTCGATGCGGCTTAGCAAAGCGTCGGCATCTGCGGTGTATGTAGAGCCGCACCTGCTGTAGCGGCAGTCGAGTGCGAGCGAGCCGTCGGCAATGGCGGCGTCGGCGCAGAAGCGCCCCGAGGTGATGCTGCCCTGTCCCTGCACGCTGATGTCGATGCGGCCTGTGCGGGCGAGTATGCGCCATGCGTCGGGCGAGAGGTTGCGTACTGCCGGTGCGAGGGCGGGGCCGTCGACAGCTATTCGGCATCGGTCGAGCGAGGCGTGAGCCTTTTCTTTGTCGGAGAGCCTGCCAGCGCAGAGGCTGCGTACTGCCAGCGAGAGGACGTCGCTGTCGGTGGTGCGTGCCGTAAGGGTGGCTATGCTTACGCTGTCGGTCGATGCCGTGGCGTCGATGCCGAGTGCGAGGGGGCTGTCGAAGGCCGACAGAGCGGGTATGAAGGCGCTGAAATCGGCGGGCGTGACGGTGCTCTCGCCTCGTGTGGCTATGGCGAGGAAGCGGCTGCGGAGTGCTGCGGCTACGTTGTCGTAGCCGTCGAACTCAATGGCGAGGGGTGCCAGGGCTATGTGTGTGTGCGGCAGGCGTGCCTCGAAGCCGTCGATGCTTGCTCCGTCGGGGCCTATGCTTGCCTTGAAGCGCATGGCGCGTAGGGTGAAGCCGCTGCGCTCGGCAAACGAGAGGTGGTCGATGTGCGCGCGGTATCGCTCGTTGCTCAGTGTGGGTATGAAGGCGTTGAGCGACAGGTCGCTGACCGATATGTGCGAGGGGTCGAAGCGGTTTTCGGCGGGAGCGGGAGCCGACTGCACGTGGTAGGAGAGGCTGCCGTGGCGCAGTATCACGGTGTTGATTTTAAGCTCGAAGCGTGTAGGCTCTTTGGGTGTGTCGGATTTGAGGTGCGCTATTAAGGGTGCTATGTTCAGCGGCGCCTGCGGTTCTTTGCGCCATATTCTCACCGAAGCTCCGTCGAGCAGGGCGTAGTCGATAACGAGTTCGCCTGTGCGGAGGAAGTGGAACAGCTCGAAGCCCGCGCTTACGGTAGAGATGTACGCAATGGTGTCGGTGCCTATGCTTAGCGATACGTCGCCTGCCGAGAGTGTGCGGAAGGGTCTTATAGACACGTCGCCTATGGAGATGTCGGCCCCGAGGGCACGGCTCAGCTCGCTCTGTGCTACAGTGCGTATGCGCTCCTGCACGTCGGCTACCGAGAGGAGCATGTAGAGCGTGACAGGCAGCAGCACTGCCAGTAAGAGCAGCACCGATACTATACAGCGAAATATTTTCCATAGCAGGCGCAATGTTTATTAACCAATGATAACAGTATGGTGGCGCATCGGCATGAAAAATGCAGTAATGCCATACAAAGATAGCTATAATTTTTTGTTTGAGGATGACAATGCGTAATTTTCGGGCTGCCGTTAACAAGCATTATCAAATGTGCCGGCGGCTTCCTCCATGACGACAGAAATGCCGGAGCCTGGCATTTCAGACTCCGGCACTGAGTGTGTGGCGGTCGGTATCAGCGTCCGCTGTTCTTGATTTTATCGCGAAGATATGTGTTGAACTCGGTGTGCGCCAGCAGTTCCTCGAGGGTGAGGTGCATGCGGTAGCGCCAGTAGTGGCGTGAGTTGGCGGGTACGTTGATTTGCTCTTCGTTGGGGTTCTCGCGGCGGATAGAGCCGTCGATAGAGAGCCAGTCCTGGAGGGGGAGTATGCAGAGCATAGAGGGCGAGTGCAGGTGCAGGTCGATTATGCGGTCGCATACCCACGGCTCGGCGTAGTATGGTGCGTTGCCGCCTTCGTGGAGCACTTCGTTGTAGTACTGCTGAGTCTTCTCGCGGTTTTCTTCCCACCACTGGCGTATGCCGCCCATGTCGTGTGTCGAGGTTGTGCAGACGGAGTAGTAGGGGTACGACCATGTGTTGCCGAAGGCTGCACCGGGGTCTTTGGGCATGCGCTGTATCTCGAGCGAGAGAATTTCGAGCTGCTCCATTACGGCGGGCACGCATGCGGGTATCATGCCGAGGTCTTCGGCGCATACGAGCATGTCGGTGGCGTCGATGAGCGGGGGTAGCTTCCACATGGCTTTTCCGTACCAGAAGTCGTTGTGGCGGTGGTAGAAGAAGTCGTTGTAGAGGCGGTTGAAGCACCAGCGCTCGTAGTCGTTGAGCGAGCGGTATATGTATGTGAACTGAGCCGAGATGCGGGGGTGGTACTTGCCTTTTTCCACGGGGTCTTCGATAAAGAGTACGTTGTCGATAAGCCCGAGGAGTCCTTCGCATATACGGGTGTTCTTTTCGTCTTTTGGCTGAGCGGCGAAGTAGTCGGCCACCTTGCGCTGTGTGTCGAAGGCGGTTTTGAGGCGGTAGCGGCCGTTGCCGGCGTTATCGAGGTATATGCGGATAGCTTCTGCGGTATAAGGGCCGAAGAAGTCTTCCACGAAGTAGTCCATGATATACGGAGTGGCCTGCAGGTCGGGGTTGAGCCAGAAGTCGTAGTTATATCGCAGCTCGTCGACGGAGTATGGGAGTGCCGGGTTGAAGTATCCGAGGAGGCCGTGTATGGCGTCCATAGGTATCTGCCATATACGGAAGAAGCCGAGGACGTGGTCGATGCGGTATGCGTCGAAGTACTCTGCCATTTTGGTGAAGCGAGAGCGCCACCATGCAAAGCCGTCGAGATTCATTTCTTCCCAGTTGTATGTGGGGAAGCCCCAGTTCTGTCCTAACACGGAGAAGTCGTCTGGCGGAGCACCGGCCTGGCAGTCGAGGTTGAAGAGGCGCGGTTCCTGCCATGCGTCGGCCGATGTGCGCGATATGCCGATAGGGATGTCGCCTTTGAGTGCCACACCCTTTGCTTTTGCGTATTCGTGCACGTGGCGCATTTGCTTGTCGAGGTGGTACTGGATGTAGCATACGTAGTCGATTTCGGAGGGGTTTGCGGCCACAACCTTGTCGAGCACGGCCTGCGAGTAGCATGCGTCGTCGCCCCAGCGGAGGAAGTCGGGAGTGCCGTACTGGTCGCGGAGAGTGCAGAAAGCTGCGTAGGGGAGCAGCCAGTGGCGGTTGCGCTCCACAAAAGACTTGAAGTCGTGGCTATCGAGTGTCGCTTTGCCGTCCTGCACGAAAATCTCGCGTGTGTATTCGTTTTTGGCTTTGTTCACGCGCTCGTAGTCTATTTCCTTGAGAGCGTTCAGCTCGCGTGCGAGTTCATCGTAGTGCTTGCGGCGGCTCTTATCTTTGAGTGTACCCAGCTCGGATACGCGCAGGTACATGGGGTGCAGGGCAAAGGTGGAGTTGGCGTTGTAGGGGTATGAGTCGACCCATGTGTGGGTCATGGTGGTGTCGTTGACAGGCAAGAGCTGGAGGAATGTCTGCTTTGTGGCGGCAGCCCAGTCTATCATGCGGAGCAGGTCGTGGAAGTCGCCCACGCCCATGTCGTCGTCGCTGCGGAGCGCGAATACGGGAATTGCCGTGCCTGCGCCGCGCCAGGGTGTGAGAGTGTTGATGAAGCGCATGCCTGCCAGCACAGTGGCCTCTCCCTTGGCGGGTCTGATGCCTATGCGGCGGTTCTCGCCACCTTCCCAGGCAATGACTTCGCCCGAGTGCTCGTTGAGGATGAGGTATTTGTATTCGGTGTCAGCATCGACTTCGGCGGCGGGAACGTTTGCGCACCATACCGGGAAGGAAGCGTTGCTCATACGCAGAGCCTTGCGCGTATCCCAGTTGCCAAGAGCCTCTGAGGCGCCGCACACGGCCAGCACACGGCCTTCGCCAATCATGGGAGCTGTCACACAGAGCATCACAGCGCCGTCCTGCGGGAGCACGGTGGCGCCTGTTTCGGCATGGCGGAATATGCACTCTGTGAATGCAGAGGAGTAGAATGGCTTGTCGTAGGGCTGGTCTTGCCAGCGGTCGTAGAAGTGGCAGCAGGGGACGGATGCGTCGAGACGCAGGCTGCGGCAGTCGCCCCATTCTTCTTTTACGGAGCCGTCGTCGCGGCGCACGATGTACTTGTAGCTGATGTCGGATATGTTCTTGACATCCAGCATTCCCCACCATTTATCCACACTGTCGAGGTTCAGTTTTAATGCCTTGGCGAAGTCACCACCGCCAAGCTCGGGGATATTGCCGGTGATGTACACCGATTCGCCCCAATTTGTACGGTAGTCGATATTGAAGATTATCTTCATAAAGCGTAAGCGTATGATATTTATAGATATAAGATGCCGGCCGCAGTGCGGCTGTTATTTTAGCAACAAATTTATACAAAAAAAACGTATGGAAAAATTCTTTAAGAAAATTTAACCACGGCAGTTTCTTTCTTCCGGTCCTATGTCTGTTACGTATGTCTTCACCTGCGTCACGACTTATTTATAAACCTAAGAATTATGCGCCGCTCAATCACTCTTATCTGTATTCTGGCCTTCTGCATGGCTGTCTGTAGGGGGGCTGTGCCGGGGCTTCGCTACGCCGATGCCTGCTCGCTCACTATTATCAACAAAGCCCTTCCGACCGTGTCGTCGCCGTTTCACCGTGTGGACTCTTCTGGGTGGGCCGCAATGCCGTCGGCTGTGAAGAAGCTTTACAGCTATCCCTCGGGTATGTCGGTGGTGTTCAGAACCGATAGCCGCCACATCTATGCCCGCTGGCGCACCCTCGGCCGACGCCGTAGCAGCAATATCCCGGCTATTGCCCGAAGCGGTCTCGACCTATATATTATGAATGAAGGGAAGTGGCTCTTCGCAGGTGCTGGCAAGCCAGGCGAGTGCGAGCACTTCGCGCCTCTGTGTGTGAATATGGACGCCTCCATGAAGGAGTGCATGATAAACCTGCCCGTGTACGACGAACTGCTCAGGCTGGAGGTGGGAGTGGAAGAGGGTGCACGCATCGAAGCTATACCGTCGCCATACGCGGCGAGGGTGGTGTTCGCAGGCTCGAGTATCACCAACGGGAGCGGAGTGTCGCGCCCGGGCATGACCTATCCGGGCCGCATCGGGCGTGCTCTGATGGTGGAGACGCCCAATCTCGGAGCGAGCGGCAACTTCAGGCTTGAACCTTTCTTCGCCGAAATTCTTGCAGGCGTGCATGCCGACGCCATAGTCCTCGACGCCTTTTCCAACCCTTCGGCCGCGCAGATTGCCGACAGGCTCATGCCCTTTGTGGCCGCTGTGAGAAGAGCTCATCCGCACATACCGCTCATATTCCTAAACACTCTTGTGCGTCCGCGTGGCAATTTCAACCTCAAGGTGCGGGCCGAGGAAGAAGCCAAGCGGGAGGCTGCCGAGTCCGCTATGCGCGAGGTGACGGCTACAATCGACGGCGTATATTTCATAAACCCCGGCATGCCTGTGGGCGATGACGGCGAGGCTACCGTCGACGGTATTCATCCCACCGACTTGGGTTTCGACCGCATACTCTCGCATATTTTGCCTGTCATTGCTCGGATACTACAGCAACACGGCGTGATAGATGCCGACGGCTAATGCCCGGCATGCTTATTTTTGTATCATGCCGCATTTATAGCTATCTTTGTAGCTATAAAGTCTGTTATGGATATGCGCATGAGATTATACAACCGCTGCGGGATGTCGCTTAAATATATGATTGAGATTATCGCTATGGCTGGGTGCACGGCATGTGGCAATTGCAGGAAGCCCGTCGCGCTATGCGAAGAGACTCTTCCTAATCGTTTTTCTTCTATAAATACTCTGATTGAGGGTTTGTTATGCCTCATATTATTTAATTTGGTTTAAATCCAAAAACTCTCTTAGAATGACCGATGCTAAATACCCTTTTTATTCGCCGCTGTACCTGATGGCAAAGCCGATTGGTGCAAAATGTAATCTCAAGTGCTCTTATTGTTATTATCTTGAGAAAAGCAATTTGATAGAGTCGGACAGCAGACCTTTGATGAGCGATAGGGTTTTGGAACGTTTCATCAAGTCGTATATCGAGGCTCAGACTGGCCCTTGGGTGCAGTTTACCTGGCATGGTGGAGAGGCTATGATGTTGCCTATTGATTTCTATCGCAAGGTCATCGAACTGCAGAACTGTTACGCGAACGGACGAAATATAGCCAATAGCATCCAAACAAACGGGACCTTGCTCACCGATGAATGGTGTCAGTTTCTGAAACAGAATAACTGGCTGGTGGGTATTTCAATCGACGGGCCGAAAGAGATACACGATGTTTTCCGTAAGGATGCCTCTGGCAGAGGGTCTTTTGACAGGGTAATGGCCGGAATTAGGCTTTTGCAGAAGCACGGAGTTGAGTGGAACGCTATGGCTGTGGTAAATAATTTCAATGTAAAGCAGCCGGAGGAGTTTTATGCTTTTTTCAAACAGATAGGATGCCAATACCTTCAGTTCACTCCGATAGTCGAGAGATATACGGCATCGGGCCTGCTGGCATCAGCAGAGCAGGACGGTGAAATATCCGCGCAGTCGGTAACATCTGAAGAGTGGGGCGAGTTTTTGTGCAGGATTTTTGACATTTGGGTAAGGAATGATGTCGGAAAAACGTTTGTTCAGCTATTCGACGCTACCCTTGCCAATTGGCTGGGAGTGATGCCGGGCTTGTGTACTATGGGACAGCAATGTGGCCATGCCGGTGTAATTGAGCATAACGGGGATGTGTACAGTTGCGACCATTTTGTGTTTCCGCAATACAGAATTGGCAACATTCTGACACATACCGTAACTGAAATGATGGCCGGAGCTGGTCAGAATGAGTTTTCCCGGAGGAAAACCGACGGGTTATCTACCCGATGCTGGAAATGTGAATTCCTGTTTGCCTGTCACGGCGAGTGTCCGAAAAACAGGTTTGTCAAAACCAATAAGGGAGTTCTGCCGCAGAATTACCTGTGTGAAGGTTATCGGCGCTTTTTCAGTCATGTGAAGCCCTATATGGATTTTATGGCTGCCGAGTTCCGGGCACAACGCTCTCCCGCCAATGTTATGATAATGGCAAATAGCTGAAAAAACGAGGCTGTGTCAAAATCGTAAGCCGAATTTTTATGACATATAAACGGCATACAGACAGTTCGATGTGGTGCCAAACTGCCTATATGCCTTGATTACAGATGTGTGCTTAAAGTGCGGGAGGGTAGTGCGCCACTTAGGCACGCACTTATTTCATTTCGGTGTACTGTACCTTGTCCATGTCGCCGTAGTCGAGGTTCTCGCCACCCATGCCCCAGATAAACATGTAGTTCGAAGTGCCGGCGGCGGCGTGTATGCTCCATTCGGGCGACATCACTGCCTGCTCGTTGTGGAGCCAGAGCACACGTGTTTCCTGAGGCTCGCCCATGAGGTGGCAAATGGCGTTGCCTTCGGGTACGTTGAAGTAGAAGTACGCCTCGACGCGTCGCGAATGAGTATGGGCGGGCATCGTGTTCCACACCGAACCGGGCATCAACTCAGTGAGACCCATCTGAAGCTGGCACGGGCCCTCTTCGAGCACGTTGTTAGTGATGAGCTGGTTTATGATGCGGTCGTTGCTCTCTTCCATCTTGCCTGCCTTGAGGCGGTTGGCTCTGATAGAGCCTTTACGGCCGTCGATAGTGATTAGCTGTGTCTTGTAGGTGTGGTGAGCTGTGGTGGAGTTGAGATAGAAGCGCGCGGGGTTGGAGGCGTCCTTTGAGCGGAATGTCACTTCTTTGTTGCCGCGGCCTACATAGAGTGCGTCTTTGAAGTTCAGCTCATAGTCTTTGCCGTCTATGCGCACAATGCCCGGGCCTCCTGTGTTGATGATACCAAGTTCGCGACGCTCCAGGAAGTATTCGGCCTTGAGCGGGTCGATAGTCTCAAGCTTTACGGTAGTACTTACAGGCACAACACCACCGAAAATCAGTCGGTCGTACATGGAATACGTAAGGTTTATCTTGTCGTTTTCCATAACTGCGGGCATCACGAAGTGGCTGCGCAGAGCATTAGTGTCATAGTGCTTTACGTCATCGGGATGACAGGCGTGCTGTATAGAGTAGGATATCTGTGCATTAGCCATGCCCAGCGATGCTGCAAGAGCGAAAGTCATAATGAGTTTTTTCATCGTTTTATTCAGTTTCTTGTATTTTGTCGGAATTGTCAGCCGCCATTGCTTTCTGGTTGCGTATGATGTGTACGCGGTTCCACCACATCATGCCTGAGGTAAGTACCACCAGGATGCCGGCGCCAAGCCATTTGAGATTTTGGGTACACTGGTATATAATCCAGGCCAACGGGCTCGATGCAAAGTCGAGACTGCCACCTTGAAAACCTGCGGGGATATTCACGGCTGCGTCGCCGGTGGCTGTGTACACGTCTTTGGCCGCGAGAGTGAATGCAGGAGCAAGGTTCGTCACCATATAAAGCCCTGCGGTAAGGATAAGCAGCCCGATGACAAAGGTCTTGAGTACGTTGCCTTTCGTGAACGGGAGTATGAGCGGGAACACATAGAACATACCTGCAAGAGAGGCGAGTGGCAGAAACTCATTGCCCGGCAAGACAACCGCAAGCAGCAGCGTCACAGGGATAAGAAGCAGAGATACCACAAGTGTGGTCGGATGACCGATTACAAGAGCAGGACTCATTCCTATATTGAGGCCGTCGGCGCCTTTGAACTTGCGTGCGATAAGGCTCCTGGTAGCTTCGCTGATAGGTTTGAGCCCCTCGATAAACAGCACGGTGACACGAGGTATAAGCTCCATTACAGCACCCATTTTGATGCCGAGACCAAGTATATATGGAATTTTATCTACAATCTGAGCACCCGATGTGCATGTGAGACAGCCGATACCGATGCCCACAATCACTCCTAGAAAGAGAGGCTCGCCCAAAAGCCCGAATTTCTTCGTCATGCCTTCGGCATCAATCTCGAGCTTCTCTATCCCAGGTATTCTGTCGAGACCCTTGTTGAGCACCCATGCAAAAGGCGCGAAGCCGGCGCAGAATGGCTGAGGTATAGAAATGCCGTCCATGTCTTTATAGAAGCGCTGGAATTTCTTCGCAGTCATGTCGGCAAGGACAAGAGTTATCACATAGCATATTATCGCGCCGAAAAATCCCCATGCCAGCGAGCCGCTTGCAAAGTAAATCACAGCGCCGATAAAGGCGAAGTGCCAGTAATTCCACAAGTCGATATTTACCGTTCTTGTAGTCTTTGTGAAAAGCATAAGGAGATTTACGCCTAGACAGACTGGGATGATAAAGGCGCCCACGGCAGTATTGTAAGCCACGGCGGCCGCTGCCGGCCAGCCCATGTCGAACACCTTGAGCTTAAGGTCGTAGATATCCACGACAGTGTTCAGTGTCGGGCCGAGAGCCGAAGTGAGCAGGGCAGTCACTATTGATAGCCCGATAAAACCCACGCCCACCTTAAGCCCGCTTTTGAGCGCATCTGAAACCCTGATGCCTATGCACATACCGAGAACGGTAAATATGATAGGCATCATCACGGCCGCTCCAAGGCCTATGATATAGGAAAATACTTGCTCCATGAGAATACTATTTCGGCTGTTTGCCTATGTAGGCGAGTATGCCGCCGTCGACATACAGCACGTGGCCGTTTACAAAATTCGAAGCATCGGAGGCAAGGAATACAGCCGGACCCATGAGGTCTTCGGGAGTACCCCAGCGGGCGGCGGGAGTCTTGGAGATGATGAAGTTGTCGAAAGGATGACGGCTACCGTCGGCCTGACGCTCGCGTAGCGGGGCGGTCTGCTCTGTGGCGATATAGCCAGGGCCGATGCCGTTGCACTGGATGTTGTGCTCGCCATACTCCGAGCAGATGTTACGGGTAAGCATTTTAAGACCGCCCTTTGCGGCAGCATAGGCACTCACCGTCTCGCGGCCAAGTTCGCTCATCATAGAGCAGATATTGATGATTTTGCCGTGTCCCTTCTTTATCATGCCGGGAATAACCGCTTTGGCACAGATATAGGGTGCTACGAGGTCTACGTCGATTACACGGCGGAAATCCTCAACCGCCATATCCTCCATAGGGATACGTTTGATTATACCGGCATTGTTCACCAAAATATCGATAGTGCCTACAGTTGCCTCGATGTCGGCCACCATAGCCTTTACGGCTGTTTCGTCGGTCACATCGCAAAGATACCCTTTGGCGTCAATGCCAAGCTCATGGTAAGCTGCCATGCCGCGCTCCACAGTCTCTTGGCGCGAACAGTTGAAAACTATCTTGGCTCCGGCCTCGGCGAAAGCGCGGGCGATGGCAAGGCCTATACCGTAGGCCGCTCCTGTCACGAGAGCGACCTTGCCCTCAAGCGAAAAATTTACCATTTCGATTATATGTGTTTCAGGTTTATTCTATGACTGCAAAATTACCATAGAAAAGCCGAAATTGAAAATTTTGGCACCTTAATGAGGGGGTAAAAACTATCTGATTTACGGGTATAAACCGAGGTAAGCCTCTTCAATATCCAAATTACAGAATTTTATACCCCTCACAATATTCTTGCATCGAAATTGGTTATGTGCAGAAAATCAAGTCGATATCACGCTGCAAATCCAAGTATGAACAAAAAATCAAAAAAATAATGCCAAATCGCTTGCAGATTAAAAAATATGTTGTAACTTTGCACCTGCAAAGCCAAACGGCTCGGTCCTATAGCTCAGTTGGTCAGAGCACCTGACTCATAATCAGGGAGTCCTTGGTTCAAGCCCAAGTGGGACCACTTATTCAAATGTTAAATTAAGGC
>VSPE01000021.1 GCA_009775225.1 Muribaculaceae bacterium | reverse complement strand
CTCCCTCCTCGTAAACTGCACCTTAACATAAAATTCACCACCCTGTCCTTAACAATGATTATTAAACAACCTCTAAACAACCTCTGAAATTACCAACAGGAGGGAGGTGCCGGGGCGCCTCCCTCCTGTTGGCTGGTGCTATAGCTTGTTATTTGCCGAAGAGGGGCGAGGGGTATTCGCCTTCGCGATGCAGTTCGGCGAATTTCTCAACAACACCGGGGCGGTCGGCGGTATAAGTCACACCGAACCAGCGCGAGTCGGTGTCGAGCACGCGCACGGTGGCTTCGCCGCTGTTGATGAGGGTGTCGATGCACAGGGGGATGAAGAACTCCGACTTGGGAGTGTTGATGTCGTGGTCGAGGAACTTGCGGAACTCGCGGTCGGAGTAGTCGAAGTAGTCGGGGGTGAAGCCCCAGAGGTTCATTGACACGGGAGTCTTTTCATCGAGGGTCTGCTCTGCGCCGTTCTCGTCGGTGAACACTATGCGGTGGTCTTTGTCGTAGCTGATAGCGGTGCGCTCTACCACAGAAGTGAGCAGGCCGTTCTCGGTGGAGCATACGCCACGCGATACGGAGCCGTTCTCTGTCATGGTGTTTCCTACGCGGAAGCCAACCATGCTGTAGTCGCCCTTGCGGTCGCGCGGACGCATGAGGTCTTCGGCGATTACGCGGAAGGCGTCGCGGCCGTAGAAGTCGTCGGCGTTGATTACGGCGAAAGGCTCTTTGATAGCGTCGCGGCCCATGAGCACGGCATGGTTTGTACCCCAGGGTTTGGAGCGGTCGGCGGGGCAGGTATATCCTTCGGGGAGGGTGTCGATAGCCTGGAACACAACTTCGGTGGGTACTACACCTTCGTATTTGCTCAGTACTTTTTCGCGGAAGTCAGCCTCGAAATCCTTGCGGATTACGAACACTACTTTGCCGAAGCCGGCGCGGATAGCGTCGTACACCGAGTAGTCCATGATAGTTTCGCCGTTGGGGCCGAGGCCGTCGAGTTGCTTGAGACCGCCGTAGCGGCTGCCCATGCCGGCAGCAAGTATAAATAATGTAGGTTTCACGGTTTTATTGCGTTGTTATGCTGTTAGATTGTTGAGAATTTAAAATTTATACGGCGCAGATATTCTTCGCCGGGATGCAGGAAAGTGCTCGGGAATGTCTCGCGGTTTGGTGCGTCGGGGAAATCCTGACATTCGATAGCCACGCCGTCGTAGTCCTCGTAGGGGCGCCCGGCCTTGTTTAACGGCGAGCCGGCGAGCCAGTTGCCTGTGTACACCTGCACGCCGGGCTGGTCGCTGTCGACTGTGAGGCGGCGTCCGGAAGCAGGGTCGGTGAGCACTGCCACGGTGCGGAGCTTGCCGGACGTGTAATCGTCGACGGCCCAGCAGTTGTCGTAGCCCTTGCCGTAGATTAGCGCCGGGAACTCGGCCTTGATGTCGTGGCGGAGCGCTTTGGCGGAGGTGAAGTCCATGGGCGAGCCTTCCACGGGCACGAGCACGCCTTCGGGGATGAGAGTGCTGTCGGTGGGCAGGTAGCGCGAGGCCGCCAGCATGAGTGTGTGGTCGAGCGCGGAGCCTGCCGAGTGGCCCGAGAGGTTCCAGTAGGCGTGGTTGGTGAGGTTTACCACGGTAGGAGCGTCAGTTTCGGCACGAAGGGTCAGCTCCAGCTCGCAGGCATCGCTCCAGCGGTATGTGGCGCACACGGTGAGCTTGCCGGGGTATCCGGCTTCGCCGTCGGCCGCAGTGTAGCGCATTGTCACGGAGTCGCTGTCGGCGCTGACGAGGCTCCAGAGCTTGTTCTGGAAGCCATCAGGGCCGCCGTGGAGGTGGTTGGGGCCGTTGTTGACGGGGAGGCTGTATTCCTTTCCGTCGACAACGAGGTGCCCTCCGGCTATGCGGTTGGCATATCTGCCCGGCACTTTTCCGGCGCAGGGGCCGTCGGCTATGTAGTCGGCTGGGTCGGCATAGCCGAGAACCACATCGGCGAGCTTGCCCGTGCTGTCGGGCACGTTAACCTCTATGATGCCGGCGCCGAGAGTGCTGAGCACTACCGATGCGCCGCCGACGTTGGTGAGGCGGGCCAGCGTGATGTCGCCTAAGGGAGAGGGGGAGGTGGATATTGTGAGCACTTTCCTTACAGGAATTAAAAATTAAGAATTAAAAATTATGTGCGCTTTATCGCAATCTTAGAGGCTGCGGACGTGCTTCTCCCAGGCCCATGCGGAGCGGAGGGTGTCGTCGATGTCGCGCTCGGCCTTCCAGCCCAGCACATTGTTGGCGGTGGTTGTGTCGGCCCATACGGCGGGCACGTCGCCGTCGCGACGGTCAGTGATTACGTAGGGCACATTCACACCGTTTGCAGCCATGAAGCGGTTTACCAGCTCGAGGACAGAGAGGGGAGTGCCTGTGCCTACGTTGAAGATTTCGTAACCGGCTTCCATCTTGCCTTCGGTCATGCGGTCTACGGCGGCAACGTGAGCCTTGGCGAGGTCTACCACGTCGATGTAGTCGCGGAGGCAGGTGCCGTCGGGGGTGTCATAGTCGTTGCCGAATATGGAGAGGCGCTCGCGGATGCCTGCGGCGGTCTGTGTGATAAAGGGCACAAGGTTGTTGGGCACGCCTCTGGGCAGCTCGCCTATGAGAGAGCTGGGGTGTGCTCCGATAGGGTTGAAGTAACGCAGTGCAATGCCGTGGAAGCCTTCGTAGGCGTGGCAGCAGTCGCGGAGAATATCTTCGGCAATCTGCTTGGTGTTGCCGTAGGGCGATGTGGCGTCCTGACGGGGAGTCTTCTCTGTGACGGGGAGTACATCGGCGTTGCCGTATACTGTTGCCGAAGAGGAGAAAAGCACGTTAGGGCGCTTGTATTCCTTCATCAGCTCGAGGACGTTCATATACGATACCAGGTTGTTCTGGTAGTATTTCAGGGGCTCGGACACCGATTCACCCACAGCCTTGTATGCCGCGAAGTGGATAACGGTGGAGAAGTCGTGGCGTTCGAACACGCCGCGTAGAGCTTCTTTGTCGCAGGTATCGACCTGCTTGAAGCAGATTTTGCGGCCGAGTATTTTCTCCACGCCTTCAATGGCCGAGGGCTCGGAGTTGGAGAAGTTGTCGATGACAACCACGTCGTAGCCGGCCTCTGCCAGCGCTACGGTGGTGTGTGTGCCAATGTACCCGGCACCGCCGGATACAAGTACGGTGTCTTTTTTCGTACTCATTGTTTTGAACCTTTCGTTTTGTACCTTGGAATATCAGTGTTGTGCGTCGGCCACTTTGCGAGCGCCGTCGCTTATTATCACTTCATATACTTTGGGCTCGTGGCCGTATTTCTCGTTGAAGCGTTTGCGGGCTGTGTCGATAAATGCGGGCAGGAGTTCGTCTTTTACGAGATTTATAGTGCAGCCGCCGAAGCCGCCGCCCATGATGCGCGAGCCTGTCACGCCACATTCGCGAGCAATGTCGTTGAGGAAGTCGAGTTCCTCGCAGCTCACCTCGTAGTCTTTTGAGAGACCTTCGTGAGTAGCGTACATGCAACGGCCTACAGTTTCGTAGTCGCCGGCCACGAGGGCGTCGCACACGGTGAGCACGCGTTCTTTCTCTTCGATTACGAATTTTGCGCGGAAGTAGTCCTCGGCGGTGATGTCGGTCTTTACGGCATTTAGCATATCCATGTCGGCGTCGCGGAGTGTCTCGATGCCGAGTCGCTTGGCTACGCGTTCGCACGATGCGCGGCGTTTGTTATAGGGAGAGTCGGCGAGTTCATGTTTCACTACCGAGTCGATAAGCACGAGGCTGTAGCCTTCGGGGCTGAAGGGGAAGTATTCGTACTCCATAGAGCGGCAGTCGAGTCGCATGAGGTTTTCTTTCTTGCCGAATACCGATGCGAACTGGTCCATGATGCCGCAGTTCACGCCGCAGTAGTTGTGCTCTGTGCTCTGGCCAATACGGGCAAGTTCGAATTTGTCGATGGAGTTGTCGTTAAACATGTCGTTGAGGGCGTATGCGAAGCACGACTCCAGTGCTGCCGATGAGCTGAGACCGGCGCCGAGGGGCACGTTGCCGGCGAATACGGCGTCGAAGCCTTCCGCTTTGCCGCCGCGCTTGATTATTTCGCGGCATACGCCGAAGATATAGCGGGCCCACGACTGCTCGGGAGCGTCGGCTTCGTTGAGGCCGAATTCGGCGTAGTCGTCGATGTCGATAGAGTATACGCGCACTTTTTCGGTGCCGTTTGCGCGTATTTCTGCCATAATTACCTTGTCGATAGCGCCGGGGAACACGAAGCCGCCGTTATAGTCGGTGTGTTCGCCGATGAGATTGATGCGTCCGGCCGACGCGTATATGGTGCCGTGGCCGCCGAAGCGGCTCTCGAATATGCTGTCGATGTTTTGTTGGAGCTCCATGATAATGATATATGAGGGTGTTTTTTGTTAGAGTCGTTTGTTGTTTACTTCGTGCAAAGATACATTTTTTTATCCATACGGCAAAGCCGCATAGTCTTTATCTGACCTCCACGGAAGCCTCGGCGGCTTTGAGTCCGCGGGCTGTGGCGCGTATTCTGAGAGTGCCGGGCGTCTTTGCGCTTCGTGCTATAGCCGTGGCGGCGCCGCTGAAGAGCTTCATCTCGGGCTTCTGGAATGGCATGAGGCATGTGGGGTCGCCGTTGGCGGTAGCCTCGAATGTGCCTGCGCCTGTCACTTCGAACTTCACGGTGTTGGCGGCTGCGGGCACGGGGTTGCCTTTGCTGTCTACCGCTGTCACGGTGAAATATACGAGTTCGTCGCCGTCGGCGGCAATGGAGCTGCGGTTCGCGCTGATGCGCAGTGCGGCGGGCTTGCCGGCGGTTCGTATGGTGCGCTCTTCGGCGGGAGTGCCGTCGGCCTTGTACGCCACTACTCGCAGTTCGCCAGGCTCATAGGCGACGTCGTTCCAGCGGAGGCGGTTACGGTCGATTGTGTTCGATTTGTCGAAGCTGCGGCGCCCCATGCTTTTGCCGTTGAGGAAAAGCTCTGCTTCGGGATAGGATGTGTATACATATACGGGAGTGGTCTGCCCTTCGCGTCCGGGCCATGTCCAGTGCGGAAGCGCGTGCAGTGTGGGGCTTTCGGTGTTCCAGCGCGAGCGGTAGAGGTAGTAGCGGTCTTTGGGGAGCGAAGCCAAATCGATGATGCCGAAGTACGAACTGTGGCTGGGCCATGCGTCGGTGTCGTAGGGAGCCGGCTCTCCGAGGTAGTCGAAGCCCGTCCATACGAACTGGCCTATTACCCATTCGCGGTCGTCGTCCATGGCGAAGTCGGGGTCGGGGGTGTTCGACCATGAGCACGACTCGTTGTCGTAGCTGTTGCTCTGCTTGTCGGGGTGGAGCATGGTGAAGTGCTCGCCGAACTCCACCGGGAAGTGGTACACGCCGCGCGAGGATACGGTCGAGGCGGTTTCCGAGCCGAGGACGAGTTTCTGCGGCAGCACGGCGTATGCCTTGTCGTAATACTGTGGCTTGTAGTTGAAGCCGGGAATGTCGAGAGCGGCGGCGAAGCCGTTGTCGAGAACGGCGCCAATCTGGTCCATGCCGCATGTCACGGGTCGGGTCGGGTCGAGCGTGTGCACGAGGTCGCGGAGCATGGTGAGTTCGCTCATTCCGTCGGGACCCCATTGCGAGGGAACCTCATTGCCGATAGACCACATTACCACCGAGGGGCTGTTGCGGAAGTGCTCTACCATGTTGGTGATGTCGCGTGCGGCCCACTCGTTGAAGAAGGAGCCGTAGCCGTTTGGTGACTTGGGTCGGAATCCCCAGTCGTCGAAAGGCTCTACCATGAGCATCATGCCCATTTCGTCGCACAGCTCCACCAGCTCGGGTGCGGGCATATTGTGGGAAGTGCGGATGGCGTTTGCGCCCATGTCTTTAAGCAGCTCTATCTGGTGGCGGAGAGCCGAGCGGTTTACGGCAGCACCGAGAGGGCCGAGGTCGTGGTGGTTGCACACGCCTTTGAATTTTGTGACTTTGCCGTTGAGGAAGAAGCCTTTTTCGGGAATGTACTCTATGGTGCGTATGCCGAAGCGGGTGTCGTAGCTGTCGACTTCCTTACCGTCGACGCTGAGTGTGGTGTGTGCGGTGTAGAGGGCGGGGCTGTCGAGCGACCACAGGGTCGGGTTTTCCACCAGAAAGTTCTGTGTGAAGTCCTGTCCGTGTGCGTGGTAACTGGATTTGTCGGACGCCACGGTCTTGCCGTCGGGCGCGATTATAGTAGTGTTCACTTCCACCTTCTCTCCTTTGCGAGCGCCTTCAATTTTGCTGTTGAGGCTCACTGTGGCGTAGGAGTCTTTTGCCACGGGTGTGGTGATGTATGTGCCCCATACGGGGATGTGTACGCGGTCGGTGGCGAGTACGTGTACGTTGCGGTATAGACCGGCTCCGGGGTACCAGCGTGAGGCGCGCTCAAAGTTCTCAAGCTCCACCACAAGCTCGTTGGTGCCGGGCTTTGCGGCCCCGGTTGCATCGATGTAGAACGAGTTGTAGCCGTATGGCCAGTATCCGCAGTCCTTGCCGTTTACTTTTACGCGGGCGTTGCTCATTGCGCCGTCGAATACGATGGTGGTGCGTCGGCCGGCGGTGTCAGGCAGCTCGAAGCTTGTGCGGTATACGCCTTTGCCTATGAATGGAAGACCGCCAGTACGGCCGGTCTTTACTGTTTCTTCTTTTTCGCCGTTCTGCTCCACGGCCACTGTCTGGAGGTCGTTGGCTCGGTCGAAAGGCCCGTATATGGCCCAGTCGTGAGGTACGCGTACGTTCTGCCAGGCAGTAGAGGGGGCATCAAGAGTGCCTTTGGCGAACTGCCAGCCCTCGTTGAGGGTGTGAGAGGTTCGTTGGGCCTGCGCCGGCGCAGCGGCGAGCATCATGGCGGCCAGATACGGTATCAGATTTTTGTGCATTGGTATTTAGGTATACGTCGGTTATGCAGATATATCCCGACCGAAGCGGGATATATCTGCATAACGGAGATTTGGTGTTATTGTTGTTTGAATACGTCGAGAGCTTTAGTGGGGATACCACCATCGAAGCAGCCTTTGGAGTAGCCTCGTTCGGCCGGGGCTTCCGGTTCCCACCAGAATATGCCTTTGAGGTCTTCTGCGATGCCTTTTGCCACTATGTCGCGCATCATGGCGTCGGCGGTGTCGGCCTCTTTGTAATCGAGGCCTATCTCGCAGAGCATCACTGGCTTGCCGTAGTCGGCTTTGACTTTGCGTATAGTGGCGATGCAGTCATCGACCGTTTGCTGCCAGTTGTGAGTCTCGGGGTACAGCGACATGCCTATCATGTCGTATCGTCCGCCTTCTTCCTTGAGCTTTCCGAAGAGTCTGTCGTAGAGCCAGCTTTCGTTTCCGCAGTCTACGTGCACTATAACCGAAGCGTCAGGGAATACGGCTTTCACGGCATCGTAGCCGGCATTGACAAGCTTGGTGAAGTTATCGCCGGAGTCGATGTGGCCGAGGGGCCATAGCATGCCCGTGCGCGTCTCGTTGCCGATTTGTACCCATTCGGGCTCAATGCCGAGTTGATGCAGTGTGGTCAGTGCGCGGTTTACGTGGTCGGCAAGCAGCGGTAGCGTTTCTTCGAGCGACAGCCCTACCCATGCAGCGGGGATGCCCTGCTTGCCGGGGTCGGCCCAAGTGTCGCTGAAGTGGAAGTCGACCATGATGCGGAGTCCGAGCTGATGCGCACGGATAGCTTTTACGACCATGTCGTCGATGTCGCACCAACCGTTGATATCAGAGGAGTTGGCGGGGTCGACGAACACACGCAGGCGGATAGCGTTCACGCCGCAGTCGTCGCGGAGCAGTTCCATGAGTTCTTTGTTTGTGCCTTCGGTGTTTGCGAAGGTGTATCCGGCTTCTTCAAGCTCAGTGAGCCAGCTCACGTCGGCACCCTTGGCGAAAGAGCCTCGGGCCGACACTCCGGGAATGGGTTCGTCGCCTCCGTCGGGGCGTACAGTCTTCGGGCTGTCTTCGGTGCATGCCACGAGCGCCGCAGTGGCGCCCAGTGCTGCTGAGAGTATGATGGATTTGAGGAATTTCATTTCGGTATTATTTTGCGGTGTAAGAATAAGTGCCTTTAGCGAGGTCTACGGTGAGGATGATTACAGTGCCTTCGGGGAAGTCGTTGTCGCCTTCGAAGCCGTCGCGGTAGAGCGCAAGCTCGCCCGGGGTGCCGTTTCCGCCGAAGAATAGCTCCCAGCTGTCGTTGAGGAGTATTTTCACGCCCCAGGGAGTGTTGGCGGTCTTAGTCATCTCGGCTGTGAATACACAGGGGCTGTCGGTGGCCGTCATGGGGTGTATGTTCCAGTCGTCGTTCAGGCCAGTGTAGCTTACCGATGTGATTGGTGTGAGTTTGTAGCTGAGGCCAGAGAGCGATACGTCGAAGAGGTATATGCCTTCTGCTGGCGCGGCGATGTTGGTCTTGCCCTGATATTCGAGCTTGCCGCTGAAGGCGGTGCCGCCGTCGACCATGGAGTAATAGTCGGCCCAGTTGTCTTTCTCCACTGCTATCTGATAGCCCCATTCCGACTTTACGTAGTTTACGCCGCCGTAATTGCGATTATCCTCGTCGTAGAGTTTGAGAATGGAGTTGAAGTCCCACGGTTCGGTTATGCCGGGCAGGAATACCGTTGCCGGCACTTCCACCACGTCGGGGGCCTCGCCTGTGGCGAACGTCCATTCGCCGGGCTTGTTAAGGTCGAGAACGAGGGTGTTTTCGCCTGCTGCGAGATTTACGGTGACCGGGGCCTGAGGGGTGGCCGAGAAAGTGAGGACTCCGTTTTCGATGCCGAAATACATGGGCGTGTCTATTGCCGCGGCGTCGTCGGTGCCTGTGGCTACGTTGTAGAGCTTGCCTGTTGTGGAGAGAGTCATGCCGGCGGGGCCTGCTGCGGCAGCCGTTACATTCATGCTCCAGCTGTTCGAGTTGCGGTCGTAGGTCATGGAGCCGGAGTAGTCGCCGCCTACAGTGATTTCGGGGATGAGGAGAGCGCTCCACTCGTTGGCGGGGGTGTCTACGGTCACGTAGTAGCAACCTGTGACGCCTGGGTACCAGCAGTTCCATATATCGTTTCCTGTGGTGCTGTTTCCGAGCACGAAAGCAGTGCCTGTCACGCCGTCGTTGCCCCATATAGTGCCGTTGCCCTCACGGAGCCAGAAGTGGCCCCACGAAGCTGCGCCTACAAAGCCGGAGTAGATGCCGTTGGCCTCGGGCGAGGATAGTATGATGCCGGTTTCGTTCTGGCCTTCGTCGAGGTAGTAGCCTACGGTCAGGTCTATTAGGTAGGGTGTTACGCTGATGGTGAGGACGTTGCTGTACTTAGGCTCGATGTTGGCGCCGAGAGAGCTTTTCACCCTCACGTATACGGTAGCCTTTACACCGCCTTCGAGACCGAGACGGCCCATTATGTTGTTCAGGGCGCGGCATGTGTACTGCCTGAAGTATATGCCCTGGTTGAGGTTTTCGTCTACTACGTTTGCGAAGGCTTCGTCGGAGGCGAACTGTATAGTGTTTGCCACCACTTGCGAGGGAGCAGCCACCTCGGGGTCGCTGAGGCTGATGTCGCCGTTGTCGTTCCAGTATACCGACAGCACGAGAGCGTCGAGACGGTCGGCGTCGAGCACGATGTCGGAAGCCTGCGTACCCAGTTCGGTGTCGGTGATACCGTTGGCGTATATTGTGTCGCCGTCTTTCTCGCAGGAGGCAAGTGCGAGGGTGGCGAGGCAGAGCGCCGGTATGTATTTATGTAGTTTCATGACGGTATGGTATTAGTAAAGCTCGTTTTTGAGGTTGGGGTTTGCCGAGAGTTCGGTCATGGGGATAGGATAAATGTTGTAGCGGCGGTTTACGGCGCGTCCGTCGATGACTCCGCCTTTCCACTGCCAGATATAAGAGGATGTGGTGAAGCGGTCGTAGCGAACGAGGTCGGTGCGGCGGTGCAGCTCGTGGTAAAGTTCGCGGGCACGTTCGTCGAGGAGGAACTCGAGGTTGAACTGAGCGTCGCTTACCTTGCCGGAGTCGTCGCCGTAGGCGCGTGCGCGGACTTCGTTGAGGAGGCTTAGTGCTTCGGCTCGGCTCATGCCTGTGGCGCCGCGGAGCACGGCCTCGGCTGCGGTGAGGTATATTTCGGAGAGGCGGAATACGGGGAAGTCGGTGTTTACGCCGATATCGGTAGTGCAAGCCTGTTTTCCGTTGTCGTCGAGGTTAGTCCACTTGTACGAGCGGTATCCCTGGTTGGCGGTTTCGATGCCGTCGGTGAAAAATTCTTCGCGACCGTCGGTGAGGAAGAGGCGTCGGCTGTCGCCGTCGGCGAAGAGCGATGTGAACTCTCCACGAGTGGAGAAGTTGCCCCAGGCGGTGCCTATTCCGTATATGTTTCGTACGTCGTCGCCGTCGTTAGGGCAGCTTCCGGCAATGATGTATGTTGCCGAGCCCCATGTGGCGGAGTTTTCGTTGTCGGTCGCGAAGGCAAATATTATTTCGTTTGTGCGGCGGTCGTTGTCGGCGTTGAAGAGCTTGGTGTACTCGGCTTCGAGAGAGTAGGGCATCGCCATTACTTTCTTGCAGTATTCGAGCGCTTCTTCGGAGTGGTCGGAGCCTGTGTACACCTTGCCGTTGAGAGCGAGGCGTGCGCCGAGGGCGTATGCTGCTGCGCGTCCGGCACGTGCGTAGGAGGGGCTTTCGGGTAGCAGTGGCGCTATCTCGTCGATTTCACCCTTGATGAAGTCATAGAGCTGAGTACCGTCGTATGCCTCGGGGATGAAGCCTGTGAGCGGCGAGTTTTCGTCGACGAAGGGGCCTTTGCCGAAGAGGTCGAGCACCCACCAGTATGTGAAGGCGCGCATGAAGCGTGCTTCGAGTGCATAGGTGGCAACCTCGGCGCGTTCGCTGTCGGTGAAGCCGGCGGGCACTGCGGCGCAGTTGCGGAGAAGCTCGTTGCTGAGTGCTATGATGTAATAGAGGCGGTAGTATGTATCGGATACCCAAACATCGTTCACATCCCAGTTTATGAAGGATATGGGGGTGAGTTTGTCGCCCGAGTTATACTTGTAAGCGACCTCGTCGGTCGGGAGTTCCTGCATATTGAAGAGGTTTCGGAGCATATCCTGCCCCTGCTCGCTGCTTATGTCTACCGAACCGCCGCCGCGTTCGGCTCCGATAATGCTGTACGAACTGTAGACCTTGGCGAGAACCGACTGATAGCCCTGCAGAGTGCTGTATACGGTTTCGGAAGTATCGCCTATCACCGGCTTCTGGTCGAGGTCGTCGGTGCAGGCGCCGCAGCAGAAGAGTGCGGCAAATGCGGCGATGATGATATATATCTTTTTCATTATTGAAGAGCGGTATTAGAAGTTAAGACCAATGGTGAGCGAATATGTGCGGGGGCGAGGATACTTGCTGCTCTCGATGCCCCAGTCGCTTTCGGGGTCGCCGCCTTTGTACTTGGTTATGGTGAATACGTTCTGCACCATAGCCGATACGTGAAGGTCGAGGTTGCGGCTTACCTTGCCGAAGTTGTAGCTCAGCTGTATATTGTCCATTTTCAGGAATGAAGCGTTCTCCACGTAGTGGTCGCTCTCGTACTGCTTGTAGCGGAAGTTAGTGTCGAGGAAGCTTGCCGAGAGATTGTTGAGCTGTCGAGTGCTCCACGATACGCTTCCCCAGTTGCCAGTGCTGGCGGCGTTACCGTTGTAGAGGTAGTTGCCTACCTGTGCGCGCAGAGCAGTGCTGAGAGTCCATTTCTTGAAGCGAAGCGAAGTGCTAAGGCCGAAGAGCCAGTCGGGAGCGGCTTTGTGGTAGTAGTACTTGTCGTCTTCGGTTATGCGTCCGTCGCCGTTGAGGTCGGCATAGAGACCTTCGATAGGCATGCCGGTCTCGCTGTCGTAGATTTGCTTGAATACCTTGAATGTATTTGGAGCATAGCCGGTCTTGTACACCATTACAGGAGTGGCTTCCATGTATCCCACGCCGGTATCTGCGGCGTCGACTCCGGGCACGAGGCTCAGGTTCTTGATTTTGTTGACCTGCCACGTGGCGTTGAAAGTGGCAGTCCAGCTCCAGTCCTTTGAGTCGAGGATGTTTGCGTTGAGGGCGATTTCGACGCCCTTGCTGTCAACATTTCCCACGTTTGAGAGCATTGTCTTGTTGAAGTTCACGCCTGCGGGTACGGGCACTGTGGCGAGGAGGTCTTTTGTCTCGCGGGTGTAGAAGTCCACGCTGCCGCTGATGCGGTTGTTGAGAAAACCGAAGTCTATGCCGAAGTTCCAGCTTGTGGTTGTCTCCCACTTGAGGTCGGGGTTGTATGCCTGCGGGCGGTAGACAGGTATCCACTGGCCGTTGAACCAGTAGTATGCGCCGGGGTTCGATATAGTGTAGTTGGGCATGTAACCGTAGTTCGCTATGCCGTCCTGCTGACCTGTGACACCGTATGTTGCTCGGATTTTGAGGTCGTTCATCACGCTTCGTGCGCCTTCGAAGAAGTCTTCTCCGGCCACACGCCAGGCGAGAGCCACCGAGGGGAATGTGCCCCAGCGGTTATCCTTGGCGAAGCGGCTCGAGCCGTCGCGGCGGAATGTGGCGGTAAGGAGGTATCGGCTGTCGTAGCTGTAGTTTATACGGCCATAGTACGACAGGAGTGCGTGGCGGTTGTCCCAGGCTGTGCTTGTATTTGTGATATCGCCGGCCTCGTTGTATGTGTCGTAAGCGGGTCCGTGGTCGCGCCAGTGCTGGTAGTCGTAGCCTATTGTGGCATCGACGGAGCTGTTGATGGCATCGAAGGTCTTGTTGTAGTTTGCGTATACGGTGAGTAGCTTGTTCAGGTTCTTCTGAGGGCCTGATGTGTAGCGGTAGCCGCCTGAGTTGTAGTTGCTGAAGCTGTTCTGCGGCATCCACACATTGCTCTTGCCGGTGGAATAGTCCATGCCGGCGGTGACGTGGAAGCGGAGCTCGGGCAGCGGGTGCAGACGGTAGTCGAGGTCTACGTTACCTACAATGCGCCATACTTTGGAGGTGTTGTGATACTGCTCAAGCATGGCAATAGGGTTGTTGATAGCGCCCTGGGCGGGGTTGCCGCTGTTATCCACCACTTCGTGGAAGCCACCGAAGATTGGTTTTCCGTCGGGGGTCATGAACTGGTTGCCGTCGGCATCGAGAGTGCCGTATACTGGCTGTGTGGGGTCGTAGGCCTGTACGTTCCAGATAGCGCCGGTGTTGGCGTGGCGGTTGTCGGCGAATGTGCCTTTGCCGCTGATGTTCACGCGCAGGTGGTCGTTGAAGAAGCTTGGGTTAAGGTTGATGTTTGCGGTGTATCGGGTCGAGTTGTCGGTGCGCAGGATACCGTCCTGATACATTGCGCCGAGCGACACTCTGAAGGGGAGCCACTTGGCGGCGCGTCCCGATATGCTGATGTTGTTGTCGGTTCCGAATGCCGTGCGGAAAGCCTCGTCGGCCCAGTCGGTACGGCTGTCGCCCAGCAATGCTACCTGGTCGGGAGTGCCGAAGCGGTTGATTACGTCGCGGAACTCATCGTATGTGAGCGAGGGAGCCATGTGGGTGCGTGTCGACACCGAGTTGGTGGTCTGGAAGCTGACTTTTACGCCTTCGCCCGAGCCTTTCTTGGTGGTGATGATAATCACACCGTTAGAGGCGCGCGAGCCGTAGATAGCGGTCGACGATGCGTCTTTGAGGATAGTCATGCTTTCGATGTCGTTGGGGTTGATGAGGCTGAGGAAGTTGCCTGAGCCGTCCACGCCACCGCCTACTTCCATAGGCACACCGTCGAGTACGATGAGAGGGTCGTTCGAGGCATTGAGCGAAGCACCGCCGCGTACGCGGATAGTTGCGCCGGCATTGGGCGAGCCGCCGGCGCTGGTGATTTGCACGCCGGCGATTTTACCGTTGATAAGTTCTTCGGGCGAGCTGATGACGCCTTTGTTGAAGTCTTTCTCGGAGATTGCCGAAACGGAGCCTGTGAGGTCGTTTTTCTTGGTCGTACCATAGCCTATTACCACCATTTCCTGAAGGGATTGCGATGAGGGTTCGAGGCTTACGTCGAGTCGGTCGGATGTGATTTCGGTCTCGAGAGTGTTGTAGCCCACATAGCTGAAGGCTATTTTCGAGACTCCGGCCGGCACGGCAATTCGGTAGTTGCCGTCGATGTCGGTGGTTACACCGCCTGTCCGGCCGGGGAGTGTTACGGAGACCCCGATGAGCGGTTCTCCAAGCTCGTCGCTGACAGTACCGCTTACGGTGCGTGCTGCCTGCGCCCAAGCTGTGGCAGGCAACAGCAGTATAAGCATTACGGCCAGAGAGGTCAGAATGTGCTGTTTCATGGTATGATTTTTTTGAATTTTTTGGGAGTTTATGGGATGCTTAATTTTTAATTCCTTTAGCAGAAAGACAAATTCCTTTGATTTCTACTTTGAATGGTCCCGAGGGGTTGTCGACCGAGAGTACTATGCTTTCGATGTCGGCGGTGCGGAAAGGTGTGGCCGAGACCGGGTCGGGAGTGAAACGGCGCCCGAGGAACGAGGGGTAGGGTGCCGGGTTGAGCAGTGTGGGTGTCAGGGCGAGTGTGTCTAATTCCAGCACGGCGGTGGCGTCGTGGTTTAGGGCTACGGGAGCCGAGTAGGTGAAGCCGTCGCGTGTGACAAGTCCTACATTGATGCTGTCGAGGGCCTCTGCGGCACCGAGGCGCAGGTGGAGGCTTGTGGCTTCGGTATCGGGCCACGAGGCCATGATGTCGCCCACGTATTTGCTTACCGATAGTGTCTCGACGGCATCGGCATCGTCGTGGCGATAGAGGCAAATGGCTCCGTCGCTCCAGGGGTCTTCGTCGGCGGTATGCCGTATGCCTGTGCCGCGCCATGTCTCGGGAATAGATGAAAACTCGGCGTTGTCAAGGCCAAAGCGGCCGTCGAGCAGCATAATGGGTGCGTCGGAAGAGGCTGCGAGCGTGCTGTATGTATTGGCGAGGGCGCGGCTGCGTCCTGCTCCGAAGTCCCAGTCGAACGGAGAGCCAGCCTCCCCGGCGGGGAAGCTGGTGGCTCTGCCCGACGCATATACCACGATGCTGTAGTCAAACCTTTGAATTCCATCTTTTTTACCCTGTGGGTCTATGGTCGTTGAATATGTGTATTTACCTGTTTTAGTCATCGGGTATGTGCGGTTGTCGTTGCGCCAGAAGTCGGCGGTGGCGGGGATGAGAACAACCGAGTCTACGGGTGCAGACGATACTACTGTGGCTTCAAGAGTGAACTCGCTGCCTGCCGGTACGCGTGCGGGAGCGGTGTGGGTGAGCACAGTGCCGAAATCGCGCGATACTGGAGGCATGGTGTATTCGGCGATGCGGAGTCCGCGCGTGCTGTCGTAGACCCGTTCGGCGGGCCATGCGGCGAAGTCGGATGCTTTGTTGCCGATTAGATATACGCCGGGGAATACGCTTATGCTCATGCCCGCTGCGCTTCCTTGGCCTCGGGCTCCTTCGTAGCAGAAGCCTTCGGCGAGGCCCGGGAGGCTGAGTGTCATGCTTACGGGCGCGTCGATTATCTGTGCCACTTCGCGGCTGAGTGAGGGGCGGGTGAAGGGGTCGGATGTGAGTACTACGTCGGGCATAACTTCGAGTCGCCAGGTGTTGCGGTCGAGGCGGTCGATGAAGTATGCGCCTGTGCCGTCGGTTGTGACTACGGGCGACGAGCCTACTCCTGCTATGCGGCTGAGTTTGCGCAGGTCGCGTGGCGCATCGGCGGTGGTGTTGGTGTGGTAGTATGCTTTACCGTCGTTGAGCATAGCGAGGTTGCGGCGCGCGCTCACTGTAAAGTCTCCGAAAACGGTGTCGGCAGGATATTTTCCGTAGTCTTTGCCGACTGGAGTCTTTCGCATCACTTCGGCAGCAATGGCCATGCCAATGGCTTTGCCGGGGGTGTATGCAAGGTTTAGGAAGTGCGTCTGGTACTCGCTGTTGAAGCGAGCCATATCCACGGGGTCGTAGGCAAACTGTGTCACCCAGTCGAAGCCGGCCTTGCGGAAAGTGCGCGCAGCCGCGGGGTAGAGGTATGTGTCGAGCACGTCGGCGGGGTCGTATTCGTATATCAGCTTTGGCTGAGCGGCGAAGCCGGGTACGGTGTCGAAGGGTATGTCGTAGCTGTCGAGCGCGGGCAAGAAGTTGCCTCGGCGCATACTGCCTTTGACGAGACCTGTCGGGTACCACTGGTAGGTGGTGCCGTCGATGTCGGCACGGTAGAAGGCCGAGGTGCGCCACAGGTTGTGCGATACATTATATATGATATCTTTTTTCCAGCCGGCAGAGCGGAGTGCCGCAGCCATGCGGTCTACGTATGCCGTGATTTCGGTGTGCGAGCCGCTGTGGCAAGGCTCGTTGTTTATCTCGACAGCGAGTATTGCGGGGTCGTCGGCGTAGCTGAGACCAGTCTCGCTGTTTACGTGCGCCACGAGTGCGCGGAGATAGCGCTCCTGCGCGTTCTGAGCATCGGGGTTGTCGTGTACGCGGCATTTTTCGAAGCGGTAGCTGTAAGCGCCGTTGGGGTCGGTGTTTCGCTCGGGATAACCGTTGCCGAAGTTGGTCTGCGCGGTGAGTATTATGGCGATGTTTCGCTGCCTGAGGGAGGCGATGAGCTTGTCGAGCAGGGCGAGGTGCTCGTTGTCGAGCAGGCGTCCTTCGGCGTCGCTCAGCTCCACGTCCCAGAGGTGGAGGCGGAATGCGTTGAGGCCTAGGCGCGCCATGTGGTATACGTCGCGGTCGATAGCGTCGCGCCGGTCTACACCGAGAGAATCGAGCGCGCGGTATGCGTGTGCGAAGGGCACCGTGTAGTTGGTGCCGTAGTATGCTCCGTTGAGCCGGGCCTCTGCAGCGGGCAGAGCTATTGCGGCAATGAGAGCCGCGATTAAGGTGAGTTTAAGGAAGGATGTTTTCATGGTGTTTTTCTACGGTGCAAAAATAATATACCATAAATCGGAAGTACAAGCACAAAGCGGACAGTTTAAGCAACAAAACGGACAAAGATGCCTCAGAAGGGCTTCTTTGTCCGTTTTATGGCTTTTTTATTTCTTAATATGGCTATGCCTGTTTATTTCAGAATTGGCTTTATCGGCGCCGCGTCGGCGGGGCCGTCCTGGAATACGTCGGCTTTGTTGAGGTAGCTTGACATGTAGTTGCCGCCGTTGTAGTCGATGGCCACGTGGTGGTCGTCGTTGGTGGAAATCCAGTACACGCCGCCCACTTCGGTTCGGAGGTCATAAGCCATAGGTCGGTAGTCGTCGGAGCCGTTCTCTCTGTCGAGTTTGAAGTTGATAGAGCCGTACTGCAGTCGGCCTCCGCTTCGCCGGCGTGCGTTGCCGAGGCTGCCGAAGGGGAAGAAGAGGTTGTCGCCAGTCGACAGGCTGTAGACTGCCACACCGCGCACACCTTTTTCCGTATCCTCGCCTTTGTTTTCGGGGTCGTAATAGCTGTATGCGTCTTTGGTAAGAAGAGTCTTGGTGGCGCCGTCGGCATAGGCGATGCCGAATGCCATGCCTATATCCTCGACGTAGGGACGCTCGCTCTCCGGGGGAGTGTCGGTGGTCTTGTCATAGTAGATGCCGATGTCGGGCAGCTCGGACTGGTCTGGGATACGGTATTCCTGTTTCTTCTCGTGAGTGTAGTTGTAGAGGTTCATTGAAGTGAACGTGGCCTCGGCCCCGGTAGTGTTTGCCGGGATGTCTCTCCAGAAGGATTCTTTTTCCTTGCCGTGTATTTTCAGAGTCCAGTAGAAAGTCTGGTCTACGCCGTAGTTGTCGCGGTAGTTGTTTTCTTCGGCAATCGGATACTCTAGAGTGGAGTAGCGACGGAAGATACTGCCTATCGAGAGCGGCGAGCGCGTGAGGCTGGTGTCGTTGTAGACATTGAAGGCCGACCACTTGGCGGTTCGTTTTCCGATTTTGTGGGCATCGTACCCCTGGCGTACTATTATTTTGTGAGTGCAGCTGTTGTTGTGGTAGCGCACGGTGATGATAGCGCCGTATGCGTCGCCTTCAGGTGGTATTGCCGACGGTTTGTATGTGAACTGGATAGGGGTGTTGTTTCGCCCGTATATCGATTCGTTCTCCTTGTTTGCAGTATGGCCGTTTGCCGTTATTGTTACAAGGCCGTGCTCGTCTTTTTCGATAGTTGCAGTCCATGCGCCTCGGGAAAGAATAGGCTGATATATCTGCGTGTCAGAGCCAACGTTGCCGTATATCTGCTCCTCAGCCGTAAGTGTATTGTAACACAGTACTACGTTGAACGGCTCGGTGTTCTCGCGGCGGCGGTATATGGTGCGCGGATTGTCGATGCGTCGGGCCTGCAGCACATGAGTGAAGCCGACTTCCTGATAGCTTTCTGCTGCGTTGGGGTCAGGGTTGCTGGCGTTCTTTCTGTAGGTGGCTATAAATGCCACTCTTGCGTAGCGAGTGTGCTTGTAGAAGGGGTTGGCTCCGGAGTAAACGGCCCATGAGTCGATGCTCTTTGCTCGTGTGTAGAATGGTATGGTGAGCACGTAGTCGGTGGTCTTGTTTCGGGGATTGTATGTACGTGTCATGGAGAACGTGCCGTTTTCGTCGTCGCCGCCTTCGAATGTGCCATCCGACTCCGGCATACTGCCGTAGTTGCGATAGCCACGTGAGCCGGTATCTTTCGTGCCGGAGCCGTTTTTATTTCCGAGGAAATAGAGGCGTCGCATATTGGCTACGAAAGTCGATTTTGCGCCGCTGCCCTGCAGCTCGTAGTTCTGGACTGATGTCTTTCGGAGGGAGAGGAAGCCGAATTCTGTGTTCTTGGCGCTTTCTTCCCGGTGCTTGACGCCGAGCGAATCAGTCCACTCCACGATATAGTTGGGGCGGGTGTATCCGCCGAAGTTGGCGGGGTAATAAGAGGGGTCGAGAGTGCGCTGACGGTCCCATGCGCGCTTGTTGTAAATAGCGGTAAGTTCGGGGTCTTCGATTCCGGCAGCATCGTTCTGCTTCTCGGAGTAGGGGCGCCACTCGTTATCCATGATGTATGCCTCGAGGTTCATGAGGTCGTAGCCGGGTCGCGGAGTGGCGCGCACAACAGTGCTTGCCAGCTGGTTGTACAGGTAAGATACGTAGGTGGTATCCTGCACGAACAGACCGGGTCGGGCCTCTTCCTGATAGTCGATGTGGAAGTCGATATCGTTGGCGTTTCCGTGGAAGGTCATGGTGAGGCGATAGTGGTGGTTTCGCTCGGCGTTGTAGTCGGTAATGACGTCCTTACCAAGCATGAAGCGGTATATAATGTCGCCTCTGCCCGGAGTCGTTGTTCCGTTGTTTTCATAGTAACCACGCACCTCGATGTATGAGCCGAATGGCTTTGCGTCTTTCCATGCCTTGTTGTCGGCGTTTATACCGTCGGGGTATGTCACCTGTTTGTTTTCTCCGCTCACATCCTGCCGTTTGTCACTTTCGGTACCTACCGTGCCTATGCCTTGCAGGTTTTCGTAGAAGTACAATGCGGGCGCGTCGTCGGAGTGTTCGCGAGCGAGACGCTCTGATATGGAAGAGCCACGGGGCGCAACACCGTGGCGGTCGCTGTACAGGCCATAGATAGAGTCGCCGGAGTGTATGCGTCGCCATTGCTGGTGGTCAGCTTTGCCAGACTGTCCGGGCTGAGCGTCGCCGAAATAGAATGTTTCGCCGTCGGTAAGCTCGCTGTCGAGGGTGTAGCCGTCATTGCCGGGCGCGTTTTCGTCATTGAGGTAGCAGTGGGTGGGTATATCCTTTACAGTCACCGAATAAAGATATAGGCGCACGCTCTCGCTGAGGGTGTTGGTGTTGAAGGCTATGGTGACTTTTGAAGCCGCGCGTCGCACCCATGCGTGCAGCGTGGAGCTATTGTCGCGTATGGTGACAACGGGAGCGTCGGTGCCGTGGTCGCTGTTCTTGTCGCCGTTTACGAACCAGCCGAACATCTGCGCGTTCTGTTTCACGTCGCCGTCCTGCCACGTAAGGTCGAGCATTTTGAGCTTGGCGGGAGTGTCGATGTCGGCTTCGGGGGTGGATGTGAGGTCGTGGTTGGCTACGGCGTATATGCGGTAGTAGCCGTTGTCGAGGGTGAGCTTGAACGATACATGCCCGGTCTTCGATTCGCTCGAAGGCTTACCGTCGGGGCGAGTGTTTGAGTCGGTCTGCTCACGGCTGAAGTCGGTCACTTCCTGTTTCTTTACGAATTTCCCGTCTTTGTCGTAGATTACCAGCCACAACCTGTCGATATTTTTCATAGCGGTGCCGGAGGCTCTTGCGCTCAGCGCCGGTGTGAATGCTTTGAAGCCGAGCGAAACGTCGACGGTACTCGTCCCTTCGGTGATTTCGCCATCGAGGTATTCGAGCCTGTCCTCACAGGCACACAGGGCGAACACTGCGAGAGACGCTGCCGCCGCAAGTATCATATTGAGGTATGTGTGAAGTCGCTTCATGAAAATCAAGGATGATTAGGTATGCACTCATCGGTGCATACACCGAATATCGGGTCGAGGTCGACTACGGCGTAGGGTATGACGTCTACGGTGATGTCGGCTTCGGTCTGTTCGTCTTTTTTATTGATTTTGACTTTGTACCACACGTTGCGGTTGAAGTCGAGGCGCCGTCCGGCGCTGTCGCGTATTACAATGGAGCGTTCGCCGAGGATGCTTTCCTTGAAGTCGATGCGGATTTCGGCTTCGGGAGTTCCGGCGCGCGAGTTGTTGTATTCGGGAACATAGAGCACGAAGGTGTTGTTTCCTGCCGGAACGAAGTCGAGTCCCTCATTCACCTCGGCATCGGAGGGTATGGAGGTGTAGCCCACGTAGTCGGTAGCCCAGCTGTCGGTAACGTACTGGTTCTGGTTCGATATCCCTGTTGGTGCGCAGTAACCGCGGTCGTTGTAGTGAGTGAGTTTAAGCTTTGAGAAGTGCCAGAAGTCGGAGTCGTCGTCGAGAATTACTTCAATCTTGGCGAGTGCGCGTAGCAGATGTATGGTGCCGAGGTTGGCGGCCACACCCGGCTCCACTCCGGCTATGCTTATGGCTTTTATGCCGAAGAGGGGTATGAGGTTGGAGCCTGACAGCGGCGCGCTGTTGTACTGGTATTGCACTTTCCATATATTAGCGAGCGATAGCTGTTGAGGATATGAAGGCCAGTTGGCGAGAACGAGCACTTTGAACTTGCCCGAGGAAATGTCTACATCGGTGGTGCCGTTGAGGTAATAGCGCTTGCTGCTCTCATAGCTTTCGAGTGGTGTTATGGTGAAATCGGTGATTTCGCCGAGGAAATTGTCACTGAGGTCGTAGAGCACCACACGCATATTGCTGTTGTCGCTGAGGTCGATATAGTTTTCATAACCGCTGCCCGGGTCGTAGTCTCCGGCCGGTGCGCGGCTGCCTGAAGCATCGTCGACCTGACCTACGGAAAGGTAGAAGCCGGCCTGATATAAGGCGCCGGGCAGAGCCGGTTCCTCTTGGTGTGTAGCCGAGCATGCCGCCGAAACCACCGAGAGCAGCAGGCTCACTATGGCAAGGAGGAATATGTGAAGGCGGGTAGTCATCGGTTTTTCTTTTTCAGCCTCTGCGAAATCAGAGTTCGGTGTTGTTGTATACTACCGTCCAGGACAGGATATTTATCTGTACCTGAGTCCAGCGGAGGTTCGAGTCGAGGAAGAATATGAAGTTATAGTCGTCGAGACGGTCGAGATATTCCTGGTCGTCCATGCTGCGGAGGTTGGCGCTCTTTACCAGCAGTGCCATGTCTATCATGTTTATGGAGAACACGAGTTTGCCGTCGCTTTTGCGGCGAGCTTCGAGTCGTACGTCCTCGTCTTCCATGAGTCGGCCTACGGTGAACTCGGCTACGGCAGCGGAGAACACACCTCCTGTGTTCGGGTCGTCGGGGTTTATGGAAGCGGCTCCGTTGCGGATGTCCCATGCGTGGTATACCACCGGTTCGGCGTCGATTATGCTGTTGTCGTGTGCCATGCGGGCGTTGCGCGAGGTGATTGTAAAGTCGAAGTCGTTTCCGTCGATAGCGGTGCCGGAGAGGTGCTGGAGCACGACTTTCACAGAGTTGGTGTTCTTTACCAGCGGCACGGTATATGTATATGTCCCTTCGGTCTCGGGGAAGTCGAGTTCGGCGGTGAGGCCGTGGTAGAGGTTGTCGAGGGGTCTGCGTACGTCGGTGCCTTCGGCTCCGGCTATGTCGGCACGGTCGCCAGCATCGGGCAGGAGTGTGCAGCGGAGGTCTTCGATGCGCTCGGCGGGATGCACCGCAAATGATGTGTTGCCGGGTGCGGCTCCGGCGCCACACCATGCCTGAAGGTTGTATTTGCCCGGCTTGATAATGTCGTCGAGCACAATCTCGTAGCCTTCGGTCTTGAGTGCCTCACCGCTCTCGGTGTGGGTGTGAATTATGCGTCCCTCGCTGTCGATTACGTTTAGCGTCACGTGGTCGACTTCGGCGGGGAAGGCGTCGGCGAACTTCATATTCCAGTCATAACGCAGGCGTACGCGGTAGTTCGGGTCGCAGTCTCCTTCGTAGTCGAAGATGAAGCTGTTGCTGCATGCTCCGAAAATAAGCGCGGCGCTCAGTGTGGCGGCTGTACGAGCAGTGTGGCGTATGATGTGGTTTATATTCATCGGTTTGTGTGGAGGTTTCTTTCGGGAGAGGTATATGGTGAGGAGAATTGCCTTGGAGGCGTTTCTCTCGTTATTGTCAAATCAGGTGGCTTCGCGAGGTGTGCGATGCGGTGTGAATGTGATAGAGGAGGCGTGAGGAAGAAAAATACCGGCGGACGCGGGACTGCGCCCGCCGGCTGTATATATTAAAAGGTATGATAGGATTAGATTTCAACCTCCTGCGAAACGACCTTCCATGAGAGGATGTTGATGGCCGATTCCACATAGTATGTTGGGTCTTTGGGGGTGTCGGGTTCGAGGTTCTCGATTTCGTCGTCGGGGTTCACTTTCTTGGGTACGAACACGCCTTCGCCGAGAGTCTTGATTTTCGAGATAGAGATGTTGTACACGTGGTTGCGCACTACGCCGAACTGGCCTTCCACCTTGTCTGCCGAAGTGTTTGCGGGCTGGTGGAGGTGTTCTACGGGTATGGGGTAGTACATCGCACCGTCAGTGTATGCCACGGCCTTGTTGCTTGCTCCGTTAGTTGCGGTTGCGAGCTTGTTGTTGATATCGGTGTTGTTGGCAACGGCGTCGGTCTGCACAGTCCATGTCACTACAGTGCCGTCTTCTTTGGTAAAGGTCTTGTCTTCGGTGCCGGTGAGGATGTAGTATGTGCCGTCGTTTACGGCGAGGCGTACTGAGCCGGTGCCCTGGTCAGAGCTGATTACTTTTACGTCATCGACAGATATGCCGGTGTATTCGTATTTGGGAGAACCGTCGGGCCAGTAGAGAAGGTTGCCTTCTTCGTCGGTAGCCTGAGCGCGGGTGTAGAATGTCGAGGGGTTGGAGATTTCGAGGGCTTTAGCCACGAATGCGCTTTTGATGAAGTTGATGCCGAGGTATTTTACGAGCTGCACGGCGTTGCCGTTTTCGTCGCAGACAACAGCGCGGAGGAGCACCGAGGTGGTTCTGTTGGGTACGATGTTGCCGGAGGCTGCACCGTTGTCGGTGAGGTTTGCTATGAGGTTGGTGTTCTCGTTGCAGTAAACGCGTGTGCCGTTGAAAAGCTTGGTTCCTACAGTCTGGTCGAGGCTAATCCAGCCGCCGTTTGAGGTGTTGAGGACACCGTTAGTTCCGTTGAGGGCATCACCTTCTACGCCGTAGGTGTAGGATTTGCCCCAATAGCTGCGGTGGTAGTCGGCATTGTTCCAGTTCCAGTCGGGAGTGCCGAAAGATGTTGTCGCGCTCCAGTCGGAGAGGTCTTTCATGAGGTTTGTTCGCTTGGCGGTGGTGTTGAGGTCCCAGCCTGTCACAGCTACATAAAGTTTTGTTGCGGCAGCGCCGGGGTTCTGTTCTGTGCCGTTTCCTGTCGAGGGGTTGTCTTCGCCTGCAACCGAAGCGTCGATGCGGTATATGTCGTACTGCTTGCCGGTTTCGGGGTCGGTGTACTGATTTTTACCTTTTTCGTTGGCGAGGTTCTTCATGTCGACACCTACACGAACAGCCAGACGCTCTACGTATACCTGTACGCGGTCTTTATCTTCTACGGGAATTTGCTCGGGAGTCTGCTGGTAGAAGTTGTTTTCGTTGAGCTTGGTGGCGAAGTAGCGGCAGCCGCCGTTGACAGCATCTTTGTTGTCGTCGCCGAAGTAGCTGGAGGTGGTCATGATGAAACGGCCGTTCTTGTTGCCGCTGTCCCAGCTGTCGAGAACAATCTTACCCATTTCGTCGAGAGTGCGGCCGTAGGTGAAATCCTCGGGCTGGTTGAGGATGGTTACCATCCATGTGGGGTAGTTCTTACCGTTGAGGTTCTCGAGAACTACTGTGTTGTCGCCGATGATTTCTACGTTTTCATTTGAGCCGGTATTGCCGCCTGTCCAGCGGTCGGCCTTAAGCACGAAGTTGCCGGCGGCATCGTAGAAGTAGAAGTGTGCGTTGATTACATCGTTCTCGCCTTCGTCGCCGTAGATGTATTCTTTGTCGTCTACGGAGCCGGTGGTAGCACGCGATTTTGAGCCGGCAGCGTCGTCGGCCGATGTGATAGTGATGTTGAGGTAGGCCACGTCGCCTTTGGCGGGGACTTCGCCGTTGCCGCCGATTACGGGTTCGTCGTTAGAGCATGCGGCCAGGCCGAGCGCTGCAACACCCATGAGAAGCTTTGAAAATTTGTTCATAAAATAGATAATGTTTGGGTTATTGTTTGTTACTTTTTCTTTTCTTATTCTTTTACCTTATTCTCTTTTGTGAGTTCGGCTGTTATTGTTACGGCGTGGTGGTCTTTTATCGCGGCTATGTTTTCGAGGTATGCCGCCGCTTTTTCCACACCGCCTTGCTTAGCCTTGGTGAAGCGCTCAGAGGCTTCGTTGTAGTCTCCTCTCCGAGCCGCGAGTACGCCGCGGGCGAAGTCGGCCTGAGGTGTGTTGCCTGCTTTTAGGAGGTGGCTTTGTACGCGGTCGTAGTCTCCGTCCATGAGAGCTATGTTTGCCGCGTTCAGGTTGAGCATGGGGTCGTCGGGATATACTTCCACGGCAGTCTTCATCACCTCAAGATACTTCTGCGAACCTTCGGGGTACTGGGCGGCCACGGTGTAGAAGTCGACGGGGCGTAGGCGCGAGGGGTCGGAGGCGTATATGCGGTTGAGGGCGTTTAAGTCGGTGTACACCTTTATGCGGTACTTGACGGTGTAGTCGGAGTGTCGCAGCCAGGGGTATATCTCTTTGAGTATTACCTTGTAGTCGGCGGGATATGTGCGCTGGATGAAGGTGTTTTTCGGGTCGGGTTCCATCGAGCTGTCGATAATTGCCAGAATTTCCTGGCGATGCTCGATGTTGTAGTCCGTAGAGTCGGCGACGTATGAGCGCAGGCCCTCCCAGTCTTCGGGTTCGAAGCTGTTTGTGACGATGCCTTCTTCGAAGTGATAGAGGTCGCGCACGTAGTTGCTGAGCGTCTGTGTACGGCCTTTGGCGAGGCGGATGTTGTTTGTGTAGCTGCCTTCGGGCGAAGCGAAACCTTTGATGTGCACGCCTGTGATTACGGCGTCGGAGTCGTTGCGCACGTAGTCGATAGAATTGAGGATTTTGGCAATTTCGCGGCGGTTTACCATGTAGTCGGGCTTCAGCTCGGTGCGGTTTACCACAAACGATACGAATGCCTTGCCTTCGATATTCTTCTCTACGGGGGCGTCGTCGACTGGCGGCGCGAACACGTATTCCTCGATAAGGGCAGGGCGGTCGGTGTCGATGCGAGCCAGCTCGGTGTATCCGTGCGGGCTTGTGCCGGGTACTGTCTGAGGGGTCTTGCAGCAGGTGGCGGCGTCCTGACGCAGCTCTACGGTGCAGTGGCTCATCCACGGCTCGAAATGAACTTTGTCGGTAAGGTGCACGTGTCCGGACTTTCCGGCACGGAAAATGCGGGCGTCGGGTTCTTTGTCGAACACGCCCTGACGCAGATACCAGTACCAGCGGTTGCGGCCGCAAAGTGTTACAGGCTCAAGCTCGAGACTGTCGGTGCCTTCGCTGTTTATAATCAGTGGTGTGAAGATTAGCTCGCTGTCGCTTTTCAGGGCTATTTCCGACAGGGACATGTTTATGTCTACTTCGATTGAGGCAGAAGCGTCGTCGACGGTTACGGCTACGTCGTAGACTTTGGGCGCGGCCGGAATAGTCACGGCGAGAGCTGATGCGGCTATGGCGCAAGCAGCTATAGAGAGTATTATTCTAAAAAGAGTCATAGCCAGTACTTAGAAAGCGTAGATAATGTTAAGCGCGGCTTTGGTGGGGCCGACATAGTTGTGCGGGATATTCGAGCGAAGTTTTTTTCCGCAGTTGGCACAGTTGTACTCGTCGGAGCGGGTGTATATCCAGCCGAGTCCGATTTCAGCCTCGAGGGTCCAGTGCCGGCTTAAAATCCATGAGTATCCGTATGCTACGCCTGCTCCGGCCATCCAGCCCTGATAGCGGCGGTCGCTTAGTCTGGAGAAGTCGGTGCCGAGAAATTTGATGCCGTTCTTCAGGTTTCCCCAGTTGTACTGGCCTCCGATAGCGTGTATGCCCACGAAATGTCCGCTGAAACGTTGGCAGAACCAGTAGCGGGCCTCGGGCTGTACGAACCATGTTTTCCAGCGGTGTCCGTTTATGGCCCATGCGTTCAGTGTACCCGAGATGTCGAGTGTCCATTGAGGTGCGAGGCCCGCTTCGACACCAACGGTGGGGCTGAGCACGGCATCGTAGAGCAGATTGCTTTTTACTGCTACGTCCTGGGCGTCGGCGTCAAGAGGATTGAATAGTGTAAGGAATAGGGTAAGCACAAAGCTACCCGCTATGTGATATGATTTCATTCGCATAGTGATAAAGAGGCAGACGAAAGACTGCCGGTATGTGTCAGAATGTTTATTTCCCCGTGGGTTGTGGTTTTACAACCCGAAATCAATACTAAGGAGTAGGGGGGGTAATTCGTTGATTATCAGAATGTTAGATAAATTGTGTGAGGTAGGAGCTGTTGCACGACAAAAGAGAGCCGAATATAGCGGTTCTTTATAATTTGCGGTGATGGTACAAACTCTCATCTTAAGTTATCTCAGTTAGGTGGCCTCTATGAAAAAAAGTTGGAATTGAGACCTGAAATTGTCCTTAGTTGTCCTTATTTGTAAAAATCAAACAAAATTACTGATTTTTTTTGAACTATGCAAAAAAAATCGCACAATTCAAAAAAAGTGCGATTTTTGTAGTTGTAAAAAGGACTCCTCTTATTGGGACGATGCAATTTCTTCGATTGTGGAGCTTACTGTCTGTCGGACACGGTCGCGCATCTGGGCTGTTCCGAGGTTTCGGTTGTCGTGTATTGTGCGGAGGCTTTCGAGGGCCGGCTTAAGCATTTCGTGTCTGTTATTGTATACCACATAGTCGTGTACGAGGCGGAATGTGCCGTTGAGCAGCGCTTCGGAATAGTATCGGTAGCGATATTCGCCCACGAGCATGCGGATGGCGCCGAGCATGAGCTGTGAAACTTTTTCTGGGCCGACACCGAAGGCTTCGAACTCCTTGATTGCTTTACGGATAACGCTGATGCGGCATTTGCAGGTGCCTCTTCTGCTGCGGTTGAGTTCTTTGGCAATGAGGTCAAACTTCTTTTCCAGCAGTGCGTCGGCATCGGGGTTGAGGAAGAACTCGAAGTATGCTTTCGCTTCTTTGGATGAGTCGTAGGCGTTAAGAATTACCTCCACCAGCTGTTGGCCGGTGAAGGTAAGCAGTTCTTTTTTCAGAGAGGATTTCGACATCCGGGTTATTTTTCGTCTTTGAGCCAACGGTCGAACCAGCGGAAGAACAGGCGCTGCCAGAGCACGGCGTTCTGAGGCTTGAGTATCCAGTGGTTTTCGTCGGGGAAGATAACCATTTCGGCGGGTATGCCTCGGAGCTTGGCCGCGTTGAAGGCCGCCATGCCCTGCGAGGCGAGGATGCGGTAGTCGTACTCGCCGTGTGATACCATGATAGGAGTGTCCCAGCGGTCTACGAAGCGGTGGGGCGAGTTGGCGAATGTGCGCTGAGCGGCGGCATTGTCTTTTTCCCAGTATGCGCCTCCCATATCCCAGTTGGCGAACCACATTTCTTCGGTCTCGAGGTATTGTGTCTCCATGTTGAAGATGCCGGCGTGGGCGAGGAACGCGGCGAAGCGCTTGTCGTGGTTGCCGGCGAGGAAGTAGGTGGAGAAGCCGCCGTAGCTGGCGCCGGTACAGCCTATGTGCGCAGCGTCGATGTAGGGTTCTTTCCTGAGGTCATCGACAGCGGAGAGGTAGTCGCGCATGTTCTGTCCGGGGTAGTCCTTGGAGATTTGTGCGTTCCATTCCGTGCCGAAGCCTGGGAGGCCGCGGCGGTTGGGGGCTATTACGATGTAGCCGTTGGCCGCCATGAGGGCGAGGTTCCAGCGGTAGCTCCAGAACTGGCTGACGGGCTGCTGCGGGCCGCCCTGGCAGTAGAGTATGGAGGGGTATTTGGCGGCGGCATCGAACTTGGGCGGATATACTACCCACACGAGCATCTCTTTGCCGTCGGTAGTGGGTACCATGCGTTTGCGTACGGTGGGCATGTCGAGCTGTGCGAAAATAGGGCCGTTTACGTCGGTAAGGGACTTTACTTCGGTGCCTTTCTTGCCTTTGAGGGTTATGAGCATCAGTTCGTTGGGGCGGAGCATGCTGTGGCTCATGGTGACGATGCGGTCTTTGCCTGCGGGAGCGAGAGTGGTGAAGTCGGCGACTTCGTCGGTGAGCTTGGTGATGTCGCCTTTGGCGATGTCGATGCTGAATACGGGGATAACGCCGTCTTTGGGAGCGATGAAGAAGATAGTCTTGCCGTCGGGTGCCCATGCAAATTCATCGATAGAGTAATCCCAGTCGGCTGTTATGTCGCGTTTTATGGCGGTGTTGCAGTCGAGCAGGAAGAGGCGGTTGCGGTCACTTTCATATCCGTCGTGCTCCATAGAGAGCCAGGCCAGATACTTGCCGTCTGGCGAGAAGGCGGGCATGGTGTCGTAGCCCGTCATGCCTTCGGTGAGCTTGTTTGTGGCTCCGCTCTCGAGGGTGTAGATGTAGAGGTCGGAGTTGGTGGATATGGCGTATTCGAGGCCCGTTTTCTTACGCGATACGTACACGAGCATTTTGCTGTCGGGGCTCCATGCAAACGATTCCACGCCGCCGAAGGGCTTCATCGGCGCTTCGAAAGGCTCGTCGGCCATTATGTCTTTGAGGCCGCTTACCTTTGTGCCGTCGAAATCGCCCACGAAGGGGTGGGGAATTTCGGTTACCCACTCGTCCCAGTGCTTGTACATGAGGTCGTCGACCACGCGCCCCGTGGCCTTGGGGAGGTCGGGATATATGTCGCCGGCGTTGCGTGCATACTTCACATTGCCTATTACCACAATCTTGTTTTGGTCGGGCGAGAGGAGGAAGCCACCGATGCCACCGGGGTGTTCGGAAGCCTGTATGCGGTCTGTGCCGTCGGCGTTCATAAGCCACATCTGAGCGTTGCCGTCGGCGTCGGGATAGAGGAATGCAATGCGTCTTCCGCCGTCAATCCATACAGCACCGCTTTCGCTCTTGGGTGTGTCGGTGATGCGTACGGGTGTGGCGCCCTTAGTGTCGAGGGCGAGAGTGTAGAGGTCGTTGTTGCTGCTGTTTGCCTCGAGGTCTTCGAAAGATATACCGAATAGTACGGTCTTGGCGTCGGGGCTCACGGCGGGAGCGCTCACGCGGCCAAGTGCTTCGAGGGCGTCAATCGAGAAATTACCGTCGGGGCTGCGGAAAGTCGCGGGGGTGTCGGCTGCCGAGGCGGCGCCGGCCATCATCAGCGCTGAGGCTGTCATTGCGAGTTTGTGCATTTTTATTATATAAATGTATGGTTATAGAAGCGAAGTGAGGTAGGTGCGCAGGTCGTCCCAGCGGTATAGCCCTTTCTCGCCGGTGTCGGCCACGGGGAGTCCGGCAGCGCGCTCATTGTGGAGCACGCGCACAAGGATGTCGCCTTTCTTGCCTTTGGCGGGACGGAAAAATATAAACTGGAGGTTGGCGGCCATGGGGCTTACGAAGTAGTCGGCATAGCTCTGCGAGAGTTCGGCCGGCACTTCGGTATCGGCGAAGCAGCCTTCTACGCGCAACAGGCCCAGGAGGGGTATGATGTTGCTGTCGTGACCGAAACGCAGGGTTGCGCCCCGGCGTCCGCCGGCAATGTATGCGTCGGCGTTCTCCACGATGTTGGAGAGGAGATTGCGGGCGTTTGCCACGTGCTTTCCTTCGGCGCGGGGGTAGGTGGAGGCGCGGGCGAAGAAGGAGAAGTTGCCGTACTGCCAGAGGTTGTAAAGCTCTTCGGTGGTGAAGAGGTTGAGGATGCTGATTTCGGTCTCCATGTTCTGGAGGTCGGAAGCCAGCCAGTAGAGGTCGTTTACGAAGTCGTCTTTATCTACCCATACATCCACGTAGTTCTTATTGCTGAAGAGAGTGCCTACGAGCCGGTCAGGCTTGCACATTTCGGCCTTGAAGCGCTTGTAGTCCTGATAATACGGTCCTTTGTGGTTGTTGAGGGCGCTCGATTCAGGGCTTTGATAGTTCATGAACACCATAGTGCGCTGGCCCGATTCCATAGGCACTTCGAGGCTCGGGTTGATGTCGCGCAGGCCCTGTATGAAGTTGAACATAGAGTGTGCGCAGCGCATCACTGTAGTGGATGTTGCTGTCACTTCGGCACCGTCGGCGAAGATAGCGGGGTAGTGCTCGGCCATGCGGTGGCCAATGCCCCGGTGCTGGCGGGCGCCCAGGGGCGAGAGCTCGCCCCCGCGTCCGCGTGCTTCCTCCCAGATAGTGTCGAGCTGCAGGCGGAGTTGTTCTCCTCGCGGGGTGAGAGCATTTGCATCGTGGGCTTTGGCGAGCACTTCCATTACGCGCTGGTAGTCGTTGTCGTTGATGAGGTATCGCGAGCCATGGCGGCCATAGTGACTTGCATAGAACGGCTCGTAGCCTTTTGGAGTCTCGGCATTGGCGTCGATGCAGTCGGTGGGATATGCGAAGTATACGCCGGCGGCGCGCTCGGGCATGGCCTCGATTTCGGCGCGGGCATCGCGGGCGCTGAGCTGGAGAGTCAGCGTTGAAGCAAGCAGGGCAAAAGTAAATAGTCTGTTCATGATTGATTTGTGTGTTTCGGTACGCAAAGTTAAATAATAATTATGAAATAAGGGTGTGTTGCTCAAAAATTTGATTATTGCATGATTTTTAGTATTTTTGCATCGGAATACTCATCATGTGTAAAATGTTGACAAGACTCTCGATACATAATTTAGGAGTTATCAAGCAGGCTCCGCTCGAATTATCAAAGCCTCTTACGATTGTCTGTGGCGCGAATGGCTCGGGAAAAACTTATCTTTCGTACATCGCTTATGCTTTATGCAGCCCCGGCTTGGGCCCGTATATGAGATTATCGGAAGAGGATGTCAAGACTCTGCTTGATTTGGAGCCTGTCAGCATTGAATTTGAAGAAGAGGTTATTCCGGGGTTTAGACAACGTAGACTTGATGCTGTTAAAAAACAACTTGATAATATTTTTGGTATCGGCAAGACTCAGGCACAAGAAATTTTTCAAGATTTTGAACTTCTTTCGGCGGAGTCGGATGAAGAATATTGTCAGAGAGTTGTTGCCCGTGAGATAGAATTGAGTTTCAAACTTGGAAAGGCAGATTTTGTGCTGAGTAAGAAGGCCGGTGAGACGCAGGCAATACTGAAATGTCTTAATTTTGAAGGCGACCGCGAAAGTCTGGCCGCTTCTCTGCGCATTGCGCTAATGGCGGTCGTAATTCAACAAGTCTGTGGAACAGGAGTTTTTCGCCCGATAATGCTGCCGGTCGAGCGTAGCTCGATTTATACGTTTGCCCGCGAAATATCGAATAGTCGTTCGCGGCTTGTTCAGTCTGTTCGCAAGCTCACTTCCGGCGAGCAGCCTGCCAATCCCGAGTTGATTTCCGAACTTATCAACGACCAGTCGAACCGCTATCCGATGGCTTTGGATAATCTCCTTTCCATATCTTCCGATATGACGGTATTGGAGAAGAAGGTTGGCGAATATTCTGATCTGGCCGCTTCAATCGAGCATGAACTGCTGCACGGGCATCTGAGTGTGTCGGAAAAAGGCGACGTGGTCTTTAATCCCGACGGCTCGACTCAGAAGTTGCCGATAGCTCTTGGCGCATCTGTGGTAAAGACCCTATCCAATCTTGTCTTTCTGCTGCGTCACATGCTTAGAAAAGGCGACTTGCTGATAATAGACGAGCCCGAAATAAATCTTCATCCTGCGGCTCAGGTCATAATGAGCCGCATTATTGCACGTATGGTCAATCAGGGCTTGCGTGTCATGATAAGTACGCATAGTGACTATATGGTGCGAGAGTTTAACAACCTTATTATGCTTGGCAACGATACTTCGGCTATGCAAGAGCTGGCTTCGAAACTCGGGTATTCCGATGATATGCCGCTGAGGGCCGATGATGTCGCGGTCGAGGTGTTGTCGTTTGACGATGACGGTCGTGTGACCGGGCGTTTGCTGCCTGTTGAGTGTAATGGAGTTGAGATAGAGGCTATAGATATAGTAACCAATACTCTTAATGAGGTATCGGACGCGATTTATTTTACTCTGAACTCGGATAATGACTGAACTTCAAAAATACGAGATTGCGTTTCAGGAGCGTCATCTCTGCCAAATACCCCACATCCTTGAAGAAGTCGATGCAGATATGCGTCGGATTGTAGTCGCTACTGATAAGTTGCACTATCGTATTTTCAGAATAGAACCTAACGGAACTGCTGTTTTTCCTTATTTCAGGCATAAGGAGGGTCTTAACAGTATGTGCGACTACTTTGTGTTTATTGAAACTTCGGAGCGCGTGTATGGCTTTGTGGTTGAACTAAAGAAAGGCAATGGTAATCCGAATAAGCAACTGAGGAGGTCTGAAATTTTTCTGCGGTTTTTCTACGAACGAATGATGCTGAGTGACAGGCTTCAGCCCGAAAAAGAACTGGTTATAGGCAAAGTCAGAGTCTGTGATAAGAATGTTCGCGCAACTACTCGAAATAATGGAGTACAATTCGATGACGAGAGAGTCGCACGGCTGTATAATAAGAAATCAGTGTATCTTGATATGTGGCTGGCCGGTCTGGAACGGTGTGTGGTGTGACAGCTGTGATTGATAAGTTATAGCAAAAAAAGCGTCGCTATCCGAAACGGATAACGGCGCTTTTCGCTTTTGAATTTCAGTGTGTTTTTATCTTACCAGCACTTTTCTGGCACCGTCGTTGTCTACGCGGATGTATATGCCTTGCTGCGGGTTGCGTACTTCCATACCTGTCACGGGGTCGAAGTAGCGGGCTGCGCCGTCGGTAGAGGGTACACGTGGTGCATCGATGCCGGTGTCGGCGCCTCGGGCCTCATAGCGCTGAGCTACGGTAGCTGCGCTCATGGCTCCCGAATATACGGTGAGTTCGTCGAGACTGCCTCGGAAGAAGTTGTCGAAGCTTGTGTTTACGTTGCCGATTACTATGGCTTCGTTGTTGTCTGAGATGTCATCGGTTGAGTCGGCTGCTTCTGCCTTAAGTTCGCCGTCGATATACAGCTTGAGCTTTTTTTCGATGCGGTCGCGTACGGCCACGAGGTGATGCCACTGTCCGTCGAAGAAGTCGGAAGCCGCGTACTTGACTTCGCTTTTGGCAGCATCGTCGTCTATGGCGAATTTGAGGTCGCCGTTTTTGTATTCGAGGCCGACCCATTTACCGGATGTTCCGGCATTGTCGTTGCGCGCCATGCTGCCTTTGTGCAGGATATATGCTGCGTCGTCGGTGGAGTTGAACCACAGCTCGATAGAGAAGTCGGATGAGCCGAGCTGCATCTGCTCGTAGGCCGGCTGGGTGAAGTAGTCGGTAGTTCCGTTGAGCTGTACGGCCATGCCGCGAATGCCTTCGGTGAGGCGCGGCATGCCGAATACGGCGGCTTCGCCTGATACGCTGTTGGGAGTGGATGCTCCCAGCTGTTCGAATGTGTAGTGTGCTATAGGCTCTATGGTCTGTACGACGCCAACGGTGAGGTTTATCACAATGGCTGCCGACGATGTGGCGTCGCGAGTGGCCACAGTAAAGCGATAAGTGCCGGCTGTTGTGGGGGCACCTGATATGGTGAACGTCTTGGCTTCGGTGTCGATGTCGCATGTGATGCCTTCGGGCAGGTTGCGGGCCTCGACGCGGGGTGCCACGCGCCATGTACCCTTGATAGTCTGCATGGGCATCCCTTCCTCCACGCTTTGGTTGAGTGAGCCTTCGGTCACGGTTATTTTAGCTTTGGGGTCTACCACATCGGCCAGATTGTAGCCAAGATGTGGCGGCTGGTTATATCCCACGTTCTGCCATGCGATAGCCATGCGGTAGTTGTGGTCTTGCATAAGGCAGGGCACGCGGTATTTGCTCGACTCTGTGGTGGTGAAGATGAGCAGGTCGGAAGATGTGGCGCCGTCCCACAGGATAAGTTCCTCGCGCCAGTCGCCGAGGATGTCGGCCTGGAGGCATGGTGTGGCTTTGGTGGTATTGCACGACTGAGCGTTGTACTTGGCGAACGCCCATGTCTTCTCTATGGCTCCGAGACCTGCCGATACTTTCTGTATGGTCGGGGCGGATGATTTTGCTGTTTTGTCGTAGTTGCCGTCGAAGAGTTCGTCCTGGAGGTCGCCGTCCCAGTAGATGCGGAAATTGCTCGAGGGCCGGTAGTTTGCCAGGATGTTGCCTTTGGTGTCGAAGGTGGCGTTGCTGCCTTCGTCGTCGCTGCCGGTGTAGTATTTCCCGGGCCACATCTCATGACCTTCGTAGCGGTCGCTGAGGTCGGCGATGAGGCCGCGGCCTATGTCGTTTGTGGAGTTGGGTATGCTCCATATAATTTTGCCGGTGCGGGAGTCGCGGAACTCGGCATCGTATTTCTTTTTCTTTTCTTCGTGTACCATGAACACTTCCAGCCCGGGACGCGAGGGGTCGAAGTCGCCAAGGTGGAGTGCGTCGCCGTGGCCGGCGCCTGTGCGGTAGAGCAGCGAGCCGTCGTGGTCGATGCAGGCCGAGCCGTATACGATTTCGTCGCATCCGTCGCCGTCTACGTCGCCCACGGTGAGCGAGTGTGCGCCTTCGCCGTATGCGCCCTGTCCCGGGGTCTCGCTCTTATGCAGCCAGCGCTTTGTGAGCTTGGTGCCGTCGAAGTCCCAGGCGCAGAGATACGATGCTGTGTAGTATCCACGGCACATAACTACCGAGGGGTGTATGCCGTCGAGATATGCCACGCATGCAAGATAGCGCTCGGAGCGTCCGCCGTAGCTGTCGCCCCACTGGCTTGAATTGCGCACCGAGCGTGCGGGCTCGTATGCCACGGTATGTATTTCGGAACCTGTCTCGCCATCGAATACGGTAAGGTATTCGGGGCCTGATATTATCTGGCCGCGTTTGTTTCCCGAATTGTCGGATGCGTATACGGCAGAGGGGTCGTCGTTGCCCATGATTACGTATTTACCTTTGCCGTCCTTGGTGCCGGGGGCCGTCTTGCATACCATTTCCGCGCGACCGTCGCCGTCGAGGTCATATACCATGAACTGGGTGTAGTGTGCGCCTGCTCGTATGTTCCGGCCGAGGTCGATGCGCCATTTCTTTTCGCCTTCGAGGGTGTAGCAGTCGATATACACGTTGCCGGTGTATCCGCCTTCGGAGTTGTCGTGCGAGTTGGATGGGTCCCATTTCACAAAGATTTCGTATTGGCCGTCGCCGTCGATGTCGCCCACGCTGCAGTCGTTGGGGCTGTAAGTGTATTTCTCGCCCGACTTGGTTGTGCCTCCGGCGGGTCGGTCAAGGGTTAGGCGTTTGTATGCTTCGGGTTCTACGCCGATTTCGGGAGAGGTTTCTACTACGGTGCCGTCGACCGACGCTGTCACATAGTATTTGGTGGTGACTTTGCCGCGAGTATCAGGATAGTTTGTGCCGGCAGTGATAGGATTGCGGTTTACTTTCACACCGTCGCGGTAGAGGTCGAAGGTCATCGAGGGGTCGTCGGTGGCAAGAGAGCGCCACGACACGAAAACGCCCGACTCGGCTTTCACGGCGATGAGTCCGCGGTCGAGTTTCTCGGCCTGCGGAGTGGCCGCACCGGCGCTGAGCGAAGCAAGCATGGCAAGTGCAAACAGTGATTTCTTCATGGGTGGATTATTCGGTTATGTGCAGATTATTATAATATTATAATGTGTCGCAAAGGTAGTCCTATAAAACAGGTGTTAAAGGGCAAAAATTGACGTTTTCGTGTGTAAAAGGGCTTTTTATGTGTGCTTTTAGCTCTTTTGCCGTCAGAATTTACACCCAATGCTCGCGTGCGTGTAAGTAATTTTGGGCCGTAATTCCCGAAAATACGTTAAACCATAAATTTTATAACCTAAAAATCAAACCATGAAAAAAGTCAACAAACTTTTTGCAGGACTTGTAGGCATTGCTGCCACAGCCTCCATGGCATACGCTGCCGTTTCGGCTGCCGCTCCCGAGCTTAACGCTCCGATGCGTGCAGCGAGCGAGGCGACTGTGAGCTGGAGCCTCAGAAGTGGTCTGGAAGATATGTCAGGCACTTCAACTTCATCGTCACTGACGATTGCCGCCAATCTTGGCTCTGAAGTGTTGCCCGGAGATAAAAACGGTGCTAATCTTACAAAGGAATTTGACGGAACTTCAATGTCTTCACTGCACACTGCCTCTAATGTGACACTTGCACGAGTAGAAGGAGGTTACATTGAGTTCACCGTAACTCCTACAGTTTCATTCACTCCCTCTAATGTATCATTTGAATGGCTTAACAAGGGCTTCGGCGACGGTCGTCTTGATGTTGTTGTTGAAGCTGGTGATGTGACAAAAGACCTTGCCGTGGGTGTTACCCCAGTGCGAGACAATGCTACCGACCTCAGCATCGCTGCCCGCACTCTTTCTTACAATGTAAGCGGTATCACTGCGACTGCTGAGAACCCATTGAAAATACGTATCTATCCTCTTGCAAAGAAAGACCTGACCAAACTGGGAGAGTATTACATCGCCAATATGGTCGTTAAAGGTTCTGTTGAAGAAGGCGAAGGCGGCGACACCCCCGTTGAACCTGACCACTTCTTCACCATGCCAGGAACCTTCCCCGTACCTGAAAGCGCCACCACCGACGACAACTACGACTTCTCGGGCGGCATAAGCGTTGAAGGCAACGAGGGGGATAAGAACTTCTGCAGCGCCTACGACGGCCGCTCGGTTACTTTCAAGAATGTATACGCCAAGAAGCAGGGTACTTACAATGCCGTTATACCCGTGGATTACTCGTATGGCAACAGCTTCATCAAGATTACCGTTGCCGACGCGGCTACCGGCGTTACCGAGGCTGTGTACGACGGCTCTTTCCCGAAGAACAGTACCAAGTGGGAACCCATTGATTTCGCTCTTACAGGTACTGTTACCGAAGGCCTAAAGAATGTGACTTTCGCATTTGCTCTCGGCGGTGGCGACCGCTTCGCAGGCAACTTCAAGGCTCCAGAATTTGTATGGACAGGCGAAGGCGAAGTTGAGGAGAAGCCCGAAATCCCCGCAGGCTACGACGGACTCCCCGGCACGGTCCATATCATCAGCGGCAAATATAGCGGTGGTTGCAGACTCGAAAACAGCGATACAAACGTAGGCTATGTTAAGAATGGCGCCAAGGGCGAATATAAAGTATTTGTTACCGAAGAAGGTGTCTACAGCCTCAATATCGACTTCTACTACTACAGCAACGCCGCCGATGTGACAGTGACTGTTACCGACGAGGCTACCGGCAATGTAGAGGTGTCTGCCACTCAGCCCACTGTTAAGGGAGTGCAGGATATACTTCTTGCAGGCAAGCTCACCGCAGGCAAGAAGATGCTCGCCATGTCGTTTGCCAGCGCAAGCACAGGCTACCTCGTAAACTGGCGCGACTTCTCTGTAAATAAAGTAGGCGACAAATTTGCGCAGGTATCTGCCGTTACAGCCGAAGGCCAGGAAGCAACTGTCGTTGAAGGCTACGACTGGGCTTATAACATTCCTTTCGCATACGATGCCGCCACATTAAGTTTTAAGGTAGATTATGAGAATGCCGTCCTCACCGTAAAAGAAGGCGAGAACGTGCTCACAGCCACCGACGGTGTGTACACTATCGCAACTCCCGCACGCAACGAGCAGACCGAAGTGACCCTCTCGCTTGCTACTGAAGAAGGCGTATTTGCCGGCCAGACCGAATATAAGGTTCGTTTCTTCCACCTGGGCGATGTGGTAGTGAGCAAGCTCACCCTCGATGGAGAGGAACTCGATGTACTCGCCGACCTCAACAATAGCGGCACCACCACCGTATCCGACCGCGTATACACCGCGCTTCCCAAGCTCGCAGTTACTTTTGCCGACGGCTCTTCTGTGGAAGGCAAAGCTACGCTTAACGGCACCACTGCCTCCTATACTTTCACAGGCAAGCTCGGCGACCTCTCAAAAGACTATACCGTGACTGTCGAAGGCATACATATCTATGATAATGCAGAAAACGACCTCTCCTCTACCGTGCGCTACGACTCGGCCGGCAACGGTGCCGACAACACCTGGACCAACGGTCTTTATACAATCAAGCCTGTAAACGACGGCTGGGGCGGCACTCAGTTCAAGTTCAATACCAAGAACGGCAACAGCGTGCACATCGACCTGCCCTCGAGCATGAAAGTAAAGAAAATCATACTCAGCAACCTCTTCGACAATTATGCCGCAGGCCGCATCACATCGGTTACATGTGAGAACGGCACCGTGTGGATGCCTACAGCAAGCTCGTTCGGTCAGGGTGGCGCAAATGCCTATAACCTCGTGTGCGTGGTTGAGAACCATAGCGCCGGTGCCGGTTTCGACGTTACTTTCGAGGGTGGCAACCAGCCCGTATGGTGGTGGGACTTCGTATATGAGGAAGTTATTCCGGAGGCTCCCGCGCCCAAGCTTGCATCGCACACTGCCACCGCAGGCCGCAACCACACCGTTGTTGCCCTTACCTTCGACCGCGAGATGAAAGATTGCACCGTAGACTTCAACGGTACTTCTGTCACTGCATACGGTGGTGAAGGCACTCTCTACTTCCCCCTTTGGGATATGGAGTATGATACAGAGTATACCCTTACTATCCCCGCCGGCGCCCTCACCGACAAGTTCGGCACCCACAACACCGATGAGGTGGCCTATACCTTTACCACCGGCAGCGAACCCGTGGCCGAAGCTATGGATGCCGACCGCTTCACCGTGGTGAGCAACGCCGATGAGCTTAAGGCTGCCGTGGCTGCTCTCTCCGCTACCAACAGCAAGGCTACCGACGCTCTCTCGGTAATATACCTTCGCAACGGCGACTATGACCTCGGCGCCGACACCAACGGTACCAGCACCACTCAGGCGCTCCACCTCAACAAGCTCTACAACGTGGCTCTCATCGGCGAGAGCGAGGAAGGTGTGCTTATCCACGGCACTCGCTACGGTATTTCCTACGCGGTACTGTCTACCCGCTACTCCACCAACATCTACATGGAGAACCTCACTATCCGCAACGACGCAGACTTCGGCGGCCCGCACGACGCAGGTGTGGCTGTGGCTCACTACGGCGGCAACCTCGACATAATGCGCAATGTGACCATGCAGAGCCATCAGGATACCGAGGTGACCGGTGAGAAGGGCTACTACTACAACTGTACCTTCTACGGTAAGACCGACTATGTTTGCGGCGGTGGCGACCACTACTACGATAACTGTCACTTTATCATGACAGAGGCCGGCGGCGTGATTACCGCGCCCTCGACCATGGCTTCGCTCAAGCACGGCTATGTGATGGTGAACTGCGACATCTCCGGCGAAGGCAGCTACTACCTTGGCCGTCCCTGGCAGAACGAACCCCGCAACTTCTGGCTCAACACCACCATGCACACAGTATGCGAGCCTGCCGGCTGGCGTAATATGAGCAATGTGCCCACCCACTTCTTCGAGTATGGCTCTGTTGACGGAAACGGCAACCCTGTAGACCTCAGCAAACGTACCAACTCGCCAACATCCACCAACACCTATTCGCCTATCCTCGATGCCAAGTATGTGCCTTACTTCACACACCGCAATGTGCTCGGCTACAAGGATAGCTGGGATGCCAAGGAACACACCGCAGTGCTTCCCGCCACCGAGGTAGGCATGGATGAGGCAGGCAATCTCCACTGGAACGCCGTGAAGGGTGCTGCCGCATACCTCATCTTCCGCAACGGTGAATTTGTGAAGATGGCTACAGGTCTCACTTGCGAAGCTGCCGACCTCGACGATGCCGTATCGTCGATGATGCAGCGGGCCGCAGCTGTATACACCGTGGCTCCTCTCAGCGCTACTGGTGTGACCGGCGAGATGTCGGAAGCTCACAAGGAAGGCTGGACAGGTGTTGAAGCTATCGATACCGCCACTGACGCCGATGCCGAATACTTCAACCTTCAGGGCATACGTGTTGCCAATCCCGAGAGCGGTCTATATATCCGCCGTCAGGGCAACTCCGTAAGCAAAGTTTATGTAAAATAACTCCATCGGATATATGAGTGGTCGCCCCGGTGCGCTTCGGCGTGTCGGGGCGACTTTTTACTCCTGTGTACTATCATTGTTATACAGATAGCCGTTGTCTCAACGACTTGTCGCTCAGGATGCCACCCACTGGTTTTACTATGGCGCTACATATCAGATTACACTGGATTGATTATACCCAATACTTGATGTGATGTTGTACATGTTAATATCGCACTTAGCTATCCGTGATGAGTAATTGCAATGAACCAGTATTGCAACTTGATTTTAGTACCTTCGAATATCGTTCCGGTCTTTACATTGAAATACTTGCCCGTATTTTTGCAGCGGTATCGGTTGTCTTTACATTTATATACCTTTGAACTTGGGTCAAACGGTGAAACGGGATTACCGTTCCATATGACGGATTCAAGATAGTCAATACATTTCTGTTCATCAGAAAATGTATGCATCAATTCTATTAATGATTTGAAATTATCTGTAATCATCAATCTTCGTTATTTGTATTCTCGAAGATAGATGTATCGGGATTCCAAATGAAAAAAATTTCGGTGAAGTATGTTGAGCACACGCTAATGTTTGCAAGTTTTGAAAATTAATACTTTGAATGGTTCTGCATCAAAGAAAAATCATTAATTTTGCGGTGTCATTTAACAATGGCAGACATTGCGGAATAAAGAATACACGAAAGTGTTTAACTGATTCTCAACGTTAAAGTCTGGAAAACTAAAGCACGGGAATGAGTTGACATCTCTCGCGTCATGTATATGGCGTGGGAGACTGTTGCTTATCTTAGTGCAAGGCATTTCCAGACGCCCAACGTTTGAAATAAGTTAACAGTCCTCACGCTTTTCGTATTTCAGGTAACATCTTCTTTGAGGGCTGGGAAGGCTAAAGCATTTAATGCTAATGGAAAAATTTCTCAAAATGCGTACAGCCGTATTGTTTTTGGCTGTAATGTGTGTCGGTTTCACTTCATGTAGTGACGACAACGATGAACCCGGAGGAGGGAACGGTACCCCGGGAGTGGTGAATCCTTCAAACGTCTTTACCGGTGAAATGCCTAAATCGGTTGCCGGTACGACAATCAACCGAGATTCAGAGGGACTCGTTACTGAAATGAGAACCGACAATGGGAAAACAATCACCTTTGAATACGGAAGTGCCGTAACAAGAGCGAACAATGATGATTGTGTTATAATGACCATTAAGAGGTTGTTTAAAAACAAATGTGAATAAAAAAATAAGCATCAGTCGAAATTTCAGACATTTATGCTTTG
>VSPE01000020.1 GCA_009775225.1 Muribaculaceae bacterium | reverse complement strand
ACTTTCTTCATGTTGACTTCTACCTTCCTGCAGAAAGAGCCCACCATCGTCTACACCCCGTCTTCTGTATCTGAAGAGAAGGTGCCGATGAACAATCTGGTGACTGTGCTCGTCTCGTCGGCCGACAAATCCGGCAAGCTCGAAGACCCCTCCATTGCAGAAGGTAAACTCTTCATTTCGTTTACCGGCGATGCCGACTCGACTCTTTCAAGCGAAAAAATTCGCGGTATGATGCTCGACGAAGCAGTAGCCATTTACAACGAACAGCACAAGAACAACCGCATCGCTCTGAACGAGGCCCAGAAGAACGAGTTCCGCACTTCCAACATGATTGGCGTGCCCTTCTCGGTTCTCCCCGAAGTCCTCGCTATGAGTGTCACCGAGCGCGACAAGTTTATGGGTGACATGACAAACCCCAAAGTCGGAATTCCTATCGACGGCAACAAAAACCGCGACGGAAAGCTCAACGACTTCCAGGTTTGGCTCAAAGCCATCTACAACGTCGCTCAGCGCATCAACAATGAACAGACCGAGGGTCTCTCGGCCGAAGAACGCTCGCAGCTCTCGAACCTCTACACCGCTCTTATGCGCAGAGGCCAGGGTATAGCTATCAAGGCCGACAAGGACACCCCCTTCACAACCGTGCAGATGGTGTTCGACAACCTCCAGACCATGAAGCTGAACAAGTTCAGCCTTATGACTGCCCTCAAATCAGAAAACGAACCCACCAATTAAAGTAAAGTCAAGAAATGGCACAAATAGAACAGTCTTCAGGCGGCGGCAAAAAGAAAAAAGGCGCCCAGAAAAAGATGTCTATCCATGTGGACTTTACCCCCATGGTGGACATGAACATGCTTCTGATTACTTTCTTCATGCTCTGTACTACGATGATTAAGTCGCAGACTCTGCAAATCGTACTTCCTACCAACGAAGACGTGAAGAAAGAACAGCAGAGCCAGGCTAAGCAGTCGGAAGCTATCACGCTGATTCTCGACACCGAATACAACGGTGAAACACCCGCTGTAGATGCCGAGACAGGCAAGACCGTACATAATATCTACTATTATGAAGGTATCGCCGACACAACTTTCAGCACAAACAATTATCTCCGCAAAGAGCAGTTCATAGGTAATGTGAACCACGAAACTCAAGGCATACGCAAAATCCTCCGCAACAAGAACAAGGAGGTTATGGCCGAGTACGAAAAGCTCAAAACTCAGTGGAAGAACAAAGAAATCTCCAAAGAGGACTTTGACAAAGCCGCTAAGAAAAACGCTTCCGACTCGCTCAAGACCCGCCCTGTTGTCGTTATTAAGCCCGGTCCCAACACCACTTACGAGGGTCTTATCAATGCTATCGACGAAATGAACATCAACCAGATTTCGCGCTATAGCATCGAGCTTCCGACCCATACCGACACCATGTTGCTGCGTCGCTACGAGCAGACTCACAACGAGACAATTATTCGTCCCACAGTTCGCGCCAAGGCAGTTGCTGCAACTCCTGCAGCCGGAGCCGAGGCATCTACTCCTAACTCCTAAATGCACATAAGAAAATGGCAAAAGACGTAGATTTGACCTCAAGAGAGTGGCGCGACATTGTATTTGAAGGAAAGAACAAAGATTTCGGCGCATACAAGCTGCGTGAATCTTCTGTTTCGCGTCACACAAAAGCTATTGTGTGGGTACTTATCTCGGTAGCTATCATCCTCATTCTTCTCATCCTCTCGGTATCCGGCGTATTCGCAAAGCCCGAAGAAGAACAGATTGTAACTTCTACAGAGCAGGAAATCGCAACTTTCGATGCTGAAGAAGAAATCGAAGAAGAGGAAGAAGAAATTTTCCAGCTACCAGAAGAACCTGAAGAAATCATCGCTCCTGAAGAAGTTGCAAACCAGCAGCAGGTAACCGACCTTCTTATCGTCGACGACGACAAGATTGAAGAAGACAAGCAGGTCAAGAACCAGGAAGATGTACTCGAAAACGAAGCTGCCGTAGGTGCTGTCGACATCACCGAAGGCACCAATGACCTCAACAAGATTGCTATTAAGGAAGAGGTTATCGCAGCTCCGAAGGTTGAAGAAGAAGGCCCCGTGAGCATCGCTATGGTAGAACAGAAACCGGAATTCCCCGGTGGTGAAGCTGCCATGTACAAGTGGCTCGGCGACAACATCAATTATCCCCCGGCTGCATCTGAAGAAGGTGTACAGGGCCGTGTGGTAGTAGAGTTCGTCGTAGGCAAAGACGGTTCAATCACCAACGTGAGAGTGGTGCGCCCGCGCCACCCGGCTCTCGACAAGGAAGCCCTCCGCGTGGTGAAGGCAATGCCCAAGTGGGTTCCCGGCCGTAACAACGGTCAGCCCGTAAAGGTAACCTATACCCTCCCCGTCACCTTCCGCCTCCAGTAGAATTCGCTTTTGAATTCCATACCCTCCCAAAAGCCCGACCCGCACTGCGAGTCGGGCTTTTCATGTTATCATGCAACCAAAAAAAGAAACCGTGAAGCAGCGAATGCGCCGGAGACGCCTCTTCGCTTCCTTCCCTTCCCATCCACAGGCCCGATAGGGGAACGGGAAGCAGCACACTTCCCACATTAGCGCTTTTTCTTCCACGACCTGTGGTGCGGGAAGGAAGGAAGCAAATTAGCGCCCGGTGTAATAATCCGCACGACAGATGCGTCTAACAGATACAATCCAAAAGAAGTACAGCATGATTAAGAAAATAAAATACAGCTCAGCCACAATAGCATGGACACTTTTCATAATCGCAGCCTACGCAGCCACCGCCATATACTTCGTGAAGCGCGAGGATACAATAATATTGGTATGTCTTATCGCCGTTTTCACCGTGTGGAATATACTTGCTCTGCTCTATGCGCCGGTGTCGGTGAGCGTCGACGGCAATACCCTGAATATACACACCACGCTCCGCCGCAAGCGCATACGCATGGCCGACATCGCCTCGGTAGAGCTATGTGCACCCACTATGGCCGAAAAGAAGATACTATCCAGCGGAGGATACTTCGGCTACTGGGGCTGGTTCAGCGAGCGCGACCTCGGCAAGTATTTCGCCTATTACGGCAAAAGCTCCGAGTGCTTCCTGGTGCGGCTGCGCAACGGGCGCCGATATATGCTCGGATGTGACGAGCCGGGGGCCGTAGTCGACAGCATAAAAGCGCAGATTTCCGTGCAAAGCGCCTGCTGAGGCACTGTGGCAGAAGCAGAGAAAAGACATACGTTAAAATAGCGCCCGGAGCTTTGCCGTCCGGCAAAAAATGCTTACCTTTGCAGCCGAAAGGTAAAAAGATGAGCACGCACCACCACTGTCGACTTCGTGTCAAAAGTATAAGTTCGCCTGCCGTTATTTCGGCAAGCATCTTTAGTGTCGCGCACACAGCACCCCACATACACCCGACCATGCACTGCGGCATGGCCGGGTGCATTTTTATCCGGCAATTCACTTAACCACAGTATATGTCTACTACATTACGATTTAAAATGGTGGAAGAGGCTTTCGACCGCAAAGCGGTAACCGTCGACACCCCTTCCGAGCGTCCCGACCGTTACTACGGGGAGCTTGTGTTCAACCGTCAGAGCATGTTCGAGTATCTGCCCAAAGCTACCTACGATGCTCTCATAGATGCTATCGAGCACAAGAAGCCTATTGACCGACAACTCGCCGACAGCGTTGCCGACGGCATGCGCCGCTGGGCTCTCGACAATGGCGCGCGCCACTACACCCACTGGTTTGCGCCGCTCACCGGCGGCACAGCCGAGAAGCACGATGCCTTCATAGTACACGACGGCAAAGGCGGCATGGTAGAGGAGTTTTCGGGCAAGTTGCTGGTGCAGCAGGAACCCGACGCGTCGAGCTTCCCCAACGGCGGAATCCGCAACACCTTCGAGGCCCGCGGATACTCGGCATGGGATATATCTTCGCCCGCCTTCATCCTCGACCAGACACTCTGTATCCCCACCATTTTCATATCGTACACCGGCGAATCGCTCGACTATAAGACGCCGCTGCTGCGCGCCCTCAACGCCGTAGACAAGGCCGCCACCGCCGTAGCCCGCTACTTCGACCCCGAGGTAAAGCACGTGGTGTCGAACCTCGGCTGGGAGCAGGAGTACTTTCTGGTCGACGAGTCGCTCTACAGCGCCCGCCCCGACCTTGTGATGACAGGCCGCACACTCATGGGACACGAAAGTCCCAAGAATCAGCAGCTCGAAGACCACTACTTCGGCTCAATCCCCTCGCGCGTGCAGGCATTCATGCTCGACCTCGAAATCCGCTGTCACCGCCTCGGCATACCCGTCAAGACACGCCACAACGAGGTTGCCCCCAACCAGTTCGAGCTGGCGCCAATCTATGAGGAGACCAACCTTGCCAACGACCACAACCTTCTCTTGATGTCGGTGATGAACGAAGTTGCACGCCGCCACAACTTCCGCGTGCTTCTGCACGAGAAGCCCTTCAAGGGAGTGAATGGCTCGGGCAAGCACTGCAACTGGAGCCTGGGCACCGATCGCGGCGCACTTCTTTTCGCACCGGGCCGCACACCGATGGACAACCTCCAGTTCATTACCTTCGTGGTAAACGTAATGGCCGCCGTACACCGACACAACGCACTCATCAAGGCGTCTATCATGTCGGCGACGAACGCCCACCGTCTGGGCGCCAACGAAGCACCTCCCGCCATTATCTCGATATTTACCGGCAGCCAGCTTGCCGCCATACTCGACCAGCTCGAGAAAGACGACAGCGCCGACCTTTCGGAGCTGAAGAAAAAGTCGGAGTACTCTCTCGGCCTCTCGCAGATACCCGAAATCATGCTCGACAACACCGACCGCAACCGCACATCGCCCTTTGCCTTCACCGGCAACCGCTTTGAGTTCCGCGCGGTAGGCTCGTCGGCAAACTGCGCCTCAGCCATGATAGTAATCAACGCCGCCGTGGCCGAGCAACTCGCTTTCTTCAAGGAAGCGGTCGACGCCCGTGTAGCGGCAGGCGCCAAGCTCACCGACGCCATTCTCGCCGAGGTGCGCAAGCTCATCACCGAGAGCAAGGCCATTCACTTCGACGGCAACGGCTACAGCGACGAGTGGAAAGAAGAAGCACGCCGTCGCGGACTCGACTGCGAGACCTCGGCACCAGTGATGTTCGACTCCTACCTCTCGGAATCGTCGGTCAAGCTGTTCGAGAAAACAGGAGTGCTCTCCAAGCCCGAGCTTGAGGCCCGCAACGAAGTGAAATGGGAAATCTACACCAAGAAAATACAGATTGAAGCCCGCGTGCTCGGTGACCTCGCCCTCAACCATATCATCCCTGTGGCCACCCGCTACCAGTCGATGCTGGTAGACAATGTAATCAAGCTACGCAGCCTCTTCGGCGACCGCGCCGAAACAATGGCGCAGTGCGACCTCGACACTATAGAGAGCATAGCACAGCGCATGAGCAATATCAAGACCACCGTGGCAGCCATGGTGGCCGAGCGCAAGAAGGCCAACGCCCTCACCGACGAGCGCGCCAAGGCTATCGCCTACCACGACAACGTAGTGCCCGCCATGGAGACAATACGCTACAACATCGACAAGCTCGAGCTTATGGTAGACAACGAAATGTGGCCTCTCCCCAAATACCGCGAACTCCTCTTCATTCGATAACAAGCACCCAACGCATGCAATAAGCCAACACCCTCTACCCTATACAGATGGAACCTCTCAAGCACGAATGTGGCGTGGCGATGATACGCCTTCTCAAGCCGCTATCATACTATAAAGAACGCTACGGTAGCTACACTTACGCACTCGACCGTCTCTACCTGTTGATGGAGAAGCAGCACAACCGCGGCCAGGAAGCTGCCGGTGTGGGCGTGGTGAAACTCAATTCACCCGCCGGCTCCGAATATGTGTTCCGCGAACGTGCGCTCGGCACCGGTGCGATTGACGAAATATTCGGCTCCATAGGCCGCGCGCTTCCCTCCGGGCTCAACACTATGAGCGCAGGGGAAGTAGACGCCTACACCCCCTTCATAGGCCAGATATATATGGGGCATCTTCGCTACAGCACCACCGGGCGTAGCGGCCTTGAATACACGCACCCTTTCCTACGCCGAAACAACTGGCGTTCGCGTGCGCTGATGCTGTGCGGCAACTTTAACATGACCAATGTTGACCGCATATTCGAAGAGATAGTGAACACAGGCCAGCACCCGCGTATCTACAGCGACACCGTGCTTCTGCTGGAGCAGATAGGAAACGCGCTTGACAAAGAGAACCACCGTCTCTACCGCCTCTACCGCGATGAGCTGCAAGACCCCATGCTGGCACACCGCATAGAGAAAGAGCTTGACCTCAGCAACGTACTGGAGAGCGCAGCCCCGATATGGGACGGCGGTTACACCATGTGCGGCGTGACAGGCTCCGGCTCGTCGTTTGTGATGCGCGACCCGCATGGCATACGCCCGGCGTTCTACTACTGCGACGATGAGATAGCCGTGATAGCGTCGGAGCGCCCTGTAATACAGACGGTGTTCGACGTGAGCATCGACTCGGTAAAAGAGCTTGAGCCGGGCATGGCCATTCTGATAGACCGTGAAGGCAAAATCGACCTGCGCCGCATACTTCCCGAAGGAAGCAACCAGCGCTGCTCCTTTGAACGCGTGTACTTCTCGCGCGGCAGCGACGCCGACATCTACCGCGAGCGCAAACGCCTCGGCGCAAACATTGTGCCGAAGCTGTGCGAAATGGTGTCGAACGATTTCGACTCCACGGTGTTCTCCTTTATCCCGAACACGTCGGAAGTGGCGTTCCTGGGCATGATAGAGGAGCTAAACCACCGCCTCGACCGTGGCCGCAAGGATGAAATCAGCCGTCTGGCCGCCACCGGCGAGCTTAGCGACGACAGGCTCACCACTATACTGCGCCGCAAGGTGAGGGTGGAAAAAATCGCTATCAAAGACATAAAGCTGCGTACCTTCATTGCCGAAGGCTCGTCGCGCAACGACCTCGCCACGCATGTCTATGACGTGACATACGGGTGTGTCAACACCGACCGCGACACTCTGGTGATAATCGACGACAGCATAGTGCGCGGCACTACCCTGCGCCAGTCGATACTCAGAATACTCGACCGCCTGCGTCCGCTCCGCATCATCATAGTATCGTCGTCGCCGCAAGTACGCTACCCCGACTATTACGGCATCGACATGCCTCACCTCGAAGAGCTGGCAGCCTTCCGCGCCGCCGTATCGCTCCTCGAAGACAGCGGCCGCGGATATATAATCGACGAAATCTACAAGGATGCCAAGGCCAACATAAACCGTCCGGCCACCGAACAGCATAACTCCGTGAAGCGCCTCTACGACCTCTTTACCGACGAAGAGGTGGCTCGCAGAATGGCCGATATGCTCACTCCGCAGGGCATACGCGCCAAAGTAGACATACTCTTCCAGAGCCTCGAGGGCCTGCACGATGCCGTACCCGGCTGCCCCGGCGACTGGTACTTCTCGGGCAACTACCCCACACCTGGCGGCACCAACATGGTAAATCACGCATTCATAAGCTACTACGAGCGCTGCCGCTTTGTTCGCCACAACCCCTGAAGCATGACACGACTACCCGCAGCCGCCCTCTTCGATTTAGACGGCGTACTTATAGACACCGAAGGACTCTATACCGATATATGGAGCGAGATAGAGCATGCTCACCCCACCGGCATCGACAACTTTGCCATAAAAATCAAAGGCAGTACGCTCAAGCGCATACTCACCACCTACTACCCCGACGCCGACGAACAGGCCGAAATAATCGCCATGCTCAACGAGCGCGAGGAGAAGATGCTGTATACGCTCTTCGAGGGCGTGGAGGCTTTCCTCGCCGACCTTAAGCGGCACAACATACCGGCTGCGATAGTCACCAGCAGCAACGCTCCCAAAATGGAGCGCCTGTTCGGCATGATTTCGGGTCTGCGCGACTTCTTTGCCGCCGTCATCACCGACAAGGATGTAAGCCGCTCGAAGCCAGACCCCGAGTGCTATCTCACAGCAGCGGCACGCCTTGGCGTGGCGATAGAAGACTGCATAGTGTTCGAGGACTCTTTCTCCGGCCTCGAGTCAGGCCGTGCGGCAGGCGCACATGTGGTAGCTCTTGCCACGACCAACAGCCGCGAGAGCCTCGAAGGCAAAGCCGACCTTATCATCGACAACTTCTGCGGCACCGGCATAGAAAAGCTGGCAGGGCAGCTGTAATGACGCTGTAGCGACGAAGCATACGCCTACAGCCTGATAACAAAAATTCGGGAGCGGCAACACTACTACGTTGCCGCTCCCGAATTTTATTCGTTCGCCTTAAGGCTCAGGCCTTCTTAAGCTTGAAGCCCATATATATGCCCTCGTAGGAGCTGAGGAGCTGCGAGAGTGTGGTCAGTGTCTTTACATTGACGGCAGATGAAACTTTGGTAAGAATCTGCACAAGCTTTGTGGCATCGAATGTGAGGTTAAGAGTAGAGCCACTTTTAGTGGCATGAGCCTTGAGCTTGCCAAGAGAGATTTTTCCGAACGCGCTGAAGCTGAATATGAGATTGTTTTCTTCGTCCTTCTCGACTTTTCCCTTGAGCTGTAGCTTGCCTAACTTCATCACGAAAGAATGGTCGGCAGCCACTTCAAGAACAGTGGATGTGAGACCGAGCTTGGTGTAGTAAGGCTCAATCTTGCCTTCTACGGCAGTTGCAGCGGCAGCGCCGCCTACTTTCTTGAGTGCGTTCTCGCTCTCGAACGAAACAGCGGGAGACGAATAGTTCCATGTGCCCACGAGGTCGTCGACCGAAAATTTGTTGCTGGCGGTCACATTGCTTACAAAGCCTCCGATAGCGTCGAGCACACCACTTCCCGATGAGCCGCTTCCACTTCCCGACGAATTACCTCCAAGGCCGTTCAACAGGTCCTTGGGGTCGAATGCCGACGCAGGCGCCGCGCCGAGTACCAGTGCAAACATCAAACTTAAAAACAAGTGTTTCATAGTTATGGTTATGTGTTATAAAATAACTGAATTTACTTCGCATGCCCTGCAAGGGGAGTCGAAGTCATGTCGATTTCGTGCATATTGTTGTCGGAATGTTCTTCCTTAATTTCCTTGTCGACTTGCTGCCATACCGAATTATTCGATTTAAATTCGGGCACAATGTGTTTCATCTCAGAAACAATGTCGTGGCCACCGCCGGCCTGCACGCACTCATACAGGCGGTCGAGGTGCTCGAGCACATCTTTATAGAGATATGCCCGCACACGCGCAATCATGATTTTCTTGTGGTGAGTGGCAATGGTGTGCTCTTTCTCGTTAAGAAGCTCTTCGTAGAGTTTCTCGCCGGGACGCAGACCTGTCTCCACAATCTCGATATCTTCTCCGACACGGAGACCCGAGAGCGAAACCATGCGCACAGCCAAATCCCATATTTTCACTGGCTGACCCATGTCGAACACGAAAATCTCGCCACCTTTGCCCATGCATCCGGCCTCAAGCACAAGCGAGCAGGCCTCGGGGATAGTCATGAAGTAGCGAATGATGTCGCGGTGAGTGATTGTGATAGGGCCACCCTGCTCTATCTGCCTGAGGAAGAGCGGTATAACAGAGCCGTTCGAGCCGAGTACATTGCCGAAGCGAGTGGTAATGAAGCGGGTCGAGGGGCGGTCGGCCTGCTCGCGCAGATGATAGAAGAGGCTCTGTACATATATTTCGGCGATACGCTTGGAAGCGCCCATCACGTTTGTGGGGTTCACGGCCTTGTCGGTTGAAACCATCACAAACTTCTCCACGCCGAACTTTACCGAAAGGTCGGCGATATTCTTTGTACCGAACACATTTGTGAGGACTGCTTCCGAGGGGTTGCGCTCCATCATGGGCACGTGCTTGTATGCAGCAGCATGGAACACGTAGCGCGGATGGTACTTGCTGAAGGCATGCTCCATGCGGCCGTAATTGGAAACGTCGCCGATAAAGAGGTGTATCTTGATGTGCGGGAAGGAAGCTTCCAGTTCGAGTTGCATATCGTGCATAGGAGTCTCAGCCTGGTCGAGGAGTACAATCTCACCGGCCTCCATAGCTGCGACCTGACGCACAATCTCACTGCCAATCGAGCCGGCCGCACCCGTAATCATGACCACCTGGCCTTTGATAACGCTTCGGATAACAGGATTTTCGGTGCGAATGGGTTCGCGGCCGAGAAGGTCTTCGATGCGGATGTCGTGCACGTGCGACGACAGCGCAGGCATAGACTTGGCGTTCACGTCGAACTCTTCGACCTGATTGAGCATGAGGAGCTTTATGCTGTTGCGCAGGAAAATGTCGGCGGTTCCGCTGCGCATAAGTTCAAGCTGAGTGGAAAGGAAGAGGAGCGTATTGCACTTGTAGTCCTCAAATACTTCCGCCACCGTATCGGGGTCGAAAGGCACCACGGGGATACCGTTGACAGAGGCATCGATATTACGCGTTGCAAGGCTAAGCAGCGCCACAGGGTCGAAGCGGCCTTCAAACTCACTCTTTAGAGCCGACGCAAGGAAAAAGGAGTTGATAGCGGAGCCAAGTACGATGACACGTGTCTTGTGCTGGGCCACGCCTGCAAGCTGGATGTAGATATACTTGATAGTCTGTCGCATCAGCAGCATCAGCGTGAACGACATCACGCCAATTACAAATACATTCCAAAAATTGAAGTATGCAAATCCGAGCGAGAAATATGTGGCAAACGACACAAGCGAGAGGACTACCGATGCCACACCGACCAGCAGAACGAGCTTGTAGGTATCTTCTATTACCGACAGTCGGATTATGTATCGGCTTGTACCCAATACAAACGACAGAATGCCGTATATGAGGAATTCAAACATAGCACGCGCAGCCGGGCTGTATATCCACTCACTGCCATTGTCATTATGAATACCAAATGTAAGTGTAATTACACAGCTGAATGCCACGATAAGCATGTCGGCGAGATATACCACCCACTTCGGCATAGGTTTTGCAACAAATCCTCTCATCAAAGATGAATTTGCGATAGCCTTGATAAACTTCTTTTTCATTGCTAAGAATGACGTTCTTCTTTATTATAATTGGTTTCCAGCATACAAACCGTAAACAACTAATCTACGGCATATACGTCTGCAAAGATACGAAAAATATACATCACGGCAAAATTTGGAACTGCAAGCTTGCGGTTATTGGCTATTTTGAGTAATTTTGCAGTGTCACAGCACCGTGACGCGCATATTATAGATGAAAAAAATATATGTCAAAAATCAAAGACATTCATAGCAAGCACCCTCTTCTGAGCCACATCATACTCATTTTCCTGACCGGAGCTGCAATCCTCTGGGCCGTGCTACTTTGGCTCGACCACTGGACTATGCACGACTCTACCGCCATAGTGCCCGAGATAAAGAACAAAAGCTACAGCGAGGCAGCCTACACACTGGCCGCCAACAAGCTCGCCATAGAGATTTCGGACTCTATATACGACCGGAGCAAGGCCCCCGGCACAGTAGTGGAATCGTGGCCCAAGGCCGGAGCTGTGGTAAAGGAAGGGCGCCAGGTATATGTGACCGTAACCGCATTCTCGCCCAAGCAGGTGACTATATCTATGCCTCTTACCGGCAATGTGTCGTCGCGTCAGGCCATATCCTATCTGCGCGGCATAGGCATCACCGACATACGCATAGAGCACGTGCCGGCGCGGTTCGACGACCTCGTTATGGGCGCACGCTATGGAGACACGCCGCTTAATGTGGGTTCGGTAATCCCGGTAACGTCCACCGTAATTCTAAGCGTCGGCACCGTATTCGACAATGAATATGACGATAGTATATCATCGGAAGACATCGACAGCGAAATCGAAGACGCATTCTCCTATGGCGACTGACAGCAGCACCCCGATACCTGACGCGGAAGAAGACATCCGGCCCGACGACGCTGTTGTCGAAATCGACGGCAACGAATACTTCGAGCACTTCCGCTTTGTAGCCGACAAAGGCCAGGAGCTCCTGCGCATCGACAAGTTTCTTGTGACGCGCCTGCAGAAGTCGTCGCGCAACAGAATACAGCAGGCCGCCGAAGCCGGCTGCATACTGGTGAACGGCAAGCCGGTAAAGAGTAATTACCGCGTAAAGCCCCTCGACCTGATACAGGTAGTGATGGACAGGCCGCGCTACGAGTTCGAGATTGTGGCGCAGGATATTCCACTCGACATTGTATACGAAGACCGCTACGTGCTTGTGGTGAACAAACCGGCGGGGTTAGTCGTACATCCCGGACACGGAAACTACGACGGCACTCTTGTAAACGCACTTGCGTGGCACTTCCGCGATACTCCAGACTACGATGTAAACGACCCTCGGCTCGGGCTTGTGCACCGTATCGACAAAGACACGTCGGGCCTGCTTGTGGTGGCCAAGACGCCCGATGCGAAGACCGACCTCGGACGCCAGTTCTTCAACAAGACCACCAAACGCGAATACGTGGCTGTGGTATGGGGGCTTCCCGAGCCTCTGAGCGGCACCGTAGCAACCAACATAGGCCGCAATCCAAAAGACCGCCTGCAGATGACCACCTTCCCGCTGGACGGCCCCGAAGGCAAGCGTGCCGTAACGCACTATGAGGTGACAGAGCCGCTGGGACACGTATCGGTAGTGAAATGCGTGCTCGAGACGGGCCGCACGCACCAGATACGCGTGCACATGCGTTCGCTCGGGCATCCGCTTTTCAACGATGCCCGCTACGGAGGCGACAAAGTGCTCCGCGGCACACACTCCTCCAGCTACCAATCGTTTATCAGCCACTGCTTCGAGGCCTGCCCGAGGCAGGCGTTGCATGCGCGCACACTCGGCTTCCGACACCCGGAGACCGGCGAGGAAATATTCTTTAGCGCCGATATTCCCGCCGACATGAAGCAGCTCATAGAGCGCTGGCGCACTTATACACAAGGTACACGTCAATAATGATTAAAACTCTATCCGACACTGACTATGGCCTTATAGGGCGCCCCCTGGGACACTCGCAGTCCAAATCATTCTTCACCGAACTTTTCGCCCGGACTGGCAGCGGTGAGAGCTACGACAACTTCGAGCTTGCAGAACTGAGTCCTGAGGCTCTATACTCTCTCGTGCTCCTCAATCCTAAGCTAAAAGGGTTCAACGTCACGGCGCCGTATAAGGTAGACATAATGCAGTATCTCGACCACATCAGTCCAGAGGCCGAACGTGCCGGGGCAGTGAACACGGTGAAAATAATCCGCGCCGCCGACGGGCGTGTACTCTCTCTCGAGGGATACAATACCGACGTGGACGGCTTCAAGGAAAGTGTGGCCGACATGACTTCGCGCCTCTCCGACGGCCAAGGCGCGCTCGTGCTGGGAACAGGAGGCGCCTCCAAAGCCGTAGCGGAGGCACTGCGGCAGCTCGGCATAGGCAGCCTGAGGGTATCGCGCGACAAAATCGGTGTCGGCATCATACGCTACAGCGACATCACAGCCGACACACTGCATGCGCATCCGCTCATAATCAACGCCACGCCCGCCGGCACATGGCCCGACACCGAGGCATGCCCGCCGTTCCCCTTTCACCTTATAGAGAGCGGCATGATGTGCCACGACCTGGTGTACAACCCTTCGGAAACAAGCTTTATGAAACACTGCGCCTCACAAGGTGCAGACGTGCGCAACGGCCTGACGATGCTTCACAGTCAGGCTCTTGCATCATTAGAAATATGGAAATCATAACCAACCGTATTATGGCAAAAATAATTTACATCGCAATTATTGCGCTCATTCTCTTTCCATTCGCGCAATTCGGACTGCCACAAATTTCGGCACCGCTGGCCCTTCTTATGGGTCTGGTCTTCGCCTTCTGTCTGCCCAATCCGTGCCCCAAATTCAACAAGAAGACATCCAAATACCTGCTTCAGATAGCTGTAGTATGTCTTGGTTTCAACATGAACCTCCAGGAATCGCTGCGCTCCGGCTCTGAAGGCATGCTCTTCACCGTAGTTTCGGTAGTCGGCGTCATGGCACTCGGCGTGCTGCTGGGCTACTGGCTGCACATCAACCGCAAGACGTCGTACCTCATTTCGTCGGGTACGGCCATTTGCGGAGGCAGTGCGATAGCCGCCGTCGGCCCCGTTCTCAAAGCCGACGAGAATGAAATGGCCGTGTCGCTCGGCGTAATCTTCATTCTCAACTCGATAGCGCTCTTCATCTTCCCTCCGCTGGGCCACATGCTCGACATGACGCAGCAGCAGTTCGGCACCTGGGCGGCTATCGCCATTCACGATACATCGTCGGTGGTTGGCGCCGGCGAGAGCTACGGCGAGGTCGCACTCCAGACGGCAACACTTATCAAGCTCACCCGCGCGCTGTGGATAATTCCTCTGGCCTTCGCCACAATGTTTATCTTCCGCGACAAAACGGCTAAAATATCCATACCCTGGTTTATCTTCATCTTCGTGCTTGCGATGATTGTAAACACTTACGTGGCACTGCCCGAGTGGTTCACGTCTGCCATGGTGTGGATTGCCAAGCGCGGCATGGTGCTCACGCTGTTCTTCATCGGCGCGTCGCTCTCGCTTGCATCAATCAAGCAGGTGGGTGTGAAACCGCTTTTGCAGGCGATTGTGCTGTGGATTGTAATCAGTGTATCGTCGCTGTTTGTGGTTCTGGAGACCGTATAAACACGCAATAACACACCACTATGCGCACTTATGCTCCCGCTTTCCTTCTTGCGGCAGGAGCATTTGCCGCAATAACAGCCGCCGACGGCCGGTCGGCAACGGAATTCATAGCCGGGGGTGCAGTGGCACTCTCGGCTATTATTGTGTCGGGGCGACGGCTTGCCGACGCGGCTGTATTCGCCTTCGGTTTCATCTCTATCTATGTGACGGCGCTTGCTCTCGCCCCGACGCACATAGAATGCGGCACTGCCGGTACATACACTGCCGTGGTGGAAAGCATGAGGTGCGGCGAGAAATCGCAGCGCGGAACCTGCACCCTGCTCGACAGCGCCGGGCGCCGTATGGACGGCAGGCGTATTGCGCTGACCATAGCCGACATTGTGCCTGAGGTAGCCCCGGGCGATATAGTGCGCTTTGAGGCGGAACTGCGCCCCACCGGCCGATACAAAGACATTCCTCACCTTGGGATACAGGACTCCTACGAGCGCTCCATGAGGGTTTCAGCAAAAGCTGTGGTATTCAGAGACGGCCTTACGGTGACGGGGCACAGCCATGAGTGGAGGTTTGTGCCCGACGGCATACGGCGCACACTCGAAGAACACATCTATGCCTCGCAACTGCCGCCTGACGCTGCTCGCATGCTCGCAGCCTGCACCCTTGGCGGAGACATCGACACGGAGTCGTCGCGGGCCATGCGCGATGCGGGCATCTCTCACCTGCTGTGCGTGAGCGGCTTTCATGTAGGCGTGGTGGCTGCTGTGGCGGCATTGCTGCTTTGGCCCCTGATTTTCGCGGAACGGCTCAGGCACTACCGCAGCCACATCACCCTAATATGTGTATGGGGCTACGCGCTTGTGGCGGGGTTCACCCCTTCGGTAGTGCGGGCGGCAATAATGTTATCGTCTTTTTTGATAGCGCGTATTTTACAGCGAGACACTCTGAGTCTCAACGCGTTGGCACTCGCTTTCTACCTTGTACTGCTTCTCGACCCCTACAATCTGTTCTCGGCCGGCTTCCAGCTCTCGTTTGCGGCAGTGGCCGGGCTGCTGCTCTTTGCACGGCAAATCAACCCCGTATCGCCGAGGCGCCGCATCGCACACCGTGCGGCGGCCTCGACATTCACCCCGTTTGCGGCCATGATTGCCACAGCACCGCTGATGTTGCTGTGGTTCAACCGCCTCCCGCTATCGGGGATTGCTGCCAATGCTATTGTCGCCGCGATATTTCCGCTTTATATGTGCAGCGGCGCCCTTACCGTACTTCTCGGAAGCGCCGGAATTCCTGCCGGAGCTGTCGCCTCGGCCTCGGACACTCTGTACAGGCTAATAATATGGCTCAGCCATTTCTGGGCCGATGCATCGAACGCCATAAGCCCGGCCATATATGCTGACACTGCTTGCCTGTGCGCGTTATCGGCAGCAATCGTAGCCGCAGCAGTGCTTGTAAACAGCAAAAACCGGCTACGGAAACGTGTGGCGGCGGCGTGCATTGCGCTGAGCGTGGCTGTAGCCGGATGCTCGGGACCGCAGACCGACAGCATGATTGTCGCCGACTCTTACGGCAATGCAAGCAGCATAGTGCATGCCGGGAGCGGCACAATGCGGTGCTTTCTGGCAGACGCCGACACAATTGCGGGCGAGCCTTACCGCCGTATCGCAACTGCGTACAAGGCCAAGACTGAGACGGTGGTTCTACAGGCCGATACCTGCACTGCTCTGCCCGACGGCCGCGCGGTGTATGTAGCTTCGGGACGCGGCGAGCCTCTGCCTGCAAAGTGCGACATTCTTCTTGTAAGCCGGAAATACAAAGGAGAGCTCGCGCCGCTGTTATCGGCCCTGCAGCCCGGGACGGTGCTGCTGAGCGGCGCCCTCGACTACGAACGGCGCCACGCCTACACAGCTGCATGCGTCCGGACGAGTACTCCGTGCCACGACCTTGCAGAGAAGGCCGTGGCGCTAAGATGAAATAAGGAAACCTCTTACTCGAAGGCTTTCCTGGCACCGGTGATGAACAGCATGCCGTTTGCGCCGTCGGGCTCGGCATTTACGCCTACGCGTATCAGCTCGCCGTTGTTGGTGATGCTTATAAGACGATTGTGCAAACTGCTGGCGTGGTACTCGTTGTACTGCTCGGCACGCTTGCGGTCCTGCTCGAAGGCTTTAAGGAGAGCATCCATCAGGGTTTTATCGTCGGAGACGGTGATGCAGCGATAGTATTGGCCCGGTTGCTCTGAGATAGTGATTGTCACGGCTTTGCGTCCTCCGTAGCTACCGTCGAAGAATTTTTCGGAAGCGAGACGGGGCGAGGCAGCGGCAGCCGACAGCACGGATGCGAGAGCGACAACAAGCATAAGGAGAAGACGTTTCATAGCGATGGATTTTTATGGTTGAGGAAATATTCAATTCGTTCGTTCTGCTCGGCAGTTACGGCCTCTATGCGCTGGATGAAGGCTTCGGTAGCGGCGAGGTTTTTCCGCAGCTCGGCTTCGGCTCTTTCGCCGGTGTACATACGGCCATGTATGTAGGCCACACACTTGTATTCTTCCGGGGCCGGAGTAAAGAATGTCTTTGCCGAAAACAGCACGGCCACGCATGCAGCGGCAGCGGCAGCCGCCCACAGCAGGCGACGGCGCGGACGCGCCTTTACCTCCGAAGCCGCCGTAAGGGTGATACCCATGAGCAGACGGGCGTCGTCGATACACGGCGAGGTATAGGGCAGTTTTTGCAGTACATAGCGCAGTTCGGTCTCTTCCAATACCGAAAGGCGGCACTCCATATACAGGCGGCAGAGCTGCTCGGTTTCCTGCAGGGTCAGTGTGGTTTCATGCTCTTTCTCTTTCATCGGTCGAGTTTTTTATAATTGTCACGTATTTTCTTTCTTGCACGGCTCATACTCACTCTTACGGCTTCCACCGACATGCCGAGCCGCGAGGCTATCTCTTCGTACTCCACGCCGTGGTGTGTGACCATGACGTAAATACGCCGCTGGGTTGCCGACAGCCCCGATGTGATGAGAGCTTCCAGACGGGCGATGTCTTCGCCCGATGCCGGCGGCTCAGCGATGTCATCCATATGCCGCTCGTCGAGGGTGGCAGTGCCGGGCTTTCTCAGCCGGTCGATGCAGACATTGCGGAGCACGACAAAGAGCTTGTTCCGGGCCTCGGAGTCGGTAGCTACTGTGCCGCTCTTCCATAGCCGAAAGAAGGTATCCTGCAGGGCATCGGCGGCATCCTCCTCGTTGCGGAGGAAGCGAAGCGCGCTGCGATGCAGTTTGTCGCGCAGGTCGATGAATGATTGTGTGAGTATGTCGTTTTTCATTGCTTACACTATAGATACGATTGGCAGATGAAAACGAAACATTCCATTTAATAAAAAAACGCCAAGGCAGTCTGCCCGGACTGCTTTGGCGTTGAATGGGGGGATTACGACGACTGTCAGTCGAATATGTGTTTGAGCTTCGAGAAAATGCGTTGACTGTCGGCCTCCGTAGGTTTGATGTTTGATTCCGAAGCCATAGCGGTGAAGGTAGCCTTCTGCTGCTCGGTGAGCTTTTCGGGTATATACACCATGATATTGATAAGCTCATCGCCAGTGCCGCCGTTTTCATTGTCGGGCAGACCTTTGCCGCGGAGACGGAGCACCTTGCCGGGCTGAGTGCCGGCAGGGATATTTATGCGGGCACGCCCTGTGACAGTGGGTATTTCCACGGGGCCGCCGAGAGTAGCGGTGGGGATGTCGAGCATCAGGTTGTATATTAAGTCGGCACCGTCGCGTATAAGCTCGGGATGCTTGATTTCCTCTACTACAACGAGGAGGTCGCCGGGTACGCCTCCGCCCTTGGGATAGTTGCCCTTGCCTCGCAGCGCAAAAGTCTGACCCTCCTGTGCACCTGCGGGAATGGAGAAGGTTACTTCCTGCTCGCGTCGCTCCACGCCGTCGCCGTGGCAGTGAGGGCAGCGCTCGGTGATAACCTTACCCGTGCCACCACATTCGGGGCACTCGGCAATAGCATTCTGTATGCCGAACATGGTCTGCTGCTGCACGTTGATGTGGCCTTGGCCGTGGCAGCGCTGGCAGGTGGCAAAAGCCACGCCGTCTTTTGCGCCGGTGCCCTTGCATTCGGGGCACTCCATGAAGGTGGGCACACGGAGTGTCTTGGTCACCCCCTTGGCAATATCTTCGAGAGTGAGCTTTACGCGTATGCGCACGTCGCCGCCACGTTTCTGTCGCGGCTGCCGACGCCCGCCTGTGGCACCGCCGAAACCGCCGAAATCAAATCCGCCGAACTCCTGGGCGAAGCGGTTGAGTATATCGTTGAGGTCGAAGCCTCCGGCACTGTAGTACCCGCCGGCACCACCGCCGAAGCCCTGTTGGCCCATAGAGTGACCATACTGGTCGTAGAGCTGTTTCTTCTTTTCGTCGCTGAGCACATCGTAGGCCTCGGCCGCTTCCTTGAATTTCTCCTCGGCCTCCTTGTTGCCGGGATTGCGGTCGGGGTGGAACTCAATGGCCTTCTTGCGGTAAGCCTTCTTAATCTGGTCGGGAGTGGCGTTTTTGTCTACGCCAAGCACCTCATAGTAATCACGTTTCTGACTCATATCGCTTATTCCCCTACGGCAACCTTTGCGTGACGGAGCACTTTGTCGTTAATCATATATCCCTTCTGGGTGGTGTCGATGACTTTTCCTTTCAAATCCTCGGAGGGAGCGGGGATAGTTGCGATAGCTTCGTGGAAGTCGGCGTCGAAATCGGCACCTGTGCTTTCCATAGCCTTCACGCCGTTGCTCTCAAGGTATTTGATGAGCTTGTTGTAAATCAGCTCCATACCCTGACGCACTGCATCGGCGTTGCCGCTGTCGGCAGTGGCCGCAAGACCGCGCTCGAAATCGTCGACGATAGGCAGGATGCCCAGGAGCACACGCTCTCCGGCATTCTTCATAAGCTCGGCTTTCTCACGTGTCACGCGCTTTCGGTAGTTGTCGAAATCGGCCATAAGGAAGAGATATTCTTTCTTTTCCTTCTCAATTTCGGCACGGGCTTCCTCAAGCTCATTCTGCAAAGTAGCGTTATCGGAGAGAGCCTCGGCGGTCTCTTCACTGTCGCCTTCACATTCGTCAAGAACATCCATAACCTCGGGAGCCTGCTCTTCGGCTACATTCTCCTGCTGTGCTTCGGGCTGCTTGCCCTTATGTGTCTTATTTTTATCCATAATTTTTTCTGAGCTATTCTTATTGTCGACTGAATACAAAAACCCGGCCAAAATATGTTAAATCGGCCTATCATTCGTAATTATAACAATAAAAACTTGCAGAACGTTCAAAAAACCGCCCCCGGCCTCAGAGAGTTCCGGCAAAGCAGCGGCATCCGTCGAAGCCTGCAATGGCTTCTTCTGCCATTTTGACACTTTCGAATATTCCGAACACGGCAGCCCCCGAACCTGTCATGGCGCTGTATAGCGGCCCATACTCCCTAAGGCGTGCGAGCGTACGGCCAATCTTCGGCCTCAGTGGGAAAACCGATGCCTCGAAATCGTTGCGCAGTGTACTGCCGAGCTTCCATTCGGCAACCGGGGCACCTACGGCCTCTGGAAGGCTCTCTCCGGCAGCAAGCGGCGCCGGGGTGACGCCAGCATAGGCCTCTTTTGTGGAAACGGCTTCGGAGTCGGGCTTTACAATGGCTATGCCAAGCCCGGCAAGCGCAGGCAGCTCCACAGGAGTGAGTATATCGCCTATGCCACGCACATACATAGGGCGGTTATAGATATAGAACGGGCAATCGGCACCTACGCCGGCAGCAATCCCGGCCATCTCTTCTTTCGACAGCCCGAGGCCGGCCAGCTCGTTGGCGAGCATAATGGCCGAAGATGCGTCGGAAGAGCCTCCGCCGAGGCCGGCTCCGTCGGGGATAACTTTATGAAGGTATATGTCGAACGCCGGCAATGGTTTGCCGGTATATCGCTCGACTGCACGCAAAGCCTTGATGACAAGATTTTTCTCGGGGGGGCAGTCGGGCGCCGAGCCGGTCACGGTGAGTGTCTCGCGGCCTGTCTCCGACGGTACTATCTCGAGGATATCGCACCAGCCTACAGGCACCATTATGCTCTCTATGTTATGGTAGCCGTCGGGCCTGCGCTCTACTATGCGCAGGCCTATGTTTATCTTTGCATTAGGGAAAACTATCATTTTACAAATACGAGGTATGCGCCGGGCGCAAGGGTCTTTGGCAGCACAGCAGGTGCGCCGGTGAAATAGTCGGCAAAGCCTTTAACCTTCGGAGCTTTTTTGAAGAGGCGCTCTTCTTTCGCACCGAGGTTTGCCACAACCATTACGTCGCCGCGGCGGAATGCGATAACATCGGGCGAAGCGGTGGCGATACGCTCTACCTTGGCTCCGTCGCCTGCACGCAGTTCTTTATAATTATGCTTGAGTGTGTTGAGCTTCTTATAGAAAGCGGCCACTTCAGGTCTTGCGTTCCAGTCGGCGGGAGTATCTTTTTCGAAGAACTCGAAAGCACGGTCGAAAGCCGCTTCCTGACCTGTATATATAAGCGGCATGCCCGGGAGTGTGTAGGTAAGCACGGCGAAAGCTTCCTGCAGGTTGCCGAGGCGCTCGAACTCGGTGCCCTCCCACGAGTTGAGGTCGTGGTTTGTAATCATGTTCATCTGGTATGAGTCGCCGGGATATTTCGTGGCCTCCTCGTCGAGACGGGTGTAGATGGCGTCGGCGTGCGTCTCGGGAAAGGTTCGCACCTTGCCGTCGCTGCCTTTGAAGGTATATTGGCCCGAGGTGGCGGCAATGGCGCTGAAGAGGTCTTTCATGGGCCAGTTGTAGTCCATGTCGAAGGCGTGCTCCATAAGCTCGGGATTGGGAGCCTCGGCGAGCATGAAGATATCGCTCTTCACCGATTCGAGAGCGGGTCGGTTCTCGTTCCAGAAGTCGACGGGCACTTCGCCGGCCACGTCGCAGCGGAAACCGTCGATGTCGGCCTCTCGGAGCCAGAACTGCATGGCGTCGGTCATGGCGGCACGCATTGCGGGGTTGGAGTAGTCGAACTTATACACGTCAGTCCAGTCGTAAGGGCCGTACATCTCGCCCTTGTCGTTGCGCACATACCAGTCGGGGTGGTCTTTCACCCAGGCATTGTCGCGGCCGGAGTGGTTCGGCACCCAGTCGATTATTACCTTCATGCCGGCATTGTGAGCGGCCTTCACCACAGCGCGGAAGTCATCGATATTTCCGAACTCGGGGTTGATGCCTTTATAATCGCGGACGGCATAGTAGCTGCCTAGAGAGCCTTTGCGGCCGTCTTCCGAAATGGGATGCACGGGCATGAACCACAGGATGTCGACACCGAGGTCGCGCAGGCGGTCGATGTGCGGCATAAAGGCGTTGAACGTGCCTTCGGGCGTGAACTGGCGCACGTTCACCTCATATATCACCGCATTGCGGCTCCATTCGGGATGCTTCACGGTGGTCGGCTCGGGCAGCGCGGCAGTCTGCGCAAATCCCAAGAGTGCGGCGGCACCGCCGAGCATAGTCATCAGAAATTTTTTCATAGTATGATACATAGTATAATATACACTTGGTTTTGATTTGCAAAAGTAAGAAAAATGCCTTACGTGCACAATCATGATGAAAAGAAAACCGCAGTGATACCGGCACCGGCTACCCCTGCGGCCTCTCAGCGGCAAAACGCTTCTCTGCGTACGATGACAGGGATGTAATCGCTCGGGCGTTGCAATCGTCACTGCCAGTCGTCGGCGTACGATTTTTTGTATTGTCGGAATTTTGAATGTTTAGTTTTTTTGCATAATTTTGCACCGCTTTTAACACATGGGGTAGTTTCCAATAGCCCAAAGACAATAGAAGCTATGTCACGATGTGATGAACTCCTATCAGGATGGCATACGCCCGGTTTGTGATTACGGACGTATCTATCTGCTGTAATGCCCTTTGTGTTTGCTGTCGAAAAAAAAACTTTATATAACAATTAATCAATATCTAGATGAGTAAAAGTCTATTTACCGCCACGATGTTGTTGGCCGGCATAGTGTTTTTACACAGCTATGCGAAAACCGACAACGGCACGACTGCTACGGGCAATCCAAATCCTACGGAAATGCTCAGACAGCTGCCCGACTCCGTTTTCACGGATGTGAAGATGGAAGATTTATTGAGAGATGAAGTTTATATGAAACTGGCAGCCGACGGCTGGTCTCCACAGGAAATTGTTGCAATAATGAATACGGCCGTTAAAGACAAGGCTTCCGCGAAAAAGAAAGACGGCTATGTTGCCTATGCCAAGCAGTGGCTTCCGGCCTACGGACGAGCAGCCGGCGGAGACTCGCTGTATCAATTCATAGACACTACTTACGATGAGAAAGCGATAAAGGCTATCGCACGCGTAGTGCCCGATGATATATTAAACAAGACATGGCCCAAGGTGGTATATAATGCCGACGACCGCAAACGCGGCATCCGCAATCCCGGCTATTTCAGAGCTGTAGAGCACAAGCCTTCGTCGGGACGTATGCACTGGGCTGCCCTTCACCCCGAAAATCCAGACTCGCTCTATGCCATACCCGAGCGTGCAGGTATTTTCGTTACGGGCGACTGCGGCAAGACATGGCGCAACATTACCGACAATATTCCGGTGCGCGCCGACCGCGGTGCCGTTGTAGGCTACTCCATACCCGTAGACCCCGATGACTTCAACCACGTATTCGGCTTTATGTCGGGAGGTTCGGTTTACGAGACCTTCGACGGCGGCGACACATGGCGCAAGGTTGAGGGCGGCAAGTCGCAAAGCTTCAAACGCGGACACTGTTTCCGCGATGCCGAAGGCAATCTTAAGTTTATAGGCTGTACGAGCGGCGGCTGGAACAGCAGTGTATTCATCAGCGAGGATACTTGCCGAACCTGGACCAAGGTGGTAATTCCCGATTCGATAAAAGACACCAATCCTTCCAACGGCGCCAAAGGCGCATGGTTCCAGGAAGTTGCATTCGACCTCAATGACCGCAACAAAATATATCTGCCCACATCACGCTCGATATATTACTTCGACGATGGCGCCAAAAGCACTATTGTGAACGGAGTGAGAACATACAATATCAAAAAGATGCACTTCACGGTGTACGACCGCGACAGCACCGTAGTGCGTCACCCCGAGGACGAGCCCGAAAACACCGGTATTTTCCCGCAGGCCGGAACTCAGCCCGGTTATCTGTGCGTAAGTCCCCAAAATCCCGACTGCATGTGGTTCATGTGCAGCCGTCCCGCTAACTATCAGGGTCTCTACCGCACTTCCGACGGAGGCAAGACATGGATTACTCTTGCAGACGGCCCGGCCTATGGTGCTGCTATTTTCGGCCACTTCAACGACCCACCAAACGGTTGGCTCGGCGGTTTCGGCGTGAACTATGCAGACCCCAACTATATGTACGGCGTGTCGATGTGCGGCGGTTTTACCACCGACGGCGGCAAGACATTTTCTCATCAGCACTGGGGTGCGCGTCTGCGCAGCGAAATCGACGGACAGTGGTACTACGTGACCAACGCACGCCACTCGTGCGACAACCACTTTGTTCTGTCGCACAAGTCGGGCCGTCAGTTCCGCGGCTCCGATGCCGGTATGCTCATGCTCGACAAGGATTTGACAAACAACGCATGGGTGAACATCGGCAGCAACATGGGAAACATGATGTACTACTATGTGTCGGTGAACGAGTTTGGCGACCAGGCTATGATTGGTAACACTCAAGATATCGACGTACAGACATGGCGCTATGGCCGCTGGGGACACTGGCGTGGCTATGAAGGTTCGGAAGCGAGCTTCAATCCCTATACCAACATCGGACTTTTCTCGGGCGGCGGCGGTAGCGGCGGTTTCGACGAATCGCTTCCGTTCGAGAGCTGGTTTGCCCGCTACAACCTTGCCGATGTTGTTACCGGCTCGTGGTATATGGTGAAATCGTATCCGCAGAACTCTATGCGCACACTCTTCCGCATCGACGACATCGGTCGCAGTGCGGTTCAGCTCTGCCCCGGCACTAACGGCACTGAAGGTTATCCTCTTGCACAGGCACTCAGCCACATCAACAACTTTGCCCTGTGCCGCGACAAGGGGCGCACCACAATGTACTGTGTAAATCTTAGCCACCAGATTTTCCACTCTATCGATAACGGCAATACCTTTGAGCCTGTGCTGTTCAACGGCATTCCGGCCAAGTTTACCAACGCGCGCATAGCTTCCGACCCCGACAACAGCGATATACTGTATATCGGCCTGAAAGGCAAGGTGGTTCGCCTCTATGTAAAAGAAAGCCGATTTGAAGAGGTGGGCAAAGGCCTTCCTGCAATTAACTGCGGACAGCTTATATTCCATGAGGGCAGCGGCGACCTCTACTTCATCAACGGCGACAATGCCAGCATCTATATTCTCGAAAACGGCAGCGATACATGGCGCTACTGGGTCAAGGGATACAATCCGGGCAAAATCGGCGACTGCCACGTGTCAATCAACTACACCACTCAAGAGATGGTGTTCTCTGACTATGGCCGCGGAGTGTGGGTTGCCGACCTTGAGCATCCTTCCGACCGCTATTTCAAAGACGGATTTACCCTTAAGGAACTGTCGAACAAGGACGGACGCCGCACTATCGGCATCAATACCAACTGGACCATACCTTTGTATTACTACTATGAATGGACGGTAAACGGCGAAAAGCTCGACAACCCCTATCAGTACCTTACACGTCGCCTCAACGTAGGCGACAAGGTGCAGCTGAAGCTAACCCTGCGCGAATCGCCCGATGTGTCGAGCACATCGGCCGAATATACCGTGACCGAGACCGAGGCTCAGAGCATAGTGCGCAGCGGCGGCAATGCAATTTATTCGAACGGCGACGGCCGTCTCGACATCGGCTACACCGACTATTTCTTCAACGATTTCACCATAGACATGTGGGTAAAACCGGCCAGCGACGGTGTGTTGCTGTGCAACCGCCAGCATGTATATTCCAGTGATGCCAAAGGCTTTGTGCTCTTCCTCGAAGGAAGGCATCTTAAATTCCGCTATTCGCCGCGCAACAAGTTCAGCCAGCCGACCTACGAAACGGCTATTACGCAGGAATGGACTATCGACGGCGGTGAGGTCCCGTACGAACAATGGTCGCACATTGCCGTCACCCATAAGCGCGACGGTAATATATGCCTTTATGTAAACGGTAATCTTACCGGCTCAGCCCCCCGCTACATACCCGAGGCCACGCTCAACAACAGTGTGCCGCTGTCGCTCTTCGGCGATGCCATTGAGCGTGGCACCATGGAGGCTTCTGTCGACGAGCTGAAAATATGGAACCGCGAGCTTCCCATTGAGGAAATCCGCCGGGAAATGTATTCTGTCAACACCGAGGACAACGACGGCCTCGTGGCATATTACGACTTCAACGGCGACAATCTTGCCGGCGATGTCGAGACCTTCTCTCGCCGCACACCTCTTTCGCGCGTGCGTGCGGTGGTGTCGCATTCCAAGATGCTTGTGCCTGTGAGCGCTCATGCCGCCTCCTACGAAACTATGGAAACCGGCGACAAGGTGTTCGGCTCGCGCAAAGGCAATATTCTGCGCCTAAGCATGAAATCCGCACCCGGAGCCGTAGGCGTGTATGCCTACAACACCGAAAACTGGCTTTCGGATGACGACAATCTTGACTACAAGTACTACGACGTTGCCCCGACCGGATATTGCATACATCCGTTTGAGCGCACAGCTCTTTCCGACTCTGTGACTGTAGAGTTTTATCCTATGGACGAGCCCTTCAACATGGAGAAGCGCTATCGTCTTTATACCTGCGACCCCAATGCATCTAAACCGCGCTGGATACTTGTCGACGAGCTTAAAGGCGATGCCTCGACGGGCACTCTGAGTCTGACGGTGGCGGAACTCGCGTCTATCACCGACCGCAAGCTCATGGTAGTCTCTCTCAAACCGGCCATAGAGTTGAGCATTGAAGGCGTGGACGAGTCCGGCGAGTTCGAGATATTCGATGACACCAAGGCTTCGTACCACGTGACAGCACGTCTGCTCGAAAACATGAAAGAGCCGGAAAACGGCTATCAGATGACCTCCGACAGCGCCCTGATACAGGCACCCGACCTCCTGTACTTCACTCGCGGTGTTGCCGAGACAGACCTTACTGTAGATGTAAGCAAACTCGGCAAGCTGAACGAGCGCAAGACAACACGCCTGCGCGGCAGCGACGAGCGTATGATTCCGATGCCTATCGATGTTATAAACCGTATAGCACCACGCGAAATAGGAAATAGCGTTGAGCTTATCAACGGCGGTATCACCATAGGCAACGGCACAGACTTCTCGCGTCTGAACAACAGCAACCAGATATCGCTTATGGGCTGGGTCCGCATCGACAATGCATCGGTTCTGACAGGCACCAAGCCACTGATATTCTTCCGCAGCGCCAGCCCGTCGGTAGCATCCGGCATACACCTTGAAGGGGGCAATCTCCGTTGCCACTGGAATGATGAAAGCTGGAGCTGGTCTCAGCGTACCAACCTAAATGTAACGGCCCAAGACCTCGGAAAATGGATACACGTGGCCATTGTTGCCCGTCCCGACGGCATGGACTACTATCTCAACGGCATGAGGGCGTGGGTAACCCGCAAAATGAATAAGGGACGCGTATATTCGGGCCTGCTTCTTGGCCAGAACCGCGACGGCGACCGCTGGTTCTCGGGCGCATTCGACCAGGTACTTGCGTTCGACCGCTCGCTTACTCCCGACGAAGTAGTGAAGTATATGCACCGCCGTGTGCTTCTCAACGATTCGTCGCTTGTAGCCTGCATCACGATGGACGACTATAACAGCGAGGGCAAGCTGCAGGAAACCGCAGGCTATATGAACATGAAGAATTATGGCTCGGTAACAGACAAACACCCGTCAATAATTCCTTTCGATTCACGCGATGTGTGTCTGTCGACAGCCGAAGAAAGCCCCATTTCGATTGATTTCCCTAAAGGCAAGACAAGAGGCGTGTATGTGACAACCTTCAACGGTACGCCATACAACTTCTTCAACAGCCGCACGAGCGAGCTTGTACCACTCAACCACGAGTTCTACACGCTGACATATAGTGTGTCCGGCACTGTTGCCGCCACAGATACTCTCACGGTGCATTACCGTCATCCGAGTATTGTTGCCGGCGACTCCCTCACCATGGGTATCCGGGAACTGGGTACAAGTGCTCCGATAGCTACATTTGTGAGCGGTGTTGCAGCCTCCGACGGTGAAGCCGACTTTGTCACCCCCTATTCACAGATGGCCAAAGCCAGCGAAGTTATGTTCTACATGTCGCCATCGGCAACGCGCCGCCCCGTCAGCGTGACCACTGAGTTTGGCAACGGTGTGAAAAACGGCGAACGTCTGATGATTGAAGATGGCTTCAGCCGCATCCCCGTGACTGTGCGCGTGCTCAGCGGCAGCGCCGACGACAATGTATCGCTGACGGTAAAGGAAAGCGGATATGCAAGCATCGAGAACCCGCAGATAGATATGACTGTGCCCGAAAGCACTCATTATATCAACATCGACATGGAGCGCATCAACCGCATGACACTCAACCCACTTACAGTCAATGTCGTAGGCGCGAAAGTCGAAGAACTTTCGCTTGAGCTGTATCTTGAGCCGCGTGTAGAGCTACGCCTCAAGAACGGTGAAGACCCCAACACTTATGTCGCCACCGAAATCATTTCGACCCTTGATGTCGACGCGGTGCTTGTCGACGGCTATCTTGACAAGGAAGTAGAGCTTAGTACAGACACCGACATGAAGTCTACACTCGACATTGCCGGCGGCAATCTGCTTCTCAACAAGTCGGTCAACATCGATAATCTTGAATATTATCCGTCGAACTTCGGTGAAATCGCCGAGGGCTGGAACCTCATCGGTAATCCATATCTTACCGACATCAACCTTACCAAGCATCAGAATGTGTCGTACGACCCTGAAAGTCTGACCAAGTATATCTATCACTGCAATCCTGTGACGATGAACTATGAGGTGTACGACATGACTGCCTACGATGCCCGCCAGCGGATACACCCGTTCCAGTCATACTTTGTACAGACAATGACCGAGGACGCCGAGTTTACGGTGACACCTGTCGCCAAGGAAAAGGCAGCGTCTAAGAAAACCCTCGACTGCTATACTGTTCAGGAAGACGTAGCGGTTCAGCTCGGAGTGTATGCCAAGGGCGAAGAAGCCGACAAGACCGAGCTGCGTATCGACAGAGCGTCGTCGGAACTGTATCAGGTCAATGAAGACGCCGCCAAACTATGGAGTCTTAACGGCCGGTCGGCTCAGATTTACACTTACGACGAAGCAGACAATGCAATGTCGATAGACTGCCGCCCCTATGCCAGCACCCTGTATGTGCCGGTGGGCCTTAAGCTCCCTGTCGCCGGTGAGTATGAGTTGCGCGCCGACAAGCTTCAGGGCTTCGACAACAATTATCAGATATATCTGACAGACAACCTTACGGGCACTCGCATCGACCTCAAACAGGACACCGCACCTTATGCTTTCAGTGTCGATAACGACGGCGACTGTCTGGGCCGTTTCGAACTCGTGTTTGAAGACGCCGGGCCTCTGGTGGGGGTCGACAATGTAAGCGCTAAGCCTCACTACCAAGTATATACCGGCGACGGAACGTGCACTGTAACCGGCCTTATGGGCGATGCCACCATAACGATATACGATATTGCCGGACGCCAGATTGTGCGCATCTATACACCTGACGAGGAATTCGAAACCTCACTCGAGGCCGGCCCTTATGTGGTGACCATCAACGAGAACGGAAAGAACTACAATGTCAAAATCATAGTAAAATGAATATAATATACAGGAACGCGTTGTCTGCCCTGATGCTCGTTGCGGCATCGGGGGCTGGCTTCGCCCAAAGCATAAATCTTCTCGGCGTGTTCAACGACGGCACTCACGGACAGATAAAGGCCGAGATAGAGCTTGAAGACAAAGAGATACAAAGCGTCGTCACATACAGCTACCGCATGTGCGACGGCTACAATACCACCGCATCCGACTATGAGCTGATAGACGGTCGCTACCTTACGGCTGATATCCAGTTCAACCCCGGCTACTACGCCTATCGTATCAAGGTAGATTTCACCGACGGCAGCACTTTGCTGTCGGAGTGTATCGACAAAGACTACACCGAGGCGTTCATGTGGCTCGGCGACTATCCCTTCCAGACCGCCGTGTCGGGCTGGTCGGGCCACAATCCGCAGCTCGACATAAGCATCGACAACCCCAACAACCCTACCGTCTACATGACTGTGAACGATACAATCTTCTACAAAGGTGTGTCGAACCACGCACAAGGGCATGTCTCATTCCTATTCGATAGACCGTTTACACGCTTTGTGACCCGCTACGGTATTCAGGACGACAAGGTTGCAGGAAATCTGACCTACGCGTTCTGGAACGACCGCACCTGGACAGGAACCGGGTGGAGCGGCGGCTCGGCGGCCGTAAGGCAGAAAATGTATTCGAAGACCAATCCAGCCCGCGGCGAAAACCCATGTATCCGCGACCTCGATTTGGACATGACCGGCAAAAACTCGCTCTACATAGAGGCTCTCTCCGACGGCAACGTCGGAGGTGACCATGCCCATCTTCTTCTGTCGCGACTCTATACCGACTTACCCGACAACTCTAGCAAGTCGGCACAGACAGTACGCTTTATCACCCCCGGCGGAGCGCTGCCTGTCGATGCCGACCGTATTCAACTTCAGGCCGAGGCAACCTCTGGTGGTAAAATCGCATATCGCATAGTGAGCGGCCGCAATCTTGCCAGCATTGAAAACGGCAACGAGCTGGTACCAGTATACGGCTCGAAAGGCGACATTGTGATTGAAGCAACGCAGTATGGCGACGAGTCGTATCTGCCGGCCACATCCTATATCACTCTATCGGCAGACTTACAGCCGGTTGTCGAGATGCTTACTTCCTATCCCTCGGCGGTTGAAGGCGTGCGCACGGCATATTTCCTCATCGACACAAAAGGCCGCGACCTGAAGCAACTCGACCTTTATCTATACGACAATCCGCTGTCGCTGACAACTCTCGACTCTATCGACCTGACCAACTACTTCGATTCGAATAGAAAGAATGAGAAACAAATTGTAGCTTTCCCGTTCAACACCTTTTCCGATAACGTGGTTCACCGATTTACCTACGATATTAACGGGCTGGAAGCTTCGGTGACAACATCCTACCGACAGGGAGTAGAGAACTTCGACTACCTTTCAGACCTTACATATAAAATCGGCACTGGCTGGGACCACTGGTCTGTGGATATAGCTTACGACCGTACCAATAAGCTGCAAATAGGCAGCCAGACTTACGCCAAAGGTTTCGGCACGCATGCTGTTGGTTATGTGGAATCGACCTGCGACCTGAGCAAGTATGAACGCTTTGTAGTGGACGTCGGTGGCCAGCCTATCTCCAATCCAACCAGAGGCAAAGTCAGCTTTGCACTCAAAAGTGCATCAAACGGCGCTGTGCTGCTCAACAGCGGCAACATAGCATGGTCAGAACGCATAGAATGGGACTATGAACTTAACGGCTTGTCGAAGGTATATATTCTATGCAACAATGGCGGTGACGGCAACACTAATGACGTTGTTTGTGTCGGTGCCCCACGTTTCTACTATCCGCCGACATTAAAGAAGCCTCAGAGCATTACCGGCTCTTCGGAGGTAATTATCAATGAGTGCAACCCGATAGTGCTGCCTTTGGACGCCGTGGCCGAATCGGGTCTCGATGTTATCTATTGCCTCACCGAGGGTGAAGAATATGCCCGCATTGAGGACGGAAACAAACTGAATGTGTTCAATATTCCGTCGGACAGTTGCCGGGTGAGCGTGATAGCGTACCAGCCGGGCAACGAAACCTGGGCACCGTCGGCAGTCCATTCCTGCGTGTTCAAGATTGCGAACCGCGTAATAGTTGGCAGGGATGAACGTGTTGAACTTGACGGCCCGCTGAGCATAAAGGAGATGACGGTATATGCCGATAATCTCTCCTGCGGTCAGGTAATGGTGAAATCGGGCCTTGTTAGTGTCGACAAGCTGAATCTGAAGTACACATTCAAACCCGGAGAGTGGGTGTTTATAACATTCCCGTCGGATATGAATATCGATGATGTGAGCGACCTCAACGAAAAGGGCTACTACTTCAACAACACACGCGAAGGAAATGGAAGCTACTATATCAGCAGCTACAACACCCGCCGCCGTGCCGATTCCGACTACGAAAGTCCGTGGGAAACCCTTACAACACCGTATGTGAAAGGCTTGCAGGGCTACATCATGAGCATCGACGGAGGACTTGGCGACGACCCCGTGGAGATAACCTTCACAATGAACAATCTTGAATTAGACCTCTCCTCGACCATACGTCCGCTCCACCTGTCTCTCGACATGAGCCATGCCGAGCCGGGCGCGGTGCAGTCGGTATATGTGAAGCCCACAAATGTAAAAGGCAACACATTGAAGGTGAATGTAAAGTTCAAGCCTTCTGACGAGTCCTCGCTTCCTGTAAATCATGCCCGCGCGCTCAAAGACATGAGGGTGACATACACCCCTCGTCACAGCGGTATACGCCTTACTCTTCCCGACCAAAGTCCGGCCCGCGTAGGCATTTTTGACGAAAAAGGAGAAAAGCTGCTTAAAGCAGTCAACTATGTGGCTCCGATGATGATAGACCTTACCGATTTGCCGCGCGGCAAATATGTGATGGCTGTAATCTACGGCCCGGCTTCGGCAACACGTGAAATAGAACTCTGATTTATAGAATGACGACACCTATTTTCAGAAAATACGCAATCCTGCTGGGACTGTTGTCGTGTGCCGGCGCATCGCATGGTTCAGAATCGCTGTTGCCCGAAAGCACTTCGGGCGACAGCATCCGGCTTCACGAGCTGTTTGTAAACGGTCGCTGCATGTACGACCACAAACTGCCTATACCGCAATATCTAAAAACAATCGATGCCGACCGTATCGACCTGATGAATCCGCAGACGACTGCCGACATGCTTGCCGGCGACGGCTTTCTGTCGGTACAGAAGAGTCAGCAGGGCGGGGGCAGCCCGTCAATACGAGGTTTCGAGAGTTCGCGCGTACTACTGGTGGTCGATGGTGTGAGAATGAACAATCTCATCTATCGCGCCGGCCATCTTCAGAACGTCATAACGATAGACCCTTCGATAGTCAGACAGGCCGAGGTTCTGTATGGCCCTGCATCAGTAGGCTTTGGCTCTGACGCCCTCGGCGGTGTGATATCGTTCCGCACGAAGATGCCCGTGTTGGCCGAAAGCAAGCGAAGCATACTGTTTTCAGGAAGCTCATTCTCTCGCTTCAGCAGTGCCAACAACGAATCGACGTGGCATGCAGACTTCAATATCGGCGGCAAGAAGGTTGCCTCTTTCACATCGCTGTCGTACAGCAAATTCGGAGAACTGCGGTGCGGACGTAATTCCAACCCGTTCATGCCCGACGGCGACAGCTATATTCACCGTGGCTTCAAGGTGGAACACGCCGACGGCAAAGATGTGATTGTGCCCGCAAAGCAATATCATCAGCCCCAGTCGGGATATAGCCAGTACGATTTGATGCAGAAGATACTATACAGCTACAACGACGATGTAAGGCACTTGTTCAATTTCCAATTCTCAAACACCGATGATGTACCTCGCTACGACCGTCTGACAGATATGAAAGGCGACAAGCCAAAATTTGCCGAATGGTACTATGGCCCGCAACAACGCCTGCTGGCGGCATATACCTACGACACTCACGGTCTTTTCGGAGCGGACAATGCTTCGGTTACAGTGTCGTACCAGAACATTGAGGAAAGCCGCCACAACCGCAAGTTCAACGACCCCTGGCTCGGCAGCCGCATTGAAAAGGTGAACGTGGCATCGCTTTCGGCCGACTGGATAAAGTATCTTGGCGCTCACAAAGTACACGCCGGCCTCGACGGGTCGTTACAGTATCTCAAATCGACCGCCCACAAAACGGATATCAACACCGGCGAGCAAAAGGCTCTGGATACCCGCTATCCCGACGGCCACAACCACATGCACAATATCGACCTCTTTGCGGCCCACATGTGGGAAATCACTCCCCGACTGATATTCAGCGACGGTGTACGTCTGGGATATTCAGCGCTGAAAGCTTCTTTCAAGAGCGATGAGTTCTTTCCATTCTTCAGCCGCGAATACGGAACAGTGACACAGAACAATTTCACTTACAGTGTAAACGCAGGTCTTTCGTATAAAATATCCGACAGCTGGAAACTGGCTCTGTCGGTCACTACCGGCTACCGTGTGCCCAACATCGACGACATGGCCAAGGTGTTCGATTCACAGCCAGGCATGGTGGTTGTGCCCAATCCCGACATCAAGCCCGAAAAGACCGTCAGCGCCGACTTCAACGTGGCTCATGTCAATTCAGGCTGCATCGAGTGGGACGCATCGGTTTTCGGCACATACATTTTCGATGCCATTGCGCTTGCTCCGGCAACTGTAGACGGCAAGGACAAAATCGAGTATGACGGCGAGCTGAGCGAAGTCTTTGCCAACCGCAACAACCGACGCGCATTTGTAGCCGGCATCTCGTCGACTCTGAAAGTAATCATGTCGAAATGCTTCAGAGCTGAGGCTACCGCCACATATACCTACGGCGACATTCTGGGAAACAACGGCGAGAAAAACATGCCGCTCGACCATGTTGCACCTCTCTTCGGCCGTGCCGGCGTTACGTTTGAGAGCACAGGCAAGCGCACCATGATAGAGTTCTACTCGCTGTTCAACGGCAAGAAACCGCTTAGCCGCTACAACCTTAACGGCGAGGATAACATTGGCTATGCCACCGCACTTGGTATCGACGGCAAAGGGCTGCCGGCATGGTTCACTCTCAATATCAAGGCTACGTATCGCCCGCATCGCAACGTAACTCTGCAAGCCGGTGTCGAGAATATTCTTGACACCGAATACCGCATTTTCGGCTCGGGGATAAACGCGCCCGGCCGTAATTTTACAGCAGCAATCAGAGCATCGTTCTGATGCAGTATCGCATAAGACCGGAACAGCGTCCCAGGTGGGGCGCTGTTCTTTTTAATAATACATACAAAAACAATACAGCCTGACAGAACTTGAGTTCTGTCAGGCTGTATTGTTATGTCGGGGTGAGAAGACTCGAACTTCCGACCTCCACGTCCCGAACGTGGCGCGCTGCCAACTGTGCTACACCCCGATTGGCTAAGCGAGTGCAAAGTTAGCGATTATTTTTGAGTGCGCAATAGTACGGGCGCTGATTTTTTAGCCGAAAGCCTATTTTTTATTTTACAGCGGCCTCATCGGCTGCCTCTGCAGCTTCAGCGGCTTCGTCCTGGGCTATTCCGTTCTCTTTGAATTCGGTTATGCCTGCAGCCACGAGCTGGTTGTACCACGAGAAGAGTTTGCGGATGTCGGTGGTGTACACACGGTCGCGGTCATAGTCGGGCAGTATCTGGGCGAAATATTCGCGGATAGCGGTGTCATCGGCAAAACCTTTTACATCGATAGCCTTGCCTTCGGTGTAGGCATATATTTTCTCGAAGATTTCGGGCAGAGGTTCGTCGCCGTGGTCGGTGTACATGGTGATGTCGGCCAGAGAGATGACTTTTTCGTGGGGATATGTGGGAGTGCGCTTCTTTGTAGCGATATTTTCTACGATTAGGGCGTTCTTGCCTCGGCTCAGGAGTTTGTAGAGACCGGGCTTGCCGGTGATTGATAGTATTCCTCTTATCATATTTATGTGTGTTATGATTGTTCTATAATATTTTGGCGCTGCAAAAATAACAATTCGCTCTGAATTACAGTTCAAAATTAGTAACTTTGTAGCCAATTTCCAAATAAGTCGAGATGTTACCCCTGTTAAAATACCTCATTCAGCTCATACTCTCCCCGGCCTCAGGTTGGGACGATTTGGAGCATACAGCCCCCGATGCCGAAGACCTCACACGGAGCGGGCTCTATCCTCTGATGGTCTTGACCGCTGTCACTGAGTTCCTTGCGTTTTTCTATCAGCGCCACGCAGCTCTTGGCGAGGTGGTGATGCGGGCCGTCTGCGACTTCGGCACTTACTTTGTGTCGTTTTTTATAGCAAAACTTATTTTCGACCTTTATCTCGGACGGCTATGCGGCACAAAACCTGCCCGAGAGCGTGTGGCCTGTCTCACCTTATGCGGCATAGGGCTTATGGTGCTTGTGCAGCTGCTGTGCAACTGTATGCCTTGGAACCTTGTTCTATTTAAGTTCCTGCCCGTATATGTGATACTTGTGCTATACAAGGCAATTCCCTATATCGGCGTACGCAAGGCCGATGCCATGCGCTTTCTGGGGCTGAGCGCGGCAGCCATAGTTGCCGTGCCCCTCATCATCTATTATCTCCTTTATCTTCTTATATAATGGCACAAAAAGACATAAATATAAAGAACCGCCGCGCAACGTTCGACTACGAAATCGTAGAGACTTTCACGGCGGGCATAGTGCTTACCGGCACCGAAATAAAGAGCATCCGCACCGGCCACGCCTCTCTTGTCGATACTTTCTGCTATGTATCGGCCACAGGCGAGATATGGGTGAAGAATATGAACATAGCCACATATTTCTACGGCTCGTATAACAATCACGAGGCCCGGCGCGACCGCAAGCTCCTGCTCAATAAAAAAGAAATTGCCAAGATTGCGAAGGCAGGAAAAGATGCAGGCTTCACCATTGTGCCTCTGCGCCTTTTTATCAGCGAGCGCGGACTGGCCAAGCTGGTAATCGGTATTGCCCGAGGCAAGAAAGAGTACGACAAGCGACAGGCAATCAAGGAGCGCGAGGACAAGCGCTCGCTTGCGCGACTGATGCACAAATAACCGCTATTGGGCCTATGATTTATCCCGACAGTTTCGAACACAAAACGGGCTTCGATGCCATTCGAAACCATCTTGCGCAACTATGTTCGTCGGCTTTAGGACGTACTCACTGCGAGCAGATGTCTTTCTCGACAAGTTTTCCTGAGGTAAAACGCCACCTCGACAGCACGGCCGAGATGCTGGGCATAATCAGCTCAGACTCTGACTTTGCCCTCGGTGGCATACACGACAAACGCCAGCTGCTGGCCTCGCTCCGCGTGGAGGGTTCTTTTCCCGCGGAAAGCGAACTGCCTGGGCTGCGCGCGTCGCTTGCCTCTATGACGGATATAGCTTCATTCTTTGCCAAGGCGCGCACCGTCGACGAGGAAAGCGGACGCATCTCCACGCCCTATCCGGCTCTCGACACTCTGGCCCGCGACCTCTTCGCCTTTCCGGCGGTAGCTGCGGCTATCGACCGTATTGTAGACCGCCACGGCGAAATTAAGGATAACGCTTCGCCCGAGCTTGCCGAGATAAGGCGTTCCATGTCGGCTTGCGCCGGCAGCATAAACTCAACCATGCGTCGAGTGATAAGCAACGCCGTGAAAGAAGGCTATCTCGACCCCGACATAGCTCCGTCGGTGCGCGACGGCCGCCTGGTGATACCCGTGGCTCCGATGTACAAGCGCAAAATCAACGGTATCGTACACGACGAGTCGGCTTCAGGCAAGACATTCTTCATAGAGCCGGCAGAGGTTGTGGAGGCAAACAATCGCCTGCGAGAACTCAGCATAGAAGAGCGGCGCGAGATTGTGCGCATATTAACCGCGCTGGCCGATACCATACGCCCCGAAATCGATGCTCTACTCGACGGCTTCGACCTGCTTGGCCGCTTCGACTTTATCCATGCCAAGGCCCGCTATGCCCTTATTACCGGCGGCGCGCTGCCGCATCTCTCCGACAAGCCCGAACTCGAGTGGTATCACGCATGTCACCCTGGTCTGAAACTCTCGCTTGAGCGTCAGGGCAAAGAGATTATACCGCTCGACATAACACTATCGGAGAAAAACCGCATACTCGTGATTTCCGGCCCCAACGCAGGCGGCAAGTCGGTTACGCTCAAAACGGTGGCGATAGTGCAGTATATGACCCAGTGCGGTATTCTGCCTCCCGTGTACGACAACTCGCACATGGGTATCATGCAGAATATCTTTATCGACATCGGCGATGACCAGTCGATAGAAGATGACCTCTCCACATACTCGTCGCACCTGCGCAACATGAAATTCTTCCTCTCGGGCGGCAACGAACGCACCATAATTCTCATCGACGAGTTCGGGGGCGGCACGGAGCCACAGATAGGCGGCGCCATCGCACAGGCGGTGCTCAAGCAGTTCAACTGCAAAAAGATGTGGGGGGTAATCACCACTCACTACCACAATCTCAAGCAGTTCGCAGAAGAAACACCGGGCCTTATAAACGGCTCGATGCTCTACGACCGCCAGCGCATGGAGCCGCAGTTCCGTCTCGCAATAGGCAACCCCGGTAGCTCATTCGCCATAGAGATTGCACGTAAGACCGGTCTCCCGGCGAGCATTATCGACGACGCTTCGGAAATAGTAGGCAGCGACTATATAAACCTCGACAGGTATCTGCTCGACATTGCCCGCGACCGCAGGTATTGGGAGAACAAGCGTCAGGCTATCAGACAAAAGGAAAAGCAGATAGAAGACATCATCGCGCGCTACGAGAGCGAAATGGAAACCCTGCGAAGCAAACGACGCGAAATAATCAGCGAAGCTCGCGACCAAGCCCGCGAAATCCTCGAGGGCAGCAACGCAACTATCGAACGTACTATTCGCGAGATACGTACCGCCCAGGCCGACAAAGAGCGCACACGCGAGGCACGCAGCCGTCTGGCTTCGGAACGCGAGACTCTGAAAGCGAAAGCCGACAAGGCGGAGGCACATCCCATGCTCGACAAAAAGCTCAAATCGAAGCAGCAAAAAGCACAGAAGGCACCGAAACCAACTGAAGAAAGGCCGCTGCAAGCCGGCGACAACGTGATGCTCGACGGCGCGGGTACGGTAGGAACTATATCGGAGATTTCAGATAAGAACGCCATTGTAATCTTCGGACAGATGAAGACGACCGTAAAACTGAACCGCCTGAAACGCACCCTCAAAAAAGCTCCGACAGGTGCATCGGCCTCTCCATCATACATATCCTCGCAGACCGCCGACAGCTCGCGCGAGCGGCAGCTTGCTTTCAGCCACGAGATAGACGTGCGCGGCATGCGGGCCGACGAGGCCGTGCAGGCGGTGATGTACTATATCGACGACGCCATACAGTTCAACAGTAGCCGGGTACGCATACTCCACGGCACCGGGACGGGTGCTTTGCGACAGTATATACGCCGCTATCTCGATTCGGTAAAAGCCGTGAGGGACTACCACGATGAAGATGTGCGCTTCGGCGGTCCCGGAATTACTGTGGTGGAATTTGACTGACAGAAAAAAATGTATTGGACTCTATTTCTCACATTTGCAAAAATCGGCGCATTTACCTTCGGAGGCGGGTGGGCCATGATTTCCCTTATCGAGCGCGAAGTAGTAGACAAACGCAAATGGCTCGAACGTACTGAATTTCTCGATTTGCTCGCAGTGGCACAATCGCTGCCGGGCATACTTGCCGTAAACATATCGGTAGTGGTAGGCGATAAGCTGCGAAGCCTGAAGGGAGCCATAGCTGCTGCGCTGGGCACCATTACGCCGTGCTTTTTCATCATACTGCTCATCGCCATGTTCCTCACGCCAGAGATGATTACCACCAATCCCACAATTACGGCAATATTCAAAGGCATCAGGCCTGTAGTGGTCGCCCTTATTCTTGCCCCGGTGTTCACCACAGCTAAAGCCTCGAATATCGGGTGGAAAATGGCCTGGATTCCGGCGGGGGTGGCACTTCTGATTTGGTCGAAATGGCCTGTGGTGTCTAATCCGATACTTTATATAGTTATTGGCGGACTCGCCGGATACCTTCACGCAGTGCGCTCACACAAGGCCGTGGCCGGCAACAACGATGAAAGGAGGGGGACGAACTAATGACTATATATCTGAAACTCATCTGGAGCTATCTGAAAATAGGCTTTTTCGGCTTCGGCGGAGGCTATGCTATGCTTGCACTCATCGAGAACGAGATTGTCACGCCTGGCTGGATTACGCAGCAAATGTTCACCGACATAGTGGCTATCTCGCAGATGACCCCCGGCCCTATCGGCATCAATTCGGCCACCTATATCGGCTACGTGGCACCGGCAGCCTCATCGCCCGCGCTACAGTCGCCGCTTTACGGCATACTTGGCTCGCTTATCTGCACTCTCGTTGTAGTGCTTCCCTCTTTCGTGCTCGTACGCTATGCCGGACACTATATTGCGCGCCACCGCCAAAGTGTAGCGCTCAAAGGCGTATTTACAGGCTTGCGACCCGTGGTCATAGGCCTCATAGCCTCGGCAGCACTTATCCTCATGAACTCAGAGAACTTCGGCAACACCCCGCCCGACATAATTAAAAGCGTGATACTCGCGGTTGCTGCTCTCATATTCGTGCTGTTCACAAAGATACATCCTATTCTACTGATTATAGCCTCCGGCATCATCGGCTACTTTATTTTTTGACAATGACTTACCAACAGACATTAGACTTCCTGTACAATCAGGTGCCTATGTTTCAAAATCTCGGTGCCGGAGCCTATAAACCGGGCCTCGACACAACTCTGCTCCTTGCCGGGCACTGGGACAATCCGCACAAAAAGCTCAAGGCGACCGTACATATCGGAGGAACTAACGGCAAGGGAAGCACCGCCCACTCCATTGCCGCAGTACTGCAGTCGGCAGGATATAAAGTGGGGCTATACACATCTCCACACCTTGTCGATTTCAGGGAGCGCATACGCATCAACGGTGAGATGATTGGCAAGGAATACGTGGTGAAGTTTGTCGATGAATATCTCTCACAGCCCAAGCTTGTGGAACGTCATCCTACCTTCTTCGAGCTTACCACCATTATGGCCTTGCGCTATTTTGCAGACTGCGAGGTGGATGTCGCCGTGATAGAAGTAGGCCTCGGTGGCAGACTCGACTGCACGAACATAATCACTCCCCTGCTCTCGGTGATAACTAATATCTCGCTCGACCATACTGCCCTTCTGGGCCATACAGAAGCAGAGATAGCATCCGAGAAGGCCGGTATTATCAAAGAGGGTGTGCCCATAATAATAGGCAATGCAGCCGGCGATGTGCGACGTGTTTTCGCCGATAGAGCAGCCTCGATGCACGCCCCTATTACATTCGCCCAAGACAAACTGCCATTCGACAGTGCGGCTGTAATGCAGGACTGTATAGAATACCGCGGCACTGAGTGGGGCGACATCAGAGGGCAACTCTCAGGCGACTGCCAGAAAGAAAACGGCGCCACCATTCTCACGGCTCTCGTACAGCTCTCGCAGCACTTTACACGCATCGACACCGACGCCGTAAAAATAGGCCTTGGCGATGTGTGCGGCATAACAGGGCTCATGGGTCGCTGGACGACAGTATGCACACACCCTGCAAAAGTAATCTGCGACACCGGACACAACATTGGCGGCTGGAAGTGGCTCGCACCAAAGCTCAAATCGTTGGCCGATACATCACGTCTTGCCATGGTAATAGGCTTTGTAAACGACAAGGATGTGGAAGCAATAATGCAACTTATGCCATCAAATGCGAGCTACTTCTTTGCCACACCGTCGGTAAAGCGAGGTCGGCCCGCAGAAGAAACCGCCTCCATAGCGGCCGCTCACGGATTGCACGGCTCATTCTTCGGTTCGGTAAAAGAAGCCTACGACAGCGCTTGCACGGCACCATGCCGCTTCGATACTGTTTTTGTCGGAGGCAGCACCTTTGTGGTGGCCGACTTGCTGACCGCATTAGACATCCGTCCATAACCATGGTTTAACAGTTGTGTATACGATTTATAAATATTTTTGTATTCTGTCAATCGTACGTTAAATAACAAATCCTTTTTAAACTTTCACTTGTTGTGTCAATCAAATATGCAGAAAACAAACTAAAACAGATACAACATGAGAAAGAAAATCATTGCAGCCGTACTTTTTGCAACCACCCTCATCTCATTCCCCTCTCTCGCTCAGCAACCCGCTCAGGCAGCCCCCTCTTGCGCCGAAGCAACCTGCAACAAACCCCGCGAATGTGCACAAAGCAAGTGCAATCCCTTCGAAGGCCTCAACCTCACCGGACAGCAGCAGGCGCAACTCAAGGAGCTTCGCGAACAACATGCCGCAAAAAACAAGGAAAAGTGCGAGAAAGCACGCAAGGATAAGGCTGAAGCACGCGAATGTAGAAAAGAGTGCAAAAAGAACTATCTCGCACAGGTCAAGGCTATCCTCACACCCGAACAATATGTAACTTTCCTCGAAAACTCATACATCAACACCAATAACCGTGGAAAGGCAACCATGAAAAACAGAAAACACGACGGAAAATGCGACAAAAACTCGCAAAACCATAACCGTCCTTACTGCAAATATCCTAAAAAAGTTCAGCAGTAAACCGGGCCATACAATAATTTACAATTCAGCATAACAAAAAGCGGCGGAACACATCCGGCGCTTTTTACTTATATATCTGTCGATTACGAATTCCATATGAAAATAATTCAAAAAAAGTCGTCAAAAAATTTGCAAGTTTCAAAATTAACGCGTAACTTTGCATCGCTTTTGACAAGGAAGGGGCGCTTAGCTCAGCTGGTTCAGAGCATCTGCCTTACAAGCAGAGGGTCGGGGGTTCGAATCCCTCAGCGCCCACTCAACAGACAATAATCCGCGTCTCCGCATAAAGCATTCCCCGATAAAGATCGGGCGCTTAGCTCAGCTGGTTCAGAGCATCTGCCTTACAAGCAGAGGGTCGGGGGTTCGAATCCCTCAGCGCCCAC
>VSPE01000002.1 GCA_009775225.1 Muribaculaceae bacterium | reverse complement strand
CACCAAAGCATAAATGTCTGAAATTTCGACTGATGCTTATTTTTTTATTCACATTTGTTTTTAAACAACCTCTTAGATTTATAAATTTCATTTTCTGTAGGATGGTGCCTGATGAATGATTTTATGATACATTTCCTGTATGCGGTCCATCACGCGCCATCCGTATTGCTTGAACAGGTCATCAGACACCAGATTAGTGGTGATGACCGTAAAACTCATGGTTTCATACCGTTTCTCAATAAGCCGGCGTACCGGATGCGCTGGTGTACCGAAAGATAGGACTTCGCATGGCTCTTCGCCGAGATCATCGATGACAAGAAAGGGAATTTCTTTGAGCCTTATAATCTTATCATCATCTTGATTCTTGTAATACTCACATACTTCTGTAGCTGTGATGAACCGCGTCTCAAAGCGAAAATACTCTCCCATGTAACTAAACGCACCCTGTGAGTTTAATATCCTCGCCATTCTTAAGATAGCTTTTGCCAGCGTAGTCTTACCATTGCCGGGGACTCCGCAAAGCATTATGCCCGATTCGGGATGTGGCTTGGTAAGATGATTCACTACTTTGGCCACAATATCCTGCGTGTAAGTATCATTGTTAAAATCAAGGTAACGGCTTTGAACCTCTTCTTGATAAAGCTTGTATAACTGCAGGAAAGTCTCTCTCGGTTCAATGTTGAAGCGAAAGCATGGTGCAAGCTTCTGAACAGCCTTAACAGTGGCTACCTGGCTCGTCAGCTGCGATTCGGTGATTCCGAATTGTCCGAGGACATCACCGACTGATTGAGTGTCGGATGTTTTCATTGTCTCGACTGTTTTCTAAATGGCTTCCAGTCAAATTCAATAACTGAATAGCCGTCATTAATAATTGATGCGATCTGGTTGCCATAGATCTCCCTGATGCTTTGCTTGTCGAATGGCGTGGCAATCATGGAGAACAGGCGCATATCATACCGTATCCGTATGAGATTCCTGATAAGCTCTACGGCAAGGTTATCTTTAGGATTTTCCAGTTCTATACCGAGATTGTCAAGGAACAATATCGGTGCGGAAGCCGCCTCAAGGAACTTCTCGTAGGATACAATGGGATAGCGGAAGTCTTCCGCCCGGACATAAACATTTTCGAGCGAATCAATTTCCTGATATGTCCATGCCTCTGGCGTTTTTTTTAGCAAATCAAAGAATTTCCGAAACCCCAACATGAGGGTCGTTTTACCGGTTCCGAATTGTCCGCTGAACAGTAGTCCGCATTTGGGCTGCCTAATTATCATTCCTTGGGTAAGTGCGTTACAAATCTCCAGCAACATGAGGTGATACTCCGTGGTATCAATCAGTTGCTCTCCTCGCTTACACCCTAAGTCGTTAAGGCAGTAAACCAGGGATTTTTCAATAGTGGCCGGTTTCAGGTTGAGCTGTAAACGGCTTCTCATAGTCTGCGGCAGAACGCGCGCTGATTTCAGCACCTCGGCGTCGGGCTGTCCCGGACTCTTGGTCCGGTTTTTTCTCTTTCTTTCCATTTCGTATTATTTTTTTGTTTTCGGTTATTCGTGAACGTATTTCTTTTCTTGCCCAATTCATGAAATGTTTCTTGAAGTCGGAAAAGGTGTTGTGAAATTCGTCAGTGCTAAGACACTGGTTGATGAACTCCTCCAGGAGAAGTAAAAGTCCTTCAGTGCCGCTTTCTGGTTTGAGGCTGTATGCCATCTGTTCAAGCGTCAGATCTGACTTTTTTAATTCTTCAAAAAATTCTTTCTCTCGTGCGGGCAAATCAATATCAAAATTTTTTTGATTATTATTTTCTTTATTTCTTATAATTGATGGTATTTGGGCTGTCATCTGACTTGGTATATCGTCATGTAACTCATCTTGTATCTCATCCGATGTTTCGGCGTCCGTTTCGATATCCATTTCACTTGTTATCTTATTTTCTGTCACATGCGTTATCTCGTTGTCTATATCAAGATGTGTTTCGTTGACTTTGCCCGAAGGTGCTGAGATAAGTTCCTCTCTGACTATCCTGATAATAAGGACGCCTTTTTCATCTCTACAGGAGATGCGACCGTCTTTAATCATCTGCTTTAGAAAGCGGTCAACGGTCTTTATGTTAACGCCCCATACGTTTTTCAGATGGGTTTTTGTGACAGCAAGTTCTCCGTATTGGAGGTTCACTTCAACACGAGCCTGTCCGACGCACTGCATACATGGCCTGTAGGCTGCGCGACATCTTATCCATATCCACCACATGAAACGTTGCGGATCCTGAATCAGCCAGTCATCTAATTCGTCCCGGTAGAAGGGGATATATCCTGAATTATACATCGTGTTGATTTTATCAATGTTTGAATAACTGCACCCTTATAGACAGCTTGGTCATCTATCAAATCGTAGATTATTCCGCTTTTGTTGATGAGGTTGAACAAGTCATATGGCGCAAGTCCGAGCGCTTCTGAAAGTTCATGCACAGAATAATATTTGTCCGGGCGTAAAGTCAATTGTCTCATACCGGTGTGTTTTGATTTCCCTCTTGGAGAGGAAATAGTTGTGAAATTGACACACCTATGACTTGTGCTATAGCGTATCGAGCAGAACTTTTTGGTACTCTCCGTGCCCTGAGCCATTTCTTGACTGTCTTCCGGCGTGAGTGCGATACCTCGCATAACAAATTGACAAACCTGAGATATTCTATATTCTTTTGGGGCAGATTGGAATAAATATCTACGATTGAGCCTCTCTGTTGTCTGTCTGCCGGAAACAATCTGTTGACATCCACTTTCATGAATGCGGCAATTCTCTCGCGTATAGGTTCGCTTGGATAAATGCCGGAAGACGATGGACTCAATATCATTTTGACAGTATTGGGAGTAAGTCCTGATATCGTGACGACAAGTTGAAAGAGTCTTTTCCGAGGACTTGGTATATCTCTGATTCTGTCTGCCAATTCGAATAGTGACAGTGGCATCCGCAGAAAATTCTCTAAATAGTTCATAGAGTATGTCGGTTTGATTATGTCACTGCCGCTTATTCTTGAACTTTCAGTCTGCGGGCACCGTAGTGTAATCGTTTTGTCTGAATTGCCATTCGTCAAACTCGTTGCAGTGGGATACTCCTCATGTCTTTCGTGGATATCCCCGAAAGTAACACGGTGAGTGGTTGTATCGACTGCTTCACGAAAGTGGCCGGCTTCAGGTAGAAACTTTGGCCCTCCGGTTAAGAAAACAAACCGTTTGGTATGTTTTGTTCTTTCTTGACCCATATCATTAACCTCTACTATTATTTAGATTTTCTATATCACTGAGACGGTAATATGGGCTACCTTCTATATACACAGGTACAAGAGTTCCCTTATCTTCCCATTCTCGCAAAGTCTTAGGAGTCTTATTGAGCAACTTCGCCGCTGAGGAACGAGAGAGGGACGGTATTTCACTAAATTTTGCCAGCATATCGGACATGGCATCAAGAGTTCTGATAACAGCACGGTCTGTGAGTTCACTGAGCATTTCCATCGTTACCGGAATCACTATCGGAGGCATATCCTCCTTCGGCTGGACATGGATCATCTCCCAGATGTTCTCAATGCTCATCCGGAGTTCATCAACTGTACGTTCATATAGATTCTTTTTCATTTGCGACAATATTTATATTTTTCTGTCGCAAAATTAGGGCTGACTATACCCCCATATAGAAAAGAAAAGTAAAACTTGGTAAAATTACCGAAGTTTTACTTTTACTTATTTTTACCAATGTATAAAGTGTTGTTATTGAGATAATTTCGCAGCAAGTTCATCTTTCGCGTTCTGCAATGTATTCTCGTTGATAAGACTGCCTCCAACTGAGCTGAACATTTTGCTGATTGCTCCCTGAGATCCTTCTACGCCCCAGAACATCTTCATTATTGAAAACTCGGGGACATCGGATAACCAATTAAGTTCGAGGGCGGCTTGAATATATGTGGCAACAGTCTTTCCTTTCATTCCGTTCAGGACATCTCTCATAATGTCAGATTTCCTACTTTTTTCATCTATACTTGACCCTACAATCAAGCTATATAGTGTGCGTAATGCTTTATCTCTGTTTTCTTCCTCTAGACTAAGCATCCTCTTTTGTCGATATTCAAGCGAGGTAAGTGTTTCCGGTAATCTCTCAGTTTCCTTTTTTAATTCTTCATATCGTTCCCAAATGAATGGGATCCAAAGGATTTCAATTACATTTGCGATCTCCTTTGCAATGATAGCTTTGTCAACTATAACTTTAGCACTATGACCAAGTGCCATGCAAATGGTGTCTTTAAGATTAAAGAACCACCGTGAGAATTTTTTTAGGGTTTGATAGATTGACCGAACGCAATAGGTAGCGGAGAATCCACATCGAATATCTTCGATTATGGCTCTCTGAAAATTGAGCCATTCTTCGATTAAACATCTTTTCAGCTCAATAAGATGGTTGACAGTCACAGCCTCCCAATCCGTGCAGAATGGTTCAATAAACGACATTCTTGCGCAGAGTATGTTTTCGTAATATGGGAGGTCATGTCCATTCATCCGATAGGGTATATAATAAAGAAACACTTTTTTACAAGCGAGGGTTCGTCAACGGATAGCTATCGGAAGTCGTGAAACTATTTTTATCAAAAGGTAGCTACTACAAGGGTAGTGGAAGCAAACGTAGATATTAACTATTTAACTAATGTTAATATTTGAGTAGTGATGTTTTTAACATTTGATTTTGGCTGCCGCAGCCAAAAATCAGCCAACCATTGAAAATTTTTCTCAAAAATAATGGGGTCTAAGGGTTATTGACTTCAAGTTTGCAGACAATTTGCAGACAAAAGCAAAAGAAAAATCCCGCAACTCTTGATTATCAATGAGTTACGGGATTTATGGGTGCCCAGAACAGGACTCGAACCTGCACGCCTCGCAGCACTCGCACCTGAAACGAGCGCGTCTACCATTCCGCCACCTGGGCTTTTGCTTTGCAAAGGTAAGCATTTATTTTGGATTTGAACACTTTTTGTGCCGTTTTTTTGTTATTTTTGTTGCAGTGATTTGTAGCTAATGGGGCTGCAAATCTTTTAATCTTTTATTTATCAGCGATATGGATATTATTAAAAACGGTGTTCCTGTGGGTTTGTGCAGCGACCACGCCGGATATGAAATGAAATGTATTATCGAGGGGTATCTCGAATCGAAGGGTGTGAAATATGTGGATTTCGGTACCGACAGCACTGAGAGCTGCGATTATGCCGACTTCGCTCATCCTTGCGCCGAGGCTGTGGAAAGCGGTGCCGCTTATCCCGGTATTGCGTTATGTGGCTCGGGCAATGGTATCGGTATGACGCTCAACAAGCATCAGGGTATCCGCGCGGCTCTGTGCTGGAATGTGGAGCTGGCTCGTCTGGCCCGCCTCCACAACGATGCCAATGTGCTTGTGCTGCCGGCCCGTTTTATCGCGCCCGAGCTCGCGCTCGAGATTGTGAATGTGTTTATGAACACTGCTTTCGAGGGAGGCCGACATGAGCGTCGCATCGCTAAAATTCCTGTGAAGGGGAGCGGATGCAAGTAAGGGTGTAAGGTCGCCGTATTACAGAATATACGAAGCCTCCGGCAATGTTGTCGGAGGCTTCGTGTATTGTTAAGGGTGTGGCTTCAGTCAAGTTTGAGTACAGCCAGGAATGCTTTCTGGGGTACCTCAACGGAGCCGATTTGCTTCATGCGCTTCTTGCCTTTTTTCTGTTTTTCGAGGAGTTTGCGCTTTCGCGAAATATCACCGCCGTAGCACTTGGCTGTCACGTCTTTGCGGACGGCTTTTATGGTTTCGCGCGCTATGATTTTGGCGCCGATTGCGGCCTGGATGGCTATCTCGAACTGCTGGCGCGGGATGAGTTCCTTGAGTTTCTCGCACATGCGGCGGCCGAAGGTGACGGCGTTGTCGGCGTGGGTGAGGGTAGAGAGGGCGTCGACGCTTTCGCCGTTGAGAAGTATGTCGAGTTTCACGAGTTTGCTCTCGCGGTAGTCGTGCAGGTGGTAGTCGAACGACGCATAGCCCTTCGATATGCTCTTGAGTTTGTCGTAGAAGTCGATTACGATTTCGCCAAGTGGCAGGTCGAAGGTAAGCTCGAGTCGGTTGCCGGATATGTATTCCTGCTTGATGAGTTCGCCACGTTTGCCGAGACAGAGAGTCATGATAGGGCCGATGTAGTCGCCTGTGGTGATGATTGAGGCGCGTATATACGGCTCTTCGATGTGGTCTATAAGGGTGGGGTCGGGGAGGCCCGAGGGGTTATGCACTTCTGTCATGGTGCCCCGCTTGTCGTACACACGGTAGCTTACGTTTGGCACGGTGGTGATGACTTCCATGTCGAACTCGCGGCTGAGACGCTCCTGTATAATCTCCATATGGAGCAGTCCGAGGAAGCCGCAGCGGAAGCCGAAGCCGAGGGCGGCCGACGATTCGGGGGTGAATGTGAGTGAGGCGTCGTTGAGCTGAAGTTTCTCGAGCGAGGCGCGCAGGTTTTCGAAGTCTTCGGTTTCAATGGGGTATACGCCGGCGAATACCATGGGCTTTACTTCTTCGAAGCCGTCGATAGCGGCGCTGCAGGGTTTGTCGACGTGCGTTATGGTGTCGCCGACCTTCACTTCCTTGCTGGACTTGATGCCGGAGATGATGTATCCTACATTGCCTGCCGACAGCTCGGCGCCGGGCACCATGTCGAGCTTGAGGATGCCTATTTCGTCGGCATGGTATTCCTTGCCGGTAGCCACGAATTTCACAAAGTCGTTCTTGCGGATAGTGCCGTTTACTATCTTGAAATAAGCTATGATGCCGCGGAACGGGTTGAATACCGAGTCGAAGATAAGAGCCTGCAGTGGCGCCTCGGGGTCGCCTACGGGTGCGGGTACGCGCTCCACAATGGCGCGGAGTATGTCGGGCACGCCTATGCCTGTCTTTCCCGATGCGCGGATGATTTCCTCGCGCTTGCAGCCGAGCAGGTCTACTATCTGGTCTTCGACCTCTTCGGGATTGGCCGAGTCGAGGTCTACCTTATTGATTACGGGAATAATCTCGAGGTCGTTGTCGATAGCCATATACAGGTTAGAGATAGTCTGCGCCTGTATGCCCTGCGAGGCATCCACAATGAGCAGAGCGCCCTCGCACGCGGCTATCGAGCGCGAGACCTCGTAGGAGAAGTCTACGTGCCCCGGGGTGTCGATAAGGTTGAGCACATAACGGGAGCCGTCGAGCTCATACCCCATCTGTATAGCGTGGCTCTTGATAGTAATGCCGCGCTCGCGCTCCAAATCCATGTCGTCGAGCACCTGCGCCTCCATATCCTTGGCAGCCACCGTATCGGTATATTCAAGCAGACGGTCGGCCAGGGTCGACTTACCATGGTCGATGTGAGCTATAATACAAAAGTTGCGGATATTTTTCATTCAAAGCGATATTTGGTGCAAAATTACGAAAAAAATCGCGTATATTTGCGCTGTCATGGATATTATAGAATATAAAGGCGTAGAAATATTACGCAACGAACACGTGGCTCTGACCGACGTAGGCTTCACCGTGGCCACCGGTGAATTCATATATCTGCTCGGACGTGTGGGAAGCGGCAAGACTTCGCTGCTGAAATCGCTATACGCCGAAGTACCCATAGCAACAGGCAGCGCCCGAGTATTCGACTACGACCTCACGTGTATCCGCAGCCGCGACATACCGTATCTGCGCCGACGCATAGGCATCGTATTCCAGGACTTCCAGCTCCTGCCCGACCGCACGGCATACGCCAACCTCGACTTCGTGCTGCAAGCCACCGGCTGGAGCGACAAAGGCGAGCGCGAGGCCCGCATCGACAGCGTGCTGCGACGCGTGGGCATGGCCACAAAAGCATTCAAAATGCCCCACCAGCTGTCGGGTGGCGAGCAGCAGCGTATAGTGATAGCGCGCGCCCTCCTCAACGAGCCGGGACTCATCCTCGCCGACGAGCCTACCGGCAATCTCGACCCAGCCACAGGAGAGCACATAATGGCCGACCTACACAGCATAGCCGCCGAAGGAAACGCCACCGTGGTGGTAGCCACACACAACCACGGCTTCATACGCCAGTTCCCTGGCCGAGTACTGCGGTGCGAGCGCAAGATGCTCCTCGAATGAACCCTCGCGCCCGTCATGGCGTTATCACCTATACAGACACATACATACAGACACAAACATCATAACTACACTCTAAAAAACACATAACGCTATGAGCGACTTCGAACAACTTATCCAGCAAGACAAACCCACCCTCGTCGACTTCTTCGCCACATGGTGCGGCCCATGCCGCGTGCAAGGCCCCATACTCGAAGAAGTGAAAAAGAAAGTAGGCGACACCGCAAACATTCTCAAGGTCGACATCGACCAGAACCGCCGTCTCGCCGCAACATACAACGTGCGCTCCGTGCCCACTCTCATCCTCTTCAAAAACGGTGAAGCCGTGTGGCGCACAGTAGGCGTACAGCAGGCCGACGAGCTCGAGCGACACATCCACGACCACCTCGCCACAAAAAGCGACGAAGAATAATCACCCTCCAACGTCTCTCCTACAATGACTCAGAATACAACTATCGACAAAATCCTGACCGACTATCTCGGACAGGCACGCCCGACATTGGTTGAGTTCGGACGCCCCGGACGCAACGAAGACACCGATGTGATGACACGCCTTGGCGACACCTACGCCGGACGCGCCAACGTACTCGCAATCGACGGCTCGCAGAGCCAAGATCTCGTAAGGGCATACAAAGTAATCACATACCCCACATTCATCCTGTTCAAAGACGGGCAGGAAGCATGGCGCGACGCCGGGCACAAGAGCTACGAAGAGCTCTCCCGCATGCTACGCGACTTCGTATGACACCGGCACATATCACAGCGGTGCGCACAGCCTCAGGCAGCCGCGCACCGCTATCTTTATGCCCGAAAAGAAAAACACACACCCGGCATAAAATATTTGCCCATAAGCCTTGTCAGAAACAAGAAAATAGCTATCTTTGCGCACTCAAAAAGAAACAGCACTATGTATTGGACTCTTGAATTAGCCTCTAAGCTCGAAGACGCGCCCTGGCCCGCCACTAAAGACGAGCTCATCGACTACGCTATGCGCAGCGGTTCGCCCCTCGAAGTCATCGAAAATCTCCAGGAAATAGAAGACGAAGGCGAAGTATACGAAAGTATCGAAGACATATGGCCCGACTACCCCTCAAAAGAAGACTTCCTCTTCAACGAGGACGAGTATTAAGCCTCTGAAATTCACATAAAATACTGATTGCCAGCCATTAAGCAATTAAAATTTGTTTGTATGGCTGGTGTTTCAATGTCTCAGGCTGCAAAATTTGTTTGTACTTCCCGCAGGGATATTTTCCAAACAATTAAAACAATTGGAAACAATTTTATTGGGGGCAAAACATCCCGGTAAGAGTACTAAAAATTCATCAGGCTAAATTCAGACGCTTTCTACTTTACAAGCTTCCGCAGGCGTAGCCCGTCAACAAATGCTGCGGCGTCGGCCGGGTAGGGCATGTCGCTGAAATTGCTGTGCACGTCGTTGGTCATCGTGCCCACAATCCAATAGTCTTCTAATGATTTTTCGAGAGTCAGCACTTTGCAACGCCCGTTGCCGTCGGGCACGAACGCCATGTACCTGCACATCGGCATTTGGCTCGGCATAGGGAATGTCCATACCACAACGTTCGACCCACCGTCCTGCGCCAACACCTCTTCGGCAGTTATGTCGCTGTCGGCAAAAGGCGAACGAAGTTTATTGTAAGCCGGAATACGGCTGTTAATCATCTCCACGTCCAGAAAATCGGCAGGACTTGTCGCCTGCGCGGCAATCTGCGGCAGATAGCGGAAAAAGTAGAAATACTCCTCCATATCCTGAATTGGAGTCATTATATCAGCAATCATCTGTCGGGCAATATTTTTGCTGTCTTCATCATATTTACCGTTCTCGATTTTGCGGTATATTTCAATAGCCCCGACACTGTCGCCGCGTTGGTATAATATATAGCCAATATTAGTGAGCGGCATAGCGTCGTCGGGGGCAACGCGTGCCGCTTCCTCAAAGTATGCAAGTGCAGTCTCATCGCTTCCGATACTATAATTCATGCCGCCTGCCAGATTGAGGATTCTCACGTCGGCAGGAAAGCGTTTTGCAGCCTTCGCCACCAACGGCAGTGCCACTTCAACAGCGCCACGCGAGTCGGAACGGTAAATGTCGCTCAGGCGGTCGAACACCGCATCGGCAAGCAAAGTATCAGCGCCGGGCTGTCCGGCATTGCCGCTCCCGAGCCATTTGCCGTTATTCTTGGCATCGTGCTCCAGCAATCCATCGAGAGCATCGACAGCAGTTTCCCATCGGGCAGACATTGTAGCGGCTGCCGCCTTGCCAAGCCTGAAATCAATGCGGTCGGGGCAAGCGGATATACCACGGTCAATCTCCACAAATGCCATATCAAGAAGCGAATCCTTCCACGATACTTCGCTATAAAGATAAGCCGTATTACCCGTACTGTCGGCCAACTGCAATTGCTCACCACCTTGCGCTGGCTTGTCAGACAGCACCAGCATATCGCTGTGAGCACGATTGAGAAGCAGATTGAACCTCGCCGGAAACAGCTCAGGGTCGTGGGGGACCTTGCGACTCCACTCTTTAATCAGACTGTCGGCAGCTTCAAAGTTACCGTCGCTCATACACGCATCGAACATAATCTGATAGTTGCCGGCTCCGAGAGCAAGCGCCACAGTCAGGAAAATAAAGGAAAGGAGCTTTTTCATGGTAAATATTTTTTGATTATGGTATTGCAGCGCAAAGAGTAAGAGCACTTTTCATGGATAACATTGTCTGCAAATATAATGAAATTCTTTGGAAACCCACAAACAATCAAAGTCCGAGCAAACGAACATGCTCAGCCTTTAATTATTATAACCAAAAATGTCGCGATTTTACACGCTATATCTTAGCTAAGTTTATATCTGATAATTCGTAATTATAAGATGTTCTACCTTCTTTTCATTACGATTCATGAAACTGACAAGGTATTCCTTGTCAAATGACATAATATTTACCCCCGGAACGTTATACAGGTTAAAAATAAAATCTGTATTCTTGATTATCAGCATCCATTTTGCTCTACATCTATTAGTTAAGTAGCCGGCAAGTCTTCTTTGGTCATCCTTTGTAAAGTCGTTTTGAGCGTAGGTACTGAATTCTGTGTCATAAGGAGGGTCTAAAAATACAAAATCGTTTTCATCAGGATTTACGGCCTCCAAGAATGTCTCAAAATCAAGATTAAATATATTACTTCTCCTAAAATGTGCTATTAACTCAGGCGAGGAATAATATGATAGTTTTTTAGACAATCGTTTGGTATTATAGGCAATACCGCCATAGGGTACGTTGAAATCACCCTTGGAACTATAACGGAACATTCCACTATAGGCATAGTTTCGAATAAAGAAGAAGAGCGGACAATGCAATATATCATTTTTCGGTACATTGTTGTACATATAACGATATGTCATATATAATGCACTCTTGATTGCTGCTTCGATATTTTCGTGTATGTCTTTTTCCGGCAAGTCATTTTTTGAGAGCTCAAGCACCCTCATTCTCGAAAACTTCCTAAACAGGTTGGACTTTAATTCATTAATTAAAGTACCTGTATAAGCATTGAAATCAATACTTAAAATATTGCCAATAGCATCGACTCGCCTGTCACAGAACTCGGTAACGATTGCCTTCAGCTGTTCTTTTGAAATCTCCCCCTCTCTATAACGCATGTAAATAGCCACAATATCCCTGTTTTCATCAAGAAAACGTGATGCTTCAACCCATGAACAGTCAATCTTTTCAACGGCATCAAAAAAACTCGGTCTCTGAAGTGCAATTGAAGTATACAATTCAATTAGCTCAGAAGAGAGGTCATTTATGAAATATTCCTCAGCCTGAATACCGGTAAATACGGCACCACCTCCTACAAATGGTTCGAAGTAGCGATTAAAGACCGGAAGGTTGGGTATAATGTATTTAAGCTCTTTTTCCTTACCTCCCGGCCATTTTATAATAGGCCTCAGTCCTGTTGTAAGAGTATCGTCAGGCATCTTTATAATTCAAAAATAAATTCAATTCGTCTATTTCAGGTTGAAAAACTGTATTCGGCTCACAAACTATATTATTGCATGTCTCTGTCAAAGTCAAATTATAGGTATATCCTAACGGGGTATTATCTGTTCCCTCCAATTCCTTTCCGACTCTCAACTTGGCCGCTTCAAAGTATTCCGAGTCGATTTCCACTCCGAAATATCTGCGGCCCAATCCGATAGCTGCCACTCCGACCGACCCCACACCCATGAAAGGGTCGAATACAATATCTCCTATATTCGAGGCTATCTGTATCATTTTCCTTAATATTGACACCGGTTTTTGCGCCGGATGCTTAGGCTCAGACAGACGTTCGGGACGCATACATATCGGACTTTCCACAAAATTATGCATCTCAGACTGTGAAATGAAATTCCAGGTATGTTTCTTGTTCCAACACGTAAAAACCATCTCACAGCTATTTAAAAATCCGGCCTTAAAAATTTTAGGTGCAGGATTTGTTTTATGCCAAATCATAAAATTGCTGGTGTCAAATCTATGGTCAAGACAATCATACCACCGGCCTATCATATTATATGATGTGAAAATAAAAAGATTTCCGGTAGGTTTCAAAATCCTTACAAAATCATCGGCCCATTCTTCCGGGTGAAAATCTATCATATCCCAATCGGCGACATCATTATTCATAGCCGAACGACCGGGCAACGGAATATTACCGGTAGAATGTTTTCCAAGATTATACGGCGGGTCGGTAAGAATAAAGTCTATGGAATTGTCAGGAATACGTTTGATAATATCCCTGCTGTCTCCATTCAATAGGCATTTCTTCCATTGACACTTCATACTGTCTTTATTGAAGATATACTTGTTTTATCTTCTCCAGGGCAGCTACTATCAATCCTGCATTCTTGCGATACTCATCAATCACAATATCATATCCATTGTCATCTTTGCATACAAGATTCCAGAACTTTTTACTGATAAGAAGTTCATCATCTGCAAAAAATTGCCTTACACGACCTTGTTTCCACACATTGCCCTCTCCGTATCGGTTATATGCGGTAGCAAAATATATGCGTATACTGTCTTCCTTGCCAATAGTATTGGCAAGGATACAATACTGTTCAAGCAATGCTTCTTTCTCCGAACGGGCCTTTTTATTGTCAAGGTCGCCGCCAATCTTCAGCTCTATAAGATAATGGATGCCTGTAGTCCTATCTACAAGACAATAATCGCTTTCATGTCGCTTGCTGTGCTCGCCACCGCCTTTCTTTTCCAGAATACCAGTATAGTCGCTTACCTCGGGCTTCTTGTGGGTAATACCTTTGGTATTCTTATAACATTCAAGGAGTCTTGCAATCTCATTTGTCTGCTCGGCATAAATCGGCCCTTCTACATGGCGGCTTACTTCATAGTTGAGAGATGCTATATTGATAGCCATTTTTTCGAGCATGTTGCCAAGGCTGCTGTCAAGCGAACGTGCAAGAGCGGAATAGTATTGGATATCCGCGCCAAGTGCTGCTATAAAGATATTGTGTATCTTCATATTAATAGTACCCTCGGGGTCATCGGCTTCACCGATATGCCTGTCGGAAAACCCTGAAGCATAACACTCGACAGCAGATTTCACTATAGCTCTTATTGCTTTTTCCTTAAAATCCATATTAATGATAGTATATTTTATGGCAGCTCAGGCAGCTGTGGCCATAATAATTCTCCCACCTGAGTCAGTCCAGCAGACTTATGTCGGTACGGGCGTTGGTGATGCGCTCCGCAGGAGCTTCGGCCCGGACTATGTAGGTATTTTCCACACCGACGGCACCAAGGCCGGGGAGCACGAATTTAGGCTCTACGGCGATTACATTGCCCTCTTCGAGGATGTCGCGCGAGCGGGGTGCAAGCACAGGCTGCTCGTTCACTTCTATGCCTATGCCGTGCCCAACAAAGCCTGCGTGATAGCGGTGGCCCATGAAAAAATCGGCATAGCCGGCCTCGGTGGCTATTGCTAGCGCTTTTTCATAGAGCGCTTTGGCCTCCACGCCGGGCTTCATCATGGCTGCGAGAGCATCGCAGATATCGGCCGAAAGGCGGTTCAGCTCAACAGCGCGACTGTCCAAAGGCGCGGCGCTGTACATACGCGTCATATCGGTCATATAGCCGGTGTAGTTGCCGTTCACATCCACCATGACGGGTGCACCTGGCTTGATTACAGTACCGTTGGCACCGACTGGAATAGAGGGGTCCGCACCTTCGCCGCCCATGGCGAAGTCGTAGGGCGAAGGTGTGTCGGCATTATCGCCGGTGAGCACATTGCCCATAAAAAGCTCCATGTCGGAACCTGCTACGCGAAACTGGCCCAGACATCCTTCAAGACGCGATGCGCGCTCTATCTCTATCTGGAACTCTATATCGGTCATACCCTCGTGGTAGAGGCGCGGTATGCGCTCGTACACGTAGCTCTGGCGTATGCCCGACTCTCGCAGCATGGCCTGCTCGACAGCGGTCTTAACGGCCCTGGCAAGCCTTACTACGGGCGATAAATTCTGCTGCGGTAGCTGACCGAACACTGCCGCGAGGCGCACGGCCTCGCTGTATGCGTCGGAGTCAAGCTCAAGAGCCACGGGCGCGTCCACTGTCACCGATGCCTCGGAAAGCATAGAGGCTATCTGCTCTGGCTTGCGGATAAAGTGTACAGCACCTTCGCGTACGTCGCGCAGGTGGTTGGGCTGACGCACAAAGTAGAGCGGCGCCTCCAGGCGCGTGTCTATGTATATGTAGCCGCGGAACACGCGTCCTGTGAGCCAGTATATGTTGGCGTTGTCGCGGATTAGAGCGCAGACTATGCCGGCCTTTTCCATAAGAGAACACAGGCGGCCGGTGCGGAGAGCCTGTTCTTTTTCGCCGAGGAGATTTATAGCTGTATTCATGTCAGCAGACTATTTTTAGTAAGTCGGTAATGTCGTCGAGAGTATAGTCCTGGCCCTGCACACCCTGGCCGAAGCCGTATGATGCCCATGCAAAAGGCACGCCGGCAGCGTGAGAGCTGAGGCAGTCGCCCATAGTATCGCCGATATACAGAGGCGCTTCGAGTTTGTGGCGGCTCACCATAAGGGCTATGTTGTAGTCTTTCTCGCGCCCGTTGTCGCCATAGGAAATATAGTCGGTAATGAAAGGGCCGAGAGCGGTATAACTCAGGAAGTTCGGCAGACCGTCGGGTGTGCAGTTGCTCACCATGAAGAGTTTGAACGACCGCGACAGCTTCTCTATGGTCTCGCGTACGCCGGGATAAAGCACGCCGCCGAGCCTGGGCATTATCACAGCCTCATTGTCGAGCAGCCCCTTCATGAAAGCATCGTAAGGTACCGCATTGCCGATGAAAGTCGCGAAAATCTCTTCGAGCGGCTTTCCCATCATGGAGCACAGGCGCTCGTAGTTTACGTGGGGCACCTCGGGACAAAGGACATCTATAGTGGTGTTCCACACGGCACAATAGCTAGCTACGGCATCCCACAGGGTACCGTCCATATCGAAAAGCAGACTGTCGAATTTCGGAGTGGAGTTCATACTCATTCTTTAGGATAGTAAACAATACCGGCCTGCTCGATGTTTGCCAAAGTATCCACGCGCATTATGTGGCGGAGAGTGAGGGTATCGCCGCGCCTGAGCGTGAAATCGGTATAGAGAGTATCGGTGAGCTGCAGCGACGGACCCGAGCCGCGTCCGTACCACCGTCCGAAGTCGTCGGCCAGCAGCAGGTTGAACGTATCTCGGCGCACAACTGTATCGTTTACGGGGCGCGACAGCTCAAGCCATATATTGCTGTACTCATAGGCATCGGAGTGGCGCAGAGAAAGCACCAAAGTGCCGCTGCGGGCCACGCTGTCGCGCAGTGTATCCACAATCATCACCGCAGGCTCGGAGTAGAGCCATTCCTGCCCGCGGAAGTTGACGAAAGCGCTATAGTAGTTGTCGTCGCCGTTACCGCGCAAGCCTGTGATGCCGCATGAGGCTATCATGGCACCCGCCACGGCCCCTGCGACAATACGGTGTAAGCGGCGCCCTGTCATGACTGCTTGTCTTTGGGAGGACGACCCGATGCGGGTTTGTCTTTACCGCCGGGGCGATGATTACGCTGCGGACGCTTCTTCTTGGGTGCTCCGTCATTTTTGGGTGCGTCGGCACCTTTGCTTTCAGACTGCTGACCACCAGCTCCGGCGACTGTCTGTGCGGCGTCGCGCTCCGGTTTGCCGCCCCCCTGCTTCTGCGATTTCTTCTTGCGCTTCTTCTTTTTGTCGAAGCGGGCGAGGTCGTCGTCATCGCCGAGAATATCTCCGAACTCAGAGCGTGTCTTGGGCTTCTCTTCCGACTCGGGCAGAAGCGTGAGAGGCTTCTCTCCCTTCTTGTTGAGGGCAATAACCTCGAATACGCGGTCGGCGCTCACCGTAACAAGGTTGGCCGCCAACGATTTGTCGGTAGAGTAGGTGACAGTGCGGTTAAAGATGTCGCTCTTGAAGTAGAACCATGTGCTGTCGGCAGTCTCGAGCCTCACATCGCGCGACGGCATGTGGCGCGAAGCCTCCACATAAGTATCCACTTCGAAGTTAAGGCAGCATTTGAGCTTGGCGCACTGGCCTGCAAGTTTCTGCGGGTTGAGCGATATATCCTGATAGCGGGCGGCGCTTGTTGCCACCGACACAAAATTTGTCATCCACTGCGAGCAGCACAGAGGACGTCCGCAGGGGCCTATACCGCCAATGCGTCCGGCTTCCTGGCGCGCGCCAATCTGCTTCATCTCGATACGTACCTTGAAGGTCTCGGCGAGAACCTTGATAAGCTGGCGGAAGTCCACGCGCTCGTCGGCGATATAGTAGAAAATAGCCTTGTTGCCGTCGCCCTGATACTCCACATCGCCAATCTTCATATTGAGCTTCAGCTCCTCGGCAATGCGGCGTGCGCGTATCATGGTATCGTCCTCGCGCGCCTTTGCCTCCTCATATTTCTCGATGTCGGCAGGCTTGGCAAGGCGGAACACACGCTTCACATCGGCAATGTTTCCGTTGCGGCCCAGCGAGCGGCGCATACGCAACTCGGCCAGAGCGCCCGTGAGCGTCACGGTGCCTATATCGTGGCCGGGGACGGCCTCCACAGCCACCAAATCGCCGCTTTCGAGCGGCAGGTTGGTAGTGTTGCGGTAGTAGCCCTTACGGGTATTCTTGAACTGAACCTCCACATATTCGCCCGAGGCATAACCTCCGGGGATATCGTCGAGCCAGTTGAAGCTGTGCAGCTTACGGCGGCGGCAGTCGCCACAGCCCGACGTCTTCGGCTTGACCGGCACGCCCGAAGGCACCTGTGCGGCCTCTGACGAGCTGTCACCGGCAGGCGCACTTCCCCGGGGAAGCGCGCCGTTATCTTTATGCTTTGCCATGACTGAGGCTGTTATTTAGCGAAGCTTACCGAGCGGGTCTCGCGGATAACGGTGATTTTCACCTGTCCGGGATATGTCATTTCGTCCTGAATACGGCGTGCTATTTCCGACGAAAGCTTTTCGGTCTCGGCATCGTCGATTTTGTCAGCACCCACTATCACGCGAAGCTCGCGGCCGGCCTGTATGGCGTAAGTTTTAACCACACCGGGATAGCTCATGGCAAGCTGCTCGAGGTCGTTGAGACGCTTGATGTAGGCCTCTACAATCTCGCGGCGAGCACCGGGTCGAGCACCCGAAATGGCGTCGCACACCTGCACAATGGGTGCGAGCAGCGAAGTCTGCTCCACCTCGTCGTGGTGAGCGCCGATAGCGTTGCATATTTCGGGCTTCTCCTTGTATTTCTCGGCAAGCTTCATGCCTAAGAGTGCATGCGGCAGTTCCGGCTCTTCGTCGGGCACCTTGCCTATATCGTGCAGAAGACCTGCGCGACGTGCTTTCTTGGGGTTGAGACCAAGTTCCGAAGCCATTACGGCACAGAGATTGGCTGTCTCGCGCGAGTGCTGGAGCAGGTTCTGACCGTAGCTCGAGCGGTATTTCATCTTGCCCACCATGCGGATGAGTTCGGGATGCAGACCGTGTATGCCGAGGTCGATAGCGGTGCGCTGGCCTGTCTCGATAATCTCCTGTTCGAGCTGCTTGCGCACTTTTGCCACCACTTCCTCGATGCGGGCAGGGTGTATGCGGCCGTCGGCCACAAGCTGATGCAGTGCCAGGCGGGCCACCTCGCGGCGCACGGGGTCGAAGCCCGAGAGCACGATAGCCTCAGGGGTATCGTCCACAATGATTTCGATGCCTGTAGCGGCTTCGAGAGCACGTATGTTGCGGCCTTCGCGGCCAATGATGCGACCCTTGATTTCATCGGAGTCGATGTGGAACACCGTCACAGAGTTCTCTATGGCCGTCTCGGTGGCTACACGCTGGATAGACTGCACCACGATGCGCTTGGCCTCCTTGTTGGCCGTAAGCTTGGCATCGTCCATAATATCGTTGATATACGATGCCGCGGCGGTCTTGGCCTCGTCCTTGAGGCTCTCGATGAGTTTCTCCTTGGCCTCGGCAGATGACAGGCCCGAGATATGCTCGAGAAGGTCTTGCGCCTGACGGTGCATCTCGTCGAGCTGGCTCTGACGCTGGTTCACCACATTCTGCTGGGCTTCGAGGTTCTGACGCGTGTTTTCAAGCTCGTTGCGGGTGCGCTGATTCTCGCTCTGCTGCTGGTTAAGCTGGAGTTCGCGCTGCTTCATTTTAGCCTCCACCGACTGGAGCTTCGACATCTTCTGGTTTGCCTGTTTTTCGGCGTCGGTAGTGATTTTCAGGGCTTCTTCACGACCTTCAAGTACCTTGTCGCGCTTGAGGTCTTCGGCAGCACGCTCGGCCTCGGCGATAATCTGGTTGGCACGCGAAGATGCCATCTTACGCTGCACCACCAAAGTCACAGCCACAGCGAGCGCTGCGGCGACTACGGCGATAGCGATGTAGATTACAACTGTCATATTATCTTGCAATTGTTACAATAAAAAAACAAGCACCTTCCCACCCTGCTACGTACGGAGCCGTTGTAAAGGCCCGTGCACGGGTTGAAAAGTGCGGAAATTAAACTCGGCGCGCGGTATAGAGCGCTTCGAAGGCTTGAAGAAAGTAAGACCCTGCTTCTGCTACTCCTGCAGCGCAACTCAGTCGATATTCTTGAGTAGAGCGTCGATACGCTCTTCAAAGTTCTGTAGCAACTCTGCTTCGGAGTTAATCAAATTTGTCTGTCGGTAAAGCATCACGGCATAGTAGAGCGTCACCTTGGCCAGAGCCGCCGATGGTGAGTCGGCATTAGGGCCATAGCGGAAACGGCTCACATTGTTGTTAATCTGCTCTATCACATGTCGGTAGAACGACTCTTCGTCCTCCTTGACCGGAATTCTGAAAGCATCCGTGTCGGCTATTTTGATTGTTATTCTATGTTCATTCTGCTTGTTCATCGGGCAGGGAGCGGGGGCTAAATGTCTTTCATCAAGTCGGCGACGCAAGCGTCGATATCCCGCACTAATTCGGTGAGAGTGGCTCTGGCTTCGCGCGCAGTGGCTGTATCGGGCGCTATGGCCGATGATATCTTCAAGTGCTCAAGCTCTATGCGCTGCCTGTCGATAAGGGCATCGCGTGCCTTAAGCTCGGCCTTAAGCTCGGTAAGCTGTCTGCGCAACTTCTCGTTATCCTCCCGCAGGGTAGCATAACGTGTTACCAACAGCTCGGCCTTATGGCCGATACGGCTCAGTTGCTCGGCTAAATCCTTTGCCATTCCGTACCAAATTTTCACAAAAGTATGCAAATTTTTTTTATCTTCCAAAAAAATCTGCACATGTGCAACTTGCTCCGGGCAACCGGCGTTAATATTTATATAGTGCTTACCAGGCTCTCACTTCATAAACACGAAGTACACAGCGGCTATCAGGCATGCGAAGGCGGCGAAGTGGTTCCACTGCAGCGCTTCGCCGCGGAAAAATACTACAGTGAAGAGTGTAAAGATAATCAGGGTGATAGCTTCCTGTATTACTTTGAGTTGCATCAGCGAGAATGTGCCTCCGTTGCCGATGAAACCTATGCGGTTGGCCGGTACCATAAAGCAGTATTCGGCCAAAGCTATGCCCCACGACAGCAGTATCACGGCATAGAGCGGAGTGTTGTCGCCTATTATTTTCATGGACTGGAGCTTGAGATGCCCGTACCATGCGAATGTCATAAATATGTTCGACACTATCAGCATCGCTATAGTGACAAAAGCGTTTTTCATTGCATCCGTAAATATTTGGGTGAGAAAACCACAAAGCAGGCACACCTGTCGGGGCGTGCCTGCTCTATGATGGTTATGAGTTTACAGGGAGGTGCTTAGTCTATGAGCTCGTCGGCCTGATAGCCACCCATTTCGCGGATAGCGTTCTTAAGCATCACATACTGCTGGAAGAGGTGGTTTACAGGCACTTCGTCCTTGGTATAGTCGTGCATGGGGCTCTTGAGGAAGAAGCTCAGGAAGCGCTGTGTGCCATAGCGGCCGGCGCGTGCGGCGAGGTCGCTGAGGAGCACGAGGTCAAGGCAGAGGGGAGCAGCGAGAATAGAGTCGCGGCAGAGGAAGTTAATCTTAATCTGCATGGGATAGCCCATCCAGCCGAAGATGTCGATGTTGTCCCAGCCTTCCTTGTTATCGTTGCGCGGGGGATAGTAGTTGATGCGCACCTTGTGGTAGTAGTTGGTGTAGAGGTCGGGCTGCTCCTCGGGCACGAGGATAGATTCGAGAGTAGAGAGCTTCGACACTTCTTTGGTGCGGAAGTTGGCGGGTTCGTCGAGCACAAGACCGTCGCGGTTGCCGAGGATATTGGTCGAGAACCAGCCGGAAAGGCCGAGGCAACGGGTGCCGATGATAGGAGCGAAGCCCGACTTAACGAGAGTCTGGCCTGTCTTGAAGTCCTTACCGGCGATAGGCATCTTGGTATTCTCGGCGAGTTCCCACATGGCGGGGAAGTCTACGGTAGTGTTGGGAGCACCCATGATGAAAGGAGCGCCTTCGGTGAGGGCGGCGTAAGCATAGCACATAGAGGGTGCGATATGCTCTTTGTCGTCGGCCTTCATGGCAGCCTCGAGGTCGGCAAGGTGGTAGTGTACCTTCTCATCGACGGGCACATATACTTCGGTGGAAGCAGCCCAGAGTACAACTACGCGCTCGCAGTTGTTGGCGGCCTTGAAGTTGCGGATGTCTTCGCGGAGTTGTTCAACGAGTTCCCAGCGTGTGCCGGTCTTCACGTTGTCGCCGTCGAGACGCTTGGCATAGTTGTGGTCGAAAGCGGCGGGCATGGGTTTGATAGCCTCGAGCTCTTCGCGCACGGGGTTGATGTCCTTTTCTTTGAGGACTTCAGCGTTGATAGCAGCCTCGTAGGCATTTGCAGGATATACGTCCCATGTGCCGAAAACGATATCGTTGAGGTCTGCGATAGGAACTATCTCGTTGTATTTAAGGTATTTTTTGTCAGCACCTTGTCCGACGCGGATACGGTCGTACTGAGTCATCGAGCCGACGGGCTTGGCAAGACCTTTACGTGCCATAAGTACACCGGTCATGAAAGTAGTAGTGACTGCACCGCAGCCAACAACCAAGACGCCGAGCTTGCCGGTTGCCGGCTTAGCTTTTAATTCGCTCATTTTAAATAGTTTGTATTAAATTTGACTGTTATTGTTATCAAGTTGAAAGTAGGCACACGACACACATCGGCATGTCCCAGCCAATTTTAGCGGCTCAAAAGTACTGAGTTTTTTGTGAGCGCGAAAATTTTCGCAGTGCAATTTTGGTGAAAAATTGCTAAGTTTTGCTAAATTATAGCCTCTTGTGTACAATTATGCTAATTTCACAGACAATTAGAACTATACAGGTTAATTTCTGTTAATATAGCTTCTCCAGTTCTGCAAGCGCAGCTATTGTACCGGGGCGAACGGTATCGTCGCTGTCTCTGAACCACGGGCGCCCCTTAATCCAAGCCGTGCGGCAACCTATGCTTTCGGCCGGAAGAATATCCTTAGAGAGGCTGTCGCCCACCACAAGCACTTCTTCGGGCTTCATGCCAAGGGCTTCAACTCCGAGTGTGAATATGCGCGGGTCGGGCTTACGCACTCCCACCACGGCACTCTCCACTATGGTCTTGAAATAGTGGTCGAGACGGAAGTCCCGCAGCACCTCTTCCACATTTCCGTAGAAATTGCTCACCAGCACCATAGGATAGCGGGCATGTAGATAGTCGAGGGTAGGGCGTGCTTTGTCGATGCAGGCTGCGGCATGGCAGTAGCAGTACTGAGCCACCTTCTCTCCGTATTCTTCAGCCTTGGCGCCGTGCACAAGCCCCTTTTCGACCAGCACGGTAAGCTCGAGGCGAGTCTTTATGCGCAGCATGTCGAGAAAATTGTGGTGGGGGAGCACATGGAGTGTGCGCGCCATTTCGCGCTCGGCATATACGTATGCCTCGATGAAGTCTTCAAGAGGAATCTGCGGCACAGGAAGAGTGTCGTAAGCCTCGCGCAATATCACCGCCCAGTGGTCACCACAGCAGTCTATAGTGCCGCCGTAGTCGAAAATTATACCTTTTACAGCGCTCATATCAGTTATATTTACCTTCTTTAAGTTCGGCGTTAAGGCGACGGCAAAGAAGCTCGTGGCGCTTCACCATATATACAAGCAGAGCATTGAGCACCACAAGCTCGAAAGCGAAGTAGAGCCAGGGCATGCCAATGAAGAGCGAGCAGAAGAGGGCTATAGTACGCCAGTTGAACGAAAGTATATTGGTGTACTTCATCAGCGGCAGGCTAAGCTTGCGGAAAGCGTCGCGGAAGCTCTGCGGAATACGTCCGTCGGGATACGACTCTTTAAGCTGCCGGCGGAGCGCCTGCATGGCCGGAGTCCACGATTCCTGGTTCACAGTGTAGTTGGTGTAGAAATACAGCACCGTCTTTGCCCAGAAATCTTTCGTCCAACTCAGTGACGCGAGTTTTTCTTTCAGAGGCGCCGAGCTATCCAGTTCACTTCCTTCCTCGCCTTTGAGGAAGTAGAGGTGGAACTGGCGATAATAGTCGGCCATGGCAGCCTGCTTGGCGTGACACAGACCCGTCACCACAGCCACCACCCATATAAGCCAGGGGTGGGAAGCAAAGAAAGGCGAGGTCAAATTCTCGCGCAGGCAGATTGCTATATATATGGTTGCAAACCATACATCGCCCGAAAGACCGTCGAGAATACGGCCAATGCGGGAGTACTGCTTGGTCATGCGGGCGAGCTGGCCGTCGGCGCTGTCGAAAGAGTTGGCCCACACAAGCAGCAACATACCTGCAATGTTTATCCAGATATTATTATAATAAAATGCTATGCCGGCACCAATGCCTAAAAATATAGAAGCGATAGTGATAACATTTGGTGTCACCCCGAGGCGTCTGGCCAGGCAGGCCCACATATACCCCACGGGGCGATAGAAAGCAAGGTCGATGTGCTCTTCGGTGTCAAGCGACTTGAGCGAGTCGCGGTACGATGATGATGCGGATGTATCTCCCATTTACTCAGGCATTTTTAGATTTTATATATTGCATCACACACTTGGCTATGTAAGGAGCTGCCTCATTGCGGCAGGGGGCGAAGCTGGGCCAGTCGTTGAAGTCTATTATATGCACCGAGCCGTCGGTGCCGACTATGCAGTCGCCGCCGTAAATCTTCACGTCGAGCACATCGGCGGCCTGCTGGCACATAGCCTGGAGCGCCTTCTTGTCGAAAGCCAGTCCGCGCGAATGGCCGTTAATGGCCTCGTGACCGTACTTGCTGTGGCCCAGGTCGAAGGGATAGAACCAAAAGAAAAACGGCGTGCCGGCCACACCGTAGAATTTTACGAGGTCACCCTCGAGGTGACGGTTTATTACGGCACGCTTTATGCCTCGCAGAAAATATTCCTGAAGCACTTCCTGCGCTTCCTCGGCATGGCGCACATAGCTCACGTCTTCCTTGTGCATGGCATGGAAGTCGCCGCGCTTAATCCAGCACGAAGTCATGCCGGCCTTCTCGAGTACATCGCGCACCACCTCGTTGGTATTTACAATAAGGCTCTCGGGATAGGGAATACCCGAGCCGAGGAGAATACGCGTCATTCGCTCTCGGGTACAGTTCTCTATGCCGAAGCCCGAGTTCACCACCAGGTCACCGGCGTTTTCTCTTTCCTGAAGAAGCTTTATAGAGCGCTGCTCGCGGCACATGTTCAGCACAATGTGCTCGTGTACCTCGCCGGCGATAAACTGGTCTTCACTGTACACGTTCACCTCACAGCCACGTTTGCGGAGCTGCTCGGCCACGGCATTGAAGATTGCGGCGTCGTTGCCTATATGGTTGGGTGAGTACGCTCCGGCGCGCATCACTCCCGCTATTTTTATGTCTGCCATAATGCGATAAGAATGTTATGCGCTGCAAAAGTACGTATTTTTTGTGTAATTTTGCATTCTGTAAAAGTGAAAAGTAAAATGCGAATAGACATCATCACCGTACTGCCCGAGATGCTTGAGTCGCCTCTCAACTGCTCGATTATAAAACGTGCCCGCGACAAGGGCCTCGCCACAATCGAAGTGCACAACCTGCGCGACTACACCACAAACCGCTACCGAAAGGTCGACGATTACCCCTTCGGCGGCGATGCCGGCATGGTGATACAGGTAGAGCCGGTCGACAGGTGTATATCCGCACTAAAAGAGCAGCGCCACTACGATGAAGTAATCTTCACTGCCCCCGACGGCGAAGTGCTGAACCAGCGCATGGCAAACTCGCTCTCCATGCTTGAAAACATAATAATACTGTGCGGCCACTACAAGGGCATCGACTACCGCATACGCGAGCACCTCATCACCCGTGAGATTTCTATCGGCGACTATGTGCTCACCGGCGGTGAGCTGCCCGCGGCTATTATCACCGACTCGATAGTACGACTCATACCCGGTGCTATCGGCGACGAGCAGAGTGCACTGAGCGACTCATTCCAGGATAACCTCCTTGAGCCGCCTATCTACACTCGTCCGGCTGTATATAAAGGCTGGGGAGTGCCCGATATTCTCCTCTCGGGTCATCAGGCTAAAATAGAGGAGTGGCGCCACGAGCAGTCGCTCGAACGCACACGCCGCCTCCGCCCCAACCTGCTGGAGGACTAATTCTGTTTATTAAGAGGTTGTTTAATAATCATTGTTAATGACAGGGTGGTGAATTTTATGTTAAGGTGCAGTTTACGAGGAGGGAGCATAGCCCGCTATGTGACCGACGAGTAAATGCGCATTAACATAAAAGGCACCATGCAAAGGTAATTATAAATTTTTATTTAAGGTTGCAAATAATGAAGTTAGCGTCGCCTCCGAAACTTTTGAGCGTCTTTATCCCTTTGCTTCTGTCGCATAGCCAGCTATGCTCCTTTGCCGCAGGAATAAATCCGCCTCAAAATTTTCGGCCCTGTCGTTAACATGCATTATTAAACAACCTCTTAATATCAGTTTTTACCTTTGCGCAACCCTACTGCACGTCCCAGGGCGTGCAGCACTGTCTTGCGCCTGAACAGACGATGGTCGAAATCGAGCTTGGCCTGCATCACCACCTCGCCGTAGCCTTCGGGCAGACCGCGTAAAGCGGCGTATTTGTGTGCGAAAGTCTCCATTACCTTATTATCGTAAGTAAAGCGGCTCACATTGGCAAAACACTCGTGCATGGGCACCTCTACGCCTTCGGGGTAAATACGCATACGGTTGAGGTCGATAAGCGAGAAGCGGAACTCACCGTCATCGGAACGTCGCACACGCACATTGGTACTGTTGAGGTCGTCGTGCCGGATACCGCTTTTGTGCAGGCGCACCACAAATGCCGCAAACGCCTCGATACACTCGTCGCCATAAGCGGCAAACGCATCTTCGAGCGACATATCGGAGATATACTCACATATATATACCGAGCTCATGAGTATATGACCCGGCGCGCGTCTTTCCATATACCCGATAGGTGCCGGCGAATAGAAACCGCGATAACGTATTTCCAGCGCGAACTCAAACGAGCGTCGAGCCTTGGATGTACGCACCGCATATACCGCCTGCCCCATAAGAGCCGAGCCGAAAGACTTCACAACAACATCCACGCCCGATATTTCGGTGCGCCATATTTCGTTGCGGCGCTTCAGCAGCAACGAGTCGGCCGAGTGGCTTTTTGTAGCAGCCACATATATTTCCGCACTTGTTATACCTTTATAGCCCGAGCTTACTATCTTTGTCTTCATTTACATCTGAATATGCTTCGATACCCCGTTTGCGCAAACTATACTTTTATCCTGACGTTCGCAGTAGCGGGTGTTCTTTTCAAGATTATCCATTGAATTAGTCTTATGCCACAGGTGATATACAATACCGGCGAACTTAAGGCGGCGGTACTTCACACCTTTCATAAGCAGGCGGTGAGAGAAGTCGCTCTCTTCGCCGCCCCAGCCCACAAATTCCTCGTCGTAGCCGTTGATGTCGAAGAAATCGCTTCGCCAGAACGACATATTGCACCCCAGCGCATACGACTTGGGTTTATACCTCGACGCGAGCATGGAAGCAAGAGGAGTGATGCGCAGTGTGGTGCCGCGCTTGTTCTCTATGCCGCCCGAAAAGAAACCGGGCGTGGCAGGCTCGCGGGAAGCGCATAGCTGTTCGGTAAACTCACGCGAGAGCATCACACGTCCGCCTCGCATATAGCATCCGGGGCGGGCATGGCTCACATGGTCTTCCACGAAGTGCCGGTGAGCTATGATGTCGCCGTCTATCTGTATTATATAGTCGCCTGTCGATGCCAGCACGGCCTTGTTGCGAATGGCGGCGAGACGGAAGCCTTCGTCGGGATGCCACACATGAATTATCGGCACCGGACTTATGCTCTGCATGCGTTCCACCACCTCTCGGGTTTCAGGCCCGGAGCCGTCGTCGCCCACTACTATTTCGTCGGGGAGACGGGTCTGCCGCATGAGACTTTTGAGTGAGAGTTCGAGTGCATCCGGCCGGTTGTAGGTCGACACTATTACACTTACTTTTTCCATCAGTGTTTATTTATAGTACAAAGGTACGTATTTTATTTTTTTTCCGAGCTATCTTTCCGTGTTATCGACATTTTCAACACCCTTTGTTTTTTATTTTCTTTGTTTTGTATTTTAAGGATTAAATTAATCCCCCCAAGCAAAAATTTTAAGAGGAAGAATAAGTTGTGTTAATAGCTGTGATAACTTTTTGCTCTCTTTCTTGCTTTTATGACTTATTGATGTCTTAGTTGTGGTTTTCTATTGTTTTTCAACATGCCAATTGGTTGATATGTAGGAGATACCATACGTTATAAACATACTGTTGATAATTGTGATGATTGATATTTTCATAACTTTTAGAGTGTAAAAATGATTATAAACCCTGTTGAAAGTGTACATAAGCCTGTTGTATATTCATTGATAAAAAAACAGGTGCGACTCTTGCATTTGTCGCACCTGTGTCGGCTTATATCTTATATGGAATTATGCAAATAAAGATGTTGTGAAGTTGTTGGAGAGTTTTTTTACAGTTATCAACATTAATTGTTGATAGTTGATACCCTCGATTATTTACCTTCGTTGAGCCGTGCGAGATACAGCTGCGCCTCCGGGCCGAGGTTGAAAATAAGGTCGAGTATCGACAGCCCTCCTATGAAGCCGAGTTCGTGTGCGCGCACCTGCCAGTAGGGCGGAAACTCCTGCCCGGCTCTTTCGGTGTAGACAGCATCGCCGGGTGTGATGTCGGTGATAAGGGCGCGTATGTCGAGTATGCGGCGTACCTCTTTGTCGGCGCGCAGGCATAGCTCACTCACGGCGATTGGCTCGGGCGAGAACAGAGGCATGAGCCTGTCGATATAGAATTCGAAATAGGGGGTGCGGCCATAGGCCGACTCGAGTGCTATAGGCATGGTCTCCCACCAGCGCCCGTGGTCGCTGACATTTATTTCGCGCCACGTCCATGCGCCCGACGGGCGGCTAACGGGCACTGTAAGCCGGAGGAGTCCGCGTGTATCCGCTATGGCAAAACGGTGTGTGTCCTTATCGGCCTTGTTGTAGCGGGCGTATGTATCGAAACTCACCTCGTGGCAGCCGTACATGGCCGCGTAGTAACCTATGCCCGGAAAAAGACGAAGTGGAAAAATCATGTTATTCTTATAGATATGGTTTAAAAAAAAAGCGGACGCGCAGAAGGCGCGCCCACCGGACTATTATTTCTTATTTCAAATCTATTTGTCAGGGTTTGCATCGCGGAGAATACGGTCGAAGCGTATTTTACCGTCGAAGAGGCCGCGTTCACGGTCGAACGACGCAAGTACAATCATCGGAGTTCCCACAACGTGGTCTTCGGGAACAAAGCCCCAGAAGCGCGAGTCCTGCGAGTTATCGCGGTTGTCGCCCATCATCCAGTAGTAGTCCATTGCAAAGGTGTAGGTGTCGGCCGGTTTACCGTCTATAATCACCTTGTCGGAAGCCTCGTCGAAATAAGCGTCGCTGTGGCCCTCGTAGTTGCGTATGCAACGCTGGTACACAGTCCAGGCATCGGGAGTAAGTTCTATGGTCATACCCTTGGCAGGGATGAGCAGCCCATCGGTACCGCCGTAGTTAGAGAGAGTCCAGTCGCCGTTCTCGAAGTAGGGGAAAACCATCGAGCTTAGCTCGCTGCCGTAGAAATAGGGTGCGATTTCATTGAATTTCACACAGCTCAGCATCTTGCCGCTTGCTTTCATGCTGTCTATCATGGAAGCCGTGAGCGGAGCCATGTATGCCGGAGCTGAAGCGGGGGCGCCGGAGAGGAAGCTCTGTATGTTGACGCGCGATGTGGAGCCACTTTCAAATTCCGATATATCCGACACATTTATGCCAAGCTCATGAAGTTCGCTGTCGGTGAGAGGCGAAGCGGTGGCGAAGAGATAATTGAACTGCACATTTTCGGGGAAGCTGCGGACCTTGCCGTTGATGTACATGGTGTCGTTCACGATGCGCAGACGATTGCCGGGAAGGCCCACGGCGCGCTTCACAAAGTTCTGTCGGCGGTCTACGGGGCGGTATATTATTTCGCCGAACTGTGCCTTGTTGGTGTGCACGGCATCGCGTCCGTACTGCTTCACCAGAAGGTCGTAGTACATGGGTGTTTCCTCGAACTTCGATGCCACAGTGTCGCCGGCAGGGAAGTTGAATACTACAATGTCGCCTTCCTCCACGCTGCGCAGACCTTTGAGGCGGCGGTATTTCACCGACGGGTTGTCGAGGTACGACTTATGGCCTAAGAGCGTGTTATGCACAAGCGGGAAGTGTACGGGCGTCATAGGCACGCGCGGCCCGTAGACAAATTTGTTTACCCACAGATAATCGCCCGTAAGAAGAGTCTTTTCGAGCGAGCTGGATGGTATCTGATAGTTCTGACCCACGAAAGCGAATACGAAGTACACCAGTACCAGGGCATACACTATGGCATCGACCCAACTCATGATGCTGCGTGTGACTTTCGACTTGCTTTTCTTCCACCATGTGAAAGGTATATAGCCGGTGATATAGATGTCGAACAGCAGCAGCTCGAATATGGCAAGCCACCACGTGCGCATCCACACCACCCACAGTAGGAAGATGAGCGATACTGCGCCGAAGCGTATCCAGCGTGTGGTCTTGACCTCTTTTATGCGGCGACGGAAGGAGTCCATTTTTTCTAAAATAAAAAATAATAAATTAAAAATAAAATTTTTAAGAGTATTAAAAACAAGAGATAAAAAGAAAAAAATTATTTCTTATTTTTAATTTTTTATTTCGTAAGGCCGATAAAATTGGCCTTACGCTCAGTCTCCCATCGTCCTGAGTAGCTCCTCGTTGTCGAGGGTGCGCTCCATGCGGTCTTTTATGAACTCCATAGCCTCTATCGAATTGCGGTCGGAGAGGAAGCGGCGGAGTATCCACATGCGGTTGAGAATATCGGAGGGAAGCAGAAGGTCGTCGCGGCGTGTGCTCGAAGCCATGATGTCGACGGCGGGGAAGATACGCTTGTTCGACAGCTTGCGGTCGAGCTGCAGCTCCATGTTGCCGGTACCCTTGAATTCTTCGAAAATCACTTCGTCCATCTTAGAGGAGGTCTCGGTGAGAGCTGTGGCGATAATGGTGAGCGAGCCGCCGCCTTCTATGTTGCGGGCAGCGCCGAAGAAACGTTTGGGGCGCTGGAGTGCGTTGGCGTCCACACCACCCGAGAGGATTTTACCCGAAGCGGGAGCGCAGGTATTGTATGCGCGGGCAAGGCGAGTTATGGAGTCGAGGAGTATCACCACATCGTGGCCACATTCCACCAGGCGCTTGGCCTTGTCGAGAACTATCGACGCTATCTTCACGTGGCGGTCGGCGGGCTCGTCGAAAGTGGAGGCAATTACCTCGGCGTTTACCGAGCGCTGCATGTCGGTTACTTCCTCGGGGCGCTCGTCGATGAGCAGTATCATGATGTAGGTCTCGGGGTGGTTCTCGGCAATAGCGTTGGCTATGTCTTTGAGGAGGAGTGTCTTACCTGTCTTGGGCGGTGCCACGATAAGACCGCGTTGACCCTTGCCTATGGGCGAGAACATATCTACCACGCGGGTAGAGAGGGTGCATGAGCGGCGGCCGCCGGTAAGATTGAATTTTTCGTCGGGAAAGAGGGGTGTGAGGTGCTCGAACGACATGCGGTCGCGAATGAACTCGAGCGAACGACCGTTCACGCGCTTCACGCCGGTCATAGGGAAGTATTTCTCGCCTTCGCGCGGTGGACGTATGGTAGCTTCCACCACGTCGCCGGCACGCAGGCCGTAGCTCTTAATCTGCGGCATGGTCACATACACATCATCGGGCGAGGCAAGGTAGTTGAAGTCGGCCGAACGGAGGAAGCCGTAGCCTTCGGGTACTATTTCGAGTACGCCGGTAGTTTCGAGCAGCCCCTCGAAGTCGTATCGCTGCTGCTGATACTGCTGTTGCTGGTTGTTGTGGTTCTGCTGCTGGTTCTGGCGGTTTTTTTTGTTCCGCTTGCCCATTCCCTGCTGAGCCGGTTGATTGGGTTCGGCAAGCACAACAGGCGCTGCGGGAGCATTTGTAGTGGCAGCCTCTTTCTCGCGCTGGCTGCGTGGCACAAACTTGCGACCTTCGCTGCGGGGGAAGAATGCGCCGAGAGAGCTGTCTTTCGAGGGCATGAAAGAGCGGCGCTGCTGCTGCTGTTGTTCTTGCTCGCCTTGTTCAGTGTCTTCGGCGCCTGTGGTGTTATTATCTTTGTTATCCTGTGCAGCGTTTTCCTGTGCGGGAGCTGCTTCTGCTTTTTCTTCTTGTGCAGCACTCTCGGCAGGTGCTGCGGGAGCTTCTTCCGCAACTTCGCTATTGTCGTGTGCAGGCTCGGCAGCCTCTGCGGCCTCAGCCTGCGGAGCTTCGGACTGCTCGGCCTCGGAAGCCTGTTTGCGAGGACGGCCGCGGCGCTTCTTCTCGGGGGTATGAGCGCCTTCAGGTGTATTCTGGGATGCTTCTTCTGTCGCTACAGTCTCTGTTGCCGTAGCCTCTGCCTCGGCCGTTTCGGCAGCCTGGGGTTCGGCAGCCGTATCTTTCTTCTTGCGTCCGCGCTTTTTGGCGGTAGCGTCGCCTTCTGCTGTCGGCTTTGTCGTGCGGCGCTTACGCTCGGCAGTGCTGGCGGCTGCACCGGTCTCGGCCTGATGGTCGAGAATACGGTATACGAGTTTTTCTTTTTCGGATGTGTTTATGCGTTTCAGACCCATACCTTCGGCTACCGCCTTAAGGTCAAGGTCGCTCATCTCGTTAAGCTCGGAGATAGTGTACATTGATATATGTCGGGGAATATTTTGTGCGGGCACACAGCGAGGTCTCTGCAACGAACCTCATCCTCCCGGTGTCGGGGAGCGGTGCCTTATAAAATGATTTTGTGTGAATTGCTGATGACAATCAAGGGTAGCCACACCCCTTTCATCGCTGCAAAGTTAATATTTTATTTTTATATATATAACAAATTAGGATACAAAGTTGCTTTTTGTACCCATTTTGTCAGTATATAAAAGTATTCCGTATCGTGTTTTTGCGTAATTTTGCACCGTCTTTCCTAAACACTGAAACCTGACCATTATAAAAACCTGAACAAGTATATGGACGTTTTAACAGAAAAAACTATTTATGGACAAAAACAATGAAAAGGCGGCGCTGGACTACCACCGCTACCCGCGACCCGGCAAGATAGAAGTAGTACCGACAAAGCCTTACGATACTCCCGAAGACCTCGCCCTGGCATATTCGCCCGGCGTGGCATATCCCTGTATCAGTATTAAAGAGAACCCTGCCGACATATTCAAATATACTAACAAAGGCAATCTCGTTGCTGTAATATCCAACGGCACCGCCGTACTCGGACTCGGAGATATAGGCGCCAAGGCCGCAAAACCTGTAATGGAGGGAAAAGCCCTGCTCTTTAAAATCTTTGCCGGACTCGATGCATTCGACATCGAAATCGACGAAAAAGACCCGCAGATGTTTATTCGCACAGTGGCGAGCCTTGCTCCCACTTTCGGTGGTATAAACCTCGAAGACATTAAAGCCCCCGAGTGCTTCATGATAGAGTCGGAGCTGCGCGACCGTCTCGACATTCCCGTGATGCACGACGACCAGCACGGCACCGCTATCATTTCCGGTGCCGCACTGCTGAATGCAGCCGAGCTGCAGGGCAAGAAACTGTCGGAACTGCGTCTGGTGGTAAACGGTGCCGGAGCGGCTGCCATAGCGTGCACACGACTCTACTGTCGTCTCGGTGTGAAGCGAAGCAATATTGTCATGTGCGACAGCCGGGGTGTAATCAGGCGCGACCGCACCAATCTGTCGGCCGGAAAAGCCGAGTTCGCAACCGACCGTGACATCAGCACACTTGCCGAAGCGCTTGTCGATGCCGATATGTTCCTCGGACTGTCGGTGGCCGATGTCCTCACTCCCGACATGATTATGACTATGGCGTCTAAGCCCATAGTATTCGCCCTCGCCAATCCCGAGCCGGAGATTGCCTACGACCTTGCCATGTCCACCCGTGCCGATATAATATTTGCCACGGGCCGAAGCGACTACCCCAACCAAATAAACAATGTACTCGGCTTCCCCTACATATTCCGCGGAGCTCTCGACTGTGGGGCCACAACTATCAACGAAGAGATGAAGATAGCCGCGGCACACGCCATCGCCTCGCTTGCACGCGAGCAGGTACCCGAAGCCATGGCCAAAGCCTATGGAGTGGATACCCTGTCGTTCGGGCGTGACTACATTCTTCCCAAGCCTTTCGACCGCCGCTTGCTCACCGTAGTGGCTCCTGCCGTTATCCGCGCAGCCGAAAGCTCGGGGGTGGCAACAATAAATATTCAGGACTTCGCCGAATACGAAAACCGCCTTATGCAGATTATATGCACTAACGACTCTCTCATCGAATACCTCATCAAAGCCCACTGCCAGTGCAAGTAGCACGGGCGGTGGGGCTGTCATAGTCACGTTGCCTGTATTTATGCCGGCAACAAAACGCCAACAGGGCGCCGCTTCGCAGTGGCGCCCTGTTGGTAATAAACCAATCATTATCACATTTCTTGCAATGGAAAAAGTAATTTTGCTATGTATAAGTAAAACGCAACAGTGATAAAAAAGTTCGGAACTTGGCGAAAAAAAGTTTTTTTTGAAAAAATGTATGAAATATTTATCTTTGCATCCGGAAAAATAATCCACTTGATAAATGGACTATAGCATACTTGACTTTTTAGGCCTTCTCGGCTCCGTCGGACTCTTCCTTTACGGCATGAAGGTAATGAGCGAGGGCTTACAGAAAGCAGCCGGCGACCGCCTTCGTAATATTCTGTCGGCAATGACTCGCAACCGTTTCGCCGGATTGCTTACCGGATGTCTTATCACAGCACTTATTCAAAGTTCGTCGGCCTCCACGGTCATGGTGGTGAGTTTCGTAAACGCAGGACTAATGAGCCTCGGCCAGTCGATGGCGGTGATTATGGGTGCGAACGTAGGCACCACATTCACGGCATGGATTATAGCGCTGTTCGGCTTCAAAGTGAATATTTCGGCCTTTGTGTTGCCTCTGATAGGTCTTGCCGTGGTGCTCCTGCTTATGAACAAAAGCCGCACAAAGAGCATAGGCGAGTTCCTTATCGGCTTCTCTTTCCTATTCATGGGCCTCGATATGATTAGCACATACGTGCCCGACCTTCAGAACAATCCCGAAATGTTCGCCGTGCTTAAAGACTACTCGGCAATGGGCCTGCGCTCCATACTCATCTTCACCCTTGTGGGCCTCGTTGTCACTATGGTCATCCAGTCGTCGGCTGCGACATTCGCCATTACGCTGATTATGTGCAGCAAAGGCTGGATTACATTCGACCTCGCATGCGCGCTTGTCCTCGGCTCGAACATCGGTACCACCATTACCCCTATTCTTGCATCGCTCAGCGGCAACGTGGCCGCAAAACGTGCCTCGATGGGCCACCTCCTCTTCAACCTCCTCGGTACTTTGTGGTGCCTGTGCATATTTGTTCCATTCGCCGACTTCAACGCATGGCTCACCGAAGCAATCGGCGCAGGCGACCCCAACACCCTTTATAAATATGTGACAAATCTCGAGGCCACAAGCCCCGAAATATACAACCACCTCTTCGACAACTCTCTGCCCGCAGGCCACGACGTGCTCCGCAACATTGCCGTTATGCAGATGAGTGTTTCCTTCGGCCTTTCTATTTTCCACACCGTGTTCAACCTCGTGAACGTGACAGTGATGATATGGCTCACAAACGTGTACGTGAAAATCGTGGAATGGATTGTGCCCTCCAAGAACCGCGACGACGAGGAATTTACCCTCAAATTCATCTCCGGAGGTCTTATGAACGCTGCCGAGCTTAACATCGCTCAGGCCGAGAAAGAAATCGCAGTATACGCCGAGCGTGTGGGCCGAATGATAGACATGGCACAGGCCCTTATCCACACCAAGGAGAAGAGCGAGGAATACAACAACCTCCTCTCGCGTGTCGAGAAATACGAGGATATTTCCGACCGCATGGAGCTGGAGATTGCCCACTACCTCAACCGATGCGCTGAAGGCCGTCTCTCCAACGAAGGCAAGCTTCGCATCGCTGCCATGCTCAACATTATCAGCGAAATAGAGAGCATCGCCGACAGCTGCCTCGGCATAGGCAAAATCCTCACCCGCAAAATCCAGGCCGGCGTAGACTTCAACGACGAGATATACAGCAATATCGACAATATGTATGTGTACGTCAAAGCCGCCATGGAGATGATGATTACGCAGCTCAAACACATGGAGAACGTGAGCAACAAGTCGCTCATCGATTCATACAACAAAGAGCGTGAAATCAACAACTTCCGAAACTCGCTCCGCAGCGCCAACGTCGAGAACATCAACGCGCGCCACTACGAGTACCAGGCCGGCATATACTACATGGATATTATCGGCGACCTCGAGAAGACCGGCGACTACATTATCAATGTAATCGACACGCTCCGCGACAACTTCCGCAAACACGCCGAATAATGCCTCTGAAGGTATCTGAAAGGCTTATTTCTATAATTTTTTAACACAATTGCTTTACAAAGCTGTTACTAATGCGGTATGTTTCATTGTAAATGTCGTAATTTGCATATACTAATTACCGCATCAAAAACATGTCTACGGCATCAGGCAACATATTGATTATCGACGACGATGTAAATATCACCGACCTTCTGAGCGTAAACCTCAGAAGCGAGGGATACACCGTCGAGGTTGCCACATGTGCAGAAGAAGTCGACCGTACGGGTCTCGACGACACCCGTCTCGTCATTGTCGACGCCATGCACCAGCCATACAGCGGTATGGATTTCATCTTTGACATCAAAGATGACCCCGCCACAGAGCATATTGGCATCATTCTCTACTCCACCATTAAGAGCGAGAGAATGGTAATCGACGCCCTCGATGCCGGTGCCGACGACTATATCACAAAGCCTTTCTCGCTCCGCGAGCTGGTGGCACGTGTCAAGTCGGTGCTTCGCCGCCATGCTCCGCGCCCCGGCCGTAACAATGCCGCTGTCACATTCCATGGCCTGTCGCTCGACCCCGGAAACATGAATGTGAAGCTTGACGGCAAGCCCCTGCCGCTGTCGCGCACCGAGTTCGCAATACTCTCCATACTCCTCAAAAACCTCGATAACTACGTGCCCCGCGCCGAAATACACCGTCGGGTGTGGGGCGCCGACAATGCCGGCGACAACGAGCGTGTGGTCGACACCAATATTTCGCGTCTCCGCAAGAAGCTCGGCGACCTCGGTTCGCACATCATAAGCCGCACAGGCTTCGGATACATGATTAGCTGACCTGTTTTTTACACACCCTACCTCTGTTTACTTAAGATATTAGTTTATAATGGACATAGAGCCTTTGCCGCTGTTTTCCTTCATTCCTTGCTTCGTTACACCCGATTTCGGCACCGGGCAGATTATTGCACTTGCCATAGCACTGCTGTGCCTCTTCCTCTCAGGCTTCGTCAGCGGAAGCGAAATGGCATTCTTCTCACTCACACAGTCGCAGTGCGACGAAATAGAAGACACTCCCTCTGGAAAACGCATAATACAGCTCCTCGGGGAGCCGCAACGCCTGCTCGCAACCGTTCTAATTGCCAATAATCTGGTAAACGTCACCATAGTAGTACTCTGTAATTTCGCGCTCGGCCCCGTGTTCGACGGCATGAGTCCGCTCCTCAGCTTCATCTTGCAGACAGTACTCCTTACCTTCCTCATACTTCTATTCGGTGAAATAATACCCAAGCTCTACGCCAACAACAACAACGTGGGCTGGGCGCGCACGGCAGTACCATTTCTGTCGGCCATTTACAGTGCTCTCGGCCCTATGGCGAAAATGCTCGTCAGCTCAGGCAAGATTGTAAAGAAGGTTGTGGCCAAGCAAAGCAACGAAATAACTCCCGACGAGCTTTCGCGAGCGCTCGACATAACCGAAGGGGCCGGTGGCGACGACAAGGAGATGCTCGAAGGTATTCTTAAGTTCGGCGACACCACCGCCTCCGAAATCATGACACCGCGTGTGGAGCTTACCGATATCGACATCACGATGACTTTCGAGCAGGTGATGAAGGTGGTGCTCGAAAGCGGATACTCGCGTATGCCGGCCTACGAAGACAATCAGGATAATATAAAAGGTATTCTGTACTCGCGCGACCTCCTGCCGTATATTGGTAAGCCCGTCGACGGAAACTTCCGATGGCAGTCGCTCCTCAGGCAGGCTTATTTCGTGCCCGAATCGCGCCAGATTGACGACCTCCTCGAAGATTTCCGAAAGCTCAAAATTCACATGGCCGTAGTGGTCGACGAATTCGGCGGAACACAGGGCGTGGTGACGCTCGAAGACGTGCTCGAAGAGATTGTAGGCGATATCGACGACGAGTACGATGAGCCGGATACCACCTATAAGCGCTTACGCGACGATACTTTCGTGTTCGAAGGGCGCACGCCACTCACCGACTTCTTCCGCATCACCGACCTCAACCCCGACGACTACGAACCCGTTACCCAAGACGTCGAGACGCTTGCCGGTATGATTTTGGCCATAAAGGGAGACTTCCCCAAAGACAAGGAACCTCTTGTATATGGCCGCTGCCGCTTCCTGGTGCTCGAAATCACCGACCACCGTGTAACCGAAGTGCGCGTGAAAGTAATGCCCGAAGTTCAGGACGACTGATGCGCCTGCGCAACGCCATATTAGCTCTGCCCGTGCTCCTGTGTCTCGGAGTGTCATCCTGCCGCGACCGGAGTGAGGGCGCGCCCGTGCCGCGCCGCTATGCCTACCCGCGCGTCCAAATGCCCGATACCGCAACGGCGACGTACCGTATCGGTAGTGTAGAGGCCCGTCTGAGCACCGACGCCCGGGTGGAGAGCGAGCGACCCGAATGGCTCACGGCCGCCTACGCCTCGCTCGGAGCCACTCTCTACCTTGCCACAGCCGCTGCGCCCGACGAGGGCGCCGTAGCCGAGGCTCTTGCAAACCGCCGCCGCCGCGTGAGTCTCAATCTCGGAGGGGCGCAGGCACGTACCGACCACTTTTCCACCCCCGCAGGCTTCGATGTAGAGCTTATAGTGTGCCGTGAGGCCGTGACAACCCCCGTGCAGTTTATCGCCACGGGCAAAGGCGCTGTGGTAAGCGGAGCCTTCGTGCTCTACGGCGCTACAGAGCCGGCCGATTCCCTCAGACCCATAGTCGATATCCTCGAGTGCGAGACATTCGCCATAGCCCGCTCTCTCCGATGAAACTCGCCGACACGCCCTGCTACACCTTATATATTGCCGACATAGAGCCGTCGCCGCAAGGTGTGCGCCACCGCCGCCGCGAACGCGAGGAAGCCGCAGTGTCGGCACTCATGCGCGAGGCTTTCGGCCACGGAACCGTCCGTGGACACGACAGCACGGGCGCACCCGTGGCAATAGTGGACGGTACACCTCTCCGTTGCCGTATCTCCCTGAGCCACAGTGCAACCCATGCCGTGTTGGCGGTGGCACGGGCCGCGTCCGATATCGGAGTCGACATAGAGGAACCGCGCCCCTCTCTCTCCCGAGTAGTGGAGCGCATACTCAGTCCCGCCGAGCGCGCCGACTGCGATACTCAGGATTCTCGATTGCTGGCATGGACTATGAAAGAAGCGCTCTACAAGGCATCTCGGCGCCATTTCTCTTTCGAGCCGGCCTTCGACACCGACCTGCATCTTTCGGGACGCGCCGCCGGTCTCGACTTCAACCATGCGTATATCTCTGTAAAAGACTCTATTGTGGCGATTGTGTGGCGATAGCAACACATCTTTGTTAATCGCAATCCCTAATACCTTATAAGGCGAAAAATTATCCTTTTTGCCTATTTTCTTGTGTTTTTAGAAAAAAAAACTTACTTTTGCCCAAAAATTGTTTTGGAAAAAATCAGATACTAACCTTATTTTCTCAGTTTTTTTCAAATACATAACAGAGAAAAAATAAAAATTATTATAATAAACCCAAATCACAAGAAAATGAGAAAAACTATCCTGTTGGGTCTTAGTGCGCTTGTTGCCGCCACTTCGCTCACCGGATGCTCCGACGACTGGGGCTTCTCTGGTGGCAGTGCCGGACGCATTTCCCCTATGGTAGGTATTGACACCGAAGCGGTGATTTCGCGCAGCAGCGACCCCGTATCGCGTGCCGACGGCAACGATGATATCACCGTGGCCGACCTTTCACTCAGGCTTGTAAAAGCAGACGGCTCATATGCTCAGACATGGCCCGTCAATGATTTTCCTGTCAATCAGGAGTTCGCCACCGGCGAATACACCCTCGAGGCTTTCTATGGCTCGACCGATGAAGAAGGCTTTGCAAAGCCCGCTTTCTTCGGCTCACAGTCGCTTGTCGTGGCAAAAGACCAGGCTACAAGCGTGGCGCTTACTGCTTCGCTCGCAAACTGCCGCTTTATTATTAAGTACACCGATGCTTTCAAAGGCTACATGACCGACTGGAGCGCCACTGTGCAGAGCGCCGGCGCTGCTCTCGATTACCCCAAAGACGCCGTCGAGCCTATATATGTCAAGCCCGGCGACGTTACTATCAATATCGCCGTGACAAAGCCCAACGGCCTTGGTGGCAAGTTCACGCTTCCCGTCGTAAAGGCTCTGCCGCGCCACCAGTACACCGTTACCGTCGATGTGAACGAGGGTGGGGTAGGCGATGCTGAATTTACCGTTACCTTCGACGAAAACCTGGAGGTGGAAGACGTGACTATCGACATCAGCGACGCCATACTCTCTGCTCCCGCTCCCTCTGTCGAGGCTGACGGCTTCGACCCAGCCACTCCGCTCGACATTGTTGCTGGTCTCGCTTCCGAGCACAAGCCCGTGATGAACATCGTGGCTCTCGGCGGCATTGGCTCCGTAATCATGGAAACCAAGTCGTCATTCCTTATCTCTAAGGGATGGCCCGAAAAAATCGACCTTGTGGCAGCCGACGCCACTCAGCAGGCTCTCCTCAAGGAGTACGGCCTCGGTGTTATCGGCCTGTGGCGCAACGTCGACAAAATGGCCGTAATAGACTTCTCGCAGGTTCTCAAGAACATAGGCGTCGTCGATGGTGACAACACAAACGTGTTCTCTGTTTCCGTTGTCGACCGCATTTCGCGTGTCACCGAGCCGCTTGCGCTCACTGTAAATGCCGAAGAAGTATCTCTTCGGCTTTCAGGCACAGGCGATTACTACGAAGCGGGCGAACCCATGACTGTGAACCTCGCATATAACGGCTTCGACATCCGCTCCGACGTCGCTTTCAAGATTTACTACCCCGCATCGAACCAGTGGCGCGAAACCGAGGTACTCTCCGTTTCAGAGCCGCGCAGCCGCTCTCTCTCGGAGTATTCCGTGACCATTGCCACCGACGCTGTGATTGACGACGACCTCCGCGTGCAGGCCTTCTGCGCGGGCAAAGGCAGCGAAATCATCACCATAGGCATGGCTCCATTTGAAGTGCAGGGCAGTGCCAACGATGTATTCGCACGCCACGCCTTCGTCAAGGTGGTGGGCATTGACGGGCAGGATGACCCCAATCCCGCCGACGTCACTTTTGTGGCTTCGCTCGGCGAAGGCCAGTTTGCTCCCGTGACTTCCGAATATGACAACGGCTATTTCCGTGTGAGCGGCCTCACACCCGCATCCGACTACCGTCTTAAAGCTGTTTTCGGCGGTTTGCGCTCAAAGGTGTTCAAGTTCACCACAGAGCAGTCTCTCGCAGTCCCCAACGGCGACTTCGAAGACCTCGTGGAGACTATGAGCAAGACCGACATGCCCATGAATGAGATATGGAAATGCGCTCTCAACAGATATCAGAACACCCTCAGCTACACCGTGAGCGAGCCTAAAGGCTGGGCCAGCGTAAATGGCAAGACCGCTGCAGCATCGCATGCCAACCAGAACTCATGGTTCGTCGTTCCCTCCACATTTAACACCGGCGCTCCTTTTGTAGGCCAGTATCCCACTCTCGCCACGTATAAACGCAATGAAGCCACTCCCGCTTCTAACGAAGGGTTGTCGGCCCAGAGCGGCGCAAACGCTATGGTAGTTCGCAATGTGGCATGGGACGCGGCAGGCACACTCCCCGCCGTTACTCAGACTCAGCTGTGGAACTACATTTCCTACAATAATAACGAGGCCTCAATGTCGCAGCGCTCCGCCGGCAAGCTCTTCCTCGGTTACTACAGCTATGCCGACGGCGTGGAGACCTACAACGAAGGCGTGGCCTTCGCTTCGCGCCCCTCGTCGCTGCAAGGCTACTACCGCTACAGCCGCGGCAGCCAGGACGGCAGCGAGAAAGGCACCGTCAAGGTTACTCTCCTCAACGGCAACACTGTCGTTGCCACAGGCTCCGCATCGCTCGACGCCGCCGGCGACTTCACCCCCTTCAACATCCCACTTACCTACGCCAAGGGCGCTCCCAAGGCAACCGAGCTGCGCATCATGATTGCGTCGTCGGACCACGCTTCGTACAAGCAGTCCGACGAGACCGCAGCTATCAAGACCGACACCAAGCTCAACAAGTTCGAGGCCTACTCAATCGGTGCCACTCTCGTGATTGACAACCTCACATTTAACTACTAATCCGACACAATGAAAACCAGTATATATAGCATTTTCGCAGCCGGTGCCCTTCTCATGGGCGCGGCATCCTGCAGCGACGGCTGGGGTCCCCATGCCGGAACCGACGGCGACAAGGGCACTATCGACTTCGGCGCCTTCAGCATAAGCGCCCCCGATGCCGACAAGACCGAGACCGTGGTTAACTCCACGGCGAGCCGTGCCTCTATTGACCTCTCCGGTTTCTTAATCACCGTTGTGAATATCGACGGCGTAGAAGACGAAATCGTACAGACCTGGACTTACTCGCAGATGCCCGAGATACTCACACTGCCTGTTGGCAAATACCGCATCGACGTCGAATCGCACAAGGTGCAGAAGGCCGAGTGGGAGCGTCCGTACTACGCAGGCAGCTCTGCTCCATTCGAAGTCACTGCCGGCAAAATCACAAACGCCGGTGTGGTATCGTGCAAGTTCGCGTCGCTGAAAGTATCGGTGCGCTTCGAGCCCGAGCTTCTCGCGGCTCTCGGCGACGACGTTAAGGTTACTATCTTCGCAAACGACGAAGGCACTCTCGAGTTCTCCAAGAACGAGACCCGCTCGGGTTTCTTCGAAGTAGTACCCGGCTCTACGACTCTTGCCGCCCATTTCGAAGGAAGCGTCGACGGAAAGTTCACCACCGAGCAGACCGCTTTCGAAGATATCGAGGCCGGCCAGCACCGCATCATCACATATAAGGCTAAAGGAACTCCCGGCATCCCGGACCACACAGGCACCATTACCCCCGGCATAAGCCTCGACGCCGATGTCACAAACATCGACATTGCAGGTAATGTCACTGTGACCGAAGACGTCATCGAAGACGGCCCTCAGCGTCCATGGGGACCCGAGGAAGGTGGCGAGGGACCCGATAATCCCGACCAGCCCGAGAACCCCGACCAGCCGGGCGACAAAGCCGTGTCGTTCGATGTCGATAAGGTTCAGTGCCCCAACCTCTCTATCACTTCGCCCAACATCCTCACCGAGGAAAACGCCGATAACTTCGGCAACGCTATCGTGAACATAACCGCGCCCAAGGGCTTCAAGAACCTTGTGGTGAAGATTGTTACCACTTCCGAGGATTTCAAGAATACACTCGACGGAATGTTGCCACTTGAGTTCGACCTCGCCAACGCCGGCGAGTACACCGAAGCTCTCGCAGGCCTCATGCTCCCCGTCAACGAGCAGCTCACTGCCGACGGTGTCACTGAAGCTCCGTTCGACATCACAATGTTCATAAGCCTTCTCGCTCCATTTAAGGGTCAGCACGACTTTGTGCTCACCGTCACCGACAAGGAGCTGAAGGCCGAGACAATGACCCTCACATTCATAGCACAATAAGTAAGCCATCATGAAAAAATCATATATCTACATAGCCGGCGCCACCATGCTCACTCTGGCTGCCGCTTGTGCCGAAGAGAAATTCGATGGCTTCGGCTCAGGCAAAGTGGCCCTATCGGCCACCCTCAACTCCGACATGGAGGTTGAGTCGCGCGCCTCCGAGCAGGAACTCCGCGACGGTTGCGAAATCTGGATTTCGAGCGAAAAAGGCCTCGTGCGTAAATATAAGGGTGTAGACAACATCCCCGCTTCAGTCGACCTCGTTACAGGCTCCTACGTGGCCGAGGCTTGGGCCGGCGACTCTGTGTCGGCTTCTTTCGAGAAGAAAGCTTTCAAGGCATACGTGCCTTTCGAGGTTAATGCCGGACAGACCACGCAGGTGGCGCTCGACTGCAAAATCGCCAACGTGGCAGCTTCGGTCAGCTACTGCAACAACATCGAGGAAGTTCTCGACAATATAACCATGACTGTCGGTCACAACCGTGGCTCTCTCGTATTCGAGGGCCGCGACGAACGCCGAGGATACTTCATGATGCCCTCGGGCGAGACCGACCTCACATACACTCTCGAAGGCACTCAGAAAGACGGCTCGCACTTCTCATTCCCAGGCACTATCACCAATGTGCGCCGCGGCGTGGAATACCGTCTCAACGTTACATACACTCCAGGTGAGACTACCGTGGGCGGTGCCATCTTCACTATCACTATCGACGACACCGAGATGACCGTTGAGCAGAGTGTGGAACTCGTGACCCCTCCCGTTATCAAGGGCTACGACTTCAACATCGCTAACCCCGTAGTGGCTACTCCTGGCGCTATCGGTGACAAAATGGTGTACGTGCTCTCAGGAACTCAGCTCGCTACCGTAGAGCTTCGCTCCGACATCTTCCTTGAAGACCGCTTCGCAGTGCTCGGCGGCAACGACTGCGAGCTCCTCGGCATGTCGGCAGTAGGCCTTCAAGCTATCAACGACGCCGGAATAAGCTTCACACACAGCTACACCCCCGATGCCGAGAATACCGTGATGTGCATCCTCTTCGGCAGCGCGCTCACCGACAACCTCACCGAGGGCGACCATTCTTTCGAGATAGTTGCAACCGACATCAAGGGTCGCAGCACAGCCGCCACTCTTACATTCTCTGTCGGCGACGCTCCTGTCATCACCGTAGACCCCAATACAACCGAAGTGGCCGAGCACACCGCCGTGCTCCGCGGCATTGTGAATAAGGACGGCGTCGAGTCGGTTGGCTTCCGCTACCGTGCCGCAGGTTCAGAATGGAGTTATGTGGAAGGTGTGGCTGCACGCGCCTTCGCAAACGGCGACGAATACGTAGCCGCTATTACAGGTCTCAAAGGTAACACAACCTACGAGTACGCCTCCGTAAGCGACTACGGCACTCCCGCACAGTTCGTGTCCGGCATTGTCAAGTCGTTCACCACTCTCAACGACCAGCTCCCCAACAGCTCCTTCGAAGAATGGTGCACCTATAGCGACGCAGGCATCCCCGGAGCCGAATATCCCGCGTTCTGGGATACCGGCAACCACGGTTCCAAGACCATGCAGAAAAAACAGGTAACCACCTGGAGTACTGACTACGCACACTCGGGCACACACTCTATATGCCTCAAGTCGCAGTTTGTGGGTGTTGGCATCATTGGCAAGTTCGCCGCAGGCAACGTCTTCGCAGGCCGCTACCTATACACCGACGGCACCGACGGCGAACTCGGCTTCGGTCAGCCCTGGACACTCCGTCCACGTCAGGTGAAAGTATGGGCTAAGTACGTGGCAGGCACAGTACAGAGCAAAGGCTCCGGAAGCCACCTTAGCACCGGTGACAAAGACCAGGGTGTAATATACGTGGCACTCGTCGACAACACCATGACCAAGTACGACAGGAACGGCACCGAATGGCCCTGTGTGGTAAAGACCAAGTCCGGCCAGCTCTTCGATAAGAACGGCGCCAACGTGGTGGCATACGGCGAGCACATCTTCGCCACCGACACCGAAGGCAGCGGCCTCGTCGAAATCACCATTGACCTTGCCGAGGTGAACGGCAACCTCGACGTCGCAAACATCATTTTTGTAGCCTCCGCAAGCCGCTACGGCGACTTCTTCGAAGGCGGCGAAGGCTCTCTCCTCTACCTCGACGATATCGAACTGGTCTACTGACCTGTGGCCGGTAGAATTAAGAACTGAAAATTCTTCCACACACATCCAGGCCGGAGGCGACCCACAGGCGCCTCCGGCTCTTATATTATAAAGAAGCTGCCCGGGAGCGATGACATCCATGTCTTCCCCCCTCCGGCTGCCCTTTCCAGTCAAAAAAAACATTTTTTTTTGAAAAAAAATTGGATATTGAAAAAAATACGCTAAATTTGCACGGTGAAGTTCACGCTTCATCCTTCATCATGTGATTCAAGACAAATTCAAATATCATTATATTCATTTTAAAATCAGTAGCATGAAAAAACTCTACACTCTTGCTCTTGCTGCAGCGGCAGCACTCTCTGTAAACGCACAGGTTTACTTCGTTGGTGAATTTGACGGCGTGGCCATGTGGACTCCCGAAACCCCTCTCGAAGCAACAGTCAACGCCGACGGCAACTGGGAAATCACCCTTGAAAATACCGGCGGCTTCAAAATGTCGACCGCAAAAGGCACTTGGGAAGAATTCAACGCACAAGCATTCTCTGTAAACAGCGGTAACGTAACCGAAGAATACGTAGGCAAATTCGTTGATGCAATGGCTTGGGGCGAAAACACCAGCATGCCCGCACAGGCTAAATGGAAAGTTGAGGTTACTCCCGACTACACACAGGTTCGTTTCACTCAGGAAGGTGAAGCTGCCGCTATCGAAGCATACATAACAGGCGGTTTTGCCGACTGGGGCTTCGTTGAACTTTGGAAAATGACTACCGTTGAGAAAGACAAAAAATATACTTTCGTTTGCGCTGGCGAAACCATGCTCCCCGCAGGTGAAGAATTCAAGATTGCCACTCCCGGTTGGACACTCATCAACTACTCTGTCGGTAACGAAGCCCTCGCCGACGGCGAATCTTCTCCTGCCGCATACAATAACGATAAGAACATGTTCTTCTCCGCAGACTTTGAAGGCACTATCGAACTTAACCTCATCAACGGCTTCAGCCAGGAAGCAGAAATCACTTTCACTCCCGGCTCAGCAGGTGCAGGTGTTGAAGACGTAACCGTAGAAAACAACGCCAAGGCCGTCTACTACAACCTCCAGGGCGTAGAAGTTGCCAACCCCGAAGCCGGCCTCTACATCGTTCGCCGTGGCGACAAAGTATCGAAAGTACTTGTTAAGTAAGAGTTTCTCTCTCCACTTGACATAACACACATTTTGGCAGCGCCCTCGCGAGAGGGCGCTGCTTTTTTTGCCGCTGTGCGTCGGGCCGACGAGCAAACACATCCGCGTGGCCGATTGTTTGGGTCAAGCCGAAATTCTGGTGCATTTGTTTAATTGCGCTCTGATAAATGGCAAAACAGTGGTCGGAGACCACTGCGATAGGCCAACCTCAGGTTTCAACCTGAGGCACAGACAAATACATAGCAAAAAGCAGGTCGGAGGCCTGCGCGATAGTACGTTGAGGCTACGGCTATCGGTCGTATCTCCGATACTCCATTTCAGGTGCTATATATCTGTACCCCAGGTTAAAAACCTGGGGTTAGCCTATCGCCGGAGTCTCCGACTCCGAATTACTAAATACGTGCACCGTGATTACGGCTTGACCCGATTGTTTCAAATAAGAGGTCGTTTAACAATGCTTGTTAGACAACCTCTAAAAATAGTTATACACTATCGGGCATAAGTGCGATATTTTTCGTAATTTTGCACGCGTATTCCGATACCACGTTTCGTCTTAAAGTACATGATAGAACGCATCGTCATCATCGACTCTGTCGACCCTCTCTGCTTCTACGGCGTGAACAACGCCAATATGCAGTTAATCAAGAACTTGTTTCCCAAGCTTCGCATATCGGCACGTGGGTCGGTAATACGTGTCATCGGCGAAGACCGCGAGACCGCCGAGTTCGAGACTAAGATAAAGGAGCTGTCGGCATACGCCGAGCGCTACAATACCCTCGGCGAGGAAGTTATTCTCGACATTGTGAAAGGCGACGCCCCAAAGGAGCGTAAGGCCGACGGCGTGATTATCTACGGCATCAATGGCAAGCCTATCAGTGCGCGAACTCCCAATCAGGCACGCCTCGTGGAGACATTCTCGGCCAACGACCTCACCTTCGCCCTCGGCCCCGCAGGCACCGGCAAGACTTATATTGCCATAGCTCTTGCTGTCCGTGCGCTCAAAAACCGCGAAATACGCAAGATAATATTGTCGCGTCCGGCCGTCGAGGCCGGTGAGAAGCTCGGCTTCCTTCCCGGCGACATGAAAGATAAAATCGACCCCTACCTCCAGCCTCTCTACGACGCCCTCGAGGATATGATTCCCGCCGTGAAGCTCAAGGAATATATGGAGACCAAAGTAATACAGATTGCTCCCCTTGCCTTCATGCGCGGCCGTACTCTCAACGACGCCGTGATAGTGCTCGACGAGGCTCAGAACACCACAACACATCAGATAAAGATGTTCCTCACACGTCTGGGCATGAACGCCAAGATGATAGTGACCGGCGACGTGACGCAGATAGACCTGCCCCGCTCCACGCAGTCGGGACTCGTACAGGCGCTGCGCATACTCAAGGACGTGGAAGGCGTGGGCCGGGTGGAGTTCGGCAAGAAAGACATAGTGCGCCACCACCTGGTGCAGCGCATCGTGGAGGCTTACGAGCGCCATGACGCCGAAGTAAAGGCCACCCGCGACGCCGACACGCCTGACTCCGAAATATAGAACGTACAAATTCCAAACCCCCAATCATATCGCAGCAATGACTCTCACAAACACCGACTTCAACTTTCCCCGTCAGGATGCACCCGTATATCACGGCAAAGTGCGCGACGTTTACTCTATCGAAGGCGACATCCTCGTCATGGTCGCTACCGACCGCATTTCGGCCTTCGACGTTGTTCTTCCCGAGGGTATTCCTTACAAGGGACAGGTGCTGAACCAGATTGCAAACTACTTCCTCGACGCAACTTCCGCGGAAGTCCCCAACTGGAAGCTCGCCGAAGTAGACCCCATGGCCACCGCCGGAGTTCGCTGCGAAGGCTTCCGTGTCGAAATGATTATCCGAGGCTACCTCGCAGGCAGCGCCTGGCGCGACTATGCCGCAGGCGTACGCGAAATCTGCGGCGTGAAGCTCCCCGAAGGTCTGCATGAGAACGAGCGCCTCCCCGAGCCTATCATCACTCCCACCACAAAGGCTGACGCCGGTCACGACCAGAACATCTCGCGTGAAGAAATCATAGCGCAGGGCCTCGTCGACGCCGCCGACTACGAAATCATGGAGCGCTACACCCGTCGCCTCTTTGAAATCGGCACTCGCATGGCTGCCGAGAAGGGCCTCATTCTCGTCGACACCAAATATGAGTTCGGCAAGCACGACGGTAAGGTTATGCTCATCGACGAAGTACACACTCCCGACTCGTCGCGCTACTTCTACGCCGACACCTACGAAGAGCTTCTCCGCGCAGGCAAGCCCCAGCGCCAGCTCTCTAAGGAATTTGTGCGCCAGTGGCTCATGGAAAACGGATTTATGGGCCGCCCCGGCGAAACCGTACCCGAAATGACTCCCGAGGTGTGCAAGGCCATTTCCGACCGCTATATCGAGCTGTACGAGCACGTGACAGGACGCAAGTTCGTCCCTGCCGCTGAGACCGATGCGGCCGCACGCATCGAGACCGGCGTGCTCGATTTTCTTGCAAACCTGAACGCATAAGCCAGGGCATGCCCCAGGTAGAGCACATAAACCCCTACGGCGACGACGGCCGCGCCAAGGAGCAGCAGGTGCAGTCTATGTTCGACGCTATCGCGCCGGCCTACGACTTCATGAACCGGGCCATGACGGCCGGACTCGACCGGCTGTGGCTCCGGGCACTCGTCAGAGCCGCCGCAAGCTCACATCCTGCCGAAGTGGCCGACCTGGCCACAGGCACGGGCGATGTGGCGCTGGCGCTGGCGCGCAACATCCCCGGTGCACGTATCACAGGCATAGACCTCTCCGAAGGAATGCTCGACAAGGCGCGCGCCAAAGCAGCCGGACTCGACTATGCCGCACGCATAGCCTTCAGGCAGGGCGACTGCCTCGCCACCGGCCTGCCCGATGGCTCCGTCGACCTCGTCACCGTGGCTTACGGCGTGCGCAACTTCGCCGACATTGAGGCCGGCTATCGCGAGATGCACCGCATACTACGCCCGGGAGGCATGCTCTGTGTGCTCGAACTGTCGAGCCCCGCCGCCGCTGTGCCCAAGGCCCTCTACAAGCTGTACACAGCAACTCTCATACCTCTAGCCGGCCGCATACTCTCGCATGACCGCCGTGCATATTCCTATCTGCCCGAAAGTATTGCCGCAGCGCCACAGCGCTTCGCCATGACCGAGCTTATAAACAAGGCCGGCTTCGACCGTGCCGCCTTCCGCTCTCTCACTTTCGGCGCATGCACTCTTTACACCGCATATAAGCTATGACACGATTGTTCATCACCGTACTTTCGCTCGCTGCAGCGACTTTTGGCGTGGCCGGACAGGCCATGTACTTCGACAGCGCCCGTATGGGCTCCGACAAGGCCCGCAAAGCCGACTCAAGAGTAAGTGAGATTTCAACCACGGTACCCGAAGGCCGTCCCGACACCATACGCTCTATCGAGGAGATAGACGCGTGGCTCGCGAACGACTCCATTCCCCGCGATACCGTTATGGTGATGAAACCGCTCCCCGATTTCTTCTTCAGCCCTGCGGTGTTCTGTGAATATATCTACGCCGACACCGTGGCGCCCTTCACTCCCGACTACTCGGGCCGCCCCGAATTGCGCTGGCTCGAGGAGTTCAACGCCCAGGAACGAACCATGCGCAACGCGCAGCGCTACTTCTTCAACAACCACCCCGACAAGGTGCGCTACAACATTGCGCTCTTGCCCGAGGCTCCCAAGGAGTACCATGCCGTGCTCAACCCCGAAGACCACACTATAGAAATCAAGGAGGTGATAAAAGACGCTCCCATGGCGCCTACTATCGCAGCCGCAGAGGTGAAGAAACGCCACTGGATACGAACCTTCAACGCTTCGCTCCAGTTCTCGCAGGCCTACGTGTCGCCCAACTGGTACCAAGGCGGCAACAACAACCTCAACATGCTCGCCAACATATACTATAACGTGAAGCTCAATCCCGAGTATCACCCCAAGCTACTCTTCGAGACCACCGCGCAGTATAAGCTCGGCATGAACAGCGCCCCCGATGACTCCATACACAACTACAGCATCTCCGAAGACCTCTTCCAGGTCAACTCCACCTTCGGTCTCAAAGCTGCCAAGCGCTGGTACTACTCGCTCACATGCCAGTTCAAGACCCAGCTCCTGAACTCCTACCCCAGCAATTCGCGCGAGGTGAGGGCTTCGTTCCTGTCGCCCGCGGAACTTACCGTCGGTCTCGGTATGACTTACAACTATGCCAATACCAAAAAGACCGTGACTTTCGATGCCTCGATAGCTCCCCTCTCGTACAACATGCGTATATGCCGCGACCGCCGCATCGACCCCGCGATTTACAATATCGACAATGGCCGTCGCGTGCAGAACAACTTCGGTAGCTCGGCCGAGCTGAAATTCTTCTGGAAGCTTACCTACAACATAAGCTACACCTCGCGCCTGTTCGCTTTCACCGACTACGACAGCGCCCAGGCCGACTGGGAGAACAAGCTCGCCTTCGAAATAAACCGCTTCCTCACCACTCAGATTTACGCGCACGTCCGCTACGACTCAAGCACCCCCCCTTGCGACAGCGAGAAGTGGAAGAAGCTTCAGGTGAAAGAAATACTCTCGATAGGCTTCGCCTATAAGTTCAGCAGTATATGATACGTGCGCGCCACATCCTCACGGCCTTTGCGCTGGCGGCTGTGGCGCTCTGCTGCGCTGCCTCCGAGCCTCGTCTGTGCGAGGCTGCCACTCCCGCCGAAGCGGCGCATGCCGTGTGCGGGCTATGGCAGGCCGGCGCCGCCGGCGCCCTGTTCAGGGTAGAGGAGAGCGCTACTCCGGGGTGCTTCGACCTCACTGTCGTGGACTCGCCCGACTACACCATGCGCCCCGGCACCGTGTTCGGCACCATGAAGCATACCGGCACACCTCACACCTTCGACGCCTCCCTTATGGTCACTCCCGAAGGCTCGTACAGAAAAACCACCAGGCTCGACTACATAATCGAGTACTCGCCACAAAGTGCCACTCTCACGTTCAGGCACTATAACCGCAACCGCAGCATAAACGCACTGCGAATGCTGCCATATCTCTTCCGAATATCGGTAAGCCGCACAAACGCGCGCCCCGAAGGCATCGACGCCGCACACCGCATATCGGCCGGCGCTACGCCAAACTACGTGTATCTATGAAATATATCTCTCTTTCAGCAATCGTGCTGGCGACAGCTATTACCGCCGCCGCACAGACAACCACACGACAGCGCCTGCGCACAGCTCAGCCCGCCGCAGCCTCAGCTACCCTCACTGCCGTCGACACTATAGCGCGGCCAGAGCCGCATATCGTGGACGTGAACGGCTACGACAAGCCGCTGCGCTCGCGCCGCGAAACTTTCTTTGTCACCAACAACAGCCGCCGCGACCTCAGGGGCCTTGCCTTCACCATTACATACTACGACTCCGCAAGACGCATGCTGCACAGCGCTTCGCACAATGTGGGCGCCGACATTCCCGCCGGCGAGACTCGCCAGATGAGCATACCCTCGTGGGATAAGCAGTTTAATTTCTATTACCGCCGCTCCACTACCTCGCAGCGGGCCGAGCAGGCCACGCCCTACGACGTAAGCATAAAGGTCGACACACTCTTCGTTGTGCCGGAGCTATAGCGTCATGCCGCCGTACGCAGGTATGTCGGGCAGAAAGGAATAAGAGTTGCCCTCGAAGCGGCAGCAGTAGTGGCACATACCGTTGCTCACTATCAGGTAGGCCGCGCGCAGCACGCTGTTGTAGCGCGCAATCTGGTCGAACACCTTCTGTGTAATCTGCACCGACGGAGCCTTGTATTCCACAAGGCACACAGGCCGCAGCGCGCGGTCGTATACCACCGTGTCGCAGCGCCGCGACGTGCCGTTGAGCCGCAGAGCCACCTCATTGGCCATCAGCGCCGCCGGAAAGCCGCGCTCGGTGGCAAGAAAGGCCGTGAAGTGCTGTCGCACCCATTCCTCGGGAGTAAGCGCCACCCACCGTCTGCGAAGGGGGTCGTAAATCTCCATGCCGTCGCGGGCCGAGGCGGCTCCGGTGCGCAGAGATGCGTCGAGAGGCGGAAGGTTGAGGCGGGGAAGTTCCATGCGTTTGTTTTTTTTGGGCGGGTGCGAAATAATGTGTAAATTTACGCATAATTTTCCAAACGGCACTATGGCGGCAGAAGCACCTACATTCGACGGTATACGAAAATCGCTCCGCGCGGGCGAGTATGCGCCCGTCTACCTTCTTCACGGTGAGGAGGGTTACTTTATCGACGCCCTGTTGAAAGACTTCGAGGCCATACTGCCCGAGCACGAAAAAGACTTCAACCAGTATGTGCTCTATGCTCCCGAGCTGGAGCCGGCGCAGGTCATCGACGTGTGCCGCCGCGTACCCATGATGAGCGACCGCCAGGTGGTGATACTAAAGGAAGTCCAGGCCATACGCGCCGACAGGCTCGCACGCCTCGCAGCCTATGTCGAGAACCCCGTAGGCACAACGGTGCTCGTAATCTGCTGCCGTGGAGAGAAAGCAAAGAGCAAGGAGCTGCTCGCTGCCTGCCGTAAAGGCGGAGCAGTGGTGTTCGAGTCCAAGAAAATACAGGAGTACAACATTCCCGTATATATTACCAAATATATATCGGCCAAAGGTCTCAATGCCGATGCCAAGGCCGTGGAGATGCTCCGCGACTTCATAGGCACCGACCTCAGCAAGCTCTATAACGAAATCGACAAGCTCGCAACCTTGTTGCCTCCAAATGCCACCGTGACGCCCGAGGTGGTGGAGCGCAATATAGGAGTGAGCCGCGAGTACAACACCTTCGAGCTGGTCGACGCCTTCGCCGCTAAAGACGCCCGCAAGGTATTCCGCTGCCTCGCATATTTCAGAAGCAACCCCAAGGCTGTGCCGCTGGTGCTCGCCGCATCGTCGGTGTTCGGCCTATTCGCCGACCTTCTGGTGGCATACTACGCCCCGGGCCGCACCGACGCCGCTATCACCGAAGCGCTCAATCTCCGCAACTCTTTTCAGCTCAAACGCATACGTGGCGCCATGGCGAACTATAACGCCATGCAGGTCGTCGAAATAATATCGGCCATACGCCGCTTCGACGCCATGAGCAAGGGCATTGGCTCGCGCCAGAACGAGCACCAGCTCTTCCACGAGCTTGCCTTCCGCATCCTCACCGCTCCCGGCAAACTCTGATATGCCATAGTATATCGCACCTCACTCGCAGGTGGGAGCGTTATCCTGTTCCCAGTAATTATAGAAGTGCATCACCGGGCCGTGACCGTGGCCTATGTGGTAGCGTGCGCCGGCAGCTATGGCCTCGGCAATGTAGCGCTTGGCGCGTACGGCGGCTTCGTCGAGCGAGGCGCCAAGGGCCAGAAAGGACGCGAAGGCCGACGAGAGGGTGCAGCCCGTGCCGTGGGTGTTCACGGTGTCGGTGCGCGGTGCGCTGAGCGGCGTCATGCGGCCAGTGCGTGCGTTGTAGAATATGTCGGTGAGGCTGTCGCCGCCGAGGTGGCCCGCTTTTAGGAGCACCGATACGCGGTTGTCCTGCGATAGCTCGCGGGCGGCATCGGGAAGCATATCCTGACTGTCTATGCTATGCCCCAGGAGTATTTCGGCCTCGGGTACGTTCGGCGTAATGACGCCTACGGAGGGTATCAGCTCGTCGCGCAGCGTGGCCACGGCGTCGCTCTCCAGAAGCGCGTCGCCCGAGGTCGCTACCATTACGGGGTCGAATACTATGTTCTCGAGTGCGTACGGCTCCAGGGTGAGCCGCACCGTGCGTATGAGCGCAGAGGAGTGCAGCATGCCAATCTTCACGGCGTCGGCGCCTATGTCGTCGAGGCATGAGCGTATCTGCCCCGCCACGAAGGCATCGGGCACCGGGTGCACACCCGTCACTCCCTCGGTGTTCTCGTCTACCACGGCCACTATTGCCGACATGCCGTACACGCCGAGGGCCGAAAAGGTCTTGAGGTCGGCCTGTATACCCGCGCCTCCGCTGGGGTCGCTGCCCGCTATGGTGAGGGCGCGGCGGTAAGTCCTCATATTTCCCATTGTTCGAGTTTGTATGCGGAGTTCCAGAACATCCATTCCATTTTTGTGGCCAGCACGAAAACCTCGGTCATGCGTCGGCGTACTTCCGGCGAAGCCTTCTCTGCCAGGGCATCGCAGATGTCGATGCACTGTTGGTTGGAGACATCGAAAGACGGGTCGGAGTATGTGGCTATCCATGCCGCGAAGGGGTTGTCGGCCGTGGCTGTGGCGGCAATGTGCCTGCCCGCCATGAGGTACACCCAGAAGCAAGGCAGAATGGCTGCTGCCTGCACCTCTACCGGCGCGGTGGCCTGTGCGCCCTGCATCGACATGTACAGCAGGCACGTGGGCGACGGTTCTGTATCGGCAGGGCCGTAGGGTGCGAGATAGGTCTCGTGCATGGTCTTTTCCACAAACACACCGTCGAGGGCGTAGTGTAGAAATGCCTCGGTGTGAGCCTTGTCGGCCACGCGCGACGCTATCGAGGCAAGCACCTTGCAGTAGTTCTCTATGTATATGGCGTCCTGGCGGAGGTAGAATATAAACTTCTCCATTGGCAGTGTGCCGTCGGCAAGCTCCTTCAGGAAGGGCAGCTCAAGTATGGCATTGTATGTGGGGAGTGCGGCCTGCCAGGCCTCGTCGCTCCATTTTTTTGTGGTACTCATATCTCTAAAACGGTGGATTGGAAGGTAAGGAGGTCGATGCAGAACAGGCGGCCGTCGAGGCTCTCGCCCATGCCGAGCAGATATTTCACGGCCTCGGCGGCCTGCATGGCGCCGAGTACGCCCGGCACGGCGCCGAGCACACCGAGGGTGCGGCGCGGGGCGGCGCACAGCAGCTCGCGCTCGGGGTAGAGGTCGGTATAGCGTGTGCCGGAAGGGCCGCAGAAGAGCGACAGCTGGCCGCCGAACTCGCCTATCGAGCCGTAGACCCACGGCACTCCGGCGGCGGCGCACGCATCGTCGATAAGGTAGCGGGTGGCGAAATTGTCGGTGCAGTCAATCACGAGGTCGTGGCCGGCTGCGAGAGCGCCGGCGTTTGCAGCGGTGATAAACTCGGGCACGGCTTTCAGCTCTATGCTTCCGTTGAGGGCGTGCAGCCTCTCCACGGCGGCGTGTGCCTTGGGCAGCCCCGTCTGATGCTCGCCGTACAGCACCTGACGCTGGAGGTTGCTCAGGCTCACGGTGTCGGCGTCGGCCACGGTGATATGACCCACACCGGCCCCCGCAAGGTATATGGCTGCGGCGCAGCCCAGGCCGCCCGCGCCGGCCACGAGCACACTGCTCGCGGCAAGTTTCTCCTGACCCTCGCGCCCGAAGCCCGGCAGCATGGTCTGGCGGCTATAGCGGTCTGTCTTCATCAGTCGAATATTTTATCCCAGTCTTTCCACACGGGTTCGTAGCCTGCGGCGCGTATGGCCTCTGCCACCTCGGCGGGAGAGCGGTCGTCGCTCACCGAGAACTGCTCCAGGGCCTGCGGGTATGTGTGGTAGCCGCCCGGCTCGGTGCGCGAGCCTGCGCTCATCGAGGTGGCGCCGAGGGTGGCTATGTTGTTGCGGAATACGGGGCGTTCGCGGGTCGATACCGATATATCCACATCGTTGTCGAAGATGCGGAAGGCGAATGTGAGCTGAGCCAGCTCGCGGTCGCTCATCACCACATTGGGCTGGAAGCCGCTCTCCGACGGGCGCATGCGCGGAAAGTTGATACTGTAGCGCGTCTGCCAGTAGTGTTTGCGCAGATACAGCAGATGCCGCGCCATCATAGTCACGTCGGTACGCCAGTCCTCAAGACCTATCAGCACGCCCATGCCTATTTTGTGCACGCCTGCCTGCCCCATGCGGTCGAAGCCGTTGACGCGCCACTCGAAGTCGGCCTTCTGCCCGGCCGGGTGATATACATTGTACCGCTCGCGGTGATATGTCTCCTGGAAGCACACCACGCCGTTGAGACCCGAGAGTGTGAGGCGCCTGTAGTCTTCGGCCGAAAGCGGCATCACCTCTATGCTGAGGTTGTTGAAGTAAGGGCGGCACACCTGAAGCGCCTTCTCCAGATACTCGGTGCCGGCGGCCACGGGGTTCTCGCCCGTTACGAGCAGCAGGTTCTCGAAGGGGCCGAGGCGGCGTATGGCCTCGCACTCGTCGGCAATCTGTGGCGGCGTGAGGATGACGCGCCTGAAAGCGTTGTGGCGGTTGAAGCCGCAGTACACGCAGGCGTTGGTGCACGAATTGGTGATATACAGCGGTATATACATCGAAATCACCTTGCCGAAGCGTTTCTGTGTGAGGGCGCGGCTGCGAGCCGCCATAGCCTCGAGGTAAGGCGCTGCCGCCGGCGATATGAGAGCCATGAAGTCGTCGATGCCGGGGCGTTCTTTGCGGAGGGCGCGCTCCACGTCGACGGCAGTCTTGGAGGCTATTGCGGCGGTGGTGGCGTCCCAGTCGTATTGTTTAAGTTCTTCCGAAAACATTGTCAGTCAAGAAAAGATGTGAGCGGACTGCTTGCCTGCGCGCTGCGGCACACGCCGCCAAGTCCGGCCTCGTAAGCCTGCCTGCCCGCTATTACGGCCATGCGGAATGCGTCGGCCATAGCCACGGGGTCGCCGGCCACGGCTATGGCGGTGTTCACCAGTACGGCGTCGGCGCCCATTTCCATGGCTTCGGCTGCATGCGAGGGTGCGCCCAGGCCGGCGTCAACCACCACGGGCACATTGCTCTCTTCTATAATTATGCTCAGCAGCTCGCGTGTCACCAGACCCTTGTTTGTGCCGATAGGGGCAGCGAGAGGCATCACCGCAGCAGTGCCCGCGTCTTCGAGGCGCTTGCACAGCACAGGGTCGGCCTGTATGTACGGGAGCACCACAAAGCCGTCTTTGGCAAGCTCTTCGGTGGCTTTAAGCGTCTCCACCGGGTCGGGGAAGAGGTACTTGGGGTCGGGATGTATCTCGAGTTTTATGAAGTTTGTGCCGAAAGCCTCGCGGGCGAGCCGTGCGGCAAGTACGGCCTCCTCGGCGTTGCGTACGCCCGAGGTGTTTGGCAGCAGCTGTATGTGTGCGGCGCTTACGTGGTGCAGCATGTCGTCGGCCTGCGGGTCGAGCATATCCACGCGCTTCATGGCTACTGTCACCATTTCGGTGCCCGAAGCCTTTATGGCGGCTTCCATTACGGCGTTGCTCTGGAATTTGCCGGTGCCTGCAAAGAGGCGCGAGCCGAAGCGGCGTCCGCCTATGATGAGTTCCTTACTGTTCATATAATATGTGTTCTGATTTCGTTTATCAATAATCTGGTGGCGTCGGCCGGAACATCTGCCCCGGCAATGTAGCCCGACACCGCCACGCCGCTCACACCCGTGAGAGCCAGCGGTTCAATGTCGGCAGCGGTGATGCCGCCTATGGCTACCACAGGCAGAGCTATGCCGGCGCGGCGGCAGCGGGCGCAGATGTCGGCATAGCCCTCGAAGCCCAGCACGGGGCTGAGGTTCTTTTTGGTGGTGGTGAAGCGGAGCGGCCCGAGGCCTATGTAGTGAGCGCCGGCGGCTGCGGCATGCTCTATGTCGGCGAAGGTATTGGCCGTGGCGCCTACTATATATCCTGTGCCGAGGAGTGCTGCGGCTTCATTCGCCGGTATGTCGTTCTTGCCGAGATGCACTCCGTGTGCACCCGTACGCTCCACCAGCTCCACGCGGTCGTCCAGAATAAATGTCGCTCCGGCGGCATCGCACATAGGCTTCAGCTGTGCGGCGGCCTCTACAACGGCATCGTCGGTGGCATCCTTCATTCTCAGCTGTACCCAGCGGCAACCGCCGTCGAGCGCGCCTTGTGCGCCGCGGCATATTTCGTCGATGCTGTCGCCCTGAGTGATATACTGGAGGCTGAACGAAACAGGGTCGACCGGCGTCCAGGCCGCTCCCAAAAGGACCGCGCCACCGAACCCGAGCGATTTTATCATAGCGAATTTCGAGGGGTCGACACCGCCGAGGGCATATACCTTGTCGTTAATCAGCCCCTCGCGTGCGGCCTCGGCAAGCTCGTCGGCAGTGAATGAAGATTTGTAGCCCACCTTCGAAATGCTGTCGAACACGGGGCTGAGAAAGGCATAGTCTATATCGTCGGTTTTACGCAGCTCGTCGAACGTGTGGCACGAACGGCTCACCACAGGAGCCTCCACATAGTCCATGCCGCCCGAGAGATGCACGCCGCAGCCGTAGCTGGCGGCCACGGTAGGAAGATAGTGCACCGACAGGCGGCTGTGCAGACGTGCGGGCACAGCCTCGATTAGCGCCGCCACAGCAGCCGCGTCGGCTCCGGGCTTGCGTATGTGCACGCGCTCGGCGCCGCCGCTGTCGAGCAGGGCCGTGATGCGCCCGGCCTCACCCTCGGTGAAGTAGGGCAGGGTGATTACAATACGCTTCATCACCCTCCGCACACAGCCTTTATTACCGTGATGTCGGCCCCTTCGGGCAGTACGGTTTCTGCGCGTTCGTCGCGGCGTATCACCTTCGTGCCTATGGCTACGGCATAACCTGCTCCGTCGAGTCCTACGCTCGCGAGCACATCGGCGAGGGTGGCGCCGTCGACCACCTCATATTCCTTGTGATTAATGTGGATTTTCATATCAGTCACTGTGTTGCATATATACTATAACAGCAGGGATGCACAGCGACTACGAACAAGTCCTTACGGCGGTACTGACCGCTTCAAGTTCATAGGGTATAATCTCAGCCCGCAGGGCACCCCTCTTGTTGATGCTGCAAATATAGAAATAAAAAATTAGAAATGAAATTTTTTTTGCTGTGGCGTCTCTATTGTTATGGTGGCCAAACACAGCGTAGCTGCGCGCAGCCATAGTAAAAAAGCAAAAAAATAAAGCAAACTCCGTTAGGAGTTTGCTTTACTTTTTTATCTCGCTCCTGACGGAGCTTAAGAGGTTGAGGGTATTATATTTTCAGAGTATCACTTTAGATACCTTGTTGCCGCGGCGCTCTATGTAGAGTCCCGAGGTGGGGTTGGCCACTTCCACGCCCTGAAGGTTGTAGTACACGGGAGCGGCCTCGTTGCCGTCGGCAGGTGTCACACCTTCGATGCCCGACGAAGCCTTGCCGCCGATGCGGGCGTGCTTGTAGGTGAAGATGTCGGTGTCTTCCTTCTCGGCGCTGGTCGAGGGGTCTTTGGAGTAAGATGTTGCGGCGTTGTCGAATACTGTGGGGTCGTAGGGTGTGGAGCCTATGGCGCCCTGGCCGTAGGTGTCAATCACCATTACGCCGATGCCGTTATCCTTGATGTGCTGCTCGGTGATGCCGAGTTTCGACAGGGGGAACTTCCACTCGTAGAATGTGTGCTTGTCGCGGGCAACCTCGCCGATGAGGTCGGTGAAGCCGTCGTTGGTGCGGAGTTCCTCGGGGTCGTAGCCGAAGTCGCCCTGGCCCCAGATGTGCTCTATGCAGGGGAGCAGACCGTTTGCCACGCCGTAGAAAGGCTCGCTGCCGAATGTCACGCAGTAAGGCGCGTCGTAGCTTGTGGTGCCGTTTGCATCGGGGAAGAAGAGTGCGGGAACACCTACGGTTGGCTTGGTGTTGCCCAGCCAGATGCAGTCGGTGCCGTTGCGCATCACATTGTACTTGCCGTCGGCATCCCAGATAGTGTTGCCGTTGGCGAGCACGCCTTCAAATTCCTTGTCGGCCCAAAGGTCGAACGCAAGCATGATGCGGCCGTCCATCATCCAGGGACGGTGACGGTCGTTGTCCGACTTGCCGTCGCCGCCGGCATCCCATACTGCGTATACATACTGCACGCCGAGGTAGAGGTTGTCGGCATCGTAGGCCGCATATATGGCGTAGGAGTCGATGACGGGATATTCGTGCTTGCCGCGGAATGCCGAAGCGATGTCGCGGGCCACCCCCTGGCAGATAAGGTCGTCGTCAGTCCAGTTGGAGAGGGCGTTGTCGGCCAGGCACTGATAGTTGGTGTTGGAGTGTTTGGTGAACTTGGCGTTCACGGTGCGGTTGCTGCCCGTCTTGCCGTCGGGGTTCACGCGGTAGTATTCGGTGTTCAGGCGACCGTCGACAGCGGCTATGGTCTCGCGCTTGGTGTACACAAAAGTCTGCGACTTCTCCACACCCTCGTCGGTAATGGTGAGTGTGCGCAGTGTGGTGGTGGTGCGGAATGTGAGCGGTGCCGAGTATACTGCCGATGAAGCCGTAGGCTCCGAGCCGTCGGTGGTATAGTGAATAGGCACTGCGGGGCTTGCCGTAAGAGATACGGTGATTTCCTCGGAGAAGCGTGCGCCGGTCTTGGGTGTGGCGGTCACTGTCGAGGTCTTGGGAGCCGGAGAACCGCTGTATACGCCTTCGTCGGTCAGTTTGCCTTTTTCGCCGCCGGCACCCTTGTAGAGGTGGCCGTTGACGGGTGCCTTGGAGAAGTCGGCGGTCTGGTAAGCGTCGCCTGTCAAGGTGGCATGTTTGAAGAGGAAGCCGCTGACGCTTGCCGGAGTTGAGGGGAATGTATAGGCCCAGATATCGCCTTCCACATGGTCTATCTCCACCCCGGGCCAGTCGGTCTGCGGGCCGCCCCAATAGTGGATGCCTACGCTTTCCCACTGTGTGGCCGAGTTATCGTAATAGATGGTAAAGCCTTCGGCCAATGCCGGGAATACCGACACAATCAGTGCCAGCAGTACATAGAGTAATCGAGTCTTCATTACTTGGTAATTGATTGAAGGTAAGTATGATAAAAATGTGATAATAATGATGCCCATATAGCGGAGGCATACGCGCAGCCGCTGTCTTTGCCCTGCGAAATTAACTAATTATCGCGAGATTGCCAAATTTTTAGTACAATGGCACTTGTATAAGAGTGTCGACGGTAATCTGCGGCCTGTATAGGGCGGCGTACTCTGTAGGGCGCTGGGCAAACACGTTGCGGTATCCGCGGTCGCGCAGCATCACCGTGCGCCACCCGCGCTGATTGGGATGATAGAAATCTTTGACGAGATTATCGCCCACGTATGTAAGCCTGTGCCCGCGGTAGCGCTCCTCCACAAGCGTCCAGGGCACGAGCGTCGTCTTGTCGCCGCCCGTCTCTTCGCTGATGAGAATATCTTCCGGCGCAAAGAAACGGTCGAGTCCGAGCGCCGCAAATTTCGACCGCTGGTGCCGTGTTGAGCCGTCGGTAATAAGTACCGTGTGCACGCCCGCGGCTTTCAGTCGCGTCAGAGCCGCCTCCGCATCGCCGTCAAGACAGATTTCGGGCTGGTGGGCGCGGTAGTCCTCCACCATGGAGTCTACCGTAAAGCGCTCAGCGTCGTCGAGGCCCGCTATATATTCCAGTGCGTCCTCGAAGCCGCGCGGGCGCCCCGCCGCGATAATATCGAACAGACGCCCCGCATCGGCGCCTGTGGCGTCGGCGAGCCTGCGGGCCACGGCGCGATAGCCCGAATACACAAAATCCATCTCCTTATAGAGAGTATCGTCGAGGTCAAATGCCACTACAGGCGCGTTGTCGTTCATATACGTACGTAGAATTTTTTGCAAAAATAATAAAAAGTGTGTAATAATGCCTGAATGGATGCGTCTATATAATATAAAACATCTACAATCTCTGCAATGATTATCACATTACGCAACATCAACAAGACTTACCCCGGAGCCGTGCCGCTGCATGTGCTGAAGGATATTAACCTTGACATCGAACGCGGCGAATTAGTGTCGATAATGGGTGCTTCCGGCTCGGGAAAGTCCACCCTGCTAAACATCCTCGGTATTCTCGATAACTATGACAGCGGAGAGTATATCCTCGACGGAAAGCTAATCAAAGACCTCGGCGAGAACCGTGCCGCAGAGCTGCGAAACCGCCTCATCGGATTTGTGTTCCAGTCGTTCAACCTCATAAGCTATAAAAACGCGCTCGAGAACGTGGCTCTGCCACTCTTCTATCAGGGCATCGGCCGCCGGCGCCGAAACGCTCTCGCCATGGAGCAGCTCGAGAGAATGGGCCTCGCCGACAGGGCGCACCACCTCCCCGGAGAGCTTTCCGGCGGTCAGAAGCAGCGAGTGGCAATCGCCAGGGCACTCGTTACAAATCCGGCCATAATACTTGCCGACGAGCCTACGGGCGCTCTCGACTCACACACTTCAAAAGAAGTAATGGAAGTGTTCAGGCAGCTCAACGCCGATGGCATGACTGTTGTTATTGTCACTCACGACCCCGGCGTCGGAGAGTCCACAAACCGTATCATCCGCATCGTCGACGGCCAAATCACTCCCCAAAATGCTTGACCTGATACGCGAAATAGGGCAGACGCTGCGCAACAACCGTCTGCGCACCGCCCTCACCGGCCTGGCGGTGGCATGGGGCATTTTCATGCTCATCGTGCTGCTCGGCGCTGCAAGAGGTGTGGTGAACGCCTTCAACTACGGTGCCGAAGACAGCAGCAACCGTATCTCGGTGTGGGGCAGCTATACCTCCATGCCATATAAGGGATATAAGGAAGGCCGCAGAATTCAGCCCCGTACGTCCGACATCGACGCCATTATGCACGACAACCCGAATGTGTCGTCGGTCGTGGCCTTCGCCCGCGCCGATACCGCAAAGATTGTCACCTCCCGCGATTTCATCACCGGCCTGTCGGCGGTCTTCCCCCAGGTCGAATCTTCCGACAGGCTCACCATGCTCTACGGACGCTTCATCAACACCCCCGACATCTCAGGCCTGCGCCGCTCGGTGGTACTCCACCGCACCAACGCCGCACTCCTTTTCGGCGACGAGGAAAAAGCCGTGGGAGGCACTGTAAGCTCGCTCGGCCTGGCCTGGACGGTCGTCGGGGTTTACGACCACGATTGGCGCACCGACTCTTACGCGCCATACACCACCTACAAGGCAATAACAGGATACAGCAACGACACATACCAGCTCGACGTGACAGTCGAGAACATGTCTACCGAAGAAGACGGCATCGAGGCCGAGCGCATTATGCGCGCATCGCTCGCCAGAGAGCATCAGTTCTCTCCCGACGACCAAAGCGCCCTCTGGACGTGGAACCGCTTCACCGACTACCTCACCAACCGCGCCGGTCTGGGATACCTCAACCTCGCGGTATGGATTATAGGCATATTCACACTCCTGTCGGGTATTGTGGGCGTGAGCAACATCATGTTCGTGTCGGTGCGTGAGCGCACACACGAGATTGGCATACGACGCGCAATCGGTGCAAAGCCACGAAGCATACTCGCGCAGGTTCTCGCCGAGAGTGTGGCCATCACGGCGCTATTCGGGTATATCGGTGTATTCCTCGGCATGGTGGTCTTGCAGGTAATCAACATTTTCTTCGGGCAGTCCGATGCCCTGCGCAATCCTACCGTAGACATCTCTATCGCCGTGGAGGTAACGGTGGCGCTCGTCATCGCCGGAACTCTCGCAGGTCTCTTCCCTGCACTCAAGGCAATAAAAGTAAAACCCGTAGAAGCTCTCCGTGACGAATGAAAATCGCTATCTTTGACCCCGAAAACTGGCGCGAGATAGTAGCCACTCTCGCCCGAAACAAGACCCGCACCTTCCTCACCGCCTTCGGCATTTTCTGGGGCACCGCTATGCTCGCCATGCTCTGGGGCGGAGCCAACGGCTTCGAAGGTCTGATGCGACGGAACTTCGCAGGATTTGCCACAAACCTCGGCGGCGTATTCTCCGACGTTCGTTCGATTTCGTACCGGGGCTTCAACAAGGGCTCGCACTGGAACATGACCGTGCAGGATGTCGAAGCCATTCGGCGTGCAGCCCCCGCTATCGAATACTCTTCCGAAGTAAACGCCGGCTCGGCCACTGCCGTATACGGCACCAAAAAGAAAACCGGCACGGCGCTCGGTGTGGAAGGCTCCTACGCCAACATCTCCATTCCCGTGATGTACGAAGGCCGATTTATAAACGACTCCGACGTGGCTGGCTCACGGAAAGTAATGGTGATAGGGCGCAACCGTGCCGCCGACCTCTTCGGCCAGGACTCTCCCATTGGCAAATTCGTAAGCCTCAACGGCATATACTTCCGCGTGATTGGTGTGGCCGGACAGAAGTCCAACGCTTCTATTGGCGGACGCATCGACGACTCTTTCATTCTCCCCTCCTCCACAATGCGCCGGGCCTTCAACACCGGCAACACAATCGGCTTCTTCATGTACACGGCCCCGGCAGGATACACGCCATCTGACAACGAACCCGCCATACGCCGTGTGCTGTCTGCCAACCACGCCATTCATCCCGACGACGAGAGAGCCGTCAGCTTCATGGATATTTCCGAGAATTTCCGCATGGTCGACAATCTCTTCCTCGGCATCACTATTCTGGCTTTCTTCGTGGGCCTCGGCTCGCTCATGGCCGGCGTTATAGGCGTGGGAAACATCATGTGGATTATAGTGAAGGAGCGCACTCACGAGTTCGGCATACGGCGTGCCATAGGCGCCAAGCCGGCCGACATCACCGTGCAGGTGCTCTCCGAGAGTATACTGCTCACACTTGTGGCCGGAACCGCAGGGGTGTGCTTCGCGGCTCTGGTGCTCGGCATCGCCGACACGCTCACCATAAGCCCCACACTCGGAAAAGCCGGATTTGAGCTGCATTTCGTCACTGCCATAGGCATCGTGGCTACATTCTTCGTCCTCGGCTCTGCCGCCGGAACTCTCCCTGCCGTCAAGGCCATGCAAATTAAACCCATCGAAGCAATACGCGACAAATAACTACAATCGACACATAACGAAATGAAAAAAGTATTCAAAATCTTACTTTGGGTGGTGATAGCCCTGATGTTTGTCAGCACCTTTGTCTTCCTCTACCTCAACTCAAAAGGTGAGAAAGAAGTCTATGCCACGTGCGTTCCCGAAAGGGCGACAATAGAGCGCGCCACAGTTCTCACCGGCAAAATAGAGCCGCGAGACGAGATTGAAATCAAACCGCAGATTTCAGGCATCATAAGCGAGATTGCTGTAGAAGCAGGCGACTTCGTGCACGAGGGCGACGTTATAGCCCGAATTAAGGTCATCCCCGATGCTTCTTCGCTTTCGTCGGCTCAGAGCCGTATCAAAAACGCGCAGATTAGCCTCGACGACGCAAGCACAAAGTACAACCGCGACAAGGCGCTGTATGAGAAAAAAGTGATTTCGAGAGAGGAATACGAAACCTCCGAAAAGACATACCTAACCGCTGCCGAAGAGCTTGCCGCCGCTAACGACGCATATAAAATTGTACGCGAAGGTGTCTCGCAGTACAACGCCGCCGAAAGCAATACCCTCGTAAGAGCCACTATCACAGGTCTTATCCTCGACGTCCCCGTAAAAGTAGGCTCTTCGGTTATTCAGGCAAACACAATGAACGACGGCACTACCGTAGCCACTATCGCCGACATGAACAACCTCATTTTCAAAGGCAATGTCGACGAGACTGAGGTCGGACTCCTCCGTGTGGGCATGCCAATGAGTATTGCCATAGGCGCTATGCCCGAACTTGCCCCCTCAGCTACCATTGAATACATATCGCCCAAGGGCAACGACTCAGGCGGTGCAAACACATTCGAGATTAAGGCAGCCCTCTGCCTCGACAGTTCCGAAGGGCTCCGCGCGGGATACAGCGCAAACGCTACCGTCACACTCGCCAAAGCCGAGAATGTACTCACCGTGCCCGAGAGCGTTGTCACATTTGTAGGCGACAGCACATTCGTGTATCTCCGCACCGACACCGTGCCCGAACCCGTGTTCTCGCGCACTGCCGTAACCACAGGTCTCAGCGACGGCATAAAAATTGAAGTGAAGGAAGGCATCGACTCGACAGCCGTTATACGTGCCGCAAAACTTAACTGACCATGAAAGCATACACCCTCGCTGCCGCAATAATTGTGGCCGCCACGGCTTCGGCATCTGCCCGGCAGTGGTCGCTCGACAGCTGCGTAGAATACGCTGTAGAACACAACATCGAGGTAAAGCAGAGCATCCTCAGCGCCCGTCAGGGCGAGCTGGACGTCACCGCCGCAAAAGACCGCTTCCTGCCTCAGCTAAGCGGCTACGCCTCACAGAGCTTCAACTTCGGTCGAGGCCTTACTGCCGACAACACATACGCCAACCGCAACACACAGTCTTTCTCGGTAGGCGCGCAGCTCCAGCTCCCTGTATTCCAGGGTCTCGCGGCAGTGCGCGGCCTGCGATACTCGCGCACGGCTCTAAAGGCAATTCTCGAGCGCTCCGAAGCCACAAAAGACGACGTTACACTCAACGTCATATCACAATACCTTCAGGCGCTCTACGCCCGAGAGATGCTCGGTGTGGCACGCATACGCCTCGGCATTTCGCAGCGTGAGCTGGAGCGCCGTCGCGAGCTTGTGGAAGCTGGAAAGATTGCCGAGCTCGACATTCACGAAGCTCTCGCTCAGGTAAGCCAGGACGAGCTGAGCGTGGTAAACGCCGAGAACGACAGCATAATAGCGCTTCTCGACCTCGCTCAGCTCCTCAACCTTCCCGCCGACGAGCATTTCGACATCGCTCCTCTCGACGATGAGGATATACCTCTCCTATCGCCCGACGAAGTATTCGCCAACGCCATGCGCTACAACCACTCTATTAGGGCGGGCGTACTCGAAAACGAAGCCGCCGAGCAGAACGTCGCCGTTGCCAAGTCGGCATACATCCCTACTCTGTCCTTCAACGCCGGCATAGGCACGAACTACTACAAGACTTCGGGATTTTCCAACGAGCGCTTCGCAGAACAGATGCGCCACAACTTCGCCAAATCAATAGGCTTCTCGGTGTCTGTACCCATTTTCGACGCCTTCTCCACACGCAACTCGGTGCGCCGTGCCCGTATCCAGCAGCAGAACGTGCAGCTTCAGCTCGACGACGCCCGCAACCGCCTCTATAAGGCCATAACGCAGGCCCATACACAGGCCGTGGCCTCGCTCAAGAAGCAGAGCGCCGCGCAGGTGGCTGTGGCCTCTACTAAGGCTGCCTTCGAAGCCATGCAGCTGAAGTTCGACAACGGACGCGCAAACGCTACCGAGTTCGAGAAAGCGAAGTCCGACTACACATCTTCGCTCGCCGACTTCGTACAGGCAAGATTCGAGACAATTCTACGCGCCCGCATCCTCGCCTTCTACAACAAAGCCGACTGACAGACTTAAAATGCAAACAGTGCCGGCGCTCCCGTATCGCGAGCGTCGGCACTGCTTCATTTATAGTAGTAGTATTAAATCTCTAAATATCCTCTTCGATAGAGAACTCATCGTTCAGCTCATCGTCGTCGAACAGCGATTCGTTATCCTGTTCTGCATCAGCTTCGGGGGCATCATCGTCGGCTTTCGGGGCCTTTGAACCCTTGCCGCCCTTGGCCGCTTTTGCCGGCTTCTTGTCGTCGGCGCGCAGAGCCTCCATAATGGCGGCCTCGAGTTCCTCGGCAAGCTCGGGATTATCCTGTATTACAGCCTTGGCGGAGTCGCGGCCCTGGGCAATCTTGTTGCCATTGTAGCTGAACCACGAGCCGCTCTTCTTGATGATGTCGTAGTCCACGCCCAAATCAAGAATTTCGCCGGCCTTGGAGATACCTTCGCCGAACATGATATCGAACTCGGCGCGGCGGAAAGGAGGAGCCACCTTGTTCTTTACCACCTTGATAAACGCGCGCTTGCCGAGAACATCTTCGCCGTCCTTAATCGGATTGCGCGAGCGGATGTCGATACGCACCGAAGCGTAGAACTTAAGAGCGTTACCGCCCGTTGTTGTCTCGGTCGGTCCGAACATCTGGCCTATCTTCTCGCGAAGCTGATTGATAAAGATACAGGTAGTGTTGGTGCGGGCTATCGTACCCGTAAGCTTGCGCATGGCCTGCGACATAAGGCGTGCCTGAAGACCCATGTTGCGGTCACCCATCTCGCCCTCGATTTCGCTCTTGGGCGTAAGAGCTGCCACAGAGTCCACCACGATAATATCCACTGCCGACGACCGTATCAGCTGCTCGGCAATTTCGAGTGCCTGTTCGCCATTGTCGGGCTGCGAGATAAGAAGATTGTTGATATCAACACCGAGCTGCTGGGCATAGAAGCGGTCGAACGCGTGCTCCGCGTCAATCATCGCCGCTATACCGCCGCGCTTCTGGGCCTCGGCTATCGCATGAATGGCAAGAGTGGTCTTACCCGACGACTCCGGGCCATAAATCTCGATGATGCGGCCGCGGGGATAGCCACCCACGCCGAGGGCGTAGTTTAGGCTGATAGAACCCGTAGGTATCACCTCTATATCCTCTATTACATCGTCGCCGAGCTTCATTATCGCACCGCGGCCGTAAGCCTTCTCGATGCGGCCCATAGCCTGGGCGAGTGCCTCCATGCGCGCTGCCTGAGGGTCTTTTTCAGCGCCCTTGTCGGCGCCTTTTTTGCTGCTTTCTTTTTTTGCCATTATAGTGTGTTTTTTTGTTTCTGATGCAAAGTTAATCCTTTTTGTGTGCACATTTTCTGCACAGGTATATTAAAAATTGCAAAAGGATTTCATGCGCTTGTCAGATGCCCTATAAATCGGGCGAACGACTCGCATTTTCCCGATATGGCGAGCCATTCGAAATCGTCGCGCACGAGCTTTGACATTATTGAGTGTACCTCGGTGTGGTGCTTGTCGTAATTGCTGCCCACATGATTGAAAATGAGTCCCAGTTCCTTGGCGGGGTGATATATGCACGTTTCGGGGTCGGCGTCGCAGTCGAAGCCGAGAGTTTCGCGGAGGTAGCCGGATGTCAGCCGCTCGTCTATGCCTTCGAGGAAGAGCGGCATTCCGAGAAACCAGGCCTCTACTTCCATTATGGCGAAATTATTGAAGATGAAATTTTCAAACCCTTTTTCCCGTATAGTATTTTCCGACCCTTCGATAAAGCGTCGGTTAACTTCAGGTATTATCGTGCGCCGTGTCAGCGAGTGATAGTTGTTGCAGTACATATCGCGCAGCGTTATTATCTTCGAGTAGCCGAGATTTCTGTAGCGCGGAGCGTTCTTGATAGCCTTACTGAGCACACTGTTGTCGTTGCCCACATTTACAATCTCGTAGAAGTGGGCGGCAGAGTCGTCACCGAAAGCGTATGGTGTCGGATAGCCGTCGTCAACATCGCTGGCCCGCAGGCGTATGCAGCGGAAACCAAGCTTGGTGCTGTCGTAGCAATACCACCGGCAAAGCAGCTCGCGTACGAATATAAGCTCGGTATCGCCCTCTACAAATACGGCAATCTTCTCACTCATTGTCGCCGAAGTGTGCCTTCAATGCACGGTTCAGACGGTCGGAAGTAAAGAAATCGAAGTTATCAAGCCCCGAAAAACGGAATTCCTCGAAAAGCTCCGGCGCGTCGTCCTTGGTAAAAGACTTCACCGTTTGCCCGTGGCGCACAAGGATATTCCAGCAGTCTATGTCCACGATGTTCATCATGAACTCCTCGTTGCTTGCAGCCACAAGCTGTATGCCATGCTCGCGGCACGTGTCGAACAGTAGCCGTCCAACTTTTGTGGCGCGTGTATAGTCGAGCCCTTCGCCGAGGTCGTCCACCACTAAAAATGCTTCCGACTTATACTGCACGATTTTTTCCAATAGTATCAGAAGCAGAACCGTACGGCGCATTCCTTCCGACATTGCCTTGAAAGGCAGTATCGGTTCTACATCTTTTTCTGTAAAGACTGTAAACTGCAGCTTTTCATAGATGTCAGGAAACTCTACGCCGCTGGATAGCTTCCTTTTCATCATTTTGGGAAATGTATCAAAATCGATAATAGGAAAACCTATTTTATTGGCTGCTTCGACAACGTGTTTGCGTTCTTCTTCGGTGAAACCGTCGACAAGTTCATACAGTTGTTCTTCGGTTGGATGATTAACGTCTATAAAACTGCGTATTACAGATTGGGAGGCCCAACCTATAATTTTTTCTGTATACGGGAAGTCCTTCACATCGCGACGTACATGTAATAACAGGGCTGACTCGGGTGGGTCAACAAGCACGCCTTCTATTAGAGCTGACTCGGTATTACGGAATATCAGCACCTGGTCGTCGATACTCAGTATTTCTTTTTTTATGGTTTTTTCTCCGATTTCAAGTATCAGCTTTAACTCGTGGCCTTCGTCGTCGAACACAAGTTCGGCATAAAAGTTGGCATCAATATCAATGTCTTTTGCCTTTGATAGCAGGTTCGTTATTTGAGCAAAAGCATACATAGTCCGCGTCTTTCCTGTCGCATTCTTGCCCACCATCAGATTGGATTTACCTATCGTCAGAGAGTCAAGACTCCAGTCGTGGGTCGAGTATTTAAAGGACTTTAATATCATATCGCAAACTTAGCAAAAAATACTGATATTCCGAAATTTTCTATGCCAGCGCCTCATACAGCCTTTCGCAGCCGTCGGCGAGCAGGTCGAGAACAAGCTCGAAGCCTTCGGCGCCCTCGTAGTAAGGGTCGGGGATATAATCGTAGCGCATAGCCATATCCACAAAGGCGGCCATAGGCACGATTTTGTCGGTGCTATCCGGTGTCGGTGCAAGGGCGCGGAGGTCTTCTATGTTCTGCCTGTCCATGCCTATTATGAGGTCGAACTCATCGAAATCGCTCTCCGACACCTGGCGGCAGCGGTGCTCAAGTGTGAGGCCGCGGCGCTGGGCGTGGACACGCATACGCTTGTCGGGAAGCTGACCCACATGCCACCCGCCGGTGCCCGCCGAGTCAAGCACAAAGCGGCTGCCCGCGCCGTGCTCCTCCACTATGGCGCGCATCACGCCCTCGGCGGCCGGTGAGCGGCAGATGTTGCCCAGGCATACAAAAAGTATCTTTATTTCGTCGCGCCCTTTAAGACGGGCTATAAGTTGTTGCTGTCGTTGAGTCAGTTCCATTTGATTTCAGATTATGAAAGTCACCTCCTTGAAGGCGTAGCGGCACCCGTTGCTCAGCGTGAGAGTGCCGTCGAAGTCAACATCGCATATACAGGCCTCGAACGTGCCGTGAACCGCATCACTGAAAAGATGCCGCCCCGACGTGCGCATCAGCCGCTTCATATAAGCCTGTTTCAGCGCCTCCGGCTCGGGTGCGGACTCGTAGGCTGCCATGCGGGAGTCAATAAGCCCGCACACCTCTTTTAGCAACGCGCCAAGCTCGGTTTCGGTTCCGCCGTTATGATGAATTATCGAAGTCGGGTTAGGGGCGTCGGAGGTAAACACGCGCTGGTTCACATTTATGCCAGCGCCCACTATGGCGCGCTCTATTCTGCTGCCTGTAAGGCGGTTCTCTATCAGTATTCCGCACACCTTCTCCCTGCCTATATATATGTCGTTGGGCCACTTCACGCATGTGCGTATGCTGTCAGGAAGATGAGCGTCGATACTGTCGGCTATGGCGAGCGACACTATCATCGAAAGCTCGAACTGGCGTGCCGCCGGAAGCATCCGCGGCATCAGAAGCTGCGAGAACGTAAGATTTTTATCAGGCTCCGACTCCCACGAATTACCGCGCTGGCCGCGGCCCGCCGTCTGCCGGCGTGCCGCCACTATGGTGCCTGAGGCAGCCTCGGGCATCGAGGAGAGCACGGTGTTGGTGGAGTCGCATTCGTCGAGAGTAACTATCGTCACACCCATTACAAATTACTTATAAACTCCTGAACTAAACCTCACTCCGAGATTTCCATTGTGCGCGAGTCGTCGTCGTTTACGCGAATACGCACGCTCACCGTGTCGGCGGGGAGGGCGGCAGCGATGCGTTCTGGCCACTCTATAAGGCACACGGCGCCCGAGTCGAAGTAGTCCTCGATGCCAAGCTCAAGTGCCTCGTCGAGGTCTTCTATGCGGTAGAAATCGAAGTGATATATCAGCTCGGCGGTTGTGTCGGAGCGATATTCGTTGATGAGTGCGAAAGTAGGAGAAGCCGTATCGTCGGTATCCACGCCCAAGGCGCGGCAAAGCTCGTTGATAAAGGTTGTCTTGCCGGCGCCCATATCGCCGTAGAAGGCAAATACGGTATTGTCGCCCATAAGCTCCACAAATTCTTTTGCGGCGGCGGGGAGAGCCTCAAGGCTCGCTATCTCTATAGTTTTCATCTCTGTTCAATGTTTGATTATCGCAAAGTTACTTCATTTTTTTTACACGCACAAAAAAAGCTCGCCTTGCCTCAGGGGCAAAGCGAGCTTTCGTAAGTATTGCTTGGATTAGAGTATCACCTTGGTGCGGTTCACGATGTAGAAGCCGCGGGCCAGCTCGAAGCTGTTGATGCCGGGACGCACTGCCAGGGTGAAGCTTACGCCGTCGGCGCGGGTCACGGTCACGTTGGCATGGCGGTCGGCGCGGATTATAAGCTTGCCGCCCGATACACCTACGGTGATGTCGGCGGCTGCCGTTACATCGTTCACGCCGGTGCTGCCCTGCAGGCCGCTTGCCGTGTAGATGCCGCCGGCCACAATCTCGAGGTCTTTGGTCTGCGAGCCGCTGCCGTTGTTGAAGATTATCTTGCCGCCGGAGATTGCACGGCTCGGAGTGTAGGTGTAGCTAAGCATAGTCTTGCCGTCTACGGTGGCCGTCTCTGTCATCTGAGTGCCGGGCCACTTGCCTACGAACTCACCCTCGCCGTCCCACATGTACACATACACGCTGCTCCAGTTCGAAGCCGAGTTGTCGAAGTACACGGTGAAGGGACCCTGGGGGTCGGTAGGCCCTACGGGGTCGGGGTCTTCGATTTCGCCGGCACCTTCTATGGTCTTCACGTAGCCCGACGTATTGTAGTAGCCGCCGTTCACCCATGTGAAGTCATCGGTCTGAGAGCCGGAAGAGAATATCACGCCTGCGGTAGCGGGTATCTTGGCGGTGCCGGTGTATGTCCATTTCCACACGTTGTTGCCAAGGTAAGTCATCTTGCCGCCGGGCCAGCCGCCGGCATAGGTTGTGCCGCCGTTCCATACATAGCACTTGATAGTGCCGCCCCAGCTCGATGTATTCTCGAAGAATACGGCCTGCTCGCCTTCCGACATCGAAGGTTCTACAGGGTTCTCGGGTTCTTCGATGTTGCCGCCACCGGCTTCTGTATCCTTTACAGTCCAGGTGTCGTCGGGTTCCTCATTGCCGTCATAGCCAAGCTGAGAGTCGGATGCCGGTGTGGTGTCGTAGAGATACTTGCCGTCGGTACCCACCTTGCCGGGAGCGGGAGTAAGCTCGGTCGAAAGCACGTAGATACGCATGTTGGCCGCGCCGGTGCAGGCCTTGGTCTTTAGGGTACCGTCGCTCACGGTCTGCACGTCGCCGGTCACGGCATCGGTGTAAGTACCGTTGAGCACGCCGCTGAAGGTTGCGGCACCGCCTATAGTCACCAGCACATAGCTGTCGGTGGTGGTGTCGGTATAGCGGCGCTTGAAGGCGGCCACACCGCTGCCTGAGCAGCCTTCGGTGCTGTACTGGCCTTTGCGGAGGGCGGGAATGGCGGCGCGGAGCTTGTTGAGGCGCTGTATGTGCAGCGATAGGGGGTGGCTCAGCGATGCGGCCATGTTGCCGGTGGCGCCGCTGTAGTCGGCGAAGTCCTTCACGTTCACGTCGCCCTCGATATAGCCGCCGAAGTATGCGCGGCCCGATTCCTTAAGGGCAATGAGTGCGCCCTTGTCGATTGTGCAGCCCTTTTTGAATTCGATTTCTGAGCCGTAGTAGAGGCAAGGGATGCCGCGGAAGGTGAACATCAGCGACAGGTTCTCGGCCCAGGTCATCTGGCTCTGGGCAAAACGCTCGTTCTCGGGGGCGCCGTCGGGGGCGTAGTCATGGCTGTCTACATATACCACATTGTACGAGGCGTCGTTGTAGTATTTGTCGCCGCCGCGTACGCCGTAAGCCTCGCGGGCCGAGCGGAAGTTCCAGTGCATAGGGAAGTCAATCACGCTGAAGCCCGAGTATTTGCTGTAGTCGGGCTTGTGGTAGGTATTGCCGTTGAGGAAAGCGTTGTCCGAAGTCGGGGTCGAAGAGTCTACATCGCCGTGATAGTCCTCGCCCTGCTGGTCTTGGCTCTTGATGTTGATATGGTCGCCGCGGCCGTGGTCAATCACCACTACATCGTCCCACGAAGTCTCGCTGTAGTCCCACGCATAGTCCTTGCTCTCCTTCCATGTGTAGAAGTAGGGCGAGCAGTTCTGGTGGTTGCGGTAAGTCACGTTGCGGTCGCGGGCACACACCTCGCCGTACATAAAGAACGGGCCGCCGTTGCGCTTGGCCTTATACTTCTCGGCAAGTTCCTCGAACTGAGGTATGAAAGCCTTGTTGAATGTCAGGCGCGAGATATGGCCCGAAGTATCGATACGGAAGCCGTCCACACCCATGGCGATAAACTTGCCGTAGCACTCTACCAGATAGTTCGACACTGCCGGGTTCTCTGTGTTGAGGTCTACGCAGTCACCCGCAATCTGGGCGTACCAGCGGCTGTAGTCGTCCCAGTTCCACTGAGTGCCTACGTGGTGGTAGTAGTTGTGGTGGTCGTGGTTGATGCCGTCCTCGTTCTTGAGGGCGTTGATACGCGGGTCGTGAGCCTTGGGGTCGGCAAGGTCATAGTCGGCCGGAAGCACCGTGTTAGGGTGCAGCTTCATCGACTTGTGTATGTTCGACAGATTGGCCGAATAGTCCTTCACGAACATCGGGCAAAGCTTCTCTTCGCCGAAGTTGCCGGTGTGGTTAAGCACGATGTCGAGCACTATCTTCATGCCGCGCGAGTGGGCGGCATCGATAAGGTCTTGGAATTTGCAGTCCTCGCTTTCGTAGCGCGGGTCTACCTTCTGGAAGTTGAAGGCATGGTAGCCGTGATAGTCGAGGCCCGAGGCGTTCTCTACTACAGGGGTAATCCACACGGTAGTAAAACCGAGTGCCTTGATGTAGTCAAGCTTCTTGATAAGACCTTTGAAGTCTCCGCGCCATTCGGGGTCGTTCACATTAAGAGTGCCGTCCCAGCAGTAAGTATTGTTCTGCGGGTCACCGTCGTAGAAACGGGTCGTCATGGCGAAGTAGATTGTTTCGTCGCGGAAGTCGTCGCGGGCACCCGTAAACGTCTGTGATGCAGACGGTATCACTGCCGTTAGTGCAAGAGCCGCGGAAGCGACAAAGCGGTTAAATGAAGTCATAAATCGCGTGTAATTTGTTGGTAATTAGCAAGTAAGGTTTGATATAATCCACAGTCCCATAAGGGGATGCTCCGCAAAGGTACTAAAAAATCTTAAACACACCAAATTATTGATTAAAAAGAGAAAGTAGCTTGTGTGACCGCAGGGTAGAGGCTCGAGCGGCTGTGCGACAGCCCCGTCCGAAAAATCTTATTTCTTATTTCTTATTTCTTATTTCTTATTTCTTATTTCTTATTTCTTATTTCTTCTTGCCTCGGCTTTGCCGAGGCAAGAAGAAGCCCGTTTCTTTTTTCCACAAACGAGGTAAAAGTATCGAAAATATCGGCTAAGGCAATCGTGGCGTTGCGCACCTGTGTGTCGAACATCTCCACCCCGCGGGCCGAGCCGTTGCTGCGACCGAGAAGCGCGTCGCCCACACCCGATATATCTTCGAAAAGCTTAAGCTGCATGTTCAGAAGCTGATAGGCGCCAGTGTTGCCCGAGTCGCTCATCACCTGCTGCGGGAGATGCATACCCTTGCCCGTAACAGGAATAACACCGTCCGAACGCGCCCACACATCCGTTATATCCTCCCAGCGCATACCCGGCAGACGCTGGTCTTCAGGGAAAATCAAAACTCCCTTCGCCGAGCTCATAAGTATACGGTCGAGCATCACTATCAGACGGTTGATATATCGCTGCTGGTCTATCACATCCTCTACGAAGGAGTGTACCTCCCCGTCGGTCAGAGGATAGAACTTCACCACAAACGGATGACCGCCGTGGCCGAAAGGTGAGTCATATTCGCGCAGCACGCTCCCGTCGGGCGATAGCCAGCGGCAGTGCCACACAAAGTCCAGACTCGCGCCGTCCGCGCGGCAGCGGCTGTCGAAGCTCCACACCTCTATCACGCGGCAGCGCCCCTCGCTGCGCGGCCTGAAGAAATCGTCGGCGTCATCGCATTCGCCAAGCGACAGCGTGCTGTATGCCTCGCTCATACCACCTTTTCGATAGAGGCGCCCCAGCTCCTCGACCTTTGCTCGCGAACCCTCGCCGAAGCGGTTTACAACCTCTGCGAAACTCATGTCGTGGAGCATCCCTACAAGCTCAATGTCGAGGCCGCGCGGGTCGTTGAAGCGGTTCACAAAGAAGTCGCGCGGATTTACATTATCCACCCACACACCGCTGCCCTCCCAGCGCCTCTCGTCCACCACACGCTGTATGGCGCACCCCGAAATCAGAAATTCCTCCAGCAAGCGGCTGTCAAGCTCCGCAAGACCGTTGCGGCGTGCCGGCTCTGCCACCTCGCCACTGTAGAGACCCGACTCAGCGCTTTGAGTGCGGTAGCGCCCTACCACAGTCTTCACAAGCTGTCGTATCAGGTTGTTGGTGAGAGGTTTGCTGCCCGACTCTATTATCCGGGCATCCTCGCGCATATAGCGCCCATGCCGGTCGCGCACAGTGTCACACCACTGGTCGCCGTAAGTATAGCTCTTGTATCTGTGGCGCCGCGAGCGCAGACCCGCTCCCGCGCACCATGTCTTATAGGCTACTTCAAGTATTCGGTTCATTTTCAATTCTCAATTTTTAATTCTCAATTCTTAATCAGTTCCTCCACCCCTGCCTCGTCGAGAATATAGAATTCCTCGCCAGGGTCGCACACCGCCACAAGTTCCTCAACCTCGGGGTAAAGACCCGTCAGAGGCCAGGCCAGTATAGGTCCCGTGCACCCCGTGCTGTCGCCCGACGTGAACACCGCCACCGGGCGCCATGCAGTAGCTGCCGTATACGGGTTACGCTGCCGTGCCACCACCTCGTCGAGCCTCTCTGCCGGAAGCACCTCGGCAGCGCGCTGCCACCCGCGCATCCTGATGCCGAACACACGCCGCGCACGCTCGGGAACATCTATCTGCGCGCCCTCAGTCTCGTCCAGCGCCACCTTGCGGCTGTCCGTATCCCCCGAAAGGTTCTCCGTAGCTAAAAGCTCGCGAGGGGCATGGTCGAGAAGATGAAGATAGCGGCGGCGAAGCTCGGTGGCAAGATATGCGTCGATGTCTATGCCGTCTGTACGCGCTATCGTGCAGTCGGTGCGCAAAGGCTCAAGGCCGTCGGCTATCCGACGGCGCCTGAGCATCTCTTCTTTCGTAAGCTTTACTGTCATTTCCGGCCTGTCACTCTTATGTGGGCATTAGGATAGCGCAGCACCAGACACGACGCCTCGGTGAGTACCACCGCGTCGGTATTGCGCTGCCCCGAGGCGCGGAGGTCGAGCTTCTCCGCCTGGAAGGGCACGTGCACATACTTGGTGAGATAGTTCGGGTCGAGAATGAAACCGTCGCCCGAGTGGCCGCATTGGTCGAAGACCTCCGAGTGAAGCACATACAGCGTGCCGAAGTTCGACACAAGCTCCTTGAACTCTATGCCCCACTTCACGCGTGTCTCTCCCGCGCTTACAACCTTGCTGTACTGTACTTTTGCAAGTGCCTCCATGAGCTTGGTGCCCGCAATCAGTATCTTGCGCTTGCTGCCGTTGTTCCCCGTAAACGCCGCGCTGCAAAGCTCTATGATGTCGCCCTCGTTTATCGAGTCAAGCAGAAGCTCCACGCTGCGCTGCGCCTGGTTCCAGATACCGCCGGTCAGATACACGTCTTCGTTCTTCTGAGGGTCATAGAACTTGGCGCACTGACCGAAGAGGAAATTCTTCTCCATGCCGAGACGCATGTCGATAATCGCGGCCTCCTCCTGGTCCGAGAAGCTCCAGCCCACCTCTTTGTCTGCAATCTTGGCAAGCGTGCTTTGCTCCACCTGCATCTTGAATATCTGGCAGTTGTTGCGCGCCTTGCGAGGCATCGCCGAGAACTGCGCCGTCTGCACGTCAAGCTCCGTCGCAGCACGACCCATACGCACAAGGCGGCAACCCTTCGGAAGTGCGGGAAGCGACTTGTATGCACCCGTCAGGCTCGTTGCCTCAGGCCCGTTCACGGGCACTACCTCGATGCCGCCGTCCTGCGGTCGGTTCAGCACATACAGCACAAGAGGCCCGTCCACGCCCTCGACTCCGGGCACGAGTACTGTCTCCGACACATCGAAGATATTGTCGGCATCCGTCTTGAGGACATACGAGTGAAGGCCGTCGCCGCGGTCTGCCCCCACGGTATTCTCGCTCGCCTCTATAGTCGAAGCCTCCGTAAGCTTCGTATCCACAGAGTAGTACTCCACAGTCATAGCCGAGGCGGCGCGGGTACTCGCACAGCGCGTCAGCTGGTCTATCGGAGTCGACATAGGACGCACCTTCACTATACGCCTGTCGATAGAGTTGCGCAGAAGCTCGGGGCTTGCAGTGCCGATATTAGATGTTGTGGCGGGAGCGCCGCCGATGTGTTGACCGCCGTTAGAACCGGCTACAATGTTGTTTTTCTTTTCCATAGCAGTAGTTTATTTAAAAAGTGGTATTAAGTAGTTTATTAAGAGTGGTTAAGTGGTTTTAAAGTGGTAAGAAACAGTCCCAAAATTCAAAAAAAATCCCAGAAATCCTCGCGTGCCGTGTCCGCAAACCACGGCTCGTCGTACTCGGTGCTTGGGGCGCACACCGTCGCCGACTGATACATTGCCGGCTCGGGAGCCGCCGGGGCATCATCCTCGGCAGGTTTGGGCACAAGAGTGGCAATCAGTTCGGCTGGGTCACCGCCGGCAGCAATAGCCGCAAGCACGTGGGCGCACTCGGGGTGAGCGCTGATAGCCTTCAGAAGCTCCGCATCGCCCGTGCCGTCAGCCTCGGCGGGAGGGGGTACCGGCACATTGTTTTTTTCGTCATTTTCGTCTTTCATAATCATAAGGTCTAATTTAATTGTTTATTAATCATGAGCCATTCCAAACGCCGGCTCGCTGTTGACAATGCAAAATTAGGCACACCCCCACCCCGAAAACCGTGTATTTCCCCGCGCTCGGGATTTACCCCCCTTTTTTCGACCTTTTTTTCAAAAAATATAAGTAAATTTGGAGCATGAAAACTCTACGCTTCATCACATCAGTCATAATAGCCGCTTTGGCACTCAGTGCATCTGCCGACGTAACGTGGCTCGAAACAACACACGACTTCGGTGCCTTTCAGGAGGACCTCGGCCCCGTCTCTTGTCAGTTCCGCTTCGTTAACACCAACTCCGAACCGGTGGCAATAGTCGCGGCAAGAGCATCTTGCGGATGTACTACACCACAGTATCCCCGCGAAGCCATTGCTCCCGGCGACACCGCCGTTATCACTGTATCGTACGACCCCGCCGCACGCCCCGGCCGCTTCACCAAATACATCGGCGTGACTCTTTCCGACAGCGAGCCCATGATTAAGCTGTACATAAAAGGCTCTGTAGTAGGCTCGGCTCAAAGCGTCGCTCAGCGCTTTCCGGCGCAGTGCAGCTCGGCTCTTCAGCTCGCAAAAGGTATCGTTATGACAGGCGATGTCGCAAAAGGACAGCTCCGGACTGTATTCCTCGAAGCATACAACCGCTCCACCGACACCATTCGCCCGAAAGTTACCGACATGCCTCCCTACTTCGAGGCTGCCATGTCGCCGGAAGTCGTGCCCCCCGGTGAGCAGATGTCATTTATATTCTACTTCAATTCTGCCAAATGCCCCCAATACGGCATCGTGAACGACACTATCTCTATCTGGCCCGACGTGCAGGCTCCCGAGCCGTGCCGTATACCGTCGGTCGCTCTTGTGCGCGAAGACTTCGCCAAACTATCGCCGAAGCAGCTCGAAAAGGCTCCGAAACTATTCATCGCCGACTCAACCCTCGACTTCGGGCGCCTCGCCGACATCCCGCTCACACGCACGTGCACTATTAAGAACATAGGAAAATCGCCCCTCATCATCCGCCGGCTCTACACCGCCGACCGAGGTATCTCAGTCGCCATAGACCGCAATACCGTAAAGCCGGGAAAAGAAGCCGTGATAACAGTGACGGTGAACCCCGCCGAGCTTACCGGCGCTCTCCTCAACGCACGCATAGCTCTTATCTGCAACGACCCCTACAACGCAAACACCTCCCTCCGCGTGGTAGGTGAGCTGTAAATACCACCCCGAAACGGCACTGCCTCACGACAATACCGTTCCTTCCCGCCCGTCAGGGCAGGTGTGATTCAAATAACATTATGATGAATAACCTTACTATGAAATAAGGAAATCAGGCATACTCTTGCTATGCCGCTGCAAAGTTAAGTATAAGCTTTGTTTTTACCCTCCCCGTTATTAAAAATAGTTAATCAATCGTTAACTATTGTTATGTGCTCAGGTATAGGATGCAGAAGTGAACTGATTGTCGATGCGTCGCAGTGGTACCATCCGCGCTCTATCCCGTCCGCGTCGACAAAAGGAGTGGCGAAATAGCATACCGCCACAGGGCCGCTGCCGTAGTCTACCTCTACGACAAGTCGGTCGGGACGTTCGGGTGTTGGCCCGACAAGCAGTCCCTCATAGTCGTAAAAATCGGGGCAGAAATGGTCGGCCCGCTCCGCCGAGAACTCGCGCAGAGCCGACGGCACCGCTATAACAGGCTCATCCGTCGAACCGTAGAAATTGCTGAACAGAAGTATATTGTTAAGATGTGCGAAAAAATCGTACTGAGGCTTCTGTAGCGCAAGCAGCGGCGCATCCTCGCGCAAGTGCAGCGGCATGAATAGTGTCTGCGAGCCGTTTGTGCGGTAGTGTGCCACCACATCGCGGTACACTTCCGCCTCCTGCCGGCACACATGGCACACAGTGGTCAGATTGGCCAATGCAAGCCCGTACAGCGTAGCTCCGATTGCGAATGTAGTACGCCGGTAGCCTCGGAGCAGCATCACAATGCCTGTAATAGAGGCCAGTACCGAAGCCCAGCCGGTGCGCGGCCCCATGGCGGTGAGAACCATTACAAGCCCCGACGTCCACGCTACCGTGGCGAGTATGAAGTGCGGTGCCTCCGGCCGCATCCTCCTACGCGCCGTGTGCCACAACAGCATAGCCGTGTACACTAAAGCCGGAAGGGTAAAGACCGCAATGATATTCATGCGGAAGGCAAACGCCGTCCAGCCCGACGACCGATAGGCGGTGCCGCCCGGCGAGAAGTACAGCCACATAAGCCCGAGCAGCAGGCCCGTGGCCCCCGCTGCAGTCCGCTCGTTGCGGAAGCGCCCGTAGAAAAGCCATACACCCACAGTCGCCACAAATGCCGGAAGCGCCGTACACTCCTGCCACACACCGCACAAGAGACCTGTGCAGAACAGCACATCGGCGGAGCAGCGCTGCCGCAGAAGCAAAAGCAGGAACAGACTCATCCACGCCCCGCCCCATAGATAGTTCAGCTGAAAATCGAGCACATACATCTGGTCTACCCAAGGCATTGCAAGCGCGAAGAGCCCGCAGAAAAGCGCCGTAGAAGCCGCACTCTCTCCGAAGCCGCCGAGGCGCTGCATAAGACGCATGGTGCCGAAAGCCGCAAGCCCCGACAGCGACGCATGTACCCAGGCCGGCAGAAACTGAACCGCGAACATAAGCGCGTTGGCCAGGCGGCTGTTGTCGTGCGTATGCCGCCAGTATATCTGCCGCCATATCTCGTCAGGCTCCACCGATGCGTCGCCAAGGAAGCACTCCTTGAACGGTAGGCGGTACCAAAGGTCATCGCTCACCCACGGGAAGAGAGCGAAGCCAATACCGAGCAGCACGGCCACAAAGGTCGTGAAAAGCACCGGCAAGGATATATCGGCATTTCTGAGGCTCATTATTATGCAAAATTACGTATATTTGCGCATATTTAAATACAAGTCGGATAAGTAAAATGCACTATAAGCTATCCGATAGAGCAATATAGACAATGGCAAAGACAAACAATAAACCGACATTTGTGAAGCGTGAAACCATCATCGCAGGCAAGGTGTATGCGCAATTATTAAATACGTTGAAAGAGCGTTTCCGTAGGTCGCAAATAAAAGCAGCGGTTAAGGTCAACACGTCTATGTTGGAGTATTATTGGTTTTTGGGTCGGGATATTTCAAGGCTTCATGAAGCTGCTAAATGGGGAAGTGCATTCTTCGATTGTCTCAGTCTTGACCTCAAGACTGCTTTCCCCGGCCAGACCGGCTTTTCCGTCACAAACATCAAGTATGCCAAACGCTGGTATGAATTTTATAATCAGAGTGATACAATTCGTCAACAACTTGTTGACGAATTTGAGATGCCTGCGGATTTTGGTATGATTCCATGGGGACACCATATTGAAATATTCACACGAAGCAAATCTGTTAGCGAGGCACTGTTCTATATTGAAGAAACCATACGAAATAGCTGGAGCAGGGCAACCCTTGGAGCAGAGATAGATGATAATCTATATGGGAAACAGAGTCATGCCATTACAAACTTCGATGAAAAGTTGCCCGCTCCATATAGTGGACTCGCAAAAGCTATATTGAAAAGTCCGTATAATTTCAGATTTATTGACAGAAAAATCACGACAGAGAGACAGTTGGAAGATGAACTTGCAAGCAACATCACCCGATTTCTTCTTGAATTAGGACAGGGATTTGCTTATGTCGGTCGACAGATAGAGTTGAAGATGCCTGGAGGTCAGACATTCATACCTGATATGATTTTTTATCATACAAGGATTAAATCATACATCGTTTGTGAGTTAAAAGTAGTACCGTTTATCCCGGACTTCGCAGGAAAACTGAATTTCTATGTTTCGGCTGTTGATGAACTGATGAAGCAATCTGATGACAACCCGACAATAGGTTTATTGATTTGTAAGTCAAAAGATGATACGGTTGTCGAATGGTCGTTCAGAGGCATGAATCAGCCGCTCGGAGTTGCCGAATATCAGCTTAAAGAATTTATTTCTGAAAAAGCCGCAAAGTTACTTCCTTCCGAAGCCGAATTGCAGAATATTATAGACACCTATGATGAAGTGTCGGATTACTGAAATTGTGCTTACTTTTAAATCATGTTAGCACATTTGATGATTTTGGAAAGGGCGGTCACACTCCGCTCTTTTTTATGTATCACTTTGTAGGCTCATATTGTGCAAAATTACGTAATTTTGCATCAAAAACAATATTATATGAAATTCAGCACCACTGCCCTTGAGGGGGTATGGCTCATCGAGCCTCTGCGTCACCACGACGAACGCGGATATTTCTGTGAAACTTTCAGAAGCGACCTCTTCGAGGCCGCAACGGGCATAAAGCCCTCGTTTGTACAGGAAAACGAGTCTCTGTCGGGCCGCAATGTGGTGAGGGGGCTGCACTATCAGGCCGGAAGTGCCGCACAGGCAAAGCTCGTGCGCGTGAGCGAAGGAGCCATTGTGGATGTGGCGGTCGACCTTCGTGTAGGCTCGCCTACTTATGGCAGGCATATATGCGTAGAGCTGTCGGCCGACAATGGCCGCCAGCTATACATTCCCCGGGGCTTTGCGCACGGTTTTGCTGTCATCAGCGATTTCGCGCGCTTCCAGTACAAGACCGACAACTACTATTGCCCTCAGGCCGAACGCACCCTGCGCCCCGACGATGAAACCGTGGCCGTCCGTTGGCCCGTCGCTCGCGAGTGCATGATACTCTCGCCTAAAGATATGGCAGGTTGCTCATGGCTGGAGTGCGAGAAATTCTGACACACAAAGCCGCACTCTTGGCTTTTTTTCGTAACTTCGCAGTCTGATAACAGACCGACTCATGAACTATCGCTATTATATTTCTCTCATCCTCGCTTTTGCCGCTACTGTGGCTGTGGCACAGACCGATGTGCGCTTCCACAACGAAGCCGCCGATACTCTGCGCCTCACCGAATTCCTCGACCGCGGGGCGGCCACCTCTTTTGATAGTCCCGAAGCGCGTGTGGCATTCTATGCCCGCATGTTTGAAGGCACCCCCTACGGTGCCCACACGCTCGAAGGCGAGCCGGAAATACTCACCGTAAACCTCGACAGCCTCGACTGCACCACCTTTGTCGAGACGGCACTCGCACTGGCATACACCACCGGCGAGAGGCGCACTTCATGGCGCGACTACGTATACAACCTCCGCCGTCTCCGCTACCGCGGCGGCGAAGTGGCCGGATATCCCTCGCGCCTGCACTATATCAGCGACTGGGCCGTAGACAACATTCATCGAGGCAATATGGTCGATGCCACACGCGACTTCCCGCGATACAACGAGCTTACTCGTACGCTCGACTTCATGAGCAGTAAGCGCGACAGCTACCCCGCGCTGGCCGACTCCGCCAACTACGCCCGTATCAGAAGCATAGAGAACGGATACCGCATGCATCGCTTCCCTTACATCAAGACTATCGACCTCGCTTCAAAAGCTATAAAGGCAGCGTTCCGCAACGGCGATGTCGTAGCTCTGGTCACAATCGTCAAGAACCTTGATGTCACACACATGGGCATCATCGTCAAAGACGCGCCCGATGCCGAGCCGTATCTCCTTCATGCAAGCAGCACGCACGGAAAGGTCGAAGTCTCCGCGCTACCTTTGGCCGAGTTCATGAAGAAAAACCGCCGGTGGCTCGGTGTGCGCGTTTTCAGGCTCAAAGAATGATTTGCTATGAATGTTGCAATCGTAGGTACTGGATATGTGGGCCTCGTATCGGGCGCATGCTTCTCCGAGAACGGAGTCAACGTTACATGTGTCGACATCGACACCGCCAAAATAGAAGGACTCAGGCAAGGACGAATACCTATCTATGAGCCGGGGCTCGACGAGCTTGTGAAGCGGAATGTTGCGGCAGGGCGCCTACACTTCGTCACGTCGCTGGCAGAGGTTATAGACTCTTCCGATATTGTGTTCTGCGCCGTAGGCACTCCCGCCGACGAGGACGGCTCCGCCGACCTCTCCCACGTGCTCGCCGTAGCTGCCGACTTCGGTCGGCTCGTAAAGCGCTACACGCTCTTCGTCACCAAGTCCACAGTACCCGTGGGCACCTCGGCTCTGGTCAGAGCCGAAATCAAGGCACAGCTCGCGGCTCGAGGATGCCCCGACACCGAGTTTGAGCTGGCTTCGAACCCCGAGTTTCTCAAGGAAGGCGCTGCCATTAAAGACTTTATGAGTCCCGACCGCGTGGTCATTGGCATTGAGAGCGAGCGTGGACGCAAACTCATGGAGCGCCTGTACCGCCCCTTCCTCCTCAACAACTTTAGGGTCATGTTCATGGACTTGCCCTCGGCCGAAATGACCAAGTACGCGGCAAATGCCATGCTGGCAACCCGCATATCATTTATCAACGAAATAGCCAACCTGTGCGAGAAGGTGGGAGCCGATGTAAATTGTGTCCGCACCGCAATTGGCGCCGACGTACGCATCGGTGGCAAGTTCCTCTACCCAGGATGCGGCTACGGCGGCTCATGCTTCCCCAAAGACGTCCGCGCTCTCATTCACACCGGCGAGGAGCACGGATGCCCCATGAAGGTTATCCGCGCCGTCGAGGAAGTGAACGAGCGCCAGAAGACGGTAGTGTTCCACAAGCTCGCAGCTATCTTCGGCGGTAACCTGCAAGGGCGCCGCATTGCGCTGTGGGGCCTCGCCTTCAAGCCCGAGACCGACGACATGCGCTGCGCACCCTCGCTCGAAGTGATAGCACGCCTGCTCGAAGCCGGTGCGCGTGTCGCTGTCTACGACCCCGTGGCTATGGACGAATGTCGGCGCCGCCTCGGCGACTCCGTGGAATATGCCCCCGACATGTACGCCGCCGTCGTAGATGCCGATGCGCTCGCCATGCTCACCGAGTGGAAGAGCTTCCGCCTCCCCTCATGGGCCGTCGTGGCGAGAGCAATGAGCGGATGCCATGTGGTCGACGGTCGCAACATATATCAGCGCCCCGATCTCGAGGCTCACGGCCTAACACTCCACTCCATAGGCCGCTAAGCCCTGCGAGACATACCTCTAGCGGCTTCTGCGGGTTTCCCTGCAAAAAAATTATTGCGCAATATCTGATGTGTGTTAGCAATGTTTATATAATTTTTGTTACTTTTGTACACACTCATCAAAAACAACACGCCTATGCCAAGAGTATCGCAACGCGGCGACCAAATGCCCGCCTCCCCTATTCGACGCCTTGTACCGATGGCTGTTAAAGCCATGAACCGTGGTGTCAAAGTCTATCGGCTGAACATCGGACAGCCCGATGTGCCTACGCCTCCGGCGGCTCTGGAGGCTCTGCATAGAATAGACCGTAAGGTGCTCGAATACAGTCCCTCCGACGGCCTGCTCTCCCTTAGGGAGAAGATGTGCGGCTACTACGCCGGCCTTGGCATTGATGTCAGTGTCGACGATATTATCGTCACTACAGGCGGCTCCGAAGCCGTCCTCTTCGGCTTCATGTCGTGCTTCGACCCCGGCGATGAAGTTATAATGCCCGAGCCTACCTATGCAAACTACATGGCCTTTGCCATGTCGGCAGGTGCGAAGGTAGTTCCTGTGATGTCGAAAATCGACGACGGCTTCCGCCTGCCGCCGGTCGAGGAGTTCGAGAAACTCATCACCCCACGCACCAAAGGCATACTTATCTGCAACCCCAACAACCCCACCGGATATATATATACCGAAGAGGAAATGCTCAAAATCCGCGACCTGGTGCGCAGACACGACCTCTTCCTTTTCTCCGACGAAGTGTACCGCGAGTTCTGCTACACCGGAGCAACATGTATGTCGGCCATGCAGCTTCCCGGTATCGAGGAAAATGTGATAATGATAGACTCCGTATCCAAGCGGTACAACGAGTGCGGCATACGCATAGGTGCTATCGTCACTCGCAACAAGAGCGTGCGTGCTGCCGTCATGAAGTTCTGCCAGGCCCGTCTCAGCCCGCCTCTCATCGGCCAGATTGTGGCGGAAGCATCTATCGACACTCCCGAAGAATATATGCGTGCTACTTTCAACGAGTATGTGGAGCGCCGCAACTTCCTCATAGAGCGCATCAACGAAATTCCCGGATGCTTCACTCCCATGCCTATGGGGGCGTTCTATACCGTGGCGCGCCTCCCCGTCGACGATGCCGACACTTTCTGTCGCTGGTGCCTCGAGAAATTCGAGTACGAGGGGCAGACAGTATTCATGGCCCCCGCGTCCGGCTTCTACAGCGTGCCCGGAATGGGTAAGCAGGAAGTGCGCATTGCCTACGTTCTGGAGAAAGAAGAGCTGGCAAAAGCCATGAAAGTCCTCGAAAAAGCTCTCGAAGCATATCCCGGACGTATACCTCAGTATTCTTGATGGAAAAAAAGACTATATTCGATATGGGGCGCGACACTGTAGAGCAGTTCAAGGCGCGCCCCAAAATCCCCCTCACGGTCGTGCTCGACAACGTGCGTTCTCTCAACAACATCGGCTCGATATTCCGCACCGCCGACGGCTTCGCCTGCCGCGAGGTGGTGCTATGCGGTATATCGGCCACGCCGCCCTCGCCCGAAATTCACAAGACGGCACTCGGAGCCGAAGACTCCGTGGACTGGCGATACTTCCCCACTACTGCTGAGGCTGTGAGCACTCTCCGCGCCGAGGGATGCCGCATTGCCTGCCTCGAGCTGGTCAGGGAAAGCGTGTCGCTCGCCGACTTCCGGGTCGAGCCGGGGGTGGCCTACGCACTCGTGGTCGGTCATGAGGTGGAAGGCATAGACCCCGCCATTGTCGACGGTGCCGACCTCTGCATCGAAATACCGCAGTACGGAACCAAGCACTCCCTCAACGTGGCTGTTTCCACAGCAATAGCCCTGTGGGAGTTTGCAAAGCAAATGAACACACTCTAAGCAAGATATGTCGAAGACCATATTCCCCGCCCCGCTGCGCAGGGGCGACACTATAGCAATCTGCTCTCCCGCAGGTAAAATCGACCCCGAGAAAGTGCACGCGGCTATCGATGTGCTCCGCGCGCAGGGCTACAACGTGCGACTAATGCCTCACGCACTGGGTGAATACGGCAGCTTCAGCGGCACGCCCACACAGCGCTATGCCGACCTCCGCGACGCCTTTACCGACCCTTCGGTAAGAGCTATCCTGTGCTCGCGAGGAGGCTACGGGGTGGTGCATATCCTCGACCGCCTCGACTCTCTGCCGCTGGCCGACGACCCCAAGTGGCTGCTCGGCTTCTCCGACATTTCGGCCCTCCACGCTCTCATGGCCCGCAAAGGCATTGCCAGCGTGCACTCCTCGATGTGCGCCCACATAATGGAGGGCGCCGACGACCCCGACAACAAATGCCTCTTCGAAATACTCGAAGGCGGACGCCCCGTGCACATATTCGACAGCCATGACCTCGACCGCCCCGGCATTGCGACAGGCAAACTCATAGGTGGCAATGTAGCCGTCATTGCCGAGCTGATATCCACTCCGTTCGACATCATTAAGCCCGACACCATACTCTTCATCGAAGACGTGGCAGAGCCTATCTACAAGATAGAGCGCATACTATACCAGCTCAGGCTGAGCGGCGTCCTCGGAAAGCTAAAGGGCCTGATAGTAGGGCAGTTCACCGACTATAAGCCCGGTGACGACCACCCCGACATGGAAACCATGATACACAAGGCCGTGGCCGACTACAGCTACCCGGTGGCATTCAACGTTCCTGTAGGACACGTCGACCACAACATCCCTCTTATCGAGTCGGCGCAGGTAACCCTGAAAGTCAGCCCCTCGGGCCACAACAGCATCATATTCCACCGCTGAAGCCGGCTCCTGGCTATTTGCTGTTTTGCCGTTTCGTGTATTTGGTGTATCTTTGCAGACGTAAACCAATTTTAGGACATCAAAAAAAACCAATTTTCAAGTAGTATATGTTCCGCATACTTACACAGGAAGAAATTACGGTGCTCGAAAGCCGCGGCTGTCGCTGCGATGACTGGAGCAATGTACAGGTTGCCGAAGGCTTCGACCCCGCACGCGTCACTAATGTAGAATTTTCGGGCGACATACGTATAGGTTCGCTCGCCGGTCGCTTCGTGCGCCCCGGCGGTCTGGTGCGTCGTTCCGAAATAACCAACGCCACGCTCCACAACGTGGCCGTGGGAAACGATGTATATATCCGCAATATAGCCGACTATATCGCCAACTACGACATTGCCGACGGTGCATACATCGAGAATGTCGACAGCATTGTAGGCACTCTCGACAGCACATTCGGCATAGGCACCGAAGTCTCGGTGCTAAATGAGACGGGTGGCCGGGAAGTGCCTGTCTACGAGCGTCTTTCGGCTCAGACGGCATACCTCATTGCCATGTACCGCAACCGCCGCGAAATGGTGGAGCGCCTTGTCACGCTAATCAAGGTGCACGCCGCATCGCTCTACGGCAAGCGCGGCCAAATCGGTCGCAATACTCTGGTAATCAATGCCGGTACAATCACAAACGTGAACGTGGGCGACTTCGCCCTGATAAAGGGCGCCACACGTCTGGCCGACGGTACAATAAGCGCATCCGAGTCCGACCCCGTGGTAGTCGGCCGTGATGTTATCGCCGAGGGCTTTGTTTTCGCGTCGGGAAGCTGTGTTGACGACGGAGCCGTCATACATCACTGCTTCATCGGACAGGCGACAAAACTCACACACCTGTTCTCGGCTCACGACTCGCTCTTCTTTGCCAACTGCGCATGCGAGAACGGCGAGGCCGCTGCTATCTTCGGCGGCCCCTACACCGTGACGATGCATAAGTCGAGCCTTCTTATTGCCGGCATGTTCTCATTCCTCAACGCCGGCTCCGGTTCTAACCAGAGCAACCACATGTACAAACTCGGCCCCATTCACCAGGGCGTGGTGGAGCGCGGCTCAAAGACCACAAGCGACTCCTACATTCTGTGGCCCGCCAAAATAGGTGCCTTCTCGCTCGTTATGGGACGCCACGTTAACCATCCCGACACATCGCGCCTGCCATTCTCCTACCTCATAGAGAACCGCAACGAATCGTTCCTCGTACCAGGCATCAACCTCCGCAGCGTGGGCACCATACGCGACGCCCAGAAGTGGCCCAAGCGCGACAAGCGCCGCGACCCCGACCGCCTCGACTGCATAAACTTCAACCTCCTCAGCCCCTATACCGCCGGCAAGATGTTCGCAGGCATAAAGCTCCTCGACGAGCTTGAGCGCACCGCCGGTCTGACCGCCGAGCGCTTCGCCTTCCAGACTATGACTATCGACGCCCGCGCACTCCGCAAAGGCCGTTCTCTCTACCGCCTTGCTATCGACAAGTTCATGGGCAACTCCGTGATACACCGCCTCGGCACCGAGCCTGTAGCCGATGCCGCCGAGCTGTCGCGCCGCCTCGCGCCCACGCACCCCGCAGGCAAAGGCCGCTGGGTAGATGTGTGCGGCATGTTCGCCCCCAAGAGCGAAATCGACGCCCTGTGCGATGCCATTGCCGCCGGCGAAATCCGCTCGCTCGAGGAAATAGAGGAGGCTTGGCGCCGCATCCACGCCGACTACTACGACATGGAGTGGACGTGGGTAGTGTCGATGATGGAGAGCTGGTTCGGAAAGACAGTCGACGCTCTCACCCCCGACGATATCCGCTGTATCATAGAGCGCTGGATTTCGAGCGTGCGCTCGCTCAACGGAATGCTCCTCGACGACGCCCGCAAGGAATACTCTCTTAAGTCGCGCACCGGCTTCGGCATCGACGCTCCCGACAGCGATGCCGACGATGACTTCACCTCCGTGCGCGGGCAATATGAGAGCGACCCCTTCGTTAAGATGGTAGAGGCACACAATGTGGCTAAAAGCGCTTTGGCTGAAAGTGCTCTCGAACTTTTACCCTGATATAAGAGATTGTCTAAAATTTATATTACTTTGCTTTTGAGGGCCTTGTCAGCGTCTTTTTGTTCGCTCTTCAGTCTCGTAGCTACAGCTACGCTCCTTCATCGCAAACAAAAATCCATCTGACAATCCCTCTCAAAATCTGTATAATATAAATTTAGACAATCTCTAAAAGTTAAGCGATTGTTTACTTAAAAAAACATATCAATGAAAGCAAAATCCATCATCATCGCCTCGGCACTCATTGCGGCTGCTATTGTGGTGCTCGGCTTCGCCCTCAAGGGCGGCATCGACCGCTTCGCCGACCGCGACCGCGTGGTCACCGTGCGCGGCCTGTGCGAGAAAGAAGTGAACGCAAACAAAGTTACATGGCCTATCGTGACCAAAGAGATGGGAAACGACCTCGGCAGCATCTACACAAAAATACAAAGCTCTAATCAGAGCATTGTATCTTTTCTGAAGTCGAACGGCATTGCCGACGCCGAAATTTCGGTGAACCCGCCTTCGGTCTACGACAACTTTGCCGACCGCTACAGCACTCAGAACCTTACATACCGCTATCAGGTGACTAATGTGGTGGTGGTGACTTCCGATAAGGTAGAGCTGGTGCGCGAGCTTATCAAAAAGCAGACCGAGCTGCTCCGACAGGGAATAGCTGTGGTAGCCGGAGACTACAACTACCAGACCCGCTACGAGTACACCGACCTCAACTCGATTAAGCCCGAAATGATTGCGGAGGCTACCGCAAACGCCCGACAGGCTGCCGACAAGTTTGCCTCCGACTCCGACAGCAAGCTCGGTAAAATCAAGACTGCCTCGCAGGGACAGTTCTCGATTGAAGACCGCGACCAATACACCCCCAATATCAAGACGGTGCGTATCGTGACCTACATCACATACTATCTCGAAGACTGATGCTATCAGCTAAAAATCTATGGTATAGGAGTTGAACGCCACCGCGCGTGCTCCGAAACCGGCCTTCTGGCGGATGAGTCCCTCGTTGAGGAACCGTCCGCCATTTTCATTTGACGTGCCGAGGTCGAGATATGCGAGGCCGTCGGCAGCGCACCGGCGCCTGAGGTTGTCGAACAGCAGGGCGAGGGCGCCTGTCGTGCAACCGCGCTCGTCCGACGCTATGTACTGGCAGTGTGCCGTGTGTCCGCTTATGTACAGCACTGTGCCCGCCACGGGTGTGCCCTGTTCGCATACCAGAAAGAGACGTATGTTAGCGGGGAAGCGCCCGGCAAGCATCCTGATTTCGTCAAGGGAGTGCACGGGTGTGGCTCCGTGCCGCTTGGCAAGCACCTCGCCGAGTATGGCCCAGTAGGCCTCGTAATCGATGCTCTCCACGCACTCCAGCCCGGTTTTTACGGCGCGTGCAAGCGCGCGGCGCGCGTTGCTGTCGAAGCCCGACGGCGCGCGTAGCTCTATCACCGACGACGCCAGCGTGGCCTCGAGGCGCCCCCCGGCGCGGAAGAGCGCGTAAAGGTCTTCTTCGGCGGGATAGCGGTGGAAGATGTGCGGCACCGGCCTGTAGTAGAGCCGGCGGAAGCCCTGTGCCCGGTAATAGTCGGCGGCCTCGTTCCATATACGGAGCATCATGGAGGCGTCGACGCGCCCGGTGAGCAGCCAGCCTCCGAACGAAAGTCCGCGGTGGCTGCATACGGTGTCTCCGTCGGCATGTGCCGGCAGTGCCGCCACGGCGCGCCCCTTGTCGTCGAAGGCCACTGCGGAGCAGTCCGCGAAGCGGTCGGCGTGGTAGTCCATGTAGGCGCGTCTGTGCTGGAAAAGCCCGTTGCGCGAGTTCTCCACCAGGGCGTCCCATAGCTCGGAGCCGGCGGTGCTGTACGGCACAATCTTCATGTCAAAGCTCTATATTATAGCGAGTGAGGTAGGCCACGGCCGATGCGAACTCGGCGCACAGCTCCTGATAGTCGGCGGCGGCGCTGAGATACTGGTTGTATTCGGTGAGATATGTCACCACGTCGAGTTTGCCGCTCTTAAGGGCTGTCATAAGCAACTCGGGGTAAACGTCGCTGCCGAAGGTGTCGGCGGCATCGCTCAGGCGCTCGTAGAGGCGCACGGCCTTGTTGTAGTTCTCTATGAGCGCTGTATTGGTGGTGAGCCGGTAGTCTTCTATGTCGAGCTGAGCGGCCGTAGCACGGGCCTTGGCGGCTGCCACCGAGTGCTTGCGCGACCACGACGGCAGCGTTATACCCACGCTGAAGCCGTTGAAGTGGGAGGCTTCCTCGTAGGCGTGCGTGTAGGCTACGCTGAACGAGGGCAGGGCAGCGCGGCGCGCCACCTCAATCTCGCTTTGGGCCACCTTGGCGAGCAGGCTGTTGGCGGCGAGCGAGGGGTTGTGTTCCTTGAAGCGGGCCTCGTAGTGCTCGAGGGGCATAGGCTTGCGAAGAGCAAGTATATCGTGGGGCAGCTCGGGGAGCACGCCTCCGTTCAGGGCTTTTACGGCGGCGCGTGCGCTCTCGGCCTCAGCTTCGGCGCCGGCGCAGCGCGATGCTGTGGCGAAGCGCTCCATGCGCAGCTTGTGCACCTCGAGTATGGTTACGTCGCCGCGCTCGAAGGCACGGTCTACCGCCTCGCTCATTCTGTCCATGTTCTCGTGTGCGGTGTGTATCACCTTCACTTCGGCTTCGGCGGCTGCCCAGCGGATAAGAGCCAGGCGCGCATCGTAGGCGGCCTGTGCAAGCTCGGCCTTATAGAGATAAGAGTAGGCTTCGGCGCGGAACACGTTTGTGCGGCGGCGTGCGGCGTACAGGCCGGGCCAGTCGAAAGACTGCCCCACCGACACGCTCCAGCGGTTTCCGTCGTTTCCTTCGCTGCTGAAAAGATATTCGCCCTCCACTTCGGGGCCGGCGAGTATGTTTTCGGCGCGAGCCGATGCGAGGTCGGCTTCGTAGCCTGCGCGAGCCGACATCACGGCGGGATTGCGCAGGGCTATGTTCATGGCTGTTTCGTCGAGTGTGGCGGCTTGGCACAGGGGCAGCGCGGATGTGAGCGCCAAAGAGAGAATCAGTCGTAATTTCATGCGTTGTACCTTTTTAGTGCAAAAATTCTGATAAAAATGTAAAGGGTTAGGAGGATTGCTGCCGAGGCTATGGCATATACGGGGCGCGCTGCCTCGGGCAGCATGAGCCATACACCGTTCACGGCAAGCTGCACTGCCGCATATCCGGCCGATACGGCGAGCGGGTGTGCTCCCCTGCGGATGAGGAGCTGATACAGATGCCGGCGGTGCGACATGAACACGTTGTCGCCTTGTAAAAGGCGCTCCATAAAGGTGCAGAAGGTGTCGATGAGGAACACCAGCACGAACACGGCGGCAGAGTATTCGTCGCTATCAAGGATATAGTATACCAGAGAAGTGGCTATGAAGAAGCCTATGGTAATGGAGCCTACGTCGCCTGAATATACGGCGGGTGCGCGCCGGCAGTTGTAGGCCGCGAAGACGGCAGTGGCCACGAGCAGGGCCAGCACTACGGGCGAGGGCATCACGCAGGCGAGTGTGGCGAGAACCACGCCGCTGTAGAGGGCGAGCATGCCGTTGATGCCGTCCATAAAGTTGGAGGCGTTCATATACCCGGTGCAGGCAATCACGGCGCAGGCGTAGAGCAGGTAGTTGCTTCCGAAAGGCATCAGCGCCAGCACAAGGGCCGTCACGGCGATGTGCACTCCAAGCCGCAGCCTGGGCGAGAGTGTTATAAGGTCGTCGGCATACGACAGCACCGCCAGTATGGCTCCTCCGCCCACATACATGTATACGAGGAAGATGTAGGGGTCGGTGGCGGGGAACACGGCCACAGCCATGATAGCCGCCAGGATGAATATGAAGCCTCCGCCGACGGCCACGAAGCGGCGCCGGCCTTTATCCGATGCAGTCACGCCGATGTGGTTGCGTCGCGCCACGCGTATGTAGGCCCATTCGAGCAGGGCCAGCACGGTCGCGAGCACTAAGGCGCTGACAGTATATTTCAGAGCGTTGAGAGGTACCATTTGTAAAGACGTTCTATACCCTGAGGCAGCTCCACCTTATGGCGCCAGCCCAGCGAGTGCAGGCGGCTCACGTTGCAGAGTTTGCGCATGGTGCCGTCGGGTTTGGAGTCATCCCATTCGACAGTGCCGCCGAAGCCCGTGGCGTGAGCCACCAGCGAGGCAAGTTCGGCAATGGAAAGTTCTTTGCCGGTGCCTATGTTGATGTGGGTGTTGCGTATTTCGCCGCCGCCTCGGGCGGCCACGATGTCGGCGAAGCTAACGTTGAGGAGTATATGCACGCAGGCGTCGGCCATATCCTCGCTCCAGAGAAATTCGCGCAGGGGGCGTCCCGAACCCCACAGGCGCACTTTGCCGGGCATGATGCCGAAGGAGGCGAGGGCAGCGGCTATGCCGGCATCGGAGGCGTCGGGCGCTATGGTGCTTACGGGCCGTGCGCGCAGGTCGGCGCGTACGGCGGCATAGTCGCCTTCGCCAAGGAGACGGGCCAGATGCACCTTGCGTATCATGGCGGGGAGCACGTGGCTGTTCTCGAGGTGGAAGTTGTCGTTAGGCCCGTAGAGGTTGGTGGGCATCACGGCCACATAGTCGGTGCCGTATTGCAGGTTGAACGACTCGCACATCTTCAGTCCGGCAATCTTGGCAATGGCGTAAGGCTCGTTGGTGTATTCGAGGGGCGAGGTGAGCAGGGCCTCTTCCACAATGGGCTGCGGTGCCTCGCGCGGATATATGCAGGTGGAGCCGAGGAAGAGCAGGTGACGCACGCCGTGTCGCCATGCCTCGCCTATTACATTCTGCTGTATCTGAAGGTTCTCGTATATGAAGTCGGCGCGGTAGGTGCTGTTTGCCATGATGCCGCCCACATGAGCGGCGGCGAGAACTACGGCATCGGGTCGCTCGGCATCGAAGAACGCACGCACGGCCACGGGGTCGAGCAGGTCAAGCTCGGCGTGTGTGCGGCCTATGACATTGCTGTAGCCGCGGGCGCGTAGGTTGGCCATGATTGCCGAGCCTACGAGGCCGCGGTGGCCGGCCACATATATTTTTGCTGATTTGTCGAGGTGCGTCATAGCTTACCTTCCTTCAATAGAGCTATGTCGGAGTCGACCATGCGGTTTACTAGGTCGGTGAAAGATGTGGTAGAGGGGTTCCAGCCGAGTTCGCGACGTGCCTTGGCTGGATTGCCGAGCAGTTTCTCTACTTCGGCGGGACGGAAGAAGCGCGGGTCTACCTCCACGAGCACGCGGCCTGTGGCGGTGTCGATGCCTTTCTCTTCGAGACCGGTGCCTTCCCAGCGCAGCTGTATGCCTGCGCGGGCGAAGGCCAGGGTGGCGAACTCGCGCACGGTGTGGAACTCGCCGGTGGCTATCACGTAGTCGTCGGGTCGCTCTTGCTGTAGTATGAGCCACATGCACTCCACGTAGTCGGGTGCGTAGCCCCAGTCGCGGCGTGCGTCGAGGTGGCCGAGGTAGAGCTTATCCTGGAGCCCTGCTGTGATGCGGGCCACGGCCATTGAGATTTTGCGTGTCACGAAGTTCTCTCCACGGCGCTCCGATTCGTGGTTGAAGAGGATGCCGTTTGCAGTGTACATGCCGTAGCTTTCGCGGTAGTTCTTCATAATCCAGAAGGCGTAGAGCTTAGCCACGGCGTAGGGCGAGCGGGGATAGAAGGGTGTGGTCTCTGTCTGGGGCATCTCCTGCACCTCGCCGTATAGTTCGGAGGTGGATGCCTGATATATGCGCACGGTTTTCTCCATGCCGAGTATGCGTACGGCTTCGAGGAGGCGTAGTGTGCCCACGCCGACGGTCTCGGCGGTGTACTCTGGTACGTCGAACGATACTTTTACGTGGCTTTGGGCTGCGAGGTTGTAGATTTCGTCGGGCTTCACTTCGCCGATTATGCGGATGAGCGAGGATGAGTCGGTCATATCGCCGTAGTGGAGCGACACGAGGCGGCGGTTGTGCATGTCGCGCACCCATTCGTCGAGGTACAGATGCTCTATGCGTCCGGTGTTGAACGATGAGCTTCGGCGTATAATACCGTGTACTTCATATCCTTTTGAGAGAAGGAATTCTGCGAGGTAGCTTCCGTCCTGCCCCGTGATACCTGTGATTAGTGCCTTTCGCATTTTCTTTATCTGTTGTTGTTTTTCGCAAAATTACCGAAAAATATCGGAGTCCGCAAGCGGGTTGCCTGCATAATTATGTGCGGCGATGTCAAAATTGGGAGCGGGGCTTCCTTCCCTGCTTCCGTACTTCCCGCAATGCCGGGATGCAAAAAAAGCGGGGCTGTGAAGTGCTTCACAGTCCCGCCGTTTTATATCAGAGGGTGATTAGTCTTTCTTGGGCTGACGGGGGCCGCGGTCGCCACGGGGAGCACGTTCGCCACGTGGACGGTCGCCGTCGCGGCGGGGACGGTCGCCACGGGGAGCGCGCTGGGGCTCAACGTAGCCTTCGGGCTTGGGGGTGAGGGCACGCATCGACAGACGGTATTTGCCGGTCTTCTTATCGATTTCGATGAGTTTCACCTGTACCTTGTCGCCTTCCTTGAGACCGGAGGCTTCCATGTTTTCGAGGCGTTCCCAAGCGATTTCGCTGATGTGGAGGAGGCCGTCGCGGTGGGGCATGAACTCAACGAATGCGCCGAAGTCCATGATAGAGCGTACGGTGCCGTCGTATACCTTGCCTTCTTCGGGAAGCTCTACAATGGCGTTTATCATGGCGAGAGCCTTGTCGATAGAATCCTTGTTTATGCCGGCCACTTCGATGTATCCGCCTTCGGGAATTTCGTCGATAGAAACGGTGGCTCCGCTCTCTTCCTGAATGCCTTGAATGATTTTTCCGCCCGGGCCGATGACAGCGCCGATAAGCTCTTTGGGAATGAGCATGGTGACGATGCGGGGCACGTGGGGCTTGTAGTCCTCGCGGGGAGCGGGTATTGTCTGCTCGATGATGTCGAGGATGTGCAGACGGCCGTCGCGGGCCTGCATGAGTGCTTTTTCGAGGATTTCGTAGCTGAGGCCGTCGCACTTGATGTCCATCTGAGTGGCGGTGATGCCTTCGCGTGTGCCTGTCACCTTGAAGTCCATGTCGCCGAGGTGGTCTTCGTCGCCGAGGATGTCGCTGAGGATAGCGTAGTTCTTACCGTCGGAGATGAGGCCCATTGCGATACCGCTGACGGGGCGCTTCATCTTGACGCCGGCGTCGAGCAGGGCGAGTGTGCCTGCGCATACGGTGGCCATCGACGACGAGCCGTTGCTTTCGAGGATGTCGCTCACTACGCGGCATACGTAGGGGAAGTCATCGGGGAACATGCGCTTGAGGGCGCGGTGTGCGAGGTTGCCGTGGCCGATTTCGCGACGGCCTACGCCGCGCTGAGCCTTGGCTTCACCTGTAGAGAAGGGAGGGAAGTTGTAGTGGAGAAGGAAGCGCTCGGTGCCCTTGTTGAGGACGTCGTCGAGGATTTTCTCGTCGAGCTTGGTGCCGAGGGTCACAGTGGAGAGCGACTGTGTCTCGCCGCGGGTGAATACTGCAGAGCCGTGAGGGCCGGGGAGGTAGTCGGTCTCGCACCAGATGGGGCGTATTTCGGTGGTCTTGCGGCCGTCGAGGCGTATGCCTTCGTCGAGCACGCAGCGGCGCATGGCTTCTTTCTCTACGTCGTGGTAGTAGCGTTTTACCAGGGGGGTCTTTTCGTCGCGCTCTTCTTCGGGGAGCGATTCGATGTATTCTTTGCATATAGCGTCGAACGACTCCTGGCGCCAGTGCTTGTCGGCGCAGCCCTGCTTGGCGATAGCGTAAGCGCGGTCGTAGCACTTCTCGCGAACGTCGGCGCGGAGGTCTTCGTCGTTGGTCTCGTGGCAGTATTCGCGTTTTACGGCGCCTACGGCTTCGGCAAGTTCCATCTGCACCTTGCACTGCTCTTTGATAGCGTCGTGAGCGGCGCGGAGGGCAGCGAGGAGGTCGGCTTCGCTAACTTCGTTCATTTCACCTTCGACCATCATGATATTGTCGTAGGTGGCGCCTACCATGAGTTCCATGTCGGCTTTCTGGAGTTGCTCGAAGGTGGGGTCAATCACGAACTGACCGTCCACACGGGCTACACGTACTTCGGAGATAGGGCCGTTGAAGGGTATATCGCTCACGGCAATGGCAGCAGAAGCGGCCAGGCCTGCGAGGCAGTCGGGAGCATCGACACCGTCGGCTGAGTACATGGTGATGTTTACGAAGGTGTCGGCGTGATAATTGTCGGGGAAGAGTGGGCGGAGCACGCGGTCTACGAGGCGTGCTGTAAGGATTTCATAGTCGCTTGCGCGTCCTTCGCGCTTGAGGAAGCCGCCGGGGAAACGGCCGGCTGCCGAAAATTTCTCTTTGTATTCTACCTGAAGGGGCATGAAGTCAACACCTTCGCCTGCTTCTTTTGCCGATACGACTGTGGCAAGGAGCATGGTGTTGCCCATACGCACTTCGACCGCTCCATCAGCTTGCTTTGCCAACTTGCCGGTCTCGATAGTAATCTCTCGGCCGTCGGGAAGAGTGATGGTTTTTTTAATTACGTTCATAAAGTGTTTATATTTTATCGTCTGAATATTCGCGCAAAGATACGTTTTTTTTTGCGGTATTCCAAATAAATATTTATACGGGAGTCTCGGTGCCTCCCCGTAGCCGCCTGAACTGACGGAGTATCAGTATTATAGTCACTATTGTAGCCACGGTATCGCTGGCCGGGAACGACATCCACACGCCGTCGACGCCGAAGGTGCGCGGCAGTATTATAAGCAGCGGTATGAGGAAGATAACCTGCCTGAGGAGGCCAACGATGATGCTCTCGGTGGCGTTGCCTATACTTTGGAAGAACGATGTGGATATAATCTGGAAGCCTACCACGGGGAATACGAGCATGGCTGTGGCGAGTGCCCTGTCGGTGGCTGCTATGAGGTCGGCGTCGGTGGTGAACACGCGCGCTATGTGTGAGGGGCAGGTTATGGCGGCGAGTCCTCCGGCCACGGTGATTGCGCTGGCGGCGGCTATGGCGAGGAGGTATGCCTTGCGGAGACGGTGCAGCTTTCCGGCGCCGAAGTTGTAGCCCACCACGGGCTGCATGCCCATGCAGATGCCGAGCACTACCGTGACGAGGAGTGAGCTGTAGGTGACGAGGATGCCTGCCGCGCCTATGTCGCGGTCGCCGCCGTGGCCGAGGAGCGAGCGGTTGGCGAGCATGTTCACCAGGCATGCGGCGGCGTTTACCAGCGCGGGAGCCGCGCCTATGGATATTATGCCTGTTATGATTTTGAGGCGGAGGGTGTATATGCCGCGGCGGAAGCGTACGGTGGTGTCGCGGCGGCAGAAGTGTGCCACCACGAATATTGCCGATACGGCCATCGCTATGTCGGTGGCCCATGCGGCGCCTTCTATGCCCCAGCCGAACACATATATGAATAAGGGGTCGAGCGCCACGTTGATTACAGCGCCGATGAGCATGGTGGTCATGGCGCGGCCGGGGTAGCCCGAGGCTCGCATTATGTTGTTGAGGCCGTAAGTGAGGTTTGTGAGGAGGCAGCCGGGGAGGAGTACGAGCATGTAGCGGTGCGCGTAGGGCAGTGTGGCCTCGCTTGCGCCGAAGAGCAGCAGGAGGGGATCGAGGAAGGCTGCGAAGAGGACTATGTATATTATGCCGTTAATCCACGTAAGCACGAACGCGTTGCCGAGGAGGCGGTGCGCTGTTTCGGTGTTTCCGGCGCCGAGTTCTATGGACACGCGCGACGAAGAGCCTACGCCTATGAGCACGCCTACGGCAGTGGCGAGGTTTATGAGCGGGAATGTGACGGCGAGTCCTGCAATGGCGTCGGGGCCTACCCACTGGCCTATGAAGATGCGGTCGACCACGTTGTAGAGCGCGGTGACGAGCATGCCTACGACTGCCGGTAGGCTGTATTCCCACAGGAGGCGTCCTACGGGTCGGGTGGCGAGTTGGGCGAGTTTGTGGTCGGGGGTCATGCCGGTAGTATGAAAAAAAGACCGCCACGCATGTATGAGCGGCGGTCTTTTCGCAGTTATGGAGTGAGTTAACTCTTTTTCGGGGGAAGGGTTGAATTACTTCGACTGTGCCAGAGCGCGCTCGTAGTATTTCTTGATGTCGGTGCGTGTGGTGCGCACGTACTGGGGGTATTCGTCGAGGATAGTCTTGTAGCACTTAGCTTCGTCGGCGTAGTTCTGCTGTGCGCGGTAGATGTTTGCTTCCTTGATGAGTACGAAGGGAACGATTTCGGGGTTTCCGTCGGCTGTAGAGATAGCTTTCTTGTAGCAAGAGAGAGCAGCGTCGAGCTTGTCGAGGTTCACGTTGCAGTCGCCTTTGAGGGTGTATACCCCGGCGGCAGCCACTTCGTCGTCGAGCGAGCAGTCGTCGAGGTAGTTGAGGGCTTCTTCGTATTTGCCGTCACGGTAGAGGCGTATGCCCATTTCGGCTTTTGCGCGGTTTCCGCTTTTGTATCCGGCTTCGGCAGCGTCGGCATAGAGAGCGAGAGCCACTGAGTCGGCGGGTGCGGCGTCGGCCTTTGCAATAAGCTCGTCGGCCTTTTTGCTTCCTGCCTGTGCCACCATGAGCCATACGAGAACGCCGATAATCACGACGAAACCAGCCACGAGGCACCATACGATAGTTTTCTTATTGGCGCGAGCCTTGGCGAGGATGTCTTCGCTTGCCTCCACCTGCTCGGGGGTGGGATTCATTTTTTCCATTGATATAGTGTGTTTTCGATTTTCAGAAATTGGGATAACGCCATACTGCGCGCGTGCGGGCACGGCATTTGCGACTGCAAAAATAATGTAAATTTCCAAAACTGCGAAATTTTGGGGCATTAATTTTTGTTTTAGGCTATAAAGCCGTAAATTTGCACACTAAAACCCACGTATTACGATGAAAGAAATCGAAATAATAGTCCCAGTGACTGTAAAGGATTATTCCGAGCTTGATGCTTGCGAGCGCTCGCTTGTAGATGCGGCCCGCCGTGCTACAGCCGGCTCTTACTCGGTGTACAGCCACTTCAAGGTGGGCGCCGCCATTCTGCTTGACAACGGCGTGACTGTTACGGGCGCCAATCAGGAGAATGTGGCTTATCCCTCGGGCACCTGTGCCGAGCGTTCGGCCTGCTTCTATGCCGGCGCGAACTATCCCGACGCGCGCTTCGAAATGATTGCGGTGGCCGCCGTGGGCACCGACGGTCTTGAGCCTGCCACTCCCACGGCTCCATGCGGAGCCTGCCGCCAGGCGCTTCTCGAGTATGAGATGCGTGCGGGGCACCATGTGCCTGTGCTGCTCGTCGGCCGCGACTCGGTGTACCGTCTGCCGTCGGTGGCTTCGCTGCTGCCGCTGGCGTTTACCGAATTTTAATTTGGAAATAAAAAATTAGAGATAAAAAAAATAAAATTTCGCGATGTCTGTTCTCCTTGCCTTGCGGGGCGCCGGAGCGGACTGAAGATATATCCTCTTGACAATGGATTTTATAGAAGAACTTAAATGGCGCGGTATGCTTCACACCGTGATGCCCGGCGCCGAAGACGAACTTAAAAAGGGTATGGCTACCGCCTACCTCGGTATTGACCCTACTGCCGACTCACTCCATATCGGCCACCTTGTGGGAGTGATGATGCTCAAGCACTTCCAGCGCTCGGGCAACAGGCCTATTGCCCTGGTGGGCGGCGCTACCGGCATGATTGGCGACCCTTCGATGAAGAGCCAGGAACGCAAGCTCCTCGATGAAACTACTCTGCGCCACAACCAGGAGGCTATCAAGAAACAGCTTGCCCGCTTCCTCGACTTCGATTCGGACGCGCCCAACGCCGCCGAGCTTGTGAACAACTACGACTGGATGAAGAACTTCTCGTTCCTCGACTTTATCCGCGATGTGGGCAAGCTTATTACCGTGAACTATATGATGGCCAAGGATAGCGTGAAGAAGCGCCTGTCGGGCGAGAACCAGCAGGGTATGTCGTTCACCGAGTTCAGCTATCAGCTAGTGCAGGGCTACGACTTCCTCACTCTCTACCGTGACAAGGAGTGCAAGTTCCAGATTGGCGGCTCAGACCAATGGGGCAATATCACCACGGGTACCGAACTAATACGCCGTACTCTCGGCGGCGAGGCTTTCGCCATTACCTGCAACCTCATCACCAAGGCCGACGGCAGCAAGTTCGGCAAGACCGAGGGTGGCAATGTGTGGCTCGACCGTACCCGCACCTCGCCCTACAAGTTCTATCAGTTCTGGCTCAATGTGAGCGACGAGGATGCCGAGAAATATATAAAGATATTCACAGAGCTGAGCCGCGAGGATGTGGAGGCTATCGTGGCCGAGCACCGCGAAGACCCGGGCCGCCGCGTGCTTCAGCGACGTCTGGCGCAGGAGGTGACTACTATGGTTCACAGTGCCGAGGACTGCGCTTCGGCTATCGAGGCTTCGCAGATACTTTTCAGCAACAAGGCTGCCGACGCTCTCCGCAGGCTCGACGAGGCTACGCTGCTCGATGTGTTCGACGGTGTGCCTACTTTCGAGGTTGAGCGCGCCGACATCGAGGCGGGTATCCGTCTGGGCGACCTGCTGACCGATAAGGCTGCCGTATTTCCCTCCAAGGGCGAGTTCCGCAAAATGGTGCAGGGCGGCGGTGTGTCGGTGAACAAGGAGAAAATCGCCGACCCGCAGCTTGCCGTTTCTGCCGAGATGCTTCTTAACGACCGCTATATCATAGTGCAGAAGGGCAAGAAGAGCTACAATCTGCTGATTGTGAAATAAGAGATACACTCTCTAAGATTTTTTTGTTTGGGAGGACAGGGAAGAGCCGGTAGATTCGGGGCCTGATTGCTTCGGTGCCCCTAATCCGACCGGGTTTCTGTCCTTCCGGCTTTCCCGCCTCCAAAACTTCTCATCTCTCAATTTTTAAACTTATGGCCGCCATTATAGCTGAATTTACAACCGAAGCCGAGGCTTATATTGCCAAGGGAATGTTGGAAGCGGAAGGGATTTCCGCCGAGATAGAGCCTAACCGCATGGCCACACTTTACGGCGCCGGTTCTACGTGGAGCCCTGTGCGGCTCTTTGTGGCCGATGCCGATGCTGAGCGTGCGCGCCGGCTTCTGGTACAACATAACGATATATGATATGCTTATAGAGCAACCCCCACTACTATACCGACTACTCTTTCCTGAAGCTATCTGGCGTATTAAGCGCAAGGGTGGCGCGCGCGTGGTGTATCTCACTTTCGACGACGGGCCTATACCCGAAGAGACGCCCTGGGTGCTCGACCTCCTTGACCGCTACGGTATCAAGGCCACTTTCTTTATGGTGGGCGACAATGTGCGGCGTCACCCCGAGCTGCTTGAAGAGGTGCGGCGCCGCGGCCACTCCTACGGCAACCACACCATGCACCATCTTCAGGGCATGAAGACGCTCACACGCCGCTATCTGCGCGATATCGCCGAGGCCTGCGAGCATATCGACAGTCCGCTTTTCCGTCCGCCGCACGGCCTTCTGCGCTGGAAGCAGGCCCGCGCTATCAAAGACCATTTCAATATTGTGATGTACGACCTTGTGAGCCGCGACTATTCGCGCAAGCTTACAGGCCCAGAGGTGCTGGCCAATGTGAAGCGGTATGCCAGAAACGGTTCTATAATAGTGTTTCACGACTCGCTGAAGGCTTCGCGCAATATGCGCTATGCTCTCCCGAATGCCATAGAGTGGCTGCTGGAGCAGGGTTATGAGTTCCGCCCGATACCGATGTAATGAAGTACGATAATACATGTAAAGTAGGGACGCGCTTCTGCGCGTCCGCGCGGACAAAACTATTTAAAATTACCGCTTTACACGCGGACGCGCAGAAGCGCGTCCCT
>VSPE01000019.1 GCA_009775225.1 Muribaculaceae bacterium | reverse complement strand
GCCTGAAAATCGCGTAACCAACATGAATACAGAGTTTAATAATTTCGCATTAACAGATTTTAAAAGACGCCAGTGTATATATATGTAATTACGGTTCTTCTCGTAGTATTTCCGACGTCGGCCCGCGCACAAAGTACTGAGTACAGAATTACACCCGAGATAGAAGGATTACTCACTCAGCTCGACTCGCTGCTCGAAAACAGCAATGCTATCAACGCGGCAAAAGAGTCGCGCCTCGATGATTTACGCACTTCATTCGCCAAGACCGACAACACGGAGAAACTTTACTGGCTGGCAGCAAACCTGTATGAGGAATATTCTGCATATGACTCCGACTCGGCCATGACCTACGCGCTGAAAGCACGCAGCCTCGCAGAAAAGATGCACCGCCCCGATTTAGTGACCGACATGGAGCTGAACCGAGCATACATATTCTCTGCAACAGGACTTCTCGACGAAGCCACTCGCGTATTGGCTGCTATCGACGAGACCAAGCTCACAGAACCCCAGCTATGGAAATACGCCGACAGAATGCTCTTCGTAAGCTCACACCGCGACCAATATGTGGGCGACCACGGTCGCGACACCGCATACCCGGATGAAATCGACAGTCTGCTGCAAAGAGTACTCCCGCGTATCTCATCGAGCGACCGCTATTATTCATGGTTTACAGGATGGGGGCACTTCAAAAACAAAGAGGAAGCGTCCGGTGCGATAAAAGACATAAAACCAATTGTCGACAACTCCAAATTCACTACCCGCGACGACGCTCTCAATGCATGGACTCTCAGCAAGCTCTACGAGTATGCCGGCGACCTGAACCTCAAGCTAAAATACCTCATTCTATCGGCAATGGCCGACATCCGCGCAAGCAATAAGGAAATAGCATCGCTCCAAGAAGTGAGCGCAATCCTCTACGACCTCGGCGAGCTTGAGCGCTCAAACACATATATCAACTACTGCATACGCTGCGCCAACGAATACAAGAGCCGAGTGCGACTGGCTGAACTCGGCGCGCTTCAGGAGAAAACCATGAGCGACATCTTCCGCCACAGCCAGAGCCAGGCGCTCCAAAACAAGCGCATGCTCGGTTTCCTCATCGTAGCCCTTGTCGTGCTTATGGCGGCGCTGATATTCATAATAAGGCAGATGCGCCAGCTCGCAAGCTCAAGGCAACAGCTCCACCGTACCAACGTAGAGCTGCGAGAGCGCGTGAAAGAGCTTCAGCAGACCCGCGAAGAACTCGCAGCCACAAACCAACGCCTGTCGCAAATGTACGACAACGCACGCCAAAGCGCGTCGAACCTGTCAGAACGCAACGAAGCCAAAGAGCGATACATCGCCAACATATTTACCATGTGCTCCGACTACATAAGCAAGCTCGACGACTTCCGCAAGAACATATACCGCATGATTATGGCGCGGCGCTTCGACGAAATAAGCGAGCTTACCAAGTCGCCCGAACTGTCGCACAGCCAGGTAAAGGGGCTGTACGCAAACTTCGACCGTATATTCCTCCAAATCTATCCCGACTTCGTAAACGACTTCAATACGCTGCTGCGCCCCGAAGACCGCGTTACTCCGCGAAAGAACGACCAACTCACCACCGAGCTACGCATATACGCGCTCGTGCGCCTCGGTCTCAACGACAGCGTAAAAATAGCCAAGTTCCTACACGTGTCTGTACAGACCGTGTACAACACCCGCCAGCGCACACGCAACAAGGCCATCGTACCTAAAGAAACCTTTGCCGAAGCCGTAAAATCGCTCGGCCGTCCCGTATTCTGACCTTAACCAATCCTTACCGCAACATTACCTGCGCGACAGGTTTTATTATTGGTTCACAGAGATGTACCAATAATTCCACCTTACCAAAACCATTTACCTCCCACACAACGCACGCGTGAAGCTTGCTAACTTTGCATCGGAAATAAAAACCTTATTCTAATAAACCAAAAAAACATCAATGGAAAAACTAAGATTCAATGCGAAATCCTTAGCGGTTCTGTTGGCAGTGTTCTTTTTAGGCACATCTGCTGCCTGGGCGAACATCATCGCAGACGGAACGGTCACCGATTCGGCAGGAGAGCCGCTTATCGGTGTTTCTGTAGTGGAAAAAGGCGCCTCCAACGGCGTTACCACCGACATCGACGGAAAATTCCGTATCAACGTTGCCGACGGTGCCACTCTTACCTTCTCTTATGTTGGCTATGACCCCGTAGAAGCAAAGGCTACGGAGGCCATGTCTATAGTACTTAAAGAAAGCAGCACTATGCTCGACGAAGTAGTGGCTGTAGGTTACGGAACTCAGAAGAAGAGTGTCGTTACTGCCGCTATCGCAAAAGTAGGTTCAGACGAACTCACGGCAACAGCGCCCGTGCGTATGGACAACGCCCTTAAGGGTCTTGCGTCGGGTGTGACCGTAACATCGTCATCGGGCCAGCCCGGCGCTGCTGCCCGAGTGCGCATCCGTGGTATCGGTACTATCAACAACTCCGACCCCCTCTACATTGTAGACGGTATGCCTATCGAAGGTGGTCTCGACTACCTCAACCCCAACGACATCGCCTCGATTGAAGTCCTCAAGGACGCCGCTTCGGGCGCTGTTTACGGTGCCCGCGCGGCAAACGGCGTTGTGCTCGTAACCACCAAGCAGGGCAAGGAAGGCGCCACAAAAGTAAGCTACGACTTCAGCTACGGCTGGCAGAACGTAGCCAAAAAGCGTAAAGTGCTCAACGCGCAGGAATATGCCATGATGATGAACGAAGGCGCTGTAAACGCAGGCCTCGCCCCCGTTTTCGCCGACCCCGCTTCGTACGGCGAAGGGACTGACTGGCAGGAAGAAGTTTTCAACAACAACGCTCCCATGATGAACCACCAGTTTGCAGTAAGCGGCGGCACTCAGCGTGTAAACTACATGCTGTCGCTCGGCTACTACACTCAGGACGGTATCGTGGGCGGAAACTTCGGCCGCTCCAACTATGAGCGTATGACAATGCGCAGCAACATCGGCATCACTCTCTTCGACGAAAGCGCCAAACGCTCATGGCTCAACAAAGCCACTATCAACACCAACATCGCCTATACCCGCATCAAGAGCAAAGACATCGAAGCCAACTCTACCTGGGGTTCACCCCTCGGCTCGTCCCTGTCGATGTCGCCGATGCTCACTCCCTTCCTCGAAAAAGGAAGCGCAGAAGAGGCTTCGCAGCTCGCATACCTTTCCGGCCAAAGCAACTATGTACCCATGTACGGCCCCGACGGACGTCTCGTAATGGTTCCCACTGCATTCGGCAACTATCAGGAAATGAACAACCCCATTGCGAACCTCATGCTTCCTGGACAAAAAAACTGGAGCCACAAATTCGTGGGCAACTTCATCGGCGAACTTCAGATATGGGATAACCTCCGCTACCGCATCAGCTACGGTGCCGACCTCTCTTTCTGGGGCTACGACGGCTATACACCCAAGTACTACCTCCGCGACGGACAGGGGCAGGACTTCTCGGCTGCTTTCGCCGGTCGCTCCAACAGCCTCGTATGGCAGATTGAAAACGTGCTCATGTACAACAAGACTATCGGCGAGCACTCTTTCGACATCGTGCTCGGCCAGTCGGCAAAGGAAAGCAGCGGCAGCTACCTCAGCGGCGCACGCAACAACATCATCAGCTACGACCGCCCCTACATCGACGCTTCGACAGGCCTCGCAGCCGACGGCGACCAGAGCTCCGGCGGCGCACCCTTCGTAAAGAGCAAACTCGCATCATACTTCGCACGTGCAAGCTATAACTTCGACGAGCGCTACATGATTCAGGCCACAGTACGCCGCGACGGTTCAAGCCGCTTCGGTGCCAACAACCACTGGGCTACATTCCCATCTGTATCGGCAGGCTGGAACATCATGAACGAATCATTTATGGAAAGCAGCCGCTCTTGGCTCAATAACCTCAAGCTCCGCGCTTCGTGGGGTAAAAACGGTAATGAGAATATCGGCGACTTCCAATTCATCGCTCTCGCTGCGTCGGGCAACAACTACATCTTCGGCAAAGACGGCCACATAGTAAACGGCACCAAGCCCACACAGCTCGCCAACCCCGACCTCAAGTGGGAGGAATCGACTCAGACCGACGTAGGCCTCGACTTCGGCTTCCTCAACAACAAAATCACATTTGGCATCGACTACTTCCACAAAATCACCGACGGCATGCTTATGGCTATGTCTCTGCCCCAGTACGTAGGCGAAGCTATCCCCGTTGGCAACGTGGGCAAAATGCAGAACAACGGTATCGAAATGGACCTCTCCTACCGCCAGAACTTCGGCGACTTCTCGCTCCGTGTAAACGCCAATGCCTCTTACCTCCGTAACAAGCTCATCGCCTACGGCAACGAACAGGGCTGGGCCAACCTTGACTCTTTCCAGGGCACTGGTACTATCACGCGCGCAGAAAACGGAGAACCCTTCCCCTTCTTCTACGGCTACAAGACCAACGGTATCATTCAGAACCAGGCCGAGGCCGATGCCTATAACAAAACTTACGGCACAAGCCTCAAGCCCGGCGACGTACGCTTCACCGACATAAACGGCGACGAAAAAATCACTGAAGACGACCGCACTAAAATAGGTAAAGGCATGCCCGACTGGTGCTTCGGCTTAGGCATCACCGCCACCTACAAAGGCTTCGACTTCAACATCTTCTTCCAGGGCACTGCCGGCAACGACATCTTTGACGCTACCCGCCGCACCGACGCCCTCTCGTCGAACCTTCCCGCATGGATGCTCAACCGCTGGACAGGCGAAGGCACAACCAACAGCCTCCCGCGCTACGTACAGGCCGACGCTTACAACTGGCAGTCGTCCGACCTCCTCGTGTACGACGGCAGCTACCTCCGCCTCAAGAACATCCAACTTGGCTACACACTTCCAGAGAATATCACCAAGAAAGTATTCGTATCCAAGTTCCGCGTATACGTGGCTGCCGAAAACCTCGCCACATGGACTAAATACCACGGCTACGACCCCGAAATCTCGTCGGGCGGCACTTCGCTTGGCATCGACTACGGTGTATATCCCCAGGCTCGCGTGTGGACTGTAGGTTTCAACCTCGCTTTCTAATACCCCAATCAGACCTGAATTAACGATTAGGACTACACTCTTAATTTTTAATTATTAATACAGATACAATATGAAGTCTATATATAAAATCATGGGTATGGCTGCCCTCCTCTTCGGAGCAACAGCCTGCGGCGATGACTTCCTCGACGTGAAATCGCCCACCCAGCAATCGGCCGAAGAATACTTCTCGACCAAAGACCACGTAGCCGAAGCTGTCGTGGCCGCTTACGACCCTCTGCAGTGGACCGACTGGGGCATAGGCGAATACGCTCCCTACATCCTTATGTCAGACATCATGGCCGACGACTTCTGGGTAGGCGGCTCCGACGCCAACGACAACCAGAACTGGCACCTCATGTCCAACTATCAGGCTACACCTCTCAAGGTCATCACCAGCATCTGGGTTGAAGCTTTCTCTGGCATCAAGCGCTGCAACGACGTGCTCGGATATATCGCCGCCGGCATCGACGACGCCACTCAGGCCGACATCGACTCATGGACGGCTCAGGTAAAAGTACTCCGTGCTTTCTACTCCAACTGGCTCTGGAAGTTCTACGGCAACGTTCCCTATTTCACCGTGAACCTCACCGACCCATACATCGCCGAACAGATTAGCGCCGACGAACTCTACGGCTACATGATAAGCGACATCGAAGACGCTCTGAAGCTCGGTGTGCTTCCCTTCCGCGAAGCCGATACCGAAGCCGGACGCGTAACCACCGCAATGGCATACATGCTCTACGCCGAAATCGTAATGTACCAGCGCGACAACGCCCGCTACGCAACCGCACTCAAATACATGAAGGAAATCATCGACTCGCCCGAATACGACCTCATGGCCAACTACGGCGACATCTTCAAGGAAAGCGGCGAATGGTGCAAGGAATCTATCTGGGAAATCAACTATATCTCGGAAAACGCCGTACGCGACTGGGGTGCTCCCCTCACTGCCGGCGGCACTGTGCTCCCCACTCTCATAAGCCCCAACAACTGGCCCAGCGGTCAGGACGGACACAACACCGGCTGGGGTTTCTGCCCGCTCCGCCTCGAGACATACGAGCGCTACAGCGCCGACGACACTCGCCGCGATGCCACATGCTGGGACGTACGCCCCTTCGAAGGCACTTATAACAAGCGCTATCAGGACTTCGGCTTCTTCCTCGAGAAGTATGCCGCACAGGCCGACGGCAATGCCGGTCAGAAAGCTTCCGGCGAGCTCAACTACAACAATAACTGGCGTATCTACCGCTACTCCGAAACCCTCCTCAACGCAGCAGAACTCCTCGTTGCCACCGGCGGCAGCATTGGCGAAGCCAAGGGCTACCTAACCCAGGTACGCAACCGCGCCGGCCTGCGCACTCAGCTCGAGCCCACACTCGACAACATCATCGAAGAGCGTCACCTCGAATTCGTTGGCGAAGGCAAACGCTACTGGGACCTCATCCGCACCGACAAGGCTTCCTCGGTACTCGTTCCCGACGAATACGGCTACCGCACAAACACCTGGTCGCCCAACAAGAAGCACCTCCCCATCCCTCAGTCGGAAATAGACCGCGCTCAGGGCACCCTTACCCAAAACCCATACTAATCCAAGGCTATGAAACGATATATTAAAACCATTGCCCTCGCACTGGCTGTCGCCGCAACCGGCACATTAACCTCGTGCTCGGAGGACGATATATACGAAGTTGACATCAACAACGTACCTATGGCCTCCGAATATGCCGACTGCGTAGACATCACCGTAGACCAGAACACAAATTATGCTACTTTCACTTTCACCGGAAAGGGTGTGTACCCCGTATGGATTATCGACGGCAAAAGCTACTCGACAAACCACTCCTTCTCGCGCTACTACCGCAAGGCCGGCGACTACTCTGTAGAACTGAAGGTAGGCAACGGTAACGGCATCAGCAACGGCACTATCACCAAGTCGTTCACTATCGACAAGACCATGATGAGCGGCTTCGGCGGATTTGTCTACGACAGCCCCTTCAACCTCTGGACTGCCGCAACCAAGCAAATCAACAGTTTCTTCTACGCTCCCGGCTGGGCACAGCTACCCGACCCCGAACACAGCTTCGACGGTGAGACCTTCAGCGTAGTCTTCCCCGAAGCTACCACCGACCAGTGGCAGAACCAAATCCACATCGGCACCGACATCTGCCTCAACGAGGGCGAAAGCTTCGATGGCTCATTCATCTTCACATCTACTATGGACATGAAGAACGTGACCCTGAAAATCCACCCTGACGGCGACGACGACGACGGCCACTCGTTCTTCTGCAATCAGAAAATCAACCTCTCCGCAGGCGAGCCCGTCACCTACTGGTTCAGCAACCTCCCCGCAGTAGTACCCATGAACAACCTCGTATTCACCCTCGACTTCGGCGGCAACCCCGCAGGCATGGAGGTTACTATCGAGAACTTCGTACTTAAAAACCACACAAACGACGACGGAACCGAGCTACCCGACCTCCCCACCACTCCCGAGCCCGACTGGGTGGATGTGAACAGCCCCGAAAACCTCTTCGCCGGCATGAGCTACACTCCCTCGTTCTACTACGCTCCCGGCTGGTCGCAGCTCCCCGACCCCGACTTCTCCGACAACGGCAACGGCTCCTACACCTTCGGACTTCCCTCGGCAACATTCGAGCGCTGGCAGGCTCAGTGCCTCCTCAACACCGACGTGGTTATTCCCGACGCTTCCGTAGCATACGACTTCACCTGCACCATAGAGTCTAACGCAGACCTCGTAGCAATGGTGAAAGTGGTAGAGACCGACGAAGGCGAAACCAAGCACGACAACAACTTCTTCTGCGCAGAAGAGGTAAGCATCAAGTCGGGCGTCAACAAAGTATGGTTCGCATCGCTCCTTCCCAACGAAGGCACGCCCATGCATGCCGTATCGCTCGTATTCGACTTCGGTGGCAACCCCGACGGTACCGAATTGACTGTAAGCAACATAATTCTACAGGTTCACCACGACTGATGAACCCCTCGCGCATGGCCGGAGTTTCTATCGCATTGGCCGGCCATGCGCTTTTTGTATCCTTACCAAAGCAATTTCCACCCGAACAATCATGTTAAAACACACTTTCACATATCTTCTTGCAGCAATTCTCCCTATCGGCTTCGCATCGTGCGGAGGCGATGACGACAACGGCGGTGACAACATTCCCTCGTCGGTGCAGACCAATCCGGCCAGCCTGGCTTTCGAAGCGACAGGCGGCTCAAAAACGTTTACAGTAAGCTCCGCCTCCGAATGGGATGCCGTGTGCCCTGATTCTTGGGTTTCTATCACAAAAGAAGGAACCCTCTCCACCAAAGGCACCGTAGAGGTAACTGTGGCACCTAACAGCGCTCGCAAAGAACGCACTGCCACCATTACAGTATTGTCAGGCACCGCCCGTGCTTCAGTAAGCATCACTCAGGAAGCCAAGGCGCCCGAACCAGTCGACCCGACCATAGAAGTACCCGAAGGCTACGAAATGGTATGGAATGACGAATTCGACGGCACAGCCCTAAACACATCCGACTGGCGCCACGAAGTACAAGGCCCGGGATGGGTGAACAACGAACTGCAAAACTATGTGAACGGCTCCTACGACGGCATACCGGTCACACAAGTAGACAACGGCATACTCAGCATCACTTGTTTCAAGAGCGGCACCCGCATCAACTCGGGCCGCATCTACGCAAAAGTCAACGAAGGCTGGAAATACGGTATCTTCGAGGCCCGCATAAAACTGCCCAAAGGCAAAGGCACATGGCCAGCATTCTGGATGATGCCCGTCAACAATGACTTCAGTGCCAACCCGTGGCCACGCTGCGGCGAAATAGACATTATGGAGGAGGTTGGCTATAACCCCAACTACACTTCCTCGTCTATCCACTGCGACAGCTATAACCACGTGAAGGGCACTCAGAAGACCGCCGAGCGCTACACTACCGGCGCTCAGGACGATTTCCACGTGTACCGCCTCGAATGGACTGAAAACTACATCCGCACCTACGTAGACGGCAACCTCCTGCTCAACTTCCCAAACGACGGCGCCGGCAACGTGGCTACATGGCCATTCAACAAACCCTTTTACCTAATCCTCAACCTTGCTTGGGGCGGCGACTGGGGCGGCGCAAAGGGCGTCGACGAGAGCGCTCTTCCCGCAACTATGCAGGTAGACTATGTGAGAGTATTCCAAAAAATATAATATAAGGTAACATACTGACCATAATGAAAAAAGCAGCACTCTACCTCGGGGTTCTCGCCCTTCTGGCAGGATGCACAGCATCACGTCAGGCCGAACCCGAGCAGACATTCATGCGCATTGAAGGCCATGACCTCATAGCCCCCGACGGCTCTAAATTCTTTATCCGCGGAACCAACATCGGCAACTGGCTTAACCCCGAAGGCTATATGTTCGGCTTCAGCAAGACGAACTCACCACGCTTCATCAACGAGATGCTCTGCCAGCTCGTCGGCGAGGAAGCAGCAGCCGACTTCTGGCAGGAATTCAAGGATAACTACATCACCCGCGCCGACATCGACTTCATAGCCTCGACAGGCGCCAACACTATCCGCCTGCCGTTCCACTACAAGCTCTTCACTGACGAAGACTACATGGGACTGCCCTCGGGTCACAACGGCTACGCACACATCGACAGTGTTGTCACCTGGTGCCGCGACAACGGCCTCTACCTCATCCTCGACATGCACGACGCTCCCGGCGGACAGACCGGCGACAATATCGACGACAGCTACGCATTCCCCTGGCTCATGGAAAGCCCCAAGGCACAGAAGCTCTTCTGCGACATCTGGGAGCAGATTGCCGAGCGCTACGAGAACGAGCCGGTAATCCTCGGCTACGAACTCATCAATGAGCCTATTGCACACTACTTCGACGCCGAGACACTCAACTCCAAGCTCGAGCCGCTGCACAAGCGTGCCGTAGAAGCTATCCGCCGCCACGACAACAACCACATCATACTCCTCGGCGGCCCGCAGTGGAACAGCAACTTCTCAAATTTCACCGACTGGGGCTACGACGACAAAATCATGTACACCTGCCACCGCTACGGCGGCGAACCCACAGCCGATGCCATACATCACTTCATAGCATTCCGAGACTCAACCGGGTTGCCTATGTACATGGGCGAAATCGGACACAACACCGACGAGTGGCAGGCCGCCTTCTGCGACGTGCTCGAAGACAACAACATCGGCTACACCTTCTGGCCATATAAGAAACTCGACAGCTCCTGCATGAACGGCATCACCCGACCGGCCGACTGGGACAGCATCGTGGCCTTCGCCGAGGCTCCACGCGACTCCTATAAGGCCATACGCGAGGCTCGCCCCGACACAGCTCTTGCCCGCAAAGCACTCCGCGAGTTTGTGGAAAACAGCCGATTTGAAAACTGTACTCCTCAAAAATCCTACATAAAATCCATAAAGCTAAATATTGACTGACACAGTCGGAAATCATGAAACACATACTTGCCATAGCTCTGAGCCTCTCAACGGCCGCCGGCATATTCTGTGCCGGAGCCGTCAAACCGGCTTTCCGCGACGCATCGCTCCCCCTTGAGCAGCGCGTGGAAGACGCGCTCTCACGCATGACTACCGAAGAGAAAATAGGCATCATCCATGCCCAATCCAAATTCTGCTCCAAAGGTGTACCGCGCCTCGGCATTCCTGAACTCTGGACTACCGACGGCCCTCACGGCATACGCCCCGAAGTGCTGTGGGACGAATGGGAACAGGCCGGCTGGACTAACGACTCCTGTGTAGCCTTCCCCGCCCTGACCTGTCTGGCAGCCACCTGGGACCCCGACATGTCGGCACTCTACGGAACCTCTATCGGCGAGGAAGCACGCTACCGCGGCAAGGATGTGCTCCTCGGGCCTGGCGTAAACATATACCGCACGCCTCTCAACGGCCGCAACTTCGAGTACATGGGCGAAGACCCCTACCTCGCCTCACGCATGGTAGTGCCCTATGTGCAGAAGCTCCAGGAGCAGGGAGTAGCGGCATGCGTAAAGCACTACGCGCTGAACAACAACGAAGTGAACCGCCACACCACAAACGTAGTGATTGACGACCGCACTCTATACGAAATCTATCTGCCCGCATTCAAAGCCGCCGTACAGGAAGGCGGAGCTTGGTCGATAATGGCGGCCTACAACCTCTACGGCGACCGCCACCTGTGCCACAACGACCGCCTGCTCAACAAAATCCTCAAAGAAGAATGGGGCTTCGACGGTGCCGTAATCAGCGACTGGGGAGGCACCCACGACACCCGCGAAGCGATAGAAGGCGGTCTCGACCTCGAATTCGGCTCCTGGACAAACGGACTCTCGAACGGCGCCTCAAACGCCTATGACAACTATTACCTCGCCCGCCCCTATCTCGACCTTATCAGCAAAGGCGAAGTAGGCACTGCCGAGCTGGACGACAAGGCCCGCCGCGTGCTGCGACTTATATTCCGCACAGCAATGGCATACGACAAGGGCGACGGAGAGCTATGCAGCGAGGCGCACTACGATGCCGCACGCACAATAGGAGCCAACGGCATCGTGCTTCTGCGCAACGAAGGCGGTGTGCTCCCACTCCGCACCGAAGGGCGACCTAACATCCTCGTGGTAGGTGAAAACGCAATAAAGATGATGACAGTGGGCGGCGGCTCATCCTCGCTCAAGGTTCAGCACGAGATATCACCCCTCGAGGGCATACGCGCCGCAGCGGCAGGCATAGCCGACGTAGACTACGCACGCGGATATGTAGGCGACGTGACAGGCGAATACAACGGCGTTGTCACCGGACAGAACCTTGCCGACAGCCGCACTCCGCAGGAACTTATAGCCGAAGCTTGCGCAAAAGCCTCAAAAGCCGACTATGTAATCTTTGTGGGCGGCCTCAACAAGAGCGCCGGCCAGGACTGCGAGGACGCCGACCGTGCCGGCCTTGAGCTGCCCTACGGCCAGGACGCCGTAATCGCAGCCCTCGCCAAAGCCAACCCGCGCACCATTGTGGTAAATGTAAGCGGCAACGCCGTGGCCATGCCCTGGGTGAAAGACGTTCCTGCCATAGTACAGGCTTGGTTCCTCGGCTCCGAAGCCGGCAACTCAATAGCCGACGTTCTCTTCGGCAAAGTAAATCCGTCGGGCAAATTGCCCATGACATTCCCCGTGGCACTGACCGACAACGGTGCCCATGCCACCGGCAGCTATCCCGGCGCGAAGCGTGAAGGCTCCGATATCCTCGACCTCGAATACAAAGAAGGCATCATGGTAGGCTACCGCTGGCACGACACCAAGAAGGTGAAGCCGCTCTTCGCCTTCGGTCACGGACTCAGCTACACCGACTTTGCCTACGGCGACGTCAAGGCCGACTGCAAGGAAATGACATCCGACGGCTCCATGACATTCCGTATTCCCGTTACAAACAAAGGCTCAGTACCCGGCGCAGAGACCGTGCAGCTCTATATCAGCGACCCCAAATGCTCGGTAACACGCCCGGCAAAAGAACTCAAAGGCTTCTGCAAAGTATTCCTGCAGCCCGGCGAGACTCGCGAGCTTGTATTCACCGTCGACGCATCGGCCCTTAGCTACTTCGATGCCGACAGGCACAAGTGGGTGGCCGAACCGGGTCAGTTCCTTGCCTCGGTAGGCGCATCTTCGGCCGATATCCGTTCAACTGCAAAATTCACTCTCAAATGAAAAAGCATATCATAGCCGCAGCGGCGCTCATGCTTGCAGCCTCAGCAGTGGCAAAGCCTATGACCGATGCCGAGAAGGCTAAAATGGATAAGTTCGTAACAGAACTTATGGCAAAAATGACGCTCGATGAAAAGCTCGGGCAACTCAACCTCCCGCCAAGCGACGACATCGTGACGGGCCAGACCATAAACAGCAATATCGGTCAGGCTGTAGCCAAAGGTCAGGTGGGCGGTACATTCAACATCAAAGGCGCCGAAAAAATCCGCGAGCTGCAGCGTGTGGCCGTAGAAGAAAGCCGCCTCGGCATACCCCTGCTCCTGGGCATGGACGTAATCCACGGCTACGAGACCGTGTTCCCTATCCCCCTCGCGCTGTCGTGCTCCTGGGATATGGAGGCTATCGAGCGCTCCGCACGCGTAGCCGCTGTCGAGGCTTCGGCAGCAGGTGTAAACTGGACTTTCAGCCCTATGGTCGACATAAGCCGCGACCCGCGTTGGGGGCGTATGTCGGAAGGCTCGGGCGAAGACCCCTACCTCGGCAGTGAGATTGCCCGCGCCATGGTGCGCGGCTATCAGGGCGACCTGAAGAACAACGACGAAATACTCGCTTGCGTAAAGCACTTCGCGCTATATGGTGCTTCGGAGGCCGGACGCGACTACAATACCGTCGACATGAGCCGCAGCCGCATGTACAATGAGTATTTCGCTCCCTATAAGGCTGCCGTCGACGAAGGCGCTGCAACCGTGATGACATCGTTCAACCTCGTGGACGGCGTACCCGCAACAGAGAACAAGTGGCTCCTCGACGACGTGCTGCGCGGTCAGTGGGGCTTCGACGGCATGGTAGTCACCGACTACGGTTCCATTGGCGAAGTATCCGTACACGGACTCGAAAACCTCCCCGAAGCTTCGGCACGCGCCCTCGATGCCGGCACCGACATGGATATGTGCTCCTTCGGCTTCATCGGCACGCTCAAGCAGAGCGTGGAAAACGGCACCGTACCTATGGAGAACATCGACAAGGCCGTGCGCCGTATCCTCGAAGCCAAGTACCGCCTCGGACTCTTCGAGAACCCCTATAAATTCAACGACACCAAACGCGAGAAGACACACATCTACACCAAAGAGCACCGCGCCGATGCCCGCCGCATAGCCGCCGAGACTTTTGTCCTCCTCAAGAACGACGGCAAAGTGCTGCCCCTCGCTAAGAAAGGCAAAGTGGCCCTCATCGGCCCTATGGCGAATACAGCATCAAATATGCCCGGCACATGGAGCGTGGCTGCCGACTTCTCAAAATACAAGACCCTGAAGCAAGGCTTCGAAGACGCCCTCAAAGGCAAAGCTGAGCTGCTCTATGCCAAAGGCTCAAACGTATATGCCGACTACGAGCTTGAAAAAGCCGTGACACTCTTCGGTCGCGAAATGCGAGACCCGCGCAGCGAGGACGAGCTTCTTGCCGAAGCTCTCAAAGTGGCTGCAGAAGCTGACGTGATTGTGGCCGCTCTCGGCGAAGCCTCGGAGTCGAGCGGCGAATCGTCGTCGAAGACCGACCTCACACTCCCCGACACCCAGCGCCGTCTGCTTGAGAAGCTTCTCGCCACCGGCAAACCCGTGGTGATGCTCAACTTCTCGGGACGCCCCACCGTACTCGAATGGGAAAGCCGCAACGTGCCCGCCATTCTTAATGTATGGTTCGGAGGCTCGGAAGCCGCCGACGCTATCGCCGACGTGGTATTCGGCGATGTAAACCCCTCGGGCAAGCTCACCGCGACCATGCCCGTCAACGTGGGCCAGATACCTGTGTACTACAACCACTTCAACACCGGGCGCCCCAAAGACCCCGCCAATCCCGCATACCAGAAGTACCGCTCGAACTACATCGACGCGCCCAACAAGCCGCTCTACCCCTTCGGCTTCGGCATGAGCTACACCGACTTCACCTATACCGACTTCACTCTCGACTCCGACTCCATGAACAGCAACGACGGCAAAATCACAGCGTCGGTGACAGTGACCAACACAGGCGACCGTGCCGGCGACGAAATAGTACAGTTCTATATCCGCGATGTAGCCGGTTCGGTAGCACGTCCCGTAAAAGAGCTCAAGCACTTTGAGCGCATACGCCTCGAGCCGGGCATGAGCAAGACCGTAAGCTTCACAATCACTCCCGAAGACCTCAAGTTCTACAACTACAACCTCGACTATGTGGTAGAGCCTGGCACATTCAAGGTAATGGCAGGCCCCGACAGCGAACGCCTGGTGTCACTCGACTTCAAGGTGCTGTAACAAAAGGAACATATTCAAGCTACTTTGAGAGCGTCGGCAATGAGACTCTGCCGACGCTCTCAAAGCTTTTTTAGCTTTTCTCGAAAAAAAATCTTATTTTTGCAGATTGAAAAGCCAAAGTACCTCTTGTAATGACAGACCGAAGCACAGCAACACGCCCAGACCTGCTGCCCGAGCCTACGCTCAGGCGGCTGCCATGGTATCTGGCATATCTGTCGACACTGCGCAACGCCGCCATAGAATACATCTCGACAACCCGCATAGCAGAAGCTTTGGACGTAGACCCCTCACAAATCGCCAAAGACCTGTCATTCCTGGGAATACGCGGTAAAACCCGCATCGGCTATCAGGTTGGCGCCCTCGAAAGCGCTCTGCGCGACTATCTCGGCTTCGACAAACGCCATAATGCCATAATGATGGGTGCCGGCAGCCTTGGCGGTGCACTCATCTCCGACAATGGTCTTCAGCGATACGGCCTCAACGTAGTGGCCGGCATAGACCTGAACCCTACTCTGATTGGCACTACTATCAACGGCGTTCGCATTTTCTCGCCCTCCGACACCGAACGGCTCGTACGCGAACTCGATGTTAAGATCGGTATTATCGCCGTGCCGGTCGACAGCGCCCAGGACGTTGCCGACACCCTCGCCGGTGCAGGCGTGCAGGCTATCTGGAATTTCACGCCGTCGCGCATACGAGTCCGCGAAGGCATGGTAATAGCCAACACCTCCATATACTCTCATCTGGCCGTGATGTACAACCGCCTGCAGAGCCTTAACAAGGAAAACAAGAAATGAAAGTACTCTGTATTAGCGCCAATGGCAAGCGGCTGAAGGTCGATGTAGGCTCCGACCAGGCCATACTCCGTCCGGGCGAGCCTGTTTTCGTGCCCGAGCCTGTAGAAGAATGGCGCTCGTCCGTTGCCCCTGCCGTGCGAATAAGCCGTCTCGGCACTGCTATCAAAGCATCTTCCGCACGCGCTTATTACGACAGCATAGCGCCTGTGCATCTGCTCACTCCAGCCGACAACTCTGTGGCCGACGGGCTGCCGCCCTTCGTACTCGACCGCGCACTCTCGCCCGGCAAATGGACTGCACCTCTAAACAGCGACGGCACCTACACCCTCACCATAAGCAAGGGCTGCATCGGCTCGGACGCCCGCGAAAATTTCTCGCACGCGTTCACTCACGAGAGCCTCGGCATCGACAATGCTATTGCGGCACTCTCGCGCCACCTCACATTCCGCACCGGCGACATCATTGTGCTGCTCGACCATGCCATAGCACTCGGGACTCCCGTGCTCGACACCGAAATAAAAGCTTTTCTTAACGATTTCAATTCGCTTGATATACGTATCAAATAATCTCTCCACTCCGGTCAATGCCGACAATATCCATTATGAAAAACAATAAAAAAGCCCTGATAGCCGCAGCCGGCGCTCTTCTTATAGGCGTGGCAAACGCAGGTGCATACACCACAAGTTTCTATACAGGCACTTCGGCGCTGTCGAAAGGCCATATAGTAAAAGTAGCGGCAGACACCACAGGCATATACGAAATATCGTACGACCGATTGCGCGAACTGGGTTTTTCCGACCCTTCGAAAGTTCGCGTACTCGGATACGGCGGCATAGTAAGCACCGAGCAGGCTTATTCGGTATCATACCCCGACGACCTGCCGCAGGCGCCATGCCTCCACACGTCCGACGGACGCCTGCTCTTTTACGGCGAAGGTGTGTTCCGCGCAACTACCAAAAGCAAGGAGCAGATAAGCACAAAGCGTAACTACTACGACACCACGGCATACTATTTCCTCTCCGACTCGGCTCCCGAAACAGATATTTCCACACATCCGCTCAACACCACGGCAGGCTCGTCGATGGCGGTATACGACTGGAGTTACGACATCAGCGTTATTGAGAACGAAGTGCAAAACCCCGGCAAGGGCAGCGTGTACTTCCACGACCGGAAGCTCTCACCGGGCGACAGCCATACTTTCGACTTCCATATCCGCAACTATAAAAATGTGGAAGGCATTGCCACAAACGGCTTCTTCCAGTACGAAGGCGCCCTCCTAACCCCCGCGGCTGTAAAGTTCCCAATCACGCCGTCGGCCAATCTGCATCTTAGCTCCAATATGCCCGGCAATGGCCGAAACACCACCAAAAGCACAGTAGTATTCAAAAACATATCAGGCACCGCACGCTTTATACCCACTGAAGATTGTCCGCTCGACGACGCTCATGTATCGCTTACCGTGAGTGTACCCTTTACATATGCAGGCTCCTACGCCGCAATGGATAAAGCTTTTATAATCTATCCTCGGCTCAACACACTGGAAGGGCGAAGCGAATTGTGCATCAACCTGCCGCGTTCGCTTACCAACCAGCAGTTCACCGTTGCCGGCGCACACGCCGATACGGAAATATGGAACGTGACCGACCCCGTAAATATCTTCCGCTACGAAACAGCCTACGACGAAGCCTCCGGCACTGTGACTGCATCGCTGTCCACTGCATCCGCTATCGATGCCTCGCGCATCTTCGCGTTCAATCCCTCGGAAAAACAACGTGCACCCCGCATCATAGGAGTAATACCAAACCAGAACCTGCACGGGGCGCGCAACCCCGATATGCTCATCGTGTCGACGGAGTCGAACCTTGAGGCGGCACGGGAGCTGGCCGACATCCACCGCCGCGTGCAAGGCTTTGAAGTTCTCGTAGTCACACAAGAACAAGCCTTCAATGAATTTACGTCGGGAAGCCGTCATCCCAACGGTATCCGCCGACTGGCAAAAATGTTCTACGACCGCGATAACAGCAAACTGCGCTACCTGCTGCTCTACGGCGCAGGCTCTTACGACAACCGCAACGTAGAAGGCCGTGGAGGCGACAATCTTGTCACCTATGAGTGCGAGTCGCTGCTCGAAGCACAGGAGTCGACCACCAACTATGCCTCCGACCTGTACTTCGCCATGCTCGACGACAAATACCAGCACTCGTCGATTTATGTTGCACCCACACATATTTCGGTAGGACGCATCCCGGCCAATAACGCGCAGGAAGCCCGCGATGCCAATGCAAAAATAAAAGAGTATCTCGAGAACCCGCTCTCGGTAAAGAACTATCTGCGGGCACTCATGCTCAGTGGTGCCGGCGACAACTACTCTCACCTGGCTCAGTCCACCGAAGCTGCCGAACTGATGCACGCAGCCTCGCCGGCATTCAACACCGTGCGCGCCGACGACTGCCTGTACAACTCCAACTCCGAAAACGTGCAGCGTATAACCGAGCAGACTCTGCTCGGCGGTGCAGGATACTTCACCTACAGCGGCCACTCCGACATCGGCTCGCTCGACGGGCGTAACTACACCTTCCACCACGTAAACAAATACAAATACCGCACCTATCCCTTCGCAATGCTTTCATCATGCTATACCTACCCGTTCGATGTAGCGGAAACCGGTATTGCAGAAAAAATGTTCTTCAGGCAGGGCGGAGGCGCAATCGGTGTGCTGGCTTCGTGCCGCTCGGTTTACCTCGAGCATAACAGGACAATAAACAGCGCAGTGGCCACCGCCTACGCTACAGCCACCGACGGAACATGTATAGGCGACCTGCACCGCATTGCCCGCAATAATCTCATCGCCGAGGGAATGAAGCCGCAACTTGGACACAACTCCATGTCGTACAACCTCTGCGGCGACCCGGCAATCCCAATCAGCGCACCCACACACAGAGTGTGCATCGACCTCATCGACGGAAAAGCGCCGGCCGAAGGCGTGGTGGATGTCGATGCCCTCACCCCGGTAAGCATTAAAGGACATATCACCGACCTCCAAGGCCGGATAGTGAGCGGATTTAACGGCTCCGCTATCATCGAGGTATATGATACCCCGCTCCACTACTCTTTCAGAGTCAACGACACTACCACTGTGGAAGTAACTCAGGACGATACCGCGATTTCATCGATTTGCCTGAACGTGACCGACGGCTACTTCGAAGGAACCATACTCATGGCCAATCCCTGCGAGCAAGGCGAACACAACCGCCTCACGGTGATTGCAAACGCCACAAGCGGAGCAACCGCCGCCGGCGGCACTCTCAATTTGCGTGTGAAATATGCCGACTCCATACCCGACGATGTAGACGACTCCGCGCCCGTTATTGAAGAGATGTATATCAATTCCCCCGACTTTTCCAACGGCGACACCGTGGATAAGGATTGCCGACTGTATATTACCGCCACTGCTTCGGCTACCGGCATCGAAAACCGCAGCAACTTCATCGGCAACATATCCACTCTCACACTCGACGGCTCAATTCGCCTCAGCGATGAAATAAAGGGCCTCTCATTCGGCGAAGACGGCAAGATGCACCTCTGCACGGTATTGAACGACCTGACTGACGGTCACCACACCCTATCGGTGAAACTCGTCAACCGCCTTGGCAAAGAGGCGTCGAAGACTATTGACTTCATGGTATCGACTCAGCCCATATCGGCACGTCTCGTGCTCGACGATGACTGCATACCGGCACGCACGTCTGCTACTGTCTCGCTCGACTCGCAGGAAGCCGACATCACCGTAAAACGCCTGCTTATTCTCGACGATGCCGGCAACACCGTTCTCTCCCGAACCGATGCGACGATGCCATTCACATGGAACCTGACCGACAACAATGGCGAGCCTGTGCCCGACGGTCTTTACCGCGCCCATGTGCTCTTTACAACTCCCACTGCAAAGGGCAGCTCAACGCAGGCAGAAATTGTAGTAATCAGATAACGAAATACAATAATTAAAGCAAAATAGAGTTATATGAGTAGGCTTCGCACAATGCGACGCCTACTTCTTTTTGACAGAACATGAGAATTAGCCATCGTATATTTATATTTATCGCTGCAATCGGCCTCTGCGCCTACACAGCCGCAGCCCAGGACGGAAAGAACGAATTTAACCCCGTAGAAACCGGCGTGACATCACTCGGCATCACGCCTGACGCCCGCGGCGCTGCTATGGGCGACCTCGGCGCTGCCACCGACCCCGATGTAAACGCACAGTTCTGGAACCCCTCGAAGTATGCCTTCGCATACAGCAAGTGCGCTGTAGGTCTCAGCTACACACCCTGGCTGCGCAAGCTCGTAAACGACATCTTCCTTGCAAATCTCTCGGCATACTACAAAATAGGCAGCGGCGACAATCAGGCAATAAGCGCCTCGCTCCGCTACTTCTCGCTTGGCGAAGTAACCACTAACGAAGGCGGCGACCCCGAAATTGTGGGGCAGACACTCAACCCTTACGAGCTTTCTATCGACCTTGGCTACTCGCGCAAGCTGTCCGAAAAATTCTCGATGGGCGTGGTATTCCGCTATATCTACTCGGCTCTCGGCTTCAACGAATCGTATGCCGGCGACCAGGTTACAGGCGCTTCCGCATTCGCCGCCGACATTGCAGGCTACTACACCACATACCCAATCATCGGCCGCAACGAGTGCCAGTGGTCGTGGGGCTGGAACATCTCGAATATCGGTACCAAGGTGCAGTACGACAACTCGCCCTACCCCGCATTCCTTCCCACCAACTTTAAAATCGGTACGGCATTTACCTTCCCCCTCGCCGATTTCCACAACCTCACTCTCGGCGTAGACTTCAACAAGCTTCTGGTGCCCACACGCCCGCGACGCTCCGACTATGCCGACGGTGTTGAAGGCGACGAGGAATACAACGACAAGATGGAGGAGTGGAGCAATATGTCGCCAATCACCGGTATCTTCAAATCGTTCTCCGACGCCCCCGGAGGAGCCAAAGAAGAGCTTCGCGAAGTGAACATATCGTTCGGTGCGGAATACAGCTACAACCAGCAGTTCTTCCTGCGCGCAGGCTACTACTACGAGAACGAATTCAAAGGCAACCACCAATACTTCGGCCTCGGTGCAGGCTTCTCACTTAACGTGGTGCGCCTCGACGCTTCGTATATGCTCGCCACAGCACAGACATCGCCGCTTGACCAGACTCTGCGCTTCACCCTCACTTTCGATATGGACGGCCTCCGCGACCTCATGGGCCGCCGCCGTTAACCGTCATCACCACCAACAGCGCATGAACCTACCCGACATCCGTACAGGCAACGGCTTCGACGTGCACCGCCTTGTAGAAGGACGCCGCTGCATTATATGCGGCGTCGATATTCCCCACACCCTCGGATTGCTCGGCCACAGCGATGCCGACGTAGCTCTCCACGCTCTATCCGACGCCCTGCTTGGCGCCGCAGCCCTCGGCGACATAGGCAAGCACTTCCCCGATACCGACCCAAAGTGGAAGGGCGCCGACTCGCGTATGCTTCTGCGCGAGATTGTGGCTATACTTGCCCGTGAGGGCTTCGCTCCCTCCAATGTGGATGTGACTATAATAGCTCAGGCACCGAAGATGCTGCCTCACATACCGCAGATGCGCGCCAACGTGGCTGCCGACCTTTCGCTTCCGCTCGACCGCGTGAGCATAAAAGCCACCACTACCGAAAAACTCGGCTTCACCGGTCGCGCCGAAGGCATAGCAGCACAGGCAAGCGCCCTCATCTTCAAAGTCTGAGCACCCCTGTTTGCTAAAAGAAAAGCGAAAGCAAAAAGATAGTAACCGCTACACTTCCTTCCCTTCCCCTCCACAACGTCGGATAAAAAAAGAGGAAGCAGGGAAGCTGGCCCACCGACTCCATGACGGAGAGAAACGCACTTCCTCCCATTATTCAAACCTGCTCTTACTGATTTTACTCGCAGGCGCGCAGACCCGCGGTACCACACGTGCACCACTTCCTTCCCTTCCCCTCCACAGCGTCGGATAAAAAAGAGGACGCAGGGAAGCAGACACACCGCCACCCCGGAGACGACGATGTGAAGGCAGCCCGGAGACCTGACAACCGATGTTAACCGAGAGTCCTTTCCCCCGGGAAACAACGCGCGCCGGAGGTACGCGCAACCACTGCAAAAAAGAATACTGCGAATTTAGCTCCTCTTCACTTCCGCTCACGGGGTCTCACTGAGAGACGGGAAGGAAGGAAGCAAATAACAATATCGGCGCACTCTTGGCAGAGTGCGCCGATACAAATGCTATGCAGCGGAGTCTATCAGGCAAGGAAGCCCAGAAGGACGCCTGCAGCTACGGCCGAACCGATTACGCCTGCAACATTGGGGCCCATAGCGTGCATGAGCAGGTAGTTGGAGGGGTCGTACTCAAGACCGAGGTTGTTCGAGATACGGGCCGACATAGGCACAGCCGATACACCGGCGTTGCCGATGAGCGGGTTAATCTTCTTATCCTTGGGAAGAATAAGGTTGAAGAGCTTCACGAAAAGCACGCCACTCGAAGAGGCGATGATGAAGGCCATGAAACCAAGGAAGAAGATAAAGATTGTCTGCGGAGTTAGGAACTGCGAAGCCTGAGTGGAGGCGCCGACAGTCATGCCGAGCAGAATAGTAACGATGTCGGTGAGAGCGTTGCTTGCAGTCTTTGCCAGACGCGATGTAACGCCGCACTCGCGGAGGAGGTTACCGAAGAATAGCATACCGAGCAGGGGGATACCCGAAGGCACCACGAAGCAGGTAAGGAGCATACCCACAATGGGGAAGATGATTTTTTCGTTCTGCGAGACGGCGCGCGCAGGCTTCATGCGGATAAGGCGCTCTTTCTTAGTGGTGAAGAGGCGCATCAGCGGTGGCTGAATTACAGGCACAAGTGCCATGTACGAGTACGCCGACACTGCGATTGCACCCATAAGGTTGGGAGCGAGCTTCGACGACAGGAAGATAGCCGTGGGGCCGTCAGCACCGCCGATGATAGCGATAGCACCTGCCTGGTCGGGAGCGAAGCCGATAGCGAGAGCCACCATGTAGGCACCGAAGATGCCGAACTGAGCAGCCGCGCCGATGAGCATGAGCTTGGGATTGGCGATGAGAGCGGAGAAGTCGGTCATGGCACCGATACCGAGGAAAATCAGCGGGGGATACCAGCCGGCTGCAACGCCATTGTAAAGGATATTGAGCACAGAACCTTCTTCATAGATACCGATTTCGAGGCCGGCCTCTGTGTTGAAGGGAATGTTGCCGATAAGAATACCGAAGCCGATGGGCACAAGGAGCATGGGCTCGAAGTTCTTCTTAATGGCAAGCCATATAAAGAAGAGACCCACGGCAAGCATCACGAAGTTGCCGACTTGAGCGTTGGCAAAACCCGTCAGCAGCCAGAACTGTTCGAGGTTGTTAAGGATAAAATCTCCGAATGACATAATTCGTTGCTGTTAGTGAGCGGATTATTCAAGGGTAATAAGGGCTGCACCTTCGAGCACGCTGTCACCGGCACTGACATTTACAGCAGTGACTTTGCCGTCGCGTCCGGCACGGATAGAGTTCTCCATCTTCATGGCTTCGAGTAGCACAACGGTGTCGGAAGCCTTTACGGTATCGCCGACTTTCACGGCTACGGAAATAACCACACCGGGAAGGGGCGCCACTACGGCACCGGGGCCGGCTGGAACAGACTTGGAGGCAATAACCTTCTCGCCTGTAGCCTTGCGGGGAGCAGCAGCAGCACGGGGTGTGGACACTACTTTTACAGCCTTTGATTTCTCCAGCTCAACCTTGTAGGGCACGCCGTTGACTTCTACCTGGGCGATATTATCGTCGATATCGCCTACGGCAACGGTGTAGTTGTTGCCGTTGATTTTATACTTATATTCTTTCATTTGAATGGTATCTGAGGTTTGTTAACGAGATGTGTGACGGTGAGCTGGCACTTCGCGGAGACCGTAAATCTTGGAGCTCCAGGGCGAATATGCACGTTTCACCTTGTTGATGGTGAGGATAGTGTTCTCTGTATCGTGAGCATTGAGATGCTCGTAGAGAGCCATAGAAATAGCAGCGATTTCCTCGCCGGAGTCGTGTACGGCGATTTCCTCGGAAGCTTCGCGACGGTCAACGCCATGAGCGCGGAACTTGTTCATCTTCGACACAGCGCCGCCAATCTTACCAATAGCGTAGAAGCTGAGGCAAAGGAGAAGCAGTGCGCTGAACACGATGCACATGGCCATGACAGTCATGCCGAAGCCGTTTCCGTCGCGGGTGGCAAACTCTTCAATCTTGTGATTGGTATCCTTGATAATGTTTGCGCTCGAGGGGGTAATGTAGTCGTTTTCGCCGCCAGTGCGTACAGTCCATTCACCGGCACCGTCTTCAGTACGGGCATAGCTCTGTCCGGGCAGAAGCGAAGCAGGCACCAGCACCTGGTCGATAAGCTTGATACCGTCGGCATCATAGATGCCAATCCAGTTATCCTGACCGGGAGTGAGGGTGAAACTTGTGTGGAAAGTACCTTTGTTCGGCTCGCCGTCGGCAAAAAATACCACATGCTGTCGCTTGGGCATCTTTGTGTTCACGTCGCCTAAGGGGACGGGATATTTACGCGGCTGTGTGGAGTCGTTGGTGATGTAGATGCTCGAGATTTCGATAGGCGCAAAGTTGGCATTGAAAAGCTCTATCCATGCCTTACGCTGACCGTATTCGTCGACCATGCTGTTATCGTTCACCACCATCACCTCGTTGATGCGTATGGCTTCGCGGCTTGCTGCGTCAGCGCCGGGAGCTGCCAAAAGCATCATTGAAGCGAGTGCTATAGTCGATAAAGTCTTTTTCATTGATTAGAGGGGTATATTGCCGTGCTTTTTGGCGGGGTTTACAACCTTCTTGGTAGCAAGCTGCTGGAGAGCTCGGATGATGCGGAAACGAGTGTTGCGAGGCTCGATAACATCATCGATATATCCGTAGCGGGCAGCGTTGTAGGGGTTGCAGAAAAGCTTGTTGTACTCGGCTTCGCGGTCGGCGAGCACCTTGGCGGGGTTGTCGCTTGCCTTTGCTTCCTTGGCATAGAGCACTTCCACAGCACCTGCACCGCCCATAACGGCGATTTCGGCAGTAGGCCATGCGTAGTTCATGTCGCCGCGGAGCTGCTTGCAGCTCATCACGATGTGGCTACCGCCGTAGCTCTTGCGAAGTGTAACGGTAACTTTGGGCACGGTAGCTTCGCCATAAGCATAGAGTAGCTTGGCGCCGTGGAGGATAACGCCGTTGTATTCCTGTCCTGTACCGGGGAGGAAGCCGGGTACGTCGACGAGAGTTACCAGAGGAATGTTGAAAGCGTCGCAGAAGCGTACGAAGCGTGCGCCCTTGCGCGAAGCGTTGCTGTCGAGCACGCCGGCGAGGTATTTGGGCTGGTTGGCCACAATACCTACGGCCTGGCCGTTGAAACGGGCGAAGCCCACGATGAGGTTCTTGGCGAAGTCGCGCTGAACTTCGAGGAACTCGCCGTTGTCGATGATTGCACCGATAACTTCATACATGTCGTAGGGACGTGTGGGCGAGTCGGGGATGATGTCGTTGAGAGAATCCTCGAGGCGGTCGATGGGGTCGGTGCACGGAACCAGCGGGGGTTCTTCGAGGTTGTTCTGTGGAATGAAAGTGAAGAGCTTGCGGATAATCTTGAGAGCGTCTTCGCCGTCTTCTGCCGCGAAGTGGCATACGCCGCTTTTCTGCGAGTGTACTTCGGCTCCGCCGAGAGCTTCCTGAGTAACGTCTTCGCCGGTAACGGTCTTTACGACCTTGGGGCCTGTGAGGAACATGTAGGAGATGCCCTTGGCCATGATTGTGAAGTCGGTGAGAGCGGGCGAATATACGGCACCGCCGGCGCAGGGGCCGAGGATAGCGGAAATCTGGGGGATAACGCCCGATGCCATGATGTTGCGCTGGAAAATTTCAGCATAACCTGCCAGAGCGTTGATGCCTTCCTGGATACGTGCGCCACCCGAGTCGTTAAGACCGATTACGGGTGCGCCCATCTTCATGGCCATATCCATAACCTTGCAAATCTTCAGGGCCATTGTCTCTGAGAGAGAACCGCCGAATACGGTGAAGTCCTGTGCGAAAACATATACAAGGCGGCCGTCGATAGTACCGTAGCCGGTAACAACGCCGTCGCCGAGGAATGATTTCTTTTCCTGACCGAAGTTGGTGCAACGATGACGCACAAACATGTCGAGTTCTTCAAACGAACCTTCGTCGAGGAGCTGTGCGATGCGCTCGCGTGCTGTGTATTTACCGCGTTCGTGCTGTTTTTCGATGGCTTTTTCACCACCGCCGAGGCGGGCCTCCGTGCGGAGGTCAATGAGTTCTTTTACTTTTTCAAGCTGGCTGCTCATAAGTGTGGTTGTAAAACTATGACAAAGGTGCTCCCGCGCTTTACGAGGCGGTAGCACCGATGTTCTATTTGATTATTTGATTAAGCAATTATTTATTGGGGTCTTCGCACAGTTCGACGAGGGTACCGATAGTCGACTTGGGATGCAGGAACGCGATGTTAAGGCCTTCGGCACCTTTACGGGGAGCCTTGTCGATGAGGCGGCAACCCTTAGCCTCTACTTCGGCTAGGGCGTTTGCCACACCGTCCTGCACGGCAAAAGCGATGTGCTGCACACCGCCGCGGCCACCGTTGGCAGCGATAAACTTGGAGATAGCGCTGTCTTCGGCAGTACCTTCGAGGAGCTCGAGCTTGGTCTGGCCAATCTTGAAGAAGGCCGTGCGGACTTTCTGGTCGGCTACTTCTTCGATAGCGAAGCACTTGAAGCCGAGCATGTTTTCATAAAAGGGAATGGCTTCGTCGAGCGAAGGCACGGCGATACCGATGTGTTCGATATGGGAAATATCCATAGCTGTATGATAATTAGTTATTTCTGAATAAGTCTATACGGTGTCCGGGTGCAAATTTACACAAAATGTTTGGTGTATCCTTCTTTTTCAGGCGGAAAAAAGAGGCTTCAGTGTCATTTGTCGTTTCGGATTGGCAGCGGGCGCTTGAAACCTTCGCTGAACGACACCATAGTCTCGGTGTTTGAGATAGGCATGGCACGCATCCTTAGGGTTACAAGACGAAGGATGTCGAGATTGGTGCGGGCGTGCATCTTTACTATAACGTCGTAGCGGCCGGTTACGATGTTGCACTCGGTGATTTCCTCAATCTGCTCGAGCTGCTGCACAAGCTCGCGGATGTCGGTGCCTGGCTTGGCGCATATACCGACGAAGGCCACCACATGATAGCCGATTGTAGAGGGGTCGATGTCGCAGTGCGAGCCGGTAATGACCTTAGAGGCTATAAGGCGCTGCACGCGCTGGTGAACGGCAGCTCCAGACACGCCATATTCGCGTGCGATTTCGAGATAAGGCGTACGCGCATTCTCACAAAGGGCGTTGAGGATTGTCAGGTCTAGTTTGTCGAAATACTGGCGTGGCATAATAGTGATTTAAGGTTATTAGGGGTTTCTCCGCAAAGATACAAACTTTTTTGTAATAATCACATTGTCAACAATAAATTTTACTATTATTCACCAATGTCCTCTAAAACAATATCTCCCGGGCGCCACAGGCATCCGGGAGATATTGTTATATAATGCTTTAACTTATTTGAGGCCAAGCTTGGCACGCACCTGCTGGGTGATGTCTTCCACACCGGTTCCAGTATAGAGAAGCAGGTCGGGGGCATTGGGGAACACCATTGTATATGCGCCTTCGGCACCTACAGCCTTCACGGCGTCCTGTACTTTCTGTACGATAGGAGCGGCGAGAGTCTGCTGGAGACGCTGGAGGTCTTGCTGTGCGGTGTTGCTGAACTGCTCGATTTTGGCATGACGCTCCTGGATTTCCTGCATACGGCGCTCCTTGATAGACTCGGGAGTATTGGCATCGGCCTGAAGGGTCTGAAATTCGGTATAAAGTTTCTGGAACTCTTCGGTGAGCTTTGCAAGCTCGTCTTCGTATTTCTTGGAAGTCTCGGTAAGCTGTGTCTGCATTGCGGCAGTCTCAGGCATAGCCTGAAGGACGGCATCGAAATCTACAACGCCGAATTTCTGCGCAAGGGCGCTGAAAGGCAGCGCCATAACAACGGCGAGAAGGATTTTTTTAAGCATAATAGTTCTTTGATATTTAAGAGTTTTCAATAAATTCACTTAATACAGGTGCAAATATATGCAATTTAATTGGAATATCCCAATTTGGAAAGCACTTCATTGCTTATGTCGATACGTGGCGAGGCATATATAATGTCGGACGACGAAGCTCGGTCGAACACGGTCTGATAGCCGCGTTCCTCGGCCACTTTCTTGATAGCGTTGTACACTTCGTCCTGTATCGGCTTGAGAAGAGACTGTCGCTTCTGGTACAGTTCGCCTTCGGGTCCGAAATATTTGTATCGCAGTTCTGTAGTTTCTTTTTCCTTTGCCACGATGTCGGCTTCGCGCTTCTTTACCTGCTCGTCGGTGAGAAATACCTTGTCGGCGAGGTAGCTGTTGTACATATTCTCGGCTTCCTTACCCTTTGCCTCCACCTCTTTCTGCCAGCGCTGCGATAGCTGGTTGAGCTGCTCATTGGCCATTTCATACGAGGGTACGCTGCGGAATATATATTCCATATCCACCAGGGCAAATTTCTGCGCCGATGCGGCGAATACTGCCACAAGGGCAAGCACAAGGCTTATTGCTATTTTCTTCATGAGGTCTTTGTATTTTGGTGACTGTCTTATGTATGTGTATATAAATAAGACATCCGGGAGGGCAAAAGGTTTAGATTAGAACTCCTGACCAAGGATGAAATGGAAGTGGCTGCCGCCACGCTCGCCATATACCTTGTCGAAGCCGTATGCCCAGTCGATACCCATAAGGCCGACCATAGGCAGCTGAATACGCACGCCGAAACCGCCCGAACGCTTGAGGTCGAAGGGATTGAACTGCTTAACCGAAGTCCATGCGTTACCACCTTCAAGGAAGCCGAGAGCGTAGATTGTTGTTGACTGCTGGAGCATGAGGGGGAAGTGCAGTTCCACGCCCATTCGTGTGTATGCGTAGCCCTCGCTCTGCCAGGGGGTAAGAGAACCGTTGTCATAGCCTCGGAGCGCGATTGTCTCGGTAGCATAAGTGTACGAACCCGACATGCCGTCGCCACCAACATAGAATGTCTCGAACGGAGTCTTGAGGTACTTGTTATAGCTTCCGAGCAGACCGAAGTCGAAGCGGGTCATGAGCACGGGAGTCCACTGCTGGTTGGTGCTGAGGGGGGTGTAGGTGCGCGATTTGAAGCGCAGCTTCCAGTACTCAATCCACTCGTAGAGCTGTTTCTTGCTTTCGGTGTCGTTCTTCTCGGCGAGAGCCTTCCAGTCGCGCTTGCCGGTGAAGAGCTGTGCGGGAGGAGTCATCTGGAGGTTGAGCGAGAACACCGAACCGCTACGGGTGTATATGGGGTTGTCGATTGACTGGCGCGAAAGAGTAAGACCGAGCACGATAGCGTTCGACGTACCATTGTTCATATAATAGAGGTAGTCCCAATTTTTGAGGTAGTACCAGTTATAGCCGAGGTCGGCGGTGAAAGTGAAGTAGTCGTCGGGCCACTTCAGGCGCTTGCCGAATCCGACATTTACGCCCACCATTTGCAGAACCTTGTTGGGGTCGAGCGAGTTCTGATAGCTGTTCTCGTAGTAGTCGTTATAGCTGTATCCGGGATAGTAGCCAAGGCCCGAGCCCCACATCGACGAGTTGGCCCACGAGCGGTTGTAGTACGAAGAGTTTACACCGGTCTGACGGCTGTAGTACGCCGAAACGGAGAGCGAGTTGGGTCGCTTGCCGCCGAACCACGGGTCGAGGAAGGAGATTGCGTACGACTGGTAGTAGCGGGCATTAGTCTGCGCGCTGATAGAGAACGTCTGGCCTTCGCCCTGAGGAATGATACCACGGTATGTGCTGGGATAGAAGAGGTTTTTGATTGAAAAGTTCGAAAACTTGAGAGCGAGCTTGCCAATCACACCTGTCTGTCCCCAGCCGAGCGAGAATTCAATCTGGTCGTTGTTCTTTGTCTCGAGATTGAATACGATATCTACAGTTCCGTTCTCCTCGTTAGGCTCGGGCTGTATATCCATTGTTTCGGGGTTGAAGTGGCCTGTCTGCGCGATTTCTCGAGCCGAGCGCATTAGGTCGCTCTTGCTGAAGAGGTCGCCGGGACGCACACGGAGTTCGCGGCGTATTACCTTCTCGTAGAGACGGTCGTTGCCGTTGATAACCACATTGTTGATGCGTGCCTGCGGGCCTTCCATCATTCGCATTTCAAGCGATATAGAGTCGCCCGACACCTCTTTCTCTACGGGCACAAGGTTGTAGAAGAGGTAACCGTGGTCCATGTAGAGGTTCGAAACGGCATCATCATCGGTGCTGAGGCGCTTGTTCATCAGTTTCTGATTGTACACGTCGCCGGGTTTCATACCGAGATAGTCGTCGAGTACTTCGGTGGGATATATGGTGTTGCCGACCCATGTAATATCCTTGATGAAGTATTTCTGACCTTCGTCGACGGTTATATGCACGTCGACCGAGCCTTCATTGTACGGCACAACGCTGTCGGCCACGACACGAGCGTCGCGGAAGCCTTTTTCGTTATATTTCTCGAGGATGAGATTGAGGTCGTTTCGATAGTCGCTTTCAACGAATTTCTTCTGGCTGAATATTTTGAGGAGGTCAAGGCGCTCGTTAGTCTTCTTCATCGCACGCTTAATGGCACGGTCGGAGAGGACTTCGTTTCCGTCAATATATATTTTGTGTACCTTGACCTTGTTGTTCTTGTTGATTACGATGTCGACAAGAGTTTCGTTTTCGTTCGAGAGGTCTTCGTGCAGGTTTATTTTCACGTTTGCATTGCCGAAACCTTTGTCGGTATAGTATTTCTTGACGATAGCCTCGGCGCGGTTCACGATATTCTGGGAAATCTGGTTGCCACGCACGAGTTGGAGACGCTCCTGTAGGTCTTTAATCTCACCTTTCTTTGCGCCGATATAGTTCACCTTACCTATACGGGGCTGTGTGCGGAGCTTTATTTTCAGCCAGGCCTTGTCGCCGGCCACCTTTTCGAGCTCGACACGCGCCTGAGCAAAGAGAGTCTGCTTCATGAGTCGCTTCACGGCGTTTGTGATGTCATCGCCCGGAATGGCCACACGGTCGCCGATGTTGATACCGGCATATCCGAGGATGAGATAATCGTCGTAGTTCGGCGCTCCTTCAATGGTTATGCCGGCAATCTCATATACCTTCGGCATGGCGGTGTAGAGCACCTGCGGATTATATATTGTATCGGCAGGGGCCTGAGCCGAAGCTGAGGTGGATGCGGCGGCTTGAAGTATGACTATCGATGTCAGTAGCAATAATATCTTTGAGCGCATAATGATTGATGAGCTGTCTGTTGCAAGAATTTGTTTGATTAGTCCGATAGGAATAGCGTCAGGACGCTTCTACCTGTTCGCCGGTAAGACCGAAACGCCGCTGCCGGTGCTGATAGTCGGCAATGTGCGCTCTGAAGTCTTCGGGGCTGTAATCGGGCCAATATGTAGGTGTGACAATAAGTTCGGTATAGGCTATCTGATAGAGGAGGAAGTTGCTCACACGCATATCTCCCCCTGTGCGAATAAGCAAGTCAGGGTCGGGAATTCCGGCTGTGGTGAGCGCTCCGGCAAATGCGGCTTCGTCGATTTCGTCGGGAGCGAGCGTTCCTTCGGCAACCTTGCGGGCAAGCTTACGGGCGGCTTCGATTATCTCCCAGCGAGCGGAGTAGCTTAGCGCGAGTACGAGCGTAAGACCAGTGCAGTGCGAGGTGTCGGCGATACAGCGGCGCATACGCTCGGCGGCAAATGGCGGCATACGGTCGAGGTCGCCTATGGTGGTGAGGCGCACATTATTCTTTATAAGGTCGGGAGTCTCGCGCTCAATAGCAGTGACAATAAGAGTCATCAGGGCATCGACTTCGGCCTGTGGCCTGTTCCAGTTCTCGGTAGAGAATGTGTATAGTGTAAGGAAGCCTATGCCGAGGCGCGAAGCCTCCTCGGTGATACGGCGAACGGTGGTTACGCCCTCGACATGCCCGGCGGAACGTTCCATGCCACGGGCCTGTGCCCAGCGTCCGTTGCCGTCCATGATTACGGCAATATGGCGTGGAAGGCGCGCGGAGGTGAAATCAATGCTTGTATTCATAGGCTTTTCAGTCGACATAGTGACAGGTTTCACATCGTTTGCCAAACTCGTACGACACGCCTATTGTAAGACGCGAGTACCAGTCGGTGCTTTTATAGAATGCGGTCTTTATCTGATTTAAATCGGCCAGTTCGGCACTGTCGTAGTGGTCGTTGAAGGCCTTGGTCATTGTAAACTCAAAGCCGAGGTTCCACCTCTCTGCAAGTTTATATTTCACACCCAAACCCATCGGAATTACGGGTGCGGCGTATGTTTTGCCTCCTGTAGTGGCAAGCGATACACCCACGCCCACGGTAAGATAAGGCGACCAGCGGCGCAGGCGCTTGTATGTCTCGCCGATACCGTATGCAAAAAAGTTGAACTCGCCACGGACGCTGAGGTCGTAGACCTGCGAGCCGAAACTGTAGAAGGCCGGCTCGGTCACCCCGGTCTCGGGATTTACAATACCGGGCAGCACATCATCCATGCCGGAGGTATCGCCGTTGAGACTGAAGGTGGAAAACACACCGCGGACAGCCCAGCGGGTATCGCCGATGTAGCGGAACGAAAGTTCGCCGTCGAAGCCCGGCTTGCGGAATATATTGGAGCTGTTGGCATCGCCGATATACCCGCTCATGCCAAGTTCTACTCCGAGGTCGAACTTATAGGGAGCGGATTGCGCCCCAGCCGGAAGCCCGCACACGACAAGCGCGCACACGGCCATAAACCGTGCCACACAAATCGGGAGAGAAGTGCGCTTCGCAGGCATAATTTGTTATTGTAGGGGTTTGAACATCATGCGGTTGATAGTACCGCGCCAGATAGTATTATACAATGTGCCGTCGGCTTTCTCTCCTCCGAAGAGATATATGAAGGGGCAGTCCCATTCCGTAATGGGTTCGGTAGCCCTGCTGAGGGGCAGCTCAAGTGGCATCAGCACAGCGGTGCCTGGAATAAGGGCCGAGGTTTCAAACTCCTGCCATACGGAGCTGCGCGCATGTAGTACGGAGCTGTATGAGTAGGCCTGAGCGTTCTGCATGGCGGGAATTTGCTCGGGGAGCTGGATAAGGCTTTCGCCTTCGGCCCACGTCATACCATAGTCGTTGGAGATGTATACCTTGCGGTTGTTTGCAGTGCCGTCGTTTCCGCCGAAAGCCATAAGCACCGAATAGCGCTTTGTGATAAAGATGCTGTTGGTGCGGAATGTATAGAAGCTTACAAGGCTCATGTTCTTCAGTCCCTTGGGAAGCGCCTTATTGGAGAGGCATGCAAAATTTGTACCGTCGAAAGCCCATGTGTCGGCGCTGAGAGTGCCGTCGGCTTTTACGCCACCCACAAAAAGCATCTGCGGCGCGACAGACATGTCGAAATCGAAAGCCAACGGAACGGATACTCCGCTCACGGGCATACCTGCGGGGAGTGCGAAAGATGCACCTGAAGGATACTGTTCTACAGTCCACACATTCGCATCTTTTTTGGCGCCCATAAGATTGTCGGCATACGCTCCGTAGATGCTGTTCCAGCGGCATCCGGTATCCGTCCACGACAAACCGCCGTCGGCAGATGAGTACAGGCATCCCGACGCGAGGATATAGAGCGAATTTCCGGCTGCGGCGAATGTCGACACATCGGCACCGGCCGGCAATGCCACAGAGCGCACAGTCCAGTCATCGGCACCGGGGTCGTCGGTGGTGGCGATGCTTGCAGCAGAGGCCGATGCCGTAAGGCAATAAAGGGTCTTGCCGAGCTGCACGGTGCGCTGAGCGACAGGAGAAGCAATATTGGAGGGTAGGCTGCGCATGGCGGTACGAGTCCACACCAGCGAGTCGCTCTTCACCTTATGCACGTTCACCTTTATCTGATAGTCCTTGGAAGTGAGACCGTCGGGCGACACTATGGAGAGTTTCACGGGGCCGTTGCTGAAATCGACGGTGTCGGTGCTGTTTGTCACGTAGTTGTGCACGGTCTCCTTACCTTCGGCGTCGACCGAGGTGAGCTCGCATCGCGACACACCGTCAAGAAGCCTGATAACGGGCACGAGACGTTCGGTGCACGTACCGTAAGGCATCGAGTCGGCATTGAAAATCTCGCCCTTGACAAGGTCTATAGAGAAGAAGACAGTGTCGAGATTAGCGAGCACACTGTCGTCTTTCGCGAGCTTGAAAGAGTACACCGCCACACTCGACGATGTGTTCTCTCCGGCCTCATACCCGGAGGTGTTGCAGCCCACAAAGGCCGACACGGCTACCACGGAGGCCAAGCTCAGTATTGCAAGTTTCTTCATTTGAGTTTACGATATTTCAAGTTGCAAAATTATAACTTTGTCGGCAATAGGGCAAACTCTTTCGACTAAAAGCGCACTTTTCGGGTGCATTTATATGTTTTTAACTCCACGCCCTCGCGAGTGCGAATGGATTTTAACTTAAAATCTGTCATAGCCGGAGCAGGCACAGCACCTCGCTCTCCGAAGCTCCGCACTCCGACTTCCTCGTATGCCTCATCCCACAGTCCGGCACTGATAAAGGAGGCAAGAAGCGAGGCTCCGCCTTCTACAAGCAGCGATGTTATGCCGTAGTCGGCATATAGCGAATGGAGCGTATCGGCCAGCGGCACATCCTTGTCGATGAGTATGGTTCCGCGGGAGTCGGCAAGCAAGGAATGGCTGCGGGGCACCAGTCCGTGGCGGTCGAATACCACCGGGCGAGGCGAGCGTCCGGCCAGCAGACGCACATCGAGACGCGGGTTATCTGCCAGTACGGTACCGGCGCCCACAGCGATAGCATCGTGGCACGAGCGCCGCAAATGCACTATCTGCGACGTGAGTGGCGTGGAAATACGCGCCGCATGCTCTCCCGGCTCGCGCCGCCGGTCCATATACCCGTCGGCACTGCGCGCCCACTTGAGAGTGACAAATGGGCGGTGCAGCATGTGCGCCGTCATAAACTGGAGGTTTAGCTCTCGGGCCTCTTTCTCGAGCACGCCGGTCGTGACGGGAATACCGGCCTCGCGCAACATGGCGATGCCACGGCCCGAGACTTTCGGATTGGGGTCTCCGGCGGCTACCACTACCCTGCCGATACCGGTCTGCACAAGCAGCAGCGCGCACGGTGGCGTCTTGCCATAGTGCGAACATGGCTCAAGGGTCACGTATATCGTCGACTCGCCAAGGAGATGCCTGTCGGCTTCGGCGACGGCGTTTACGGCATTGACTTCGGCATGCGGGCCGCCGTAGCGCCGGTGCCAGCCTTCACCGAGGATGCGTCCGTCGGGGCCTGCAATCACCGCTCCGACCATAGGGTTGGGCGATACATGAGCGCGGCCATTGGCTGCAAGTGCCAATGCCCGCCTCATAAAGAATATGTCTTTTTCTTCGGTAGATGAAAATGTCATAGCTGTGAATAATCGGGAGAGAAAGTGTCGCCATAGTTAGGGTTCCCGGTCTCTATTCCCTTCCTGAGCCAGCGCACACGCTGCTCGGAGCGTCCGTGGTTGAAACTGTCGGGCATCTCGCGGCCATACGCCTTGCGCTGCAGATAGTCGTCGCCGATTTTTGAGGCTGCATTTATGGCATTCTCCACGTCGCCCTCCTCTATAGACTGAAACATCTCATTGTCGAGCGCGGCCCATACACCGGCATAGAAGTCGGCCTGCAGCTCGAGGCGTACGCTAATCTTGTTGGCTTCCGACTCTGACATACGCGACATAGCGCTGTGTGCCTTGTCGAGAGTTCCGAGCAGATACTGCACGTGGTGCCCTACCTCGTGTGCAATGACGTAGGCATACGCGAAATCGCCCGATGCGCCGATGTCGGTCGGCATCGCCTTAAAGAAATCGAGGTCGATATACACGGTCTGGTCGGCAGAACAATAGAAGGGGCCTGTCTGAGATGTAGCCTGGCCGCAACCAGAGTTTACCGCACCGCTGAAAAGGACCATCTTCGGGCACTCGTATTCGCCCCAGCCCTGACGCTTGAACTCGCGCGTCCACACATCTTCTGTACCGGCGAGCACCTGCGAGGCGAACACAGCGAGACGCTCGTCTTCGGCCGTTGGCTCATAACTTTGCGAGGCATACTGAGGCGAGAGTGCGCCACTGCCCATGATGTTGCCGAGCACGTCGCCTATGCCGCCTCCCGAGAAAAGCGTTATGGCAGCCACAATGATTACACCGACAATGCCGCCGCCGATGCCAAGCTTGCCGCCCGTGCCGAGACTGCGGCGGTCAACGATATTGCCGCTACGGCGGCGTCCTGTCATTCTCATAATCAATAGTTTTTATAACACGATTAATAAAAAACAATCGTGCGCAGTGTTTTGCTTACTTGGGAAGCAATTCGAAAGTATCTACGTATATCTCGGTGATATATCGTTTGATAGCATTATGGTCTTCCCACGAGCGGGTGCGGAGCTTGCCCTCGACAAGCAGACGCGAGCCTTTGCGGATATACTTTTCGGCGAACTCGCCTGCCCTGCCCCACATCACGATATTGTGCCACTCGGTAAGCTCGGGCAGCTCCACCTCGCGGCCCTCGGCATCGCGAGTACGGCGCCGCTCACTTGTGGCGAGAGGAAATTCGGCCACGGTGCTGCTGTCGACCATGCGCATCTTGGGGTCGCGCCCCACATTGCCGAGTAATATCACCTTGTTCATCGCGACGAAGCAGCTTTTATGCCCGCAATGACGGCAGGTGTGAAACCTTTCTCTTCCATAGTGTTCAGGCCACGTATGGTGAGGCCTCCGGGGGTAGTAACAGTATCGACGAGCACCTCGGGATGCGCACCTACCGCATCGAGCAGAGCGGCCGTGCCTGCCAGGCTACCTGTGGCGAGTTCCTTTGCCAGTCCGGGATTAAGTCCGAGCTGCACACCTGCCTCCATAGCGGCTCTCACGTAGCGTAGCACGTTGGCGATGCCGCACGACGAAATCGCCATTGCGGGGCCGAATAGCTCTTCGGGTATCACATAGCTCTTTCCGGTAGCTGAGAAGAGACGGCAGACAGTCTGCTCCTCCACCTCATCCATACCGCATGAGCACACGAGGTTTACAGAATTGCCGACGGTAGCTGCGATATTAGGCAGCACTCGCACCACACGGGGCTTGCCGTCGAAAGGCTTTACCCATGCCGACAGCAGGGCAAGAGTCGGCGCGGCCGCACACGACACCACCACTGGGCGCGTCTTGGCGAGTGATTTGCCCATCTGACGTATTACCGGCTCTACGGCATCGCCTTCCACGCAGATTACAGCCACGGCGGCACCATCGAGGGCCTTGGCAATGTCGGTGGTGAGCATTTCGACACCCGGAGCCTCGCCAAAAGCTTCGAGGCGGGCGCGGCCACGGTTATACAATCGTACTTTTGCGCCGGCGCGACCGAGACCGCGCGCCATTGCGGCGCCTATATTGCCTGCGCCTATCACGGCTATGGCAGATTTGCTGTGTTTATCTTTATCAGACATTATTCAAGGAATTTAGGTGCGGTGATATATATGCCCAGCGCCACGCCGACATTTACATCGCCTGTAGATGTGGCATAGTTGCAGTAGGCTGATATTGATGCGAACGGAAGATGAAAAACAAGGTCAAGCTCACCGAAGAACTGTACACTGCCGAACCACGAGCCATACGACACCGAGCCGTCGGCACCTTCTATCACCCGCCTTAGCGGCATGTAGGCATTGGCCGACACGCGGGCCGAAAGATTGTCGTTGTACTTGTACACGGGTACGGCGCCGAAAGCCACATAGTTGTACGAGCGCAGTTTGGGGTCGAACACGTTGTGCGACGCCGGCGTGGGATAGAAGGCAGGGGCGGTGGTTATGGTGGAGTAATAGTTTTTCAGGAGCTTGCGCGAGCTGAGCAGAGCATGACCTTCCAGCCCGAGTGCCCAGTGACGGTGTAAGCCGAGGTAGTGCCTGGAGTCGTAGCGCAACTGTAACCATCCCGTATTATCGCGGCTGTCGCGGTGACCTTCGGGTCGTGTCGCCTCGAAGTATCTCGCTCTGCCGTAGACAGCCGAAGCGACCGCCCTGCGCTCGAAGCCAGATGTGGGAAAGTTGAGGTCGTTGAGGGTGCTTGCGCTGTACTCCACAAAAGCCTGGCCGAGGTCGAGCGAGACATGATTGCGGCCGGCCCGATAACTTTCGACACTATTGTTTTCGTAAAAAGTATTGTATATACGGCCACCTGCGACTCCTATCCCGATGTCGCCCGTACGGCCTGCCGCCATGTTCCACGACAGACGGCCGAAATACTGATGTATATTTACGAACGTAGGTTCGTTGTCACGGAAGAAGAGTTTTTCGTCCTCGTAGTACTTTCGGCGCGAAGCCACAGCCATAAAGCGGAATGCCGAGGGCACTGCCGTGGGAAGATTGTAGCTCGCACGCAGAACAGCGGCCAGATAGGACTGTCCGGCCCAAAGCTCGAGGTCGGCGTTGAGCGAGTGGAAGCTGAGCGAGGAGTAGCCTGCCCGGCCATAAAAGTAGCTGTTGTTACTCGACGTGATATACCCGCCAACACCGAGTGTGTATCGCGGCTTGATGCGCGCCCGCAGGTTGAGCGTGAAATAGCCGGTAGAGTCGCCCGGCGTCATCACCGCCGTGGGCGTAAGGCTCTGTATCTTGCCCGACGACACTGCGTGGTAGAATGACAGGCGGGCATGGTCGGCCCCGATAGTATCGCAGCCGTTGCGCGGGCGGAAAAGGTGGGCTATATATTCGTCCTGATGCCTGGCACCACCTGTCACGTTCACCTTATTGAAGCGCAGAGGCGGCGTATTAGCCTTGAATACGGCGCGGCGCACAGCAGTAGCCTCGGGGGTGGTTCGGGCAGTCACACGGGCCTTGATAGAGTCCATCATAGCCATAGCGGTGTCGTAGCCGCGCTTGTATATTGCCTGAGCCTTGTCGAAATCGAGAAGGGTGTAGTCGTTGAGATTGACACGGAGCTTGAGTCCTTTGCGCTCCGGCATGGCATAGCTCTGCGGCATTGACACAAGGAGGTCGAGCTGCTCCATAAACGAATTTGGCTCGCCCTTCGACGAAGCCGACACATCCACGCCGAGCATCATGGCGGGGGCGAACTCTGTCTCCATTACATCGACAGGGAAGTTGTCGTAGATACCGCCGTCGTAGAGTATGTTGCCGTCGATTTTCACGGCCTGAAACACGAGCGGAAAGCTCATCGAGGCGCGAATGGCATCGCCAAGGTTGCCGCCGGACATGACTTGCTTGCGGCGGTCGGTCATGTTCGACGCCACACAGCGGAATGGCACCATGAGCCTGTCGAAATCGCCTCGGCACTGGGCCGTGTACGGGCTGAAAATCTCCATGAAACCGAAGGCCATAGGCGTTGGGGCTATCAGCGACTGCGGATTGAAATCAGACTTATTCTTCGATGAGCCGGCCTTTCCACCAAGAGGCAGCGAGAATATCTGCGGTGATGAGGCTGGCTTGGAGAAATAGTATGTGAGAGCCGGGTCGTACTTGCCGGCCGACATTGTCATGAAGTACTGGGAGCAAATAAGTTCCATCATCTCCTCGGGAGTGTATCCGCAGGCATATAGACCGCCGATGATAGCGCCCATCGACGTGCCCGTGACATAGTCTATCGGAATATTGTTCTCTTCAAGCGCCTTGATTACACCCACGTGGGCGATACCTTTCGCTCCGCCTCCGCTAAGCACGAGGCCTACCGACTGATGTTCTCCTTGCGCCGCAGCTGTCTGTGGCGCAAGGAGTGCAGTCAAAAGAGAAATTGAAATAATGAAGCACTTTATAGCCTTAGGGGCTCGCATAGATGAATAGTTGATTATGGCTTTGAATTAAAACAACGGACGGCGACAAAATGTTTTCGTCAGCTGGCGATGAAGCTGTCTTTAAATCCGAGGAAATATAGAACGCCGTCGAGTCCTATTGTCGAAATACTCTGTCGTGCGGTCTGTTTCACCTTGGGCTTGGCGTGGAAAGCGATGCCGAGGCCGGCAGTTGCGAGCATAGGGAGGTCGTTGGCGCCGTCGCCCACGGCAATAGTCTGGGCGATGTCGATATTCTCCACCTGAGCAATGATGCGCAGCAGCTCGGCCTTGCGCTTCCCGTCGACAATATCGCCGAGGTAGCGTCCGGTGAGTTTGCCGTCGACTATCTCCAGCTCGTTGGCGTACACATAGTCGAAGCCGAACTTCTGTTTCAGCCAGTTGCCGAAGTAAGTAAATCCGCCCGAGAGAATGGCGGTCTTGTAGCCGGTGCGCTTGAGCACCTGCATCATGCGCTCCACGCCCTCTGTCACGGGCAGGTTCTCGGCAATCTCGCGCATCACTCTTTCATCGAGGCCTTCGAGGAGAGCCACACGCTCGCGGAAACTCTCGCAGAATTCGATTTCGCCGCGCATGGCCCGCTCGGTGATAGCGCGCACCTTGTCGCCCACACCCGCGCGCTCGGCAAGCTCGTCGATTACCTCAGTCTCGATAAGAGTCGAGTCCATATCGAAGCATATCAGACGGCGGCAACGGCGGAACACATTGTCTTCCTGAAGCGAGATGTCGAATTCCTCCTGCTGTGCCAGCTGCAGGAAGCGGCCGCGCATGGCATTGAGGTCGAGAGGATTGCCGCGCACCGAGAACTCCACACACGACTTGGACTGCGGCTCCTCGTCGGCATCGAGAGGCATGCGGCCCGTGAGGCGCTGTATACCGTCGATGTTGAGTTGCTGACGCGCAATTTCGTCGGTCACAAGAGCGATGTGGCGAGCTGTGAGCTGACGCCCGAGTATGGTTATTATCCAGCGGTTTTTGCCCTGCCGGCTCACCCATGCCTCGTAGTCCTCCACGCTCACGGGCGTGAACCTGATTTTCACCGAGAGTTCGTAGCACTTGAAGAGCAGGTCTTTGAGGATGTCGCCGGAGCGCTCGGGGCTGGTACGAAAGAGTATGCCGAGCGAGAGCGAATGGTGTATGTCGGCCTGACCGATGTCGAGAATACGGGCATCGTGACGTGCCAGTATCTCAGTGAGTGCCGAGGTCACGCCAGGGCGGTCGAGACCGCTTATGTTCATGAGGATGAGTTCTACCTTGTCCATTGTCTATTCTGCAAATCTATGAAATGCAAAATTAACTAAAGCAAAGTAGAACTCCCGCATTTTAATATTTGTTAACGTGCGTAACTGTCGCACGTACGGCGTCATTACGCCACAGAGAAGCCGGCAAGCTCAATGGCCTTACACACGGCGGCTTCGGGCACGTCGCCCTCCACCACGGCAGTTCCGTCGGAGAGGTTTACGGCGACCGATGTCACGCCGTCGAGGGCGCCGAGAGCTTTCTCCACTGTAGCCTTGCAGTGCGCGCAGGCCATACCTTCAATCTTGAATGTCTGTGTCATAGCAGTATCTTTTATATGGTCATGTATGTGCGAATGTGCGCGGCCTCGAATGGCCGAATATATGAGCAGCCCAGCAAGGAGTACGCTGCACAATGTGTCGAACCACGACAGCTCTATGTGGCACGAAGCGATACCCGAGGCCGCTCCGGCAGGCACAAACCATGAGGCCGGCAGCAGAAGGTCTATCACAAGGCCGAAGGCAATGGCGGTAAGCACCACCGAGCCTACATAGATAGCCGTAGCGCGGGTGCCCTGGGTGCGCCTGAGTATCATCACCGAAGCGAAGTTGGCGGCGGGGCCGGCCATAAGCATTACGAACGCGATGCCTGGCGACAGACCCTTGAGCATGAGAGACAGCGCTATCGGAATTGAGCCGGTGGCGCATATATACATAGGAATAGCCACGGCCACCACCGCGAGCATGGCCAGCAGCGGATAGCGGCTCAGCCCTGTAAAGAGCGAGTCAGGCACAAGCACGGTGATTAGCGCGGCCACCACCAGCCCAATCACAAGCCATTTGCCCACCGAGGCCACCATATCCACCAGGCCGTAGCGGACGGCCTCGACAATGCGCGCCAAGAAGCCGCGCGGGCGCTCGTCGGGAGCTGTCACAGGGCAGGAGGCACCGTCGGTGTCGACGGCGGCGGCGTCAGGCGCGAAACGACCCACCGCGAGACCTCCGGCAAAAGCCCCTACAAGTGCAGCCACGGGCCTTATCACGGCAAAAGGCAGGCCAAGAAGGGAATACGTGGCGGCAATAGAGTCCACCCCGGTCTGCGGTGTGGCGATAAGGAAGGAGGTCGACGCGGCCTTCGACGCTCCCTGACGGCGGAGCGACACTGCCGTAGGTAGCACGCCGCACGAACACAGCGGAAGCGGGATGCCGAAGGCGGCAGCTTTCAGCACGGGCTTCCAGCTGTTGCCCGAGAGGTGCCTGGCCATTGTGGCCGGCTTTACAAACACATGGAGAAGCCCGGCGATGACGAAGCCGAGCAATATGTAGGGCGACATCTCATTGAGGATGTTCACAAACGAATATACAAGTCCGGTAAAATCCATAGTCGTATCTCTTTTTCTTTGCTGCAAAGTTAGTGCACCAGAAACGTCGGCGCCCTACATAATCAGGGGGACGCCTTGCATAATACCGGGGCGGGCAACATATACCTTATAAAAACCGCATATCCGTTTCTGAAAAATTTTTAGTAACTTTCCTCTAAAACGTATTCTGTGATTTCTCCAACAAGCTGACCGAAAATAGGCGATATTGACC
>VSPE01000018.1 GCA_009775225.1 Muribaculaceae bacterium | reverse complement strand
AAATATTCTCTAATCAAATTCAATCAATAGTGACTACTTATATAATAATGATAGAGTAGGGATGTATGTCTGCCACTTTGTCAGTAAAAAACTTTTTGGCATGCGATTTGTTTTATCATTAACAAAACAAAAATTAAATTAAGAACAACATATAAACACTCACAATCATGGGAAAAATTATTGGTATTGACTTAGGAACAACCAATTCCTGTGTTGCTGTACTCGAAGGCAACAATCCCGTTGTTATCCCCAATAGCGAAGGTCGCAACACCACTCCTTCGGTAGTGGCTTTTGTCGGTGACGGCGAACGTAAGGTGGGCGACCCCGCCAAGCGTCAGGCTATCACCAACCCTCAGCGTACTATATATTCTATTAAGCGCTTCATGGGTGAGACATACGACCAGATTAAGAATGAAACCGACCGCGTACCTTATAAGGTAGTGGACGTAAATAATACTCCCCGTATCGACATCGACGGCCGTCAGTATACTCCTCAGGAAATATCAGCTATGATTCTTCAGAAGATGAAGAAGACTGCCGAAGATTACCTTGGTCAGACTGTGACCGATGCCGTGATTACAGTGCCTGCATACTTCAACGACTCGCAGCGTCAGGCTACCAAGGAAGCCGGTGAAATCGCCGGTCTCAATGTTCGCCGAATTGTCAACGAGCCTACTGCAGCAGCCCTCGCTTACGGTCTCGACAAGGCCAACAAAGACCAGAAGATTGCCGTATTCGACCTTGGTGGCGGTACTTTCGATATTTCTATTCTTGAGCTTGGCGACGGTGTATTCGAAGTAAAATCGACCAATGGCGATACCCACCTCGGCGGTGATGACTTCGACCACGTAATCATAGACTGGATGGCCGATGAGTTCCTCAAGAACGAAGGCGTTGACCTCCGTCAAGACCCTATGGCACTCCAGCGCCTCAAGGAAGCTGCAGAGAAGGCAAAAATCGAGCTTTCGAGCGCTACTTCCACCGAAATCAACCTCCCCTACATCATGCCTGTCAACGGTATTCCCAAGCACCTTGTGATGACCCTGACACGTGCTAAATTCGAGCAGCTCGCCGACAAACTTATTCAGGCAACAATCAAGCCTTGCGAGGACGCGCTACGCGATGCCGGCATGAAGGCTTCCGACATCGACGAAGTAATCCTCGTAGGTGGTTCGACCCGTATCCCTGCGATTCAGCAGATAGTGGAGAAGTTCTTCGGAAAAGCTCCTTCCAAGGGTGTTAACCCCGACGAAGTGGTAGCAGTGGGTGCTGCGATTCAGGGTGGCGTTCTTTCGGGCGATGTAAAAGATGTCCTCCTTCTTGACGTTGTGCCTCTTTCGGTAGGTATCGAGACTCTCGGCGGCGTTATGACCAAGCTTATCGAGGCCAACACGACCATTCCTACACGCAAGAGCGAAACATTCTCTACCGCAGCCGACAACCAGCCCTCGGTTGAGATTAATGTACTTCAGGGCGAACGCCCCATGGCTAAGGACGATAAGCTGCTCGGCAAGTTCCACCTCGACGGTATTGCTCCCGCACCTCGCGGCATCCCCCAGATTGAGGTGACATTCGAGATTGATGCCAACGGTATTCTCAACGTTTCCGCCAAGGATAAGGCTACAGGTAAGGAGCAGAGCATCCGCATTGAAGCTTCCAGTGGTCTTACCGATGCCGAAATCAAGCGAATGAAGGATGAAGCTGCCGCAAACGCTGATGCCGATGCCCGTGAGAAAGAGCGTGCCGACAAACTCAATCAGGCCGATGCAGTCGCTTTCCAGACCGAGAAGCAGCTCAGCGAGTTCGGCGACAAGATTCCCGCCGACAAGCGTGCCGCAATCGAAGCAGCTGTAGCTAAGCTGAAAGAGGCTCACAAGAATGCCGACATCGCAGGTATTGATGCCGCTATCAAAGAAATCGAGACTACTTTCGGTGCCGTACAGCAGGATATCCTCAATGCTCAGGCACAGCAGGCTCAGTCGCAGCAGGGTGCTCCTAACCCCGGCAACGGTGGCGCCAACCCTGACGACCATGTGACAGATGTAGACTTTGAGGAAGTGAAATAAATCTACGAACAACAATAATAATTAAGGAGTGTGACTCTGTGTGAGCTGCACTCCTTATTTTTTGCTTTATCGTAAAAAACATGAAGCCAGAATTGGCTTCGTATGGCCGATGCCAAATATTATACACTGGCCCTCTCTGGCTTTAGGGCATCTTCATTTACTGTCTGAGAAATTCCCCTGCCAGCTTTACGGCTTTGTTGAAGGCTGAAGGTTGTCCGGGAACTGTGATGAAGAGGTGTACGGCTCCTTCGAATACATCTCGGCGAGACTCTACGCCAGCTTCCTGTAGCCGCGTGTGCATATCCTCGCCCTGGCTGCACAGAATGTCGCGCCCGGCATTTACAATCAGCGTCGGAGGTAGCAGCGCAAGCGAAGCTTTGTCTGCGCAATAGGGCGACACGAGGGCTTCGGTCGGACTGGCTGAGCCTGTATATGCCTTGTTGAAGGCGTCCATTATTCCGCTGTCGAGGCCGTAGCCTGTGCCGTATTTAAGCCATGACGGGCTTCCGTCGGGCCACGCTTTCACTACCGGGTAGAACAGGACGAGCGATTTGATGAAGTGTCCGTTGTCTGCCTCTTTAGCCAGTTTCAAGGCCGTGGCAAGAGCGAGGTTGCCTCCTGCGCTGTCGCCGCCCACTGAAATTGCGTTGCTGTCGAGGGCGTATCTACCGGTGTTTTCTATTGTGAAACGCACAGCATCCACGCAGCTGTCCAAGGCCGCGGGATAAGGGTTCTCGGGCGCAAGAGGATAGTCTACAGCCAACACGGCAACGCCTGAGTTAAGGGTGAGCGAAGAGCAGAAATTAGAGCAGCTGTTGATGCTGCCGAAGCACCAGCCGCCACCATGCAGATATATTAGGACGGGCAGGGATGTTCCGTCGGTGTCGCTTGGCCTATAGAGCCGGTATTTGTTGTCGATGTCGATTGTGTTTACACCCTCGGGCAGAGGTGTCGCGTTGTTGCGTGCCGCTCTCACGCCTTGTAGCAGCGTGTTGTCGCCGCTCATGGCCTGCCGTACGGCATGTTCCTGCGCTGCCTGTAGCCCGAAAGGCAGTCCGGCAAGGAAAGAGTCGGCTTCGTGGGCCATGTCTTGTGCGCCGGCTGCAATGTGCAGTGCGCAGCATAGTGCTGTGAGGATGCCTGTTTTAGTCATGTCGGTGGTTTTCGTGTGTAAAAATAGCAAAATATTACACAACACACAAGCCTACGGTGTGAGGAGCACTGCCAGAAGTCCCCAAATAACTAGCATAATGTTGCTTACGGCATATGTCACGGTGTAGCCCATGGCCGGAAGGGTGCTATCGAGGGCTGTCTGTACGGCTCCGAGAGCAGCAGTGCACGTGCGGGTTCCGGCGCAGCATCCAAGCGTTATTGCCGGGTTGAATTTGAATATTTTGTGCCCCAGCCACAAGCCTGCAAACACGGGAGTCATGGTGGCGAGTGCTCCGGCGAGAAACAATAGTGGCCCTACGGTCTTGATGCCCGATACGAATGTGGGTGCCGACTCTATGGCTATCACGGCAATGAATACGTTCAGCCCGAGGTTGTTCATCACCCATACGGCACCTTTCGGAATGTGGCCGAATGTAGGGCGGCGTGAGCGAAGCCAACCGAAGAGCAGGCCTGCCAGCAAAGCTCCTCCGCTGGTACCGAAACTGAACGGAATACTGTTTATCCACACGGTAATGGCACCGAAGAGACCGCCTATAAATATCGACAGGCCCACAAATACGAGGTCACTCGACACGGAAGGACGGTCGATGTACCCTATATGCGCGGCTGCTGAGTCAATTATTTCCTCACGTCCTACAATGGTGAGCACATCTCCTTTTCTGAAACTCGTATCGTAGTCGAACTCAATAGGCTTGCCTGCACGGGTGGCATCGCGCACCACTACCCCGTGCATGTACTCATCTTTGCGAAGGTCGGATATTCGCCGCCCGATGAACCCTTCTTTCACGACCAGCACACGTATGCGTGCCACATGGTAGCTTTGCAGTTCTCGGTCGTCCACCTCCATGCCTATAAAGTTCGCTATGCGCACCATGAACTCTGAGCGCCCGCATATTACCACACTGTCGCCGGCTGCTATCATATCGTCGTATCGCGGCACGGAGATGCAGTTGTCGTGGCGGAGACGGTCGATGTAAACCTCCAGCCCGTGACAGGCGAGGTATTTCTCTACCGCACGTGCGGAGCGCGGGCTATCGAAGAAGCTGCCGCTCACCATATAGGTGCGGTACTCCACATCTCTTTTGGCCTGAATGAGCGCCGGGTCGTCGTTTCCCGAAGTCTGGTTCAGCCTTTCTTCGAGGGCTGCGGTCTGTAGCCTTACCTTGTCAATTCCGCCAAGTAGGCGAGGCCCGAGGTTGCCGAGTATTATCACCGTGCCGAGAGTGCCGAAGATATATGTTACGGCATAGCATACAGGTATTATGTCGAGCTCATGCCTGATTGTCGAAGCCGGCATCCCCGACTTCTCTATGGCTTCGCTGCCTACACCCAAGAGCGACGAGCATGTCTGCGAACCGGAGAAGAGTCCCACGGTCTCGCCCTTGGAGTAGCCGAAGATGTGCGCCACGAGCAATGTAGCGCCGAAGCAGAGGGCGCTTAGGGTTACTGCGAAAAGAGCCTGTTTGGCACCGCTTCCCTTTAGTGATTTGAAGAAGTCCGGCCCTACCGAGTAGCCTATCGAGAATAAAAAGAGCATGAAGAAAAACATCTTGATAGGGCCGCTGACCGAGATGTCGGCCTGTCCTATCAGAATACCGACAAGTAGCACCGACGTGACACTCCCGAGGCTGAATGAGCCTATGCGGATGCGGCCTATAAGGAAGCCTGCTCCTATTGTAAGGAACAGAGCCAAAGGAGGGTAGTCTCGAAGTAATGTTACAAACCAATCGGCCATTGTGGTGCTGTTAATCTATTTATTAACAACCTGTATCGGACGAGAGTTCGTTGCCGTGCGGCACTGTGTATGGCTGCCTGTAAGACGCTATTTTTTCTTTCTCTTGCGTTTGCCAGGCATAGCTGTGCCTGCGAGTCTCATTGCCACGAGCCTGCGGAATCCGGGTGTGTTGAGCTGCGGGTTTGCGAGTATGGCCTCGTTGAAGTATTCTACGGCCTCGCGGTATTCGCCTTCGTTGTAGGCTTTTTCGGCCGAAGTAAGAAGGTTTTCGGCCTGTGAAGCCCTCAAGGCCTCCTCGTGTGCGCGAATGTCGTTGAAGCTGCGGCTGAAGCGGATTACCTCGGGGTGCACGAACACATCGCGGGCATCTACGCAGGTGCGTAGCCGTATGCCTTCGAGCGAGGTACATCGGCTCAGAGCCACATATACCTGACCGCCTGCGAACGCTCCGCCGCGGCCAAGGTCGATAATCACATTGTCGAAGGTGAGGCCCTGGCTCTTGTGTATTGTGAGTGCCCATGCCGGTTTCACCGGGAACTGAGTGAAGGTGCCTTTCACATTTGTCGACACGCGTTTTGTCTTGGCTTCATATTGGTAGGTGACGTTTTCCCATATAGCAGGCTCTACGTCAATTTCTGTGCCGTTTTCGAGTTTCACCTTCAGGGAGTCGTCTTTTATGGTCGATACGATGCCGAGTGTGCCGTTTACGAAGCGCCTCTCGGCGTCGTTGCGCAGGAATATTACCTGAGCGCCTTTCTTTAGCCTGAGGTTGAGGTCGGTAGGGTAGGCCGATGGCGGGAAGTCGCCGCTGACCTCTCCCGTGTACACCACAGTGCGCCCTTTCAGACGTTCGAGATGTACGTCGTTTATTTGTTTTACCACATCGCGACGTGCTGCCAGCGTCATTACGATGCAGCGGCCCGCATCGTCGTCGGAGGGCTCTTCCGTGCCCCTGCAGCGGCTGTTGATAGAGTCTATGTCGCCGTGCGAGGGCACGCCCGCGCGGAAGCGGTCAAGGATGTCTATGAAGTCTTTCTGATGTTGTCTGTAGGCTTTCCGCAGCTCTATCGACACCAGCCCGAAGGTCTTGAATACGCGGGCGTTGAAGAAGAAAGGATAGCAGTACTCTTTTTGCAGTATGCTCTTGTTCTCCGGCGTCACCACGGGTTCGAGTTGGAACACGTCGCCTACAAGGAGCAACTGTTTGCCTCCGAATGGCTTGCGCCTGTCGCCGCCTCCGAAGGTGCGCAGTATGCGGTCGATAAGGTCAATCACATCAGCCCGAACCATCGAAATCTCATCGATTACGATAAGTTCTATTTCTTTGAAGAGTTTGAGCGAACGCCCCGTAAGGTTTAGCCTGTCGCGCAGGCGTGAACTGTGAAATTCGGGGTCGTCGGGCAGCACCGGCTGCAGTGGCAGATGAAAAAAAGAATGAAGGGTCTGGCCCCCGACATTTACGGCTGCGATGCCGGTGGGAGCCAGTACCGCGCATTTCTTGTCGGTATGGTCTATGATGTAGCGCAGGAATGTCGACTTGCCCGTGCCTGCCTTGCCGGTCAGAAATATCGACTGGCTGGTGTGCTCCACAAGCTCTGTCAGACGCCTGAACTCAGGGTTGGCAAAGTCTATGGAGCTGCTGTCGGTGTCGGCGGCACGTCGTGGCGAGACGACTTCTTCTGCCTGCTTCCGAGCCATTATTCCGAGTATGCTATTGCTTGCATGAGCTGTCGCCCGAGGCTTAGGTTCAGCTCTTTGGGGTAGCGTACTTCGGAGTAGACCTGAGCGAGTGTGCTCTTGTTGTTTTCGGCAATGAAGCGGGCCGAGTCCTCGCGCTGTTCTTTCTCGGCGTAGTACGCGTCGATGTCGGCGTTGTCGGCATCGTGGTATGTATCGCGGCTTACCACAGCATCGAGAGGTAGCCTGTCGGAAGGCTTGAACACGCACTCTTCGGTCGGGTATCCTACTGCCACGGAGAAGAGCGGTATCACGTCGCCGCCTTCGGGTATGCCAAGCGCCTTGCAGAAGCCTTCGATATTATATGTGACAGTGCCGAGGTACACGCATCCCAGCCCAGCCTGTTCGGCTGCCGTGACGAACTGCTGTGCGAATATAGTGGCGTCGATGATTGCCGTGAGGCGACCTCCTGCATTGGCGAGGCTGTTTTCGGCGTGGCGTGCTACGCACCATTTGCCGAAGCGGCGCACGTCGGCGCAGAACGTAAGCAGGGCGTCGCAGTTGCGGGCTGCGGGCTGCCCGAGGTGGAGTTCGGTCAGTCGCTCTTTGGCTGCTCCGTCGGTGCTTACAATCACATTATAGAGCTGCATGTTGCCGGTTGTCGGTGCATGCGTTGCTGCGGCGAGTAGGCAGTCGAGAGTCTCACGGTCGAGGTGCTTTTCCGATGAGAACGAGCGTACGCTGGCGCGGCTGTTGAAGAAAGCGGTATTCATGTCGGATTAGTCGTTCTGAGGAAGGGGTATGCGCTTGAGGGTTAGTACTTCGCGACCCGATTTGTTCATTAGCAGCACGGTGTTGTCGTTGCCTGCGATAGCCGTGCGGGTCTCTTCGAGAGCCACGAGCATTTTCTGTTCTTGTTCGGCCTTGTGGCAGGCCATGCGAGTCACGCCCATGTCGCTGAAGTCGATGGCGTTTGTGCGGGCGGGGTCGATGTATATGGCGCCGTTGAAGTAGTTGCAGCCGGTATTGCCGTGAATTTTAAGTTCGGCGATATCGATAAAGACATTTGCCTCTTCATCGTCGATAGGCTGTCCGTCGATAGCTGTCACACGCCAGTTTCCGTTGAGAAACTCCATGTTGTGGCGGCGCAGAGTCATCAAGGTCTTGCCGGCCGATGATTTTATGTACAGGTATGAGTCCTGTCCGATGCGCTTGAAGTCGACGCTGTAGCGCTCTTCGCCGAATATGTTTGATATGAGGGTGCTGTACTCCATGTCGTGGCAGTACTTCATGGTTGAGAGCACATTGGCAAACGAGAGGAAGCCGTCGGTGCGGAGCACATAGTCGCCGTTAATCACATTACAGCCGTCGGAGGCATAGAAACGTCCGTCGGGGGCGAAGTTCACGTAAGGCACATTCTCTTCGGTCTCGATTTTTATTTCGCCTACCGATGCAACAGTCCATTCGCCGCCGCAGAGCTGCTCTTTCGAGGGCTTCACCCCACCGCGTTCGGCCTTCAGGTCGCTGTTTTTGTCGCGGTCGTTCTTACCCTTTTTCTTGGGTGCGTTCACGACCTCCGACTTTATCTCCGTGCCTGTCGAGGTTTTGTCTTTGGGTTTGAAAACTGAGCACGAGCTTGCCAGAATAGCTACGGTGCCGAAGGATAATATCAGTGAATGAAGTTTCATGCGTTATGCTTGTTTTGAGGTGATAAATAATGTATAAACAGACAACGCCCGAGGGGCCTTCTTTGTTGTCTGTGACATTTGAGAGTGTAAAATTAGGCATAAACTTTGATAATTGCGGTAAATGAAACATATTTTAGTATAATTGTTGTGTGCGTCGCTTGGCAGTTAAGTATAAAAAAGTTAACTTTGCTCGACCAATCATATAGAATTATGCTCGAAATAAGTGAGATATTCAACGCGGCCGCAGTGCTCAAGGATGTAGCACGCAAGACTGCCATTATTCCGGCGCCCAAACTGCGGCCCGGTACCGACATATATCTGAAGACCGAGAACCTTCAGCTCACAGGCTCGTTCAAACTCCGCGGCGCCTACTACAAAATCTCGCAGCTTACCGACGAGGAGAAGGCTCGCGGCGTGATAGCGTGCTCGGCCGGCAACCATGCACAGGGTGTGGCTCTCGGTGCCACGCACAGCGGCATACGCTCGCTGATATGTCTCCCTGCCGGTGCCCCCATTTCCAAAATAGAGGCCACCAAGGGCTACGGTGCAGAAGTGTGTCTTGTGCCGGGCGTGTACGACGATGCCTATGCGCACGCACTCGAGCTTCAGAAAGAGCACGGCTACGCCTTCGTGCATCCCTTCGATGACCCCAAGGTGATTGCCGGTCAGGGTACAATCGGCCTCGAGATACTCGACCAAATGCCCGAGGTTGAAGCCGTGATTGTGCCGATTGGCGGCGGCGGCCTCATATCGGGCGTGGCCTTCGCTATCAAGACGCTACGCCCCGACGTTAAAGTCTACGGCGTGCAGTCGTCGGGCGCTCCCTCAATGGCCGAGTCTCTGAAAGAAGGCAAACTATGCCATCTCAACGACGTATCCACCATAGCCGACGGCATTGCCGTGAAAGAGCCGGGCGTGAATACCTTCGACATGTGCAACCGCTACGTCGACGAGGTTGTCACCGTGACCGACGACGAGATTGCCGCAGCCATTCTCGCCCTCATAGAGCAGCAGAAGATTGTGGCTGAAGGTGCCGGTGCCGTAGCTGTGGCTGCCGCAATGTTCGGCAAGCTCCCTATCGACGGCAAAAAGACCGTATGCCTTGTGTCGGGCGGCAATATCGACGTGAACACACTCAGCCGTGTCATCACACGAGGCCTTAACAAGAGCGGCCGAAACTACACCTTTATTATCGACCTGCCCGACAAGCCCGGCCAGCTCTCGGGCGTGTGCAGCACCGTGGGAGAGTCGGGCGGCAACATCATATCGGTGTCGCACGAGCGCATAAACACCTCTACAGCTATCAGTGGCTGCACCATACGTGTAGAACTCGAGACCCGCGACAAGGCCCACATCGACGAGCTGCGCCGCGCCCTTCAGGACAAGGGATACAACGTACTTAATTAACCGAACAATACAGCATCTGTAATGAAGAAACTCAGCATACTCGCCCTCGCCGCCATTGTTGCGGCACAGGCACAAGCCGAAGCTCCTGCCGACAGTGTGGCTGCCGATACCGCTAAATTTGTCTTTACCGACATCATCACCATTCCCACCACCTCTGTGAAAGACCAGAACAAGAGCGGCACATGCTGGTGCTTTGCCGGCACGTCATACTTCGAAGACGAGATTGTGCGCAAGGGTGGCGACAGCCTCGACATTTCGGAGATGTACACCGTGCGCCTCTGCTACGAAGAAAAAGCAGAGAAGTTCGTGCGCATGTACGGCCAGACGCACTTTGCCGCAGGCGGCTCCATTGCCGACGTGCCCTATGTGTGGAAGCGCTATGGCGCCGTGCCCGAAGAGGTGTACTCCGGCCTCAACTACGGCGAAGAAAAGCACGTGCACGGCGAGCTGGACGCTGCCGTCACTGCCTACCTCAAGGCTGTGGTCGCCAAGCCCAACCGCAAGCTCTCCACCGCGTGGAAGTCGGGTCTCAAAGGTATTCTCGACGCTTACTTCGGCGAAGTGCCCGAGACATTCGAGTATAAAGGCAAGACATACACACCCCGCAGCTTTGCCGATGCCCAGCCCCTCGACATGGCCGACTATGTGCCCGTGACATCCTTTACACACCACCCCTACTACGAGACTTTCGCCGTGGAGGTGCCCGACAACTGGCTTTGGGCGCAGTATTACAACGTGCCCCTCGACGAGCTTAAGGCTATCGTGGATAACTCCCTCGAAAAAGGCTACACCGTGGTATGGGCTGCCGACGTAAGCGAAGGCGGCTTCAAGTGGACCGACGGCGTGGCGCTCATGCCCAAAGGCAAGACCGAGGGCGACATGGACGGAACTGAGCTGTCACGCTGGGTGAAACTCTCCGACAAGGAGCGAGCCAACGATAAATTCAACTTCAAAGGCCCCGTGGAAGAAATAACGGTAACTCCCGAGCTGCGTCAGGAGATGTACGACAACCAGGAGACCACCGACGACCACGGCATGGAAATAGTAGGTGTGGCTACCGACCAAAACGGCGCCCGCTATTATAAGGTGAAGAACTCGTGGGATACCAACCAAATCTACGACGGCTTCTTCTACGTATCGGAGCCTTACTTTCTGGCCAAGACCGTTGATATTCTCGTAAACCGCGAGGCTATCCCCGGTGTTATAGCCAAAAAGATGAATTTAAAGAAGAAATGAAGAACGTACTCTCAGCAATAGCGCTTGCACTTATGGTGCCGGCGCTATTCTCGTGCAAGACAACCGAGGCGAACTACAAGGCCGCTTACGACAAGACCGTGGCCGCCCGCGACAGCGTGGCGCAGGTGGAAAATACCATATACGGCAGCCGACGACAGATGCAGTCGGCCACGATAGCCACCGACAGCGGTACCGTGGAGGTGCGGCGCATGCGTGTGAAAGTCACCGAGGGCGGGGGAGCGCTACCCGAGCAGCTCCGTCGCTTCAATGTGGTGGCGGCTCAGTTCAAGCAGCGCTTCAATGCCCTGTCGATGCGTGGGCGTCTGGCCGACGGTGCCTGCCCTGGCGCCTTCGTGGTTGAGACGGCCGAGCCGTACTACTACGTGGTAGCTGCCTCGTATGCCAATGCGGCCGATGCTGCGGAATACATGGAGCGGCTCCGGGCCGAGGCCCCTGTGGTAATGCGTGAGCCGTGCCCCTTTATTCTTGATGCCACTGCGAACCGTTCACGTATCAGATAAGAGTTTACAATGTTTGATTTTTTCAAGAAGAAGCCCAAAGAGCCGGTAGCGCTCTGCTTCGCCACCGACATGCACTGCCACATAGTGCCCGGAGTTGACGACGGCTCGCCTGATGTTGGAGTATCGGCCGACCTCATAGAAGCCATGCAGCGCTGGGGAATAAAGCGCATACTTGCATCGCCGCACGTAACACAGAATACCTTCGAGAACGACCACTCGACTATCGACCCCGCCATGGAGGCCCTCCGAACCGAGCTGAAGGCCCGTGGCAACGGCATCGAGGTGCTGAACCACGCTGAGTACCGGATTGATGAGCTGCTCATGCAGCGCCTTGAGAGCGGCGACATTATGACGCTCCCTAACGGCTTCATCCTCATAGAGAACTCATTCATGCAGGAGCCGTGGAATCTCGAGACCCTTATCTTCGATTTGCAGGTAAAAGGCATGCAACCCATTTTGGCCCACCCCGAGCGGTATTCGTACTACTACAATCGCAAGGACAGGCTCAAGGAGCTGCACAAGACCGGACTTATGTTCCAGATAAATCTTCTCAGTCTCGCAGGCGCTTACGGCAAGGCCGAGCGCAAGGTGGCCGAGTATCTTATAAAGGAGGGCCTTGTAGACTTTATCGGCACCGACCTGCACCGTAGCAGCCACGTCGATGCGATAGACGCCTACCTCCTCACGCGCGAGGCGCAGGCCGATATGGCGGCTCTCGCGCCCATGCTAAAAAACGACCGCGCCTTCGTGTAGCGCTACATCCCCTTCTTCGCCAGCCACTCCGTCATCACCGCGAATACCTTGCGGCGCACTGGTGTGGGGGAGAGTGCGAGGTCGTGCAGACCGCCGTCGATGCTTACATCGGTGACATCATCGCCGAGCCTGCGGCCATAGTACGAAATGTCGGCCACATCGAGAATGGAGTCGGCCGAAGCGTAGCACTCGGTGCTGTCGCCCCGGCGTGCCGAGCGTGCCGAGTGCATAAGCAGCACGGGCACCTTTATGGAGCGGCGCCTCAATTCGCGCTGGGCAGTGTGTATGGCGCGTACCCACCCTGCATCGGGGTCGGGCAGAATGTCTGGCTTCCACTCGCGGCGGTATTCGCAGTCTTTGAGCGACCTGCCGTAAGCCGGGTCGGGACTCTGATGCACGGGGATGTCGGGCAGCACGGCGCCCAACAGCGACACCAGCGGTATGGCAAAGCGCTTTACGGCCTTGGGCAGGTTCCAGTCGAGGAAAGGGCTGTTCAGCATCAGCACCCTTATTGACGGCGAGGGAGCCTCCGACATATACAGTGAAGCCGTGAGGCCGCCTGTGGAGTGCCCCAGCAGAGCGATATGCTCCGTGCCGTCGGCATGCATCTGCGCAACGGCGGCGTCGATGTCGGCGAAGTATTCGTGCAGGTCGCGCACTCTGAACATCTTCTGCCCGGCCGACAGTGAGCGGCCATAGCGGCGCAGGTCTACGGCGTAGAAAGCATAGCCGTGCGCCGCAAACATCTCTGCCAGCTCTTTCTGAAAGAAGTAGTCGCTGAAACCGTGCACATACAGTATGCCTTTTGCGGCCCCCGTCGTGCCCTTGTATCGTATTATGCTGCTGCGTACCTCCCCGCAGTAATCGTCGGGGTGGCGCACATATTTCATTTCAAAACTTTCGCCGAGAATGTCGTGGCGCCAATGATGAGTAAGAGTGTTTGTGGTGTTCATGTATATATGACGCAGGCTGCATGGCCAAAGTTTAGTCGCTTCTTGATTTTTTTACACTTCCTTCCTTCCCGTTTCCACTCACACCGCCTCCTTGTGCGGACGAGGGAAGCGTCTGCGCCCTGTTAACATATATTATATAGGCATAGCGGGCGTTTTTCGTGAGTTAATGGCACGGTTTTTCTGAAAAAAGTATTAATTTTGCCACTTCAATAAAGAGTAAAAAGCAATGGCAGAAATCAAGTGTGTAGGTATACTTACTTCCGGAGGTGACGCTCCGGGCATGAATGCCGCTATCAGGGCGGTGACTCGTGCGGCAATCTTCAGCGGTCTTAAGGTGAAAGGCATATATCGCGGTTATCGCGGTCTTATTTCCGACGAGATTGTTGATTTCCGCACACAGAACGTGTCGAACATCATACAGCAGGGCGGTACTATCCTCAAGACGGCACGCTGCAAGGAGTTTCAGACCCCGGAGGGCCGTCAGCTGGCCTACGACGTGATACGCCGCCACGAAATCGACGCTCTTGTTGTGATTGGCGGCGACGGCTCCCTCACTGGCGCCCGTATTTTTGCCAACGAGTTCAACTTCCCCATAATCGGCCTGCCCGGAACCATCGACAACGACCTTTACGGCACCGACACCACCATAGGCTACGACACGGCGCTCAACACTATCATGGAGTGTGTCGATAAAATCCGCGATACCGCCACCAGCCACGAACGCCTCTTCTTCATCGAGGTAATGGGCCGCGATGCAGGCTTCCTCGCCCTCAACGGCGCAATAGCGTCGGGGGCAGAGGCTGCCATTATTCCCGAAATATCTACCGAGGTCGACCAGCTGGCCGAGCTTATCCAGAACGGCTTCCGCAAGAGCAAGAACTCCTCGATAGTGCTTGTGGCCGAAAGCCCCGTGACAGGCGGCGCAATGGGCCTTGCCGAGCGTGTAAAGAACGAGTATCCCGGCTACGATGTGCGTGTGTCTATCCTCGGACACCTACAGCGTGGCGGCTCTCCCACGGCACACGACCGCATACTTGCCTCACGCATGGGTGCCGCCGCTATCGACGCGCTAATGGAAGACCAGCGAAATGTGATGATAGGCATCAAGAACGACGAAATAGTGTACGTTCCCTTCTCCAAGGCTATCAAGAACGACAAGCCTATCAACCGCGAGCTGCTCAACACTCTGCGACGCCTCTCTATCTGATACGGCACCGCTCGGCAAAAAAATCTTCTCCTGGGCAGAACAATGTGGCGCTGCCGGTGTTCTACTATCAAGAGAAGGCATTTTGCTGACCTTATTAAAAAGTCAAAAGGCATATCAATACGATACCTTCTCAGCCCCGTCCGCACCATAGCGGATGTGGGCTTTTTTTTGTAGATTGCAAAAATCTTCGTACCTTTGACATTCCGAAACGAATATTCATTTATGCTTACATATAGCAATCAGCTCAAGCCCCTGGTATTACCCGAATACGGGCGCAATATACAGAACATGGTAGACTACTGTCTTACCATAGAAGACCGCGACAGACGCACCGAAAGTGCCTACGCCGTGGTCGATGCCATGCTCACCCTCTTCCCCGCAAAAGGCGACCATGAGGAGCATCTGCGCAAACTGTGGGACCATGTGTGGATTATGAGCGACTACAGGCTCGATGTGGACTATCCCTACGAGCACGTGAACCCTGAAGTCTTTGCCGACCGCCCCGACGCCGTGGAGCCTGTTCGCCCCGGCTCTATGCCTTACCGTCACTACGGACGCCTCATACCGAGGCTTATCGACACAGCCGCCGCTATGGAGGAAGGCGAGGAGCGCGACGCCCTCGTGTTCATGATTGCAAATCAGATGAAGAAAACACTCCTAGCTTCGGCAAACGACAATGCCGAGGATGCGCGTGTGTTCTCCGATTTACGCTATCTCTCGCACGGTGCCATAAACCTCGACACCGCCACGGTGAGGCTCAACGAATTTAAGCACGCCCCGACACCCTCGGGTAAAAAGAAGAAGAAAAGATGATAGCCGCCGACGCTCTCCTGGCTGCCGCAACATTCGCCAAGCCCCACGGCGTGAAAGGCGAGATAAGCGTTGCGGTCGCTCCCGACGATATGGATTTCGTCGAGGATGCCACCTTCGTGTTCGTCGGGCTGGACGGTCTCATGGTGCCCTTTGCCGTACAGGCTGTGCGCCCCAAGGGTGCCGAGACTTTGCTGCTAACCCTCAAGGGCATAGACTCCGACTCCAAGGCCGCACGCCTCACGGGAAAGACCCTGTGGCTGGAGCGGGCCACGCTTGCCGGTGATGATGACGGCGACGATGCCGACTCCGAAGGCTTCTATCTCGACGACCTCATAGGCTTTACAGTCATTGCCGGAGGAGCACCGGTGGGCGAAATCACCGACTACGACGACTCCACCGACAACGTACTCCTTATCCTGAGGCGTACCGACGGCTCCGAAGCGCTCATTCCCGCATCCGACGATTTTATCGACAGTGTGGACACGCAGGAGCGAACAATAGCCATGACGTTGCCCGAAGGCCTCCTGGCGCTTTAAAAACCACATAGCTGCATGATTATGAAAGAATATAACGAAACAGAAGCCATAGCCCTCATGAGTGCAGTGCTCCCTGAGGAACTGCGCGACGACGACGCCGTGTGCGAGGTGCTCGACCTCATATACGACTACTACGAGGATAACGGCGACCTTGACCTCGACTTCGAAGGCGACGACGAGGCCGACATCAACGGCATGACGGCATACATATCGCGCTTCCTCCGCAAAAGCGCCCCTGCGGTGCAGTTCTCCGACGAGCACATCGCCGCCATGATTGCCGCTGAGATTGAGTACGAAAACAGCCTTATCTGATAATATATGACTCTCTCCGTACTGTATCGCCCCGTCTGTGCCTGCCTGCTCGCCCTCGCACTTGTGCTGTCGGCCTCCGCTGCCGCACCACGCGACTTCGACCCGCTTGCCGCCGGCATAGAGGAAAACATAAGCTATCCGGCCGTGCCGCAGAAGCATAGAGAGAAGGTGAGCGCCGCCATGCACTCGCTCGAGCGTACACTCCGCGAACTCGGCTACAAGACCACACGCGTCCGTTCAGGCGAGGTGGTGCTCGTCACCATTCCCTGCTCCTCGCTCTTCGCTCCGAACAGCATAGAGCTGAAGACCAAGGCCTCGGGCGTGCTCTCGCAGCTCCTGCCATACATACGGCGCAGCGACAACTACAAGGTGATTGTGGCCGTGCACGCCGACAATACGGGCGACGCCGAGTACTCCGACCGCCTCACCGCCGACCGTGCCAATGCTGTCGACGAGTTCTTTTTCAGCCGCAACGGCAACAAGGATACAGGCATAATACCGTACGGCCTCGGTGCCGACGAACCCGTGGCTCCGAATACGGGAGTGCGAAACCGTGCCGCAAACAGGCGCGTGGAGCTGTACTTTGTGCCTACTTCGACGTTTATAGACAAAACACGTAACCGCTGATGGAATCCAACTCTACTGCCACAGGGCAGCGCAGATACTCAGGAAAGAACAATGTGCTTCCGGCCGAAATTGCCGGGCGCCTTGTGCCGCGCGCCGTCGAAATCGAATCGGCGGTGCTCGGTGCGCTCATGCTCGAGAAAGACGCCTTTACCGAGGTGTGCGACCTTCTGCGCCCCGAGAGCTTCTACGAGCCGAAACACATAAAGATATACCGCGCCATACAGTCGCTCGGCATGGCTCAGGAGCCTATCGACATGCTTACTGTGACAAACCGTCTACGCCAGGACGGCGAACTCGAGAGCATCGGCGGTGCAGGATATGTGGCTTCGCTCACCATGAACGTGGCATCGGCCGCGCACGTCGAGACTCATGCCAAGATTGTGGCGCAGAAGTATCTCGCACGCGAGCTCATCAGCTTCGCCTCAAAGGTGGAGAACGGCGCTTTCGACGAGAGCAACGACATCGACGACCTCCTGCAGGAAGCCGAACGCAGCCTCTTCGACATATCCCAGCGCAATCTCAAGAAAGACGTAACGCAGATAGACCCCGTACTCGACAAGGCCATTGAGCAGATACAGAACGCAGGCCGACGGCAGTCGGGTCTCAGCGGTCTCGACACGGGCTTCCGCGAGCTGAACAAGATGACTTCCGGCTGGCAGAACTCCGACCTCATTATCATAGCCGCCCGCCCCGCCATGGGTAAGACCGCCTTCGTGCTATCCATGGCACTGAACATAGCCATGAACCACGACCCTGTGGCTGTGTTCTCGCTCGAAATGAGCAACGTGCAGCTCGTGAACCGTCTTATATCGAACGCCTGCGAACTCCCCGGCGAAAAAATCAAGAGCGGCGACCTCAGCACATCCGACTGGGGGCAGCTCACCACTCGCCTCAGCCGTCTGCAGGGCCTTCCCATGTATATCGACGACACCTCGGGCCTCTCCATTACCGAGCTGTACACCAAGGCACGCCGCCTTGTACGCGAGCATGGCGTAAGACTCATCGTTATCGACTACCTCCAGCTCATGACCGCAGGCATGAAACTCGGCTCGCGCGAACAGGAGGTGAGTACCATATCGCGAAGCCTCAAGCAGCTCGCCAAGGAGCTGGATATACCTATAATAGCCCTCTCCCAGCTCAACCGTAAGCTTGAAGACCGTGGCAACAAGGATAAGCGCCCGCAGCTCTCCGACCTCCGTGAGTCGGGTGCCATAGAGCAGGACGCCGACATTGTGTGCTTCATCCACCGCCCCGAGTACTACAGCCACTCAGGCCTCGACGAAGACGGAAACAACATCCGCGGAAAAGCCGAGTTCATCCTCGCCAAGCACCGTAGCGGCGGTATAGGCACCGTGGATATGCTCTTCCGAAAAGAGTTCGTGCGCTTCGAGAACTGGGACGCCACCGATGCCAACGATACCGCCTCGTCGGGCTTCGTCATGAGAGCGTCGGCCGACAACGGCGAAGGTGGGGATGCTTCGCCCGATGCCGCGAAGGCTGCCGAAGCTGCCGAGGCCCTCGGCCTGGGGGGCGGCTTCTCTCCGAACCGAAACTTTACTACCGCTAACGACGAAAATCCATTCTAACAAAAGCTGTCTAACGATATAACACACCGCTTTATGGCTACACAGAATTCATCCGACAAAACTCCCGACAAGCGTAATATGATAATCATCGCGGCTGCCGTGGCACTCGCCATGCTGGCCGGATGGCTTGTATTCTCTACCGTAAAGGCAAACAAGAAGGCCGCTGCCGCAAACGCACGCCTCGAGCAGTTCGAACTCGACCGTGCTCAGGCCGACCTCGAGCGCGAGTATCAAGACCTCAACGACGAGTTCGCCCAGTTCGAGAACTCTCGCCAGTACATCAAAGACGACTCCATAAAGCGCGAGCTTAACGACAAGTACGAGGCTGCCCGCCTCCAGGTAGAGAAGCTTCAGCAGGAACTCGCAAACCAGAAGCACAAGAGCGCCGCCGAAATCGCCAAGCTCCGCTCCGAAATCGACACCCTCCGAAACCTCCTCCGCCATTATGTTGAGGAAATCGACCGTCTGAACAAAGAAAACGAGGCTCTCCGCACCGAGAACAAGGAAATAAAGGAGCGAAATACCCGCCTCAACAATCAGGTGGCCGAGACCTCGCGCCGTGCCGAGGCTCTGAGCGAGCGCATGACGCTGGCCGAGAAGCTCAACGTGACCGGACTTACCCTTACTCCCCTCAACAAGAAGGGCAAGAAGGAGAAGAAGGTGACAAAGGCCGTACAGCTTGTAGCCACATTCACCATTCCGCAGAACAACTCCACTCCCGTGGGTGAAAAGACCATATACATGCGAATCATATCGCCTTCGGGTCAGCTGCTCGGCCAGGGCGGCACCTTCGCCTTCGAGGGCGGAAACGTGGAGTACACCGCCAAGAAAAGCATCGAGTATGCCGGTGAGGAAATTGGCGGCATCACTATTTACTACGACGTGAACACACCTCTTATCGCAGGCGACTACACCGTAGAGCTGTTCGCCGACAACTTCCGTCTCATCTCACGCTCCTTCACCCTTCAGTGATGACGGTTCTCGAGCAGATATATCACGCTGTCAACGCCGTAGAGGTCAACACCGTCGGCTCGGTCTACAAGCTCGTGCTCAGTATGCTGCTGGGCGCGGTGGTAGGCTACGAGCGCAAGCGCAAGGGCCAGTCGGCAGGGGTGCGCACTTTCTCGCTCATATCTATGGGCGCCACGCTCGCCATGCTGCTGTCGATATACGTGCCGCAGGAGTACATGGGCCTCAAGAACGGCGACCCCGGCCGTATTGCCGCACAGGTCATAACGGGCATAGGCTTCCTCGGCGCCGGAGCTATCATACAGATGAAAGGCTCGGTGCGCGGCCTCACAACCGCCGCCGGTATATGGATGGTGGCTATAATAGGCATGGCCGTGGGCCTTGGCATGTACTGGCTCTCGGTGGTGGCATCGCTGCTCATACTCTTCATCCTCGTGCAGCTCGAGCGCATCGAGGAGTACATAAGCCGAGGCTCCGAGTCGCGCATCATACGCATACGTGTGGGCACCATTATCGAGGATATAGCCCCTTACCGCGAGGTGCTCCGAAGCCACCGCATCAAGCTCGCCAACTTCTATATCGACTACGACTACGATGCCGCCGAGACAGCTCTCAACCTTGTGTGCCTCGTGCGTGAGACTACCGACTACATCGAGCTTTTCTCACAATTCCGAAAACTTAATCCCACAAAATCGATTGGGCTTGCCAATCAGCTGACTATCTGATATGAATATAGAAGGACTCATCACCGACCTCGCCTTTATCCTGTTGCTTGGAGCTTTCGTCACCGTTTTCTTCAAGTGGATACGCCAGCCGGTGGTGCTCGGCTACATCGTGGCCGGTTTCCTTGCAAGCCCCCACTTCGAGTATCTTCCTTCCGTGGCCAACGAGGCCAACATCGACTTCTGGGCACAGCTCGGCATAGTGGTGCTCCTCTTCTCGCTCGGCCTCGAGTTCAGCTTCCGCAAGCTCCTCAATTCGGGAGGCTCGGCGGTAGTCACGGCCCTCATCATTATTATAGGTATGATGTGCACAGGCTTCGGCATAGGGCATCTGCTGCACTTCAACTACATCAACAGCCTCTTTCTCGGCGGCATGCTGTCCATGTCGTCCACCACTATCATCATCAAAGCATTTACCGACATGGGGCTGAGGCAGAAGAAGTTCGCCTCGCTCGTGCTGGCCGTCCTCATCGTGGAAGACCTCTTCGCCGTACTCATGATGGTGCTCCTGTCGTCGATTGCCATAAACAACAGCGTAGAAGGCTCCGAGCTGCTTTTCAGCGTGGGCAAGCTCGTGTTCTTCCTTGTAATATGGATACTCGTAGGCGTGTATGTGCTGCCGTCGGTGCTCGGTGGCATACGCCGCTATCTCAACAGCGAGACCCTGCTGGTAGTGTCTATGGGCCTCTGCCTCGGCATGGCAGTGTTCTCGGTATACTGCGGCTTCTCGCTGGCACTCGGTGCCTTCGTCATGGGTTCTATCCTCGCCGGAACCTCCTACGCCGAGCGCATAGAGCACGTGGTGTCGCCAGTCAAAGACCTCTTCGGCGCCGTGTTCTTCATCTCCGTGGGCATGATGGTGCAACCGGCGGTGCTGGCGCAGTACTGGGGTCCCATACTCCTGCTGTCGGCAGTGGTGATAGCGGGCATGATATTGTTCGGCACATGCGGCATGCTCGTCACGGGCCAGTCGCTCAGAATAGCCATACAGAGCGGCTTCTCGCTCACGCAGATAGGTGAGTTCGCCTTCATCATCGCCACCCTCGGCATGTCGCTGGGCGTGCTCGACGCCACCATATACCCCATTGTAGTGGCTGTATCGGTCATCACCACCTTCACCACGCCCTATTTCATAAAGATGTCGGAACCCTTCTACGGCCTGCTGGAGCGACACCTCCCAGCCAGGCTGCATTTCCTCATCGACAGATACCAGAAAGAGGCTGACCACAGCGATGCCGCAGGCCGTCCGTGGGGAAAGATACTCAAGCGCTACCTGCTCCGCACGCTGCTGTATTCCACCGTAATAATAGCCATACTCATAGTGGCCGCCCGCTACCTGTACCCATGGCTCGTGCAGCTTACTCCCGCATGGGCCGACCTTGTGGGTGCCTCCGTAACCCTTGCGGCCATGGCGCCCTTCCTGCTGGCAGTGGCCATGCCGGTAAACCTCAGCAAGCTCCCTGCCGGAGCATACGCCAATATCCCCCGCGTGGTGCTCACCCTGTTCTGCGTCATCATCGACCTCGGATTTGTGGCAAAAGCTATCACGCTCTTCTACTCGGCGCGTGCGGCTGTGGCTGTGGCAGCCGCTGTGGGTGTGCTCTGCGTGCTGTATTTCTCAAAGAGGGTACGCAAGAGCATGAGCCGCATCGAGAACAAGTTCCTCGACAATCTCAACGAGCGCGAGCTGCGGCGCAGCGGAAAGAATAACTCCGTGGTCTACGACCTGCATCAGGCTTTCATGACCGTAGGCGACGGATGCCCCTTCGCCGGGCAGAAGCTCATGGACTCAAACCTACGCAGCCGCTTCGGCGTGAACATTGTGGGCATACAGCGAGGCTCACGCTACATTCCCGTACCCGGCGGTACCACCCGCATATATCCCGGCGACCAGATAAGCGTGATTGGCACCGACGAGCAGCTCGGCCGCATGCTCCCCGAGGTAGAGCGCTCGCTGCCCGAACCCGAGAACCCGCTCGACCCCTCGCAGATTAAGCTCTCAAGCATACTGCTATCCGACTCATCTCCTCTTATTTCGCACACACCCCGCTCGGCTTCGCTACGCGACCGCTTCGGAGCGCTCGTGGTGGCCGTTGACCGCGGCGACGAGCACATCGACTCCCGTCCGGACCTTGAATTCCGTCCGGGCGACATCCTTTGGGTGGTGGGCAATCCCTCAGAAGTAAACAAACTAAAATAACATCATAATTATGGGAAACGAACGCTATGACCTTCGCGGTGTCTCTGCCTCCAAGACCGACGTACATTCTGCTATAAAAAATCTCGACAAAGGTCTCTATCCCGGCGCTTTCTGCAAGATTGTGCCCGACTACCTCGGTGGAGACCCCCTATGGTGCAACATAATGCACGCCGACGGCGCCGGCACCAAGTCCTCGCTCGCCTACGCCTACTGGCGCGAGACAGGCGACATATCCGTATGGAAAGGTATCGCGCAGGACGCCCTTATTATGAATATCGACGACCTCCTCTGCGTAGGCGCCACCGACAACATCCTCCTGTCGTCGACTATCGGACGAAACAAGCGCCTCGTGCCCGGCGAAGTAATCTCTGCTATCATAAACGGCACCGAAGAGCTGCTTGAGGAGCTGCGCGCTCACGGCGTGAACATTTACTCCACAGGCGGTGAGACTGCCGACGTGGGCGACCTCGTGCGCACTATCATTGTCGACAGCACCGTTACGTGCCGCATGCGCCGCGCCGATGTGATTGACAACGCCAATATTGCCGACGGCGACGTGATTGTGGGCCTCGCATCATACGGTCAGGCCGCTTACGAAACCGAGTACAACGGCGGCATGGGCAGCAACGGACTCACATCGGCGCGCCACGACGTGTTCGGAAAATCGGTGGCAGAGAAGTACCCCGAGACTTACGACGGCGGTCTGCCGCAGGAGCTGGTGTACTGCGGCGCATGCTCCCTCACCGACAGCGTGGAGGGTGCCCCCGTCAATGCAGGAAAGCTCGTGCTTTCGCCCACACGCACCTACGCGCCCGTGGTGAAGGCCGTCCTCGACGCACTCCGCCCGCATATCCACGGCATGGTGCACTGCTCCGGCGGCGCCCAGACCAAGGTGATGAACTTTGTCGAAGCCAAGCACGTTATTAAAGATAACTTCTTCGACGTGCCCCCGCTCTTCGAACTCATCCGTCGACAGTCGGGTACCGACCCGCGCGAGATGTACCGCGTGTTCAACATGGGCCACCGCCTTGAAATCTACTGCCGCCCCGAGTATGCCGAACGCATAATCGCTATCTCGGAAAGCTTCGGAGTTCCCGCAAAGGTGATAGGCCGTGTCGAAGCCGCGCAGCAGAAGAAGCTCACGCTCGTAACCCCGTACGGCACCTTCGAGTATTAGCAGGTGCCAGCGGGTAAGTAAACATATACTTGCCGCGTTATGTACCCACGCACTTCTCTTCCTTCCCTCTCAACACTCGCACTGTTGCTGCTTCCCTTCCTCTTCTGCTCCTGCGGCAGAAAAGACGCAGCCCCGGCATCTGCCGCCGACCGTCTGCCCGACACCCTAAGAGCCGTCACACTCTACGGCCCCACCTCGTATTTCATATACAAGGGCGAGCCTATGGGCTATGACTACACCCTCGTCGACAGTCTCGCGAGGCAGAAAGGCATGGTGCTCGACCTCAAGGTGGCGCGGAGCCTCTCGGCGGCAGTGGAGATGCTCGACTCCGGCAAGGTAGACCTCATTGCCTACGAAGTGCCTATCACCGAGCACTACAGGCAGTATGTGCTGCCTTGCGGCCCCGAGAACATCACCACACAGGTACTCGTGCAGCCCAAGGTGTCGAAGCAGCCTGCCGTGAAAGATGTGACAGAGCTGGTAGGCAAGGAAGTGTACGTGGAGAAAGACAGCAAGTACCTGCGCCGTCTGCGCAACCTCAACGACGAGCTGGGCGGAGGCATCATCATCAGGGAGGTGGATGCCGACTCGCTCATCACCGAAGACCTGATTGAAATGGTGAGCGACGGCAAAATTCCCCTCACCGTGGTAGACAGCGACATCGCGCGCCTCAACAGCACGTACTATCCCGACCTCGACGTGGAAGTGCCCGTGAGCTTCGAGCAGCGCTCGTCGTGGGCCGTTGCGCCGGGCAAGGAATGGCTCGCCGACTCTATCGACACCTGGTTTGCGGGTGAGTCGTCGCAGAGTACAAACGCCGAACTCCTCAAGCAGCTCTTCGAGCAGTCCAAATTCGCTCCCTCGGTGTCGTTCGACTTCTCAAAGGGCTACATATCAAAGTACGACAACATCTTCAAGCAGTATGCCCCGCGGGTGGGCTGGGACTGGCGCCTGATGGCCGCGCAGGCTTTTCAGGAGAGCCGCTTCAACCCCAACGCCAAGTCGTGGGTGGGTGCGCGAGGCCTGATGCAGATTATGCCACGCACGGCGCGTGGATACAGCACCAGCGTGGCGAAGCTCAACAACCCCGAGGTGAGCGTAAAGGTGGCTACTAAGCTCATCAGCGACCTCGACCGATACCTCCTGAAGTACGTACCGAACGACAAGGAGCGCATCAAATTCGTGATTGCGGCATACAACGTGGGCATAGCGCACGTGTACGACGCCATTGCCCTGGCGCAGAAGTACGGCTACGACCCGCAGGTGTGGGACGGCAACGTAGCGCAGGCCATACTCATGAAGATGAACCCCAAGTACTACAACGACCCGGTGGTGAAATACGGCTATTGCCGTGGCACCGAGACTGTGGAGTATGTGAAAAACATATCCAATTTCTACGAACAGGCACGCCGCGAAATATCGGCATAAAAACCACTTCCAATCATGAAACATCGCATTATCGCATCTATCCTTCTGCTGGCAACTCTTACCACGCCTTCGTGCATAGGCAGCTTCTCGCTCACCAACCGCATGCTCAACTGGAACCGTAACATCGACAACAAATTCATCAACGAGCTTGTGTTCTTCGCCTTCTGGGTACTTCCCGTATATGAAGTGTGCGGCCTTGCCGACATCCTGGTGCTCAACAGCATCGAGTTCTGGAGCGGAAACAACCCTGTAGACGTGGCTGCCGCCGACAGGGTAGTGGAGGGTAGCGACGGCAAGTATATCGTGCGCCCCGACGCCACCGGCTACGACATCGTAAGCATGACCGACGGCAGCGTGATGCGCCTCGACTTCAATGCCGCCGAGCAGAGCTGGAACCTCCGCATAGGCGACGACAGCACCATGCTCTTCGCCTTCGTCGACGACTCACACATCAAGCTCCCCGCGCAAGGTGGCCGCTACACGGTAGTGGAGACATCGCAGGCCGGAGCCTTGGCCTATAAGCAGATGATGCTTGAAAGCTGCCTTGCTGCCCGCTGACAGCCTCAGAACACCATGGCGCGGCGTACCTCGTCGCGGATGCTGTCCTGCACTGACTCTGAGGGCACTTCCTCCGTTTCAGGCACTTCCCCTGCTTCCGGCACAGCCTCGGCCATGCCGGGCACCCGGCCTATGGAGTGGAAGTGGCGCTTGTAGTATTCTTCCGACAGGCGGCTCACAATCACACCGCGCGAGGTAGAGGCATGCACGAAACTGCCACCGCCTATATACAGCCCCACATGGTTCACACGCCCGTGGTTCTTTGAGGTGGTGAAGAATACGAGGTCGCCTTCCGCGGCCTCTTCGGCCGATACGGCGCGGCAGTACTCCTGCTGCTTTGCCGAGTTGCGCGGCAGCTTAAGCCCCGACACCTTCTCGTACACAGCCATAACCATGCCCGAGCAGTCGGTGCCCTCGCGGGTAGCGCCACCGTAGCGGTAGGGAGTACCCAGCCACGCCAGCGCTTCGCTCACAAGAGCATTGCTGCCCGTGCGGGCCACCTCATCGGCAGATTTGCAGGTACCCTGTTGTGTGAGAGGCGGTTGCACCGATGCCGGAGGCACCGCCGCCTTGCGGCTGCTGTGGCACGATGCCAGCAGCAACACCGCTGCGATATATATTATGGCCGTTTTTTTCATGAGAGCTTTTTTGAGAGGGGTGGGAGTTTTGGGAGGCTTGGGAGGCTTGGGAGTTTTGGGAGGCTTGGGAGTTTTGGGAGACCTTTTCTGCACTAATCGTGCTTCCCATTACTCCCATTATTCTCATTACTCCCATAATTCCCACAGCCACCACTACCACCACCACCGTGCCTCCTGCGGTAGTCTATTCTTGCCCGCGACATTTCTTCTCGTATGCCGCCGTGCTTTAGGAAATCGGCTTTGGCACGCTCAATGAGCCTTACAAGCAGATACAGCTCCTGGTGTATCATCGTTATGCAGAGGTTGGCTATGGTGGCGTCGTCGCGCTTGGGAGCGATGCTGCGGTAGACTGCCGGGTCGTTGTTGTGGCGGCAGTAGTCCCTTACCTGTTTTACCTTCTCGTCGCTCCACCTTTCCATGCCCCTGGCGCGCAGGTAGTCCTCGTAGTCGGCAAGAAGCTCGTCGAAGCTCGCCTTGGCTACATTGAAAAGCTTTATCTCTGTCTCGCGCGACGTGACGGCGGCCGCCGAGCCTATGATATTCTGCTTTCCGCTTCGGGCTGCCTGAACCATCTGGTCGACCGTGCGGTCTCCTTTGCCGAGGTAGCGGCGTGTAAAGTGGAAGGTGAGGTCGTAGATACACTCAGCCTTTTTGTATACGATGAGATTGCGGTAATCTCCCTTGGGAGTCAGGAAGTGCATGGTGTAGGGTGGCGTTTATATCGCAAAGGTAATATTTTTTCCACGTTTAACAAATGTCAAAAGCTGTTTTTATGAAAACCAACGCCCCGACATGTATGTTATTTAGGTAAACAAAGCAAAAGGAATATTTCCTGTAACCTAACAATAAGAATTATGACATACGAACAGCCTCAACTGCCTTACGACGAAGACGCTCTCGAACCCGTGATTAGCCGCCAAACCGTGGAATACCACTACGGAAAGCACGAGAAGGCATATATCGACAATCTAAACCGCCTTATCAAGGGCACCGAGTACGAAGACAGCGACCTCGAAGACATTATCGAACATGCCACGGGCGCTCTCTTCAACAACGCCTCGCAGGCGTGGAACCATATCTTCTACTTCTTCACCTTCTCGCCCGACGGTCGCCGCGAGCCTTCCGGCGAACTACGCGCTGCTATTGACCGCGACTTCGGCTCCTTCGAGAAGTTCAAGGAAGCATTTGTCGACGCCGGTGTCGGCCTCTTCGGCTCAGGCTGGGTGTGGCTCTCGCGCGACGAAAGCGGAAAGCTCTTCATAACACAGGGCCCCAATGCGGCAAGTCCGCTTACCGACGGCCTTACGCCACTGCTCACTTTCGATGTGTGGGAGCACGCATACTATCTCGACTATCAGAACCGCCGTGCCGACGCCCTCAAAAAGCTGTGGGATATTGTCGACTGGCAGGTAGTGGAGAGCAGATACTGACCACCGTACCCTCGGTGGCACAAACGCTGAAAGCACTTTAATTTTAGCATAATGTGATGAATGGAAAGGGAGGCAGTCGTGAGACCCCCTCTCTTTTTTTTTGTGTCTCCGAGCCGCTTCACTTCCTTCCCTATCCACACACGGGTATGCGGAAGCAAGGTGTCATGCGGGAAGTGGGGCGTGTGTGCGGGAAGGAAGGAAGTGAAGAGCCCGGGCCGCTATGCCGCCGGCATCTTTATGCGGCGGTTCACCTCCGATATGAGGCGCGGAGTGATGTGCATCTCGGCCTGTATCTGCGCGTAGGTCTGCCCTTGGTGGAGTCGTTCCTCAACCTCGGCCATGCGTTTCCTGCGGGTTTCGTCGCCGGTGTTGTCGATCGTTATCAGAGTATCTTCGGAGGTAAACCCTATGTGTTCCATTCTCAGCATGGAGCCTTCTTTGGCGAGCTTCATCAGCATCACGTTCCGCGAGGTGTACTCTATGGCCGAACTTCGGCTCTTGAGGTGTATGAGGTATCGCTCCGATGCTCTGTCGCGCTCGCTGATGCCTATGGCGAATACGGCGTCCATGAAGTTGGCTATGCGCTTGGAGCCTGCCAGACGGTCGATAGTGAGAGCTGTCTCGCCACGGCTCTTGGGAGTGTGTGCCAGCACGAGTATGGAGAAGCCGTAGTCGCGCTTGAGCTTTATGAGGAGCTGCATGAACTCACCCGCTGCCTCGCCTGTCTCCGCACGGTTGCAGAGCCATGTGAGATTGTCGATGATAATGGTAGTGCTGTCGCACCTGCGTGCCACCGAGCGTATGCCGTTTATCACGCCCTCGATGTCGCGGTAATTGTAGTCGGTAGACAGCTCTGCGCGGAAGAGGTTGTCGCTGAAAGCGTGGGGAGTGCCTGTATCGGAGTCGGTGTATCGCATCTGAAACTGCTTGTCGGTCATCTCGAAGTCGAAGTACACAACCTTGCGCTTCTGCGAAATCTCGTCGGCAATCTGTACGGCGAGGATACTCTTGCCCACGTTGGTGTCGGCGAAGAGACAGCAAACCTCGTTCTCGTACCATATATTGCGCCACAGCGGTTTGGGGTCGGGACGTTCCATAGAGTCTGTTATCCAGCTGTTGGCGTTCTTTATTATGAGGTAGCGTTCGGTGGGGTCGGCAGTGTTGCTGATGCTTTCGGTATTGTTGATTGCGGTTGTGTTATTGATATTTTCCATTTCTGTTTCTGTATATTCGGTTTCATAATATCTGTTGTCTGTAGCTCTCTCCGCTATGTAGTCGGCCACGTCCTGCGAGCCGGAGAGGGAGAATGGCGGCCGTCGGGGGTCGAGAACCGTTACCGACGATGTGTAGGGTCGGAGCGCCTTTGCCGCCTCGTCCCAGCTCTCTGCCATGTCGGCGTCGGGTAGGAGTATCACACGGCGTCCTTTGAGAATGTTGAGGCGGTACCAGGGGTCGTCCATACGGCTCTTGTCGGGGCGTACGTTGGAGGCGCCCGATGTGGCGAGGCAGATATAGCGGTCGATGTAGCCTTCCAGTTCCATCTGTATGTTCATCATCAGGGCCGACTTCTCGCTCTCGACAAGGATTATGGTGTGGTTCGGATGCTGTGCGGCGAGGTGTTCGCCGAAGAAGCAGGCCTCGAAGTCGTAGTCGGGAATGGCGAAAGCCTTGTGCAGGTAGCCGGTGTCGGTCTTGCCGTGCAGGCGATGACCGTCGTCGCCGTAGGCCATGAGCTTGCCCGAGCGGTTCACGCCCTTTCTGTCCTGTAGCCAGAAGATAGTCTTGCGAGGGTCGTCGGGGAAGGTGTCCACTCCCATAAGACGGCACCAGCGCTCTACAGGCTCTTTGCCGAAGAGTCCCCGCAGGTATTGTGTGAGAGGGCAGTAAGGTGCCTTGGCGAATGTAGGCACGGGGAGGTGCGAAGGCTCCTTGCGGCGTGCAGGCGAGACGAAGGCCGACATGGTGTTGCCGTCGATACCTGCATCGCGTGGAGAACGGTGATAGCCGCAGCTGTGCTCGCGGTTGCAACGGCCACATTCCGGGTCTATGATACGCCCCGTACGACTGTCGACATAATACTTGAAGCGGCGTTTGCCGCATGCGGGACATACACCTGTGATACGTCCGAGTTTGTAACGGTATTCTTTCATGTTTCTTGCAGGCAAGCCCGTTAGTGGGATTGCAATGCAAAATTACATGGCTGCGGAGGCTTAAAACCGTGTATTTCCCGAGCGCGGGGATTTACCCCCGTTTTTGCGGCATTTTCTTTGTCGGAGCCTCGTTTTTTTGTGCACGACACTTCGCTTCCTTCCTTCCCGCACACGGGTATGCGGAAGCCTCAGGGGCAAAAGAGGGAAGTGCCGGGTGTGCGGGAAGCAGGGGCGTGTGTGCGGGAAGGAAGGAAGTGCTCCGGCTCAGCGGCGCACTTTTATTATGCCGTGGCCGTCGGTGATTACTATGTCGACAGGCACATCGTGGGGGTCGGCGTCGATGCCGTCCTCGATGAGCTGAAAGCCGTATCCCACACCTATCTTGAGGGCACGGGCACGCGAGAGCAGCCTGTCGTAGAAGCCCTTGCCGCGGCCCACGCGGTTGCCGCGGCGGTCGTATGCCACGGCGGGCACTATGATGAGGTCTATGTCGGCCACGTCGGTGGTGTCCTCGCCGTCGGGTTCCTCTATGCGGAAGGCGCCAAGGTGCGTGCGTGTGCGCTCGTAGGGCAGTATGTCGAGGTCGAGACCGTTGACGCGCGGCAGGTAGAACGTCTTGCGTCCTTCCCAGCGGTCGATAAACTCGCGGGTGGGAAGCTCGTCGGGCAGAGAGTTGTATATGAGTACACGCTCGGCCACGGTGAACGAGGCCAGCGAAGTGAGGCTGTCGAACACGCGCCGTGCCGCCTCGGTGCGCTCATAGGCATCGAGCATCGTTTTGCGGGCGCGTACCTGTGCGCGTATGTCTTCTTTTTTCATCGGTCGTATTGTGGTGTCAGTTGTCGCGGAGAGGGAAGGCGGCAGAGCCGTCCTGTAGCGCCCTGACAGCTTCAAGCACAACAGGGTCGGTGGAGTTGACTATCTCGAAATAGCCGTCCATGCCCACTATGTCGCGCGCTATCAGTGCTTTCAACTGATTAACAATCAAAGGAGCCGAAATGTTGATGTAGTACCACCGCGGAGCCACGCCGCCCTTTTGGTGGGCGTAGTTCACGAACGACTGCAGCAGCACCTGGTCGGAAGGCAGCATTTCGAGCAGCTCGCGTGTGTCGCGGCTCTCGTTGAGGCGCCCGCGGTTGAGGTCGGCGTACTCGTAGGCGAAGTTGCGCAGCAGCCCGGCGTTGGCTACCTTGAGGTAGTATGATGTGACGCCCGTGGTGTCCGAGGGCACGAATATGTCGGGCATGATGCCTCCGCCGCCGTATACCATGCGCCCCGTGCCGGTGTGGAATATGAGTGTGGAGTCTACCTTCGCGCTGTCGGCGCTGAATATCTCGCCGCGGTCGTAGCGGTCGATGATTTCGTTGAGGTACTCGCCTGTGTGGCCGGGCTTGTAGTCTTTCTGTATGCAGCGGCCCGAGGGGGTGTAGTAGCGTTGCACAGTGAGGCGGAATTCGCTTGAGTCGGGCAGCTCGAAGGGATGCTGCACAAGGCCCTTGCCGAAGGTGCGGCGCCCGATGACGAGGCCGCGGTCATTGTCCTGAACGGCGCCTGCGAGGATTTCGCTGGAGCTTGCCGTAAATTCGTCGACAAGGAGCACGAGGTTCTCACCGGTGAAGGTGCCGCTGCCGTCGCTGAATATCACGTTGTGGTCGCGCGCGGTGCGTCCTTTGGTAGCCACAATCACGTTGCCGCTCCCGAAGAACTCGTTGGCCACGAGCACTGCCGGGTTCATGTAGCCTCCGGTGTTGCCGCGCAGGTCGAGGATAAACGATTTTGCGCCGTCGTAGCGCAGCTGTGCCAGGCTGTTGAGCACCTCGGGATAGGTGTTGCCGGAGAACTTGCCCAGGCGAAGGTAGCCGATAGAATCGTTCAGCAGATATGAGGCGTCGATAGGCGACACGGGCACTTCGGCGCGGGTCATGGTGAACGATAGCGGCTGCGCCGATGTGCTGCGCTTCACTCTCACCGACACGTCGGTGCCTTCGGGGCCTCGCAGCAGCCTGAATATGTCGTTGCTGCTCTTGCCCGTTCCGGCCACGTTGATGCTGTCTATCTCTATGATGCGGTCGCCGGCCTGCATGCCCGCGCGCTCGGCGGCACCGCCCGATATCACTTCAACCACATAGAGGGTGTCTTCGACCATCTGGAACTGTATGCCCACGCCGTAGAATTTGCTTTCGAGGTCGCGGTTGGCTACCTGCCGCTCATCGGCGGGGATGTATGCCGAGTGAGGGTCGAGGCCTGCCAGCAGCTCGGGAATGGCAAGCTCTACAAGGCTGTCCCAGTCTACGGGGTCTACGTAGCTCGATTCGATGATGTCGAACACCATGTCGAGCTTATGCCGTGCGGCGCTCCGGCTGTCGTGTCGGGCGAAGGCGTAGCCCAGCCATATACCGCCTATAAGGAAAAGGGCCGCCACAACAGGCAGCCATAGCATGTATTTTCGGTCTTTCGACATAGAGAGTCTTCTATTCGTTGTTAAGTTCGCTCAGATGCACGCACTCCACACCGGCGCGCTGCAGCAGGTCGATGCCGTCGCTGAGGCGGTAGAGGTCGTTGAATACCACACGGCGTATGCCGGCCTGAATGATGAGCTTGGAGCACTCGAGGCATGGCGAGGCCGTCACGTAGAGAGTGGAGCCTTCGCTGGAGTTGTTGCTGCGGGCCACCTTGGTAATGGCGTTTGCCTCGGCGTGGAGCACGTATGGCTTGGTGACGCCCTCGGGGCTTTCGCACACGTTTTCGAAGCCGGCGGGCGTGCCATTGAACCCGTCGGATATTATCATTTTGTCTTTCACGATGATAGCTCCTACCTTGCGGCGCTCGCAGTAGGAGTTCTCAGCCCAAATGGCGGCCATGCGCAGATAGCGCTTGTCGAGTAGTGTCTGTTTATCCATATATTTTGCGCAAATATACACAATCTTATCGTAATACAGCTCACTCGCGCCTCAAAAAAATATGTCAGAGGTTGTTTGACAATGATTATTAAACAATCTCTTTATTCTTTTGTGCTGTGAGGATTGGCGGGCCGTGCCACATATTCGCGCAGCAGCTCGGCCATTTGCTCGCGTGTGAGCAGTGGGTCTTTGTATGCTTTCTGCATCAGCCAGTGCTGATACTCCTCTATGACGCGCGGATTGCGGGTACCTGCTATCCTGGCTATGCGCGAGGGCTTGAGCGGCAGATGATAGGTGTACATCGACACGCCTTTGTCTTTCTCGCGCAGGGCGTACATGCGCTTCTTTATGTGCTTCACCTGCTGCGGCATGCAGTGCTCGGGCGCGTAGGCTCGGTTGTCGGCGTTGATAAGCGCCATGAGTGTCTCCATGCGCTGCTGCGTGCCGCACAGGTGCATGAGGCGCCTTAGGTCGGCATTGCTCATGTCTTTGCATGTGGCACCCCAGCTTTTGGCTGCTTCGTGGTTGGAGCACAGGAATATCACCTTGTCGACAAAGGGCTTGCGGCACTTGAAGCGTGCGAGTATGCCGGCTATGAGGCGGCGGCATATACGGTCGTGGCGCGGAAAGCGTACGGAGCCGTCGGCGAGGGTCTGTCGTGTCACGGTCTTGCCTATGTCGTGCAGCAGTGCGGCCATGCGCAGCACCGGGTCGGCGCTTACGCCGTCGACCGTGGCGAGCGTGTGCTCCCACACCGTGCCGAAGTGATAGTCGCTCTGTGTCATGTCGAAGGTGGCGCACAGCTCGGGTATGAGCAGAGGTATGGCTCCTGCTTTGCGCAGCAGCCCGAGGGCCATTGCGGGGCGGGGAGAGAGCAGCAGTTTCTCGAACTCACCGTAGAGGCGCTCGGCCGATATTATGGAGAGGCGGTTGCAGTGGCGCTTCATGGCCTCGAGGGCGGCGGGGTCTATGTCCCAGCCGTATTTTGCGGCGAAGCGTATGGCGCGGAGTATGCGCACGGGGTCGTCGTCGAATGTGGCGTCGGGCTCCATGGGCGTGCGTATGATGTGTGCCTTGAGGTCGGCGAGGCCGCGGCCCGAGAAGTCGAGTATCTCGCCTGTGGATACGTTCTGATACAGGGAGTTGATGGTGAGGTCGCGGCGTAGACAGTCGTCTTCGATAGAGCCGAAAGCTGTCTCGGGGTTGCGGGAGTTCCGGTCGGTGTATTTCTCGCTGCGAGTCTGCACAAGCTCGATTTCGATGCGCGGGAAGCGCTTCAGGAAGAGCCGTGCGGTGCCGTATTTGCGGAAGTATATGGGGTTGAATGTCGTGAGGCCTTTCTTGTGGAGCCACTCGGCAAGGCGCACTCCACCGTCGGGGAGAGTTACGGCAAGGTCGATGTCGTGTATTGTCTCGCCGAGCGCCATGTCGCGGCAGCATCCTCCTACCGTATATACGTGGCCTTCCCACGGTGTCGACGCTATGGTCTCACGGAGGAAGGCTACTATTTCGTTGTATCGTTCGATAGTCATCAGTCTTGCCCGGCGGTTTCGAGTTTGGGCTGAGAGTCGGCCTTTATGAGGTGTGTCACTATTTTTGCGGCCTCGGAGTCGTAGTCTACTATAATTTCGTCGCCGCTCTCAATCTTTGTAGTGAGGAGCATTTCGGCCAGTTCGTCTTCAAGGTACTTCTGTATGGCTCGCTTTAGCGGACGGGCGCCGAACTGCACGTCGCAGCCCTTGGAGGCTATGAAATTCTTGGCTTCGTCGCTGATAGTAATGGCGTAGCCCATGTTGCGGAGTCGCTTGTAGAAGCCTGCCAGCTCTATGTCGATAATCCTGAAGATAGCCTCTTTTTCGAGGGTGTCGAAGATAACGATGTCGTCGATGCGGTTGAGGAATTCGGGCGAGAAGGCTTTGTTGAGGGCCTTGGAGAGCACGCCATGCGAGTATTCGCGGTCTACCTCGCGTGTGGCGAAGCCTACTCCCGAGCCGAAGTCCTTGAGCTGGCGCGTGCCGATGTTCGACGTCATGATTATTATGGTGTTCTTGAAGTCGATGTGTCGGCCGAGGCTGTCGGTGAGGCGTCCTTCGTCCATGACCTGCAGGAGGAGGTTGAACACGTCGGGGTGTGCCTTCTCTATTTCGTCGAGCAGCACTACCGAGTAGGGGTGACGGCGTACGCGCTCGGTGAGCTGGCCGCCTTCCTCGTAGCCTACGTAGCCGGGAGGCGCTCCTATGAGGCGCGATACGGTGAACTTCTCCATGTACTCGCTCATGTCGATGCGTATAAGGGCGTCGGAGCTGTCGAAGAGGTACTCCGAGAGCTTCTTGGCGAGGTGTGTCTTGCCCACGCCTGTCGGGCCTAGGAACATGAAGGTGCCTATGGGTTTGCCCGGGTCTTTGAGGCCGAGGCGGTTGCGCTGTATGGCCTTTACAATCTTCTCTATAGCGGCGTCTTGTCCGATTACGGCATTGCGCAGTGCCGGTGCCATTTCGAGCAGTCTGATGCCTTCGGCCTGCGCTATGCGCTGCACGGGCACGCCTGTCATCATGGCCACCACTTCGGCAACCTTGTCGGCGTCGACGGCCACGCGGTTGGCCTCAAGCTCTTTCTCCCACTCCTTGCGTGCTTTTTCCAGCTCGGCGGCAAGGCGGTCGGCCTCGTCGCGCAGACGCGATGCTTCGGCGAAGTCGTGGCGCTGAGCGGCGGCTTTCTTCTCGGCGGTGGCTGCTGCAAGGCGAGTCTCCAGCTCGTCGATAGCCTCGGGGACGGCTATGTTTGTCACTCTCACACGTGAGCCGGCCTCGTCGAGCGCGTCGATAGCCTTGTCGGGGAAGTTGCGGTCGCTGATGTAGCGGTCGGTGAGCTTCACGCAGGCTTCGAGAGCCTCGTCGGTATATGTCACGCCGTGGTGAGCCTCGTAGCGGGGCTTGATGTTATTTAATATGGTGAGTGTCTCTTCGGCGGTGGTGGGTTCTACCATTACCTTCTGGAAGCGGCGCTCGAGTGCACCGTCCTTCTCGATGTTCACGCGGTATTCGTCGAGGGTGGTGGCGCCGATACACTGTATTTCGCCTCGGGCGAGTGCGGGCTTGAGCATGTTGGCGGCATCCATAGAGCCTTGCGCGTTGCCGGCGCCAACAATGGTGTGTATTTCGTCGATGAAGAGTATTACCTGCGGGTTCTTTGAAAGCTCGTTGAGAATGGCTTTGATGCGCTCTTCGAACTCGCCCCGGTACTTGGTGCCAGCCACAATGGAAGCCATGTCGAGCGATACCACGCGCTTGTCGAAGAGTGTGCGCGACACTTTGCGCTGGTTTATGCGCAGTGCGAGACCTTCCACAATAGCCGATTTGCCTACGCCCGGCTCGCCGATGAGCACGGGGTTGTTCTTCTTGCGGCGGCTCAAAATCTGTGCGAGGCGCTCTATTTCGGTGTCGCGTCCGACTACGGGGTCGAGGCGTCCTTCGCTTGCTGCGCGAGTCATGTCGTTGCCGAATTTGTCGAGCATGGGAGTGTCGCCTCCGCGAGTGCTCTGGCGGCGGTAGCTGCGGCCGCCGTTGGCTTTGGCGGCATCGTCGGGCTGCCTTTCGGCGGTACTGTTGTCGGGAGTGCTGTCGTCGGCGTCGGCCACGTGGGGCTCACCCTCGGGCTGGAGGTCGGCTTTGAGCATACGTGCCAGCGCCTCGTACTCTAATCCGGCATTGAAGAAGGGAGCGAGGGCGCCCATGGATTTTACCTCTTTGTTATGGAACAGCGAAAGCAGCAGGTGCTCCACATCCACGAGGTCGGCCTTCAGGTAGCGGGCCTCGATAATGGCGAGCTTTATGATGAGGGTGAGGATGCGGTTGTAGTAGTCGGCGGTGCGGCCTTCGGTTACGTTAGGCTCGTAGAGCGACATATCGAGGTCGGTGCGCAGGTCGGAAAGCCTGTCTGCGCCGATTAAGCGTTCCATCATATCGGCCGAGCGTGTTCCGGGCTGCGCGAGCTCCAGCATAAGGTGCGCCGGCATAATAAACGGATTGTTGTGCTGAGTGCACTGTGTGCGGAGGCGGTCTATCATCTCCTGTGCCTCGCGGGTGTATTTCTGGTTGTTTTCCATAAGTTTCTTGGCAATTGTGCCGCTTTGGCAGAAGCCGGACGGCTTGTGATGAATAACGCAATAATCGTGCCAAAGATTGCATGGCATAATTAATAATAAATAAAAGTGTACAATTGTTCGTCTGCGTGCGTATGGCGGCGCTGAAAAAATGAGTGGGCGGCACACTGTTTCAATTTTTTTTTGTACCTTTGTATGAATTTTGCGCACCTGCGGCCCTGCATAGGAGCACCGCGTGGCGGGCTCGCCGCCTAAGCGCTTAACGTACATTATTTTAGCATATGCTTGAAGAAGACCGCATCTTTAAGATTAATATTGAGAATGAGATGAAGACGGCATACATCGACTATTCAATGTCGGTGATTGTGTCGCGAGCCCTCCCCGACGTGCGTGACGGCATGAAGCCCGTGCACCGCCGTGTGCTGTTCGGCATGAACGAGATGGGCAACACAAGTAACAAACCCCACAAGAAAAGCGCCAACTGCGTAGGTGAGGTCATGGGTAAGTATCACCCGCATGGCGACTCCTCGATTTACGGTACTGTATGCCGAATGGCGCAGTGGTGGTCGCTCCGCCACACCCTCGTGGACGGCCACGGCAACTTCGGCTCTATCGACGGCGACTCTCCTGCTGCGATGCGTTACACCGAAGTGCGTCTCGACCCCCTTGGCGAAGAAATGCTCCGCGACATCGATGAAGATACCGTCGACTTCCAGCCCAACTACGACAACTCCCGCAAGGAACCCGTGGTGCTCCCCACCCGCTTCCCCAACCTCCTTGTGAACGGAGCCTCGGGTATCGCCGTGGGTATGGCCACCAACATGCCCCCTCACAACCTTATCGAAAGTATCGACGCCTGCATAGCCCTGCTCGACAACCCCGAACTGACAGTGCAGGAGCTTTCCAAGATAGTCCTTGCCCCCGACTTCCCCACCGGCGGCATCATCTTCGGCTACGACGGCGTGCGCGAGGCATACGAGACCGGTCGCGGACGTATCCTTATCCGTGCCAAGGCTGAAATAGAAGAGCACAACCAGCACCAACTCATCGTAATTACCGAAATACCTTACGGCGTGAACCGTGCCGAGCTTATCAAGGATATTGCCCAGCTCGTGGTGGACAAGAAAATCGACGGTATCGCCAATATCAACGACGAGAGCGACCGCGACGGCATGCGCATCGTAGTCACGCTCAAGAGCGATGCCAACGGCAACGTGGTGCTGAACAAGCTCTACAAGATGACGGCCATGCAGTCGTCGTTCTCGGTGAACAATGTGGCCCTCGTAAACGGACGCCCCCGCACACTCAACCTCAAGGAGCTGCTTCAGTCGTTTAACGACCACCGCCGCGAAGTGGTGACACGCCGCACCGAGTTCCAGCTCCGGAAGGCCCGCGAGCGCGCACACATCCTCGAAGGTCTGATGATAGCCGTGCGGAACATCGACGAAGTGATAGCTATCATCAAATCGTCCAAGACCACAGAAGAGGCCCGCACACGTCTGTCGGAGCGCTTCGGTCTCAGCGAGGCACAGACACAGGCTATCGTGGACATGCGCCTGCGCGCACTTACAAACCTTGCTGTAGAAGAGCTTCAGCGCGACATCGACGAAATACACAAGAAAATCGCCGAGCTTGAGCTTATCCTCCGCGACGAGAACGTGCTCCGCGAACTTATCAAGAGCGAGCTCCGCGAAGTGAGCGAGAAATATGGCGACGCACGCCGCACTCAAATCAAGTATGCCGCCGGCGAGTTCAACGAAGAAGACTTCGTGGCCGACGAGGATATGATTATCACTATCTCGCACCTCGGATACATCAAGGCTACCCCCCTTGCCGAATTCCGTGCACAGGGACGCGGCGGCGTTGGCGCCCGCGGTTCGCAGACTCGCGACAAAGACTTCATCGAGCACATCTACACAGCCTCGATGCACAATACCATGCTCTTCTTCACCGACAAGGGCCTGGTGTATAAACTCAAGGTGTATGAGCTGCCTCAGGGCGACAAGACCTCGAAGGGCCGCGCTCTACAGAACCTCCTCAACATTGAGCCGGGCGACAGCGTAAACGCATTTATCCGCTGCAAGAGCCTCGACGACCAAGAGTACACCTCGACACACTACCTCGTGTTCGCTACCCGAAACGGTCTCATAAAGAAGACCGTGCTCAGTGAGTATGCCCGCGTAATGGCCAAGGGCAAGAAGGCCATACTTATCCGCGAAGGCGACTCTCTGGTGGGCGTTGAACTCACCGACGGCAGCAGCGAAATCCTCATGGCAAACCGTCATGGCCGCGCTATCCGCTTCCATGAGAGCGACCTCCGCGCAATGGGTCGAGTAAGCTCGGGTGTCCGCGGTATGCGTATCGACGATGTCGACGATGCCGTTGTGGGCCTCGTGGTAATGCCCGAGAACACAGAGAACTCCGTGCTTGTTCTTTCTCAGAAAGGCTTCGGCAAGCGCTCGCAGATAGACGGCTACCGCCTCACACGTCGTGGCGCACGCGGTGTCAAGACCATGAGCATCACCGACAAGACCGGCGAGCTGGTGGCCTTCAAGAGCGTGAACGACGATAACGACCTCGTAATCATTAACCGCTCAGGCGTGCTTATCCGCGTGCACGTGGCCGACATACGTGTCATGGGCCGTGCCACACAGGGCGTGCGCATCATCAACCTCGAAAAGCGCAACGACGCGATTGCATCGGTTTGCTGCGTTGACGCCGACCCCGAAGAAGAGGCAATACAGATTGCTCCCGATGCCGAAGAACTACCCGAACTCGGTGCCGAGGGAGAAGAGGAAGAAATCGACGATGCCGAAGTTGTCGACGACGCCGAAGACAGCTCCGAAACAGACTCCGATGAATAATTAACCTAAAACTACACTATAATATGAAGAAGACAATTTCTTTTCTGGCTCTCGCCGCTGTTACCGCAATGGCAGCGACCGCACAGCAGGCTGTGGTGAAAGAAGCCGAACGCGCCTACAAGGGTGGTAAGGAAGCCGCCGAGGTTGTGAAGATTATTACTCCCGCATTCTCCGACCCCACAACCGCGCAGGCCGCACAGACTTATTTCATTCCCGGTGCCGCTTCCTACAAGGAATACGACCACCTTCTCGGCCTCAAGCAGTTCAACAAACTTCCCGAGAACGGCGACAAGAAGATGGGCCAGCTCCTCATACAGGGCTTCGACTACTTCACAAAGGCTTTCCCCCTCGACTCAATTCCCGATGCAAAGGGTAAAGTGAAGCCCAAGTACTCCAAGGAAATGGTAAACACTATCGTGGGGCACTTCGCCGACTACACCAACGCCGGTGCCGACCTTTGGAATGCCAAGGACTATGAAGGCGCTTACCGCTGCTGGGATATCTTCTGCTCAATCCGTGAAATACCCGCTGCTGTAAAGGCTCTCAAAGCAAACAATGCCATGCAGCCCGATACCGTATTCGGCGAAATCGCATTCAACCAGGCTCTTGCCGCTTGGCAGTGCAACAAGCTGCCCGAGGCTCTTGCCGCTTTCGGAAATGCCAAGAAACTCGGATACAACAAGAAAGGTCTCTATGACTACGCTATCGCTGTTGCCACACAGCTTAAAAATGATGATGTAGTCCTCGCTTACGCAGAAGAAGCAATTCCTCTCTATGGCAAGGAAGCCCCCATGTACATCAGCCAGGTGGCAAACTACTACCTCCAGAACAAGCAGCTCGACAAGGCTTTCAGCGTTATCAACGACGCTATCGCACTCGCCCCCAACAACTCGCAGTACTATGTTGTACAGGGCGTTCTCTATGAGAACAGCGAGTCTACTCCCGACGCGAAGGCAAAGGCCAAAGAGTCGTACAAGAAGGCTATGGAGATTGACCCCAAGAATGCTCAGGCTATCTATTACTATGGCCGTCAGCTCTGCGAAGAGGCTTTCGCACTCGGCGATACAGCTCCCACAAAGCAGGATGAGTACACAGCTTACTTCAACGAGAAAATCAAACCTCTCTTCCTGCAGGCTGCCGATATTCTCGAAGAGGCATACAACCTCAACCCCGACAACACCGACGTGCTTAAGTATCTTGAGAATGTATACTACAACCTCAACGACGACGCCAAGCTCAACGATGTCAAGAAACGCATGACATACTGATATCGGTCGACGGAATAAGAAAGAATCGCCCCGGCAATGTTGCTGAGGCGATTTTTTTGTATTGTTCGATTCTTTAGGACATAGTGTTCAGTGTTGGAAAGTGTCTGATATCCAACACTGAATATGGCGTCAGGGTTCACACTCGGCAAGAGCGGTGTCGACAAGAGCTATCGCATCTCTGACAGCATCCGCAGGTGCGAGCCAATGCACTTCGGGATTGCGTGCGAGCCACGTAAGTTGTTTTTTTGCATATACGCGCGTGTTTTTAGCTATGCGGGCTATTGCTGTGTCTCTGTCCATTTCTCCACGGAAACAGGCAGCAAGCTCCTTATAGCCCACTGTATTGAGCGAGTTGAAGTCGCCCTTGGCAAAGGCGGCACGGGCCTCTTCCTCCAGTCCGGCGGCAATCATTGCGTCGACGCGGGCGTTTATTCGTGCGAAAAGCTCCTCCCTCGGCCTGCTGATAGCTGTTTCAAGAACCTTGAAGGGACGGCTGCGGCGCTTGCCCGAGAGAAACGACGAATAGGGTTGCCCCGATTGCAGACATACCTCCAGTGCGTGCATCACACGACGGGTGTTGGCCTTGTCGACAGTGGCGTGGAATGTGGGGTCGAGTATTTCGAGCTGAGCGAGCACCGCACCGAGGCCATGCGCGGCGTGCATGTCTTTTACGTACTGGCGCACACCGTCGCTCACGGTAGGAATATCATCGATGCCCTTTGTGAGCGCGTCGATATACATCATTGAGCCTCCGCACACTACCGCCACCGGGCTCTTGGCCCATATCGACGGCAGAATACGCATGGCGTCCTCCTCGAAGCAGGCAGCACTGTAGTAGGCATCCAGTTCGTGAGTGCCCACAAGATGATGAACGGCACGGACCTGCTCCTGTGTGGTGGGAGCAGCCGTGCCTATGGGTAAATCCTTAAAAATCTGCCTTGAGTCGGCCGATATGATTTCTGAGCCGTAGTGGCGCGCTATCTCTATGGCGAGTGCTGTCTTGCCCGAAGCTGTCGGGCCTGTCACTACCACCAGCAGAGGATGCTTCACCTTGGCGCAAACGGTTGTCGGCAGGAAGGGAAGGCCGTTCAGGCCTTCTCAGCTACCAGTTTGGCAATCTCTACAATCACGCCTGCAGCCTTCTCCATCGACGGAATGGGTACAAACTCATAGCGTCCGTGGAAGTTGAGGCCGCCCGCAAAGATATTGGGGCAGGGCAGTCCCTTGAACGAGAGCTGGGCGCCGTCGGTGCCGCCGCGTATAGGCACAACCTTGGGACGGATGTCGAGGCGGCGCATGGCTTCTTCGGCAGTCTCGATGATGTGCATCACCGGCTCGATTTTCTCGCGCATGTTGTAGTACTGGTCTTTGATGTCGAGCGAGCAGCAGTCGGGGAACTCGTGGTTGATTTTGCGGGCCAGATGCTCAAGCTCTTTCTTGCGGCGCTCGAAGCGGTCGCGGTCGTGGTCGCGGATAATGTATGTAAGCACGGTTTTCTCCACCGAGCCTTCCATAGATATGAGGTGGTAGAAGCCCTCGTAGTCCTCGGTGTGCTCAGGTGTCTCCCAGCGGGGAAGCATGATTATAAACTGGTTGGCAATGCGCATCGAGTTTATCATCTTGTGCTTGGCATATCCGGGGTGAACGTTGCGGCCCTTGAAGGTGACGCGAGCTACTGCTGCGTTGAAGTTCTCATATTCAAGCTCGCCGATTTCGCCGCCGTCCATTGTGTAGGCAAAGTCGCAGCCGAAGAGGTCTACATCGAATTTATGCGCACCCTGACCGATTTCCTCGTCGGGGTTGAAGCCTACGCGTATTTTGCCGTGCTTCACTTCGGGGTGCTTGAGCAGATAGTCCATGGCCGTGATTATTTCTGCGATGCCGGCCTTGTCGTCGGCGCCGAGCAGAGTGTTGCCGTCGGTCACAATAAGGTCTTGACCTACGTAGTTGTTCAGCTCGGGGAAGTCGTTGGGCGAAAGCACGGCGCCGGTAGCGCTGTTAAGCTCAATGTCGCCGCCCTGATAGTTCTGAACGATGCGCGGAGCCACATGGCGTCCCGATATGTCGGGCGATGTATCGAGGTGGGCGATGAAACCTATAGTGGGCACTTCCTTGTGGCCTGCGGGGAGGTTGGAAGGAAGTGTGGCCATAAGATAGCCGTTATCGTCAAGAGTGATTTCGGTAAGTCCGAGATTTTCGAGCTCTTTTTTAAGATGTTCGGCGAACACCATCTGACCGGGAGTCGACGGTGTCATGTTGGTGAGTTCGTCGCTCTGTGTGTCGAACTTCACATATTGCAGAAATCGGTCTACGAGAGTCATGATGCTTCTTATTCGTTGATTAGACGCCAGGGCATGCCGGCGCTTATGGTCTTTGTGCCTTTTTTGTCGGTGTAGATAAAGCGGTAGCCGTCTATCGAGAGGCTGCGCAGCAGCTCTTCTATCATCGGGCGGCATGCGCCGAAGGCCTCGTATTCAGGTTTGATTACCTTGAGGTAGCGGCCGGTGAGGCTGCCCTGGTTGAGGCTGTTGTAGGCCGACGCACGCTCGAAGGTGAGTGTGTATTGAGCGAAACCGCCTTTGATTTCGAACTCGCAGTCGGCGGCGTTATGTGCTGCGATGTAGGCGGGGCACTTAGCTGCCATAATATCCGACACATTGGTGCGCACATCGTTGAAGCTAAGCTCCATAGGTTTGAGTTTTACAAGCTGCTTGAGGCGGCCTGCGTTCACACCGTATTCGCGCGAATTGCCGTGTGTGTCGGAGAGACGGAGGTTCAGCGAACCCTTCTCGGCCGAGAGTGTGTTGATTACGGCATCGAGGTTGGCGCCGGTATGGTTCTTGAGGTACTGGGCAAGCACATACTGCACGAGAGCTTCTGTGTAGGAGTTCACATTTACTGTCGTGTCGGCAAACTCTATGCTCACATTGAGATTGGGCGCGGCGTATTCGGCCGATGTTCCTGCAAGGAACTTCGGGCTTTCCTGCGAAAGGGCTTCGAGGTCGCCTGCTATGCGTTCGCTCTGAGCTTCCAGGGCCGACGGGCCTTTGCTGCCGCCTCCGCAACTGCATAATGCCAACATTCCCACTACTGTGGCTATTATAAGATGTGCTATTTTCTTCATCGTTTCAGGATTATATGTTTAACAGTGTAATATGCTGCAAATGTACAAAAAATATTTATCCTGTACAAAAATTGATAAGAGAGTCATACAAATGTACAACTCTCCTATATGATATGCCACTGACAGAAGCATCGGTCAATCGCCGTCTTCCAGCATGAAAATGGACTCGACGGGTTTGCCGAAGTAGCGGGCAATCTTCAGCGCCAAAGGTGTGGACGGATAGAATTGTTTTTTCTCAATGGCGACAATTGTCTGTCGGCTCACGTCAACAGCCTCCGCAAGTTGCTGCTGGGTGACGCCTCTTTCGGCCCGTTCGACTTTTATTCTGTTATTCATCGCTGCTGAGTTTATTGTATCGGTGCATCTCTATGCGGAAGGTAAGCACGTAGAGAAGCGGCATAAGCACGAGGTTGGCCGACATGAACATGAAGAAAGGGATACCGTTGATAAGCAGAGTGGCGAGTACCAGAATTCCGGCATATACGTAAAACGATTTGAGCAGTGAGTTGAGGCGTATGGAGCGTGTCATTTCGTCTTCATGACGTTCTTTTGAGCAAACAATGAAAAGCGTGCCGATTGTTGTGCCGATGATAGCGGCGTCGTTTACCGCTATTTCCGTAGACCCGGAGAAACCGATGATGTTGAGCAGGAGCAGTACTCCCGTTATAAGAGAGGGAATAAACAGTATCCAGCCGGCAATCTGGAAATACATTGGGAAGAGATAGTTTTTCATTCTGTTTGGTTTTAAATTTCGTGTTCAATATCGAACGCTGCAAAGGTAAATAAAATTTTACAAATAGACAAGTGTTATTTACATTAATGGCGGAGTCAAAACTTTTTTTGCAGTACGCTTATTCGTCGCCACGGGCAAACTCCTCGGGAAGAACGTGGGTACATCGCAGATAAAACGAACGCCTGACGGCGTACAACGACAGGAATGTCGTCGCTCCGTCTGGCGCGTCCGTTACAATATAGTCTATTCGGTAATCTCTATAAGACAGCCTTCGAAACCCTCCACGCAGCTTTCGTAATATCCGTCGCCGGTGGTGCGCGGGCCGCTTATTATTGTATAGCCGGCCTTGCGCATCCGTTCGGTAAGAGAGTCTGCTTCGGTTTTTGACCCTGTGCCGACAGCTATATGGTTGAGCCCGTGTGCGTGTGGAGATGAGCTGCATGCATCAAGCCCGGGGCGGGTCATGATTTCTATCTTGCCACCATCGGGGAAGGTGAGAAAGTACGTCCGCAGTCCTGTTGCCTTATTGTGGTAAAGCTCATTGGATACGGCTCCGAAGAACTCCGCGAAAAAATCTCGGGCACCTTCGAGGTCGTGCACGTAGAGTGCCGTGTGGTTCAGCTTCATTTCAGTAGCGTCGGCCAATCAGAACCTTCTCGGCTTTTCCGTTGCGTATGCGGATATACACGCCGCATGTAGGATTGTCTACTCGTACGCCTTGCAGATTATAGTACACGGCATCGTTCTCGTTGCTTGCTTCAGGTGCATCGATGCCCGAGGGAGTGCTGAGAGTCACAGTCATGGCAGCGAAGTCGGCCTTCACGGAGTAGGAGCCGGGGAGGGCAGCCCACGAGTAAGCCGAAGAGGCGTCGGCTCCGCCATAGAACACCTTCATCTTTGAGGGTTTGTTCGGGGATATAGGCTCGTCTTTCGATGTGGCGCCGTAGCGGTCGCTTGCATTGATTACTGCGTCCCATTCGTTCGCGGAGCCGGTGGTGCCGAGTGCTGTCACGAAAGAGAAGAAGCCGTAGTTGCTGTCATCGGCTTTTACTATGTTCACATTGTGGGCGGTGAATGTACTGCCGTCTTTGGTCATCTTCACGCCTGCGTTGGTGGCCCATGCGCCCTGGCTGATATGCCCCATGAGGTACAGCTGCTCGGGAGCGTTGTCGACGGGTTCGGATGAGCCTCCCTGCTTGCTCCATACGCAGTAGCCGTTGCCCTGTGCCTTGATGTCGGCGGAAGTGTAGCCGGCCGGGGTAGATGAGTCGGAGCCGATACGCACCACCAGCGAACCCTTGCTGCCTGTCACCTCGGCCATGTAGCAGTTGCGGTCGTAGCGGAGCACCTTGACTGCGCTCATGTTGTGTATGCCCACGTTGTTGCGCACGTTGATAAGCTTCTTCAGCGCGCTCTTGTGCTGCTGCCAGTGAGGCAGGAATATGCACGGGGTGCCGGGGCTGCAAAGGATAAACGCATTTGCGGCAAGTACGTTGCCGTTGAACTTATTGTTGTCGCGGTAGGTGTCGTGGTTGTCTACGAAAGTCACGGAATACTGCGGATAACCGAAGTGTATCATGCCGGCGGGCTGGGGATTGGAGCCGTTGGCGAGCCATACCAGCTTGCTCATGTCGCCCGAGGCGAAAGCGTCGTTAAGCACGAACTTGAGAGGGAAGTCGAAAGCGGCCGACTGGCGTCCGGTAGCTTCTATCCATGCCGCCACGGCGTCGTAGCTGCCGTCGAAGTATTCGCCTACCGAGAAAGTGGGCTTTGCATATTCATTGTAGATTTTGGTGAAACGTCCGGCGTAGCCTTTCACCATGTCGTAGCGGAAGCCGGCATAGCCGTATTCTTGCAGCAGGCACAGCGCGTAATTCTTCACATTATCCTGTACGTTGGCATTGGTGTGGTCAAGGTCGCGGGCACCGCCGAAGTCATCGCCCGTGTCGGGAGCGCCGGTGGGAGTAGCCTGCCCGGGCTGGTTACGAACCTCGTCGGTGGAACAGATGCCTTCGGGGCCTATCGACCATGTGCGGCCGTTCCACGTCTCGACGGGGAAGTCTGTCCAGTTGCTCACGCCTGCGCGGTGGTTAACTACCACATCGGCTATCACGCCAGTGCCTTTTTCGCGGAACGTCGTTATCATCTTTTTGAGCTGTATGCGGTTGCCGAACGACGAATCGTGGTTCGTGAACCAGTAAATCGGCATATAGCCCATATTCTGTGAGCCGCTTGCCTTGGCGCTGTTTGGCACCCATATAAGGCTGAAATATTGGCTTAGTTCGTCGGACTGCTCGGTGAGATTTGTCCACTTGGTGTCGGAATACGAGTCCCAGTAGAAGGCCTGAAGCATCACGCCTTCGTAGTTGGCGGGCCATGCGTAGTTTGCCGAGTTTGCTGTGTGCGGCATCGCCATTGTTGCCAGGAGTGCCATTGCGGCTATGCTGTTTTTCATTTTCGTGGTATGATTGGTGTATGAAGTATGATATCTGCTGCAAAAATAAGGATAAATTGTTTAAACTGCAAAAAAATACCGCCGTCCCGGAGTGTGGGCGGCGGTATCGCTTACTATAAGAGGTTGTTTAAAAACAAATGTGAATAAAAAAATAAGCATCAGTCGAAATTTCAGACATTTATGCTTTGGTGA